>NZ_CAJHAR010000007.1 GCF_904846415.1 Psychrobacter piscatorii | reverse complement strand
GTATAGTTCGGTTAGGTTGTCCATGTAAGAAGTCCTTGTTGTGAAGTTTGTCTTGGTAAACTCACTTTAGCAACTTCGGACTTCTTTTTTTATCTTTTTTTTGAGCCCTTATCCCGAACTGGGGTTATAGTAGGTCTACTTATATTCTTGCCATCAATTGATCATAATATGAACCGTAAAAAAACGCGCCCTGTATCGACCAAGTCTTCTAAAGCAAAAACTGCGCAAGCAGGCCGACGCGTTTGGGTAGTACTTATTTTTGCGGTGATACTCATTGCTATTGGTTACTTACTTTGGGTAAAACCCGAGCCAGAAGTGGTTTTACCTGTCAGCCAACCACCTACGATGAATGAGCAAACCGAGGCGGCTCAAGCGGCTTCAACTCTAGATGTCATAACTGACGAGCCTGACACTGTACTCACTGACAGCATTACCACTGATGAAAGCGCCAATGCAAACGACGATAAGCGTGTTGAAACGCCAAATCCTAAAGCTATTTTAAATGCGCCTCTGCCAAAGACGGACAGCTTAGCCAAAGAAGAAATTGATCGTTTAGAGGACGAACGTAAACGCTTAGCTGAACAAGAAAAGTTGGCTGCTGAACAATTGGCAATGAATAAACAGCTAACCGATATGAAAGCCGAACAAATCGCTCTACTTGAACAGCAGATAGCACAATTAGAAGCGGATAGCCCTGCTAGTACAGCGACACAATAAACGCAGGACTTTCACAAAGAGGTCTATAATGGCGATTCTACAACTCACACATGCCTCTATTTTAAATAGCAATGCACAGCTGCTTGTTTTACCTGTCAATAACGCTGGTGTCATTCTAGACCCTGTGCTCGCGCGAGCCAAAACATTATTTCCTGATAACTATTATCGTTATCATAGCGCGTGCCGTGATGGCAGTCTGAGTGTTGGCAGCTGCTTACTGCACAAGCGCACACGTGAGCAATCTGGTCTTGGCATCAGTAGTAACGGCAATCAACCAAGTTATATAGCCAACCTTGTTATATCAAACCACCCATACCATCCTGCACGGCCGCGTTGGCTCATCGCGGCTTTGATCGACCTGCAGCAGCAATTAATTCCGCTTATACGCTACCAAGGCATACGCAGAGTTGCATTACTCGCTCGTCCGCTTATCTCCGATAATCCACGCGATGCTATATCTAATGAAAATGGGAGTATAAACTCGCTACCTCTAGATTGGCAGACTGCTACGTTGCCATTACTGACTGAGCACTTACAAGGTCTGCCAAAGCTGCGTATCGATATACATGTGCCCAAAAATATCGATTTATAAGTGACTTTTTAGATAGCCATCATTTTTTTGCGCCCATAAAAAAACCGCTTTGAGCACTCACAAAGAGTATCTCAAGGCGGTTTTTATAGATCAGACTACATCAAAGGTTGAGTATTAGTTCTGCTCAACACCTTTCATAGTTAGCTTGATACGACCACGGTTATCAACGTCTTGCACAAGCACTTTAACGACCTGACCTTCTTTTAGATAATCAGATACATTTTCCACGCGCTCTTCTGCGATTTGTGAAATATGTACTAAACCATCAGTGTTTGGTAAAACATTCACAAATGCACCAAAGTCGACGATACGAGCAACCGTACCTTCATAAGTTTTGCCAACTTCAACTTCAGCAGTTATCGCTTCGATTTTACCGATAGCGGCTTTAGTAGCTGCTTTGTTTTCACCAAAGATACGGATAGTACCAGCGTCATCGATATCGATAACCGCACCAGTCTCTTCGGTTAGTTGACGGATAGTTGCACCGCCTTTACCGATAACGTCACGAATCTTGTCTGGGTTGATTTCGATAACAGCATAGTTCGGGGCATGAGCGTTGATTTCAGTACGGCTCTCAGGCAATACTTGGTTCATTGCGTCCAAGATATGGATACGGCCAGCGTGGGCTTGTTTAAGCGCTTGCTCCATGATGTCAGGAGTAATACCTTCAATCTTGATATCCATCTGTAGTGCAGTGATACCGTTTTTAGAACCGGCTACTTTAAAGTCCATATCACCTAGATGATCTTCGTCACCTAAGATATCTGACAAGACAGCAAAACGCTCACCTTCTTTAACCAGACCCATCGCGATACCAGCAACTGGTGCTTTTAATGGTACGCCTGCATCCATCAATGCCAAGCTTGCACCGCAAACAGACGCCATAGAAGATGAACCGTTTGATTCAGTGATTTCTGATACCACACGGATGACATATGGGAAGCGTTCGCTATCTGGTAGCATCGCTTGGACACCGCGGCGTGCAAGGCGACCATGGCCGATTTCACGACGCTTTGGAATACCTTCACGGCCTGTCTCGCCCACTGAGAAATGCGGGAAGTTGTAATGCAACATGAAATGGTCACGAATCGTGCCACCTAATGAGTCAATCATGTTGACGTCACGGCTGTTACCAAGCGTGGTTGTAACCAATGCTTGCGTCTCACCGCGGGTAAACAGCGCTGAACCATGTGTATATGGTAATACGCCCACTTGTACGTCAAGCGCACGAACCGTCTCAGGATCACGACCATCGATACGTGGCTTGCCTGACAAGATATTGTCACGAACGGTACGATATTTAAGGTCGTTGTAGATTTCTTTTAACTCAGACACAGTATCGGCATAAGTTTCTGACTCAGCATCACCAGCAAGCGTATCAATGATTGATTGTTTGATCTCATCAAGCTTCGTGTAGCGCTCTTGCTTATCAGTGATGGTGTATGCATCCGCAACTTGCTCACCGAACTGCTCTTTCATGCTGCTAGTCAGTGCTTGATCACGCTCAGGCGCAGAATACTGCTGCTTAGCAGTACCAATTTCTTCCGCCATTGACGCGATATTGTCGATAACGATTTGCTGCTGCTGATGACCGTATAATACCGCACCTAACATTTGATCTTCTGACAACTCAGCCGCTTCAGACTCAACCATCAATACCGCTGACTTCGTACCAGCCACGACCAAATCTAGATCACTGGTTTCAAGCTGCTCAGTCGTTGGGTTTAGTACGTATTCGCCGTTAATAAAACCAACACGAGCGGCAGCGACAGGGCCATTGAATGGCGCATCAGAGATAGCCAATGCGGCTGAAGCACCGATTAATGCAGCGATGTCTGCAGACTGCGTTTTATCTGATGATACAACTGTCGCAGTGATTTGAATCTCGTTTACATAACCTTCAGGGAAGAGCGGACGAATCGGGCGGTCGATTAAGCGAGAGGTTAGCGTTTCAAACTCGCTCGCGCGGCCTTCACGTTTGCCGTAAGCACCTGGGATTTTACCCGCTGCATACATTTTTTCTTGATAGTTTACGGTCAATGGAAAGAAGTTTTGACCTTCTTTGGCCTCTGATTTTACGACTGCTGCGACAAGTACGGTCACGCCGCCCATGTGTACTAAAATAGAGTTTGCTTGACGAGCAATACGTCCTGTCTCGATAACGACCTGCTGGTCGCCGTACTGAAATTCACGCTTAATGGTATTAAACATTGTCATATAATCTTCCTAATGTTGACTGACAAAAGTGATATCAGTTTCAGAAAATCTGATATCTGTCATTAAAATTCTGTGTATATGGTCATTAACTGACAATCTCTCTATTAGAAATCATCTCAATCAATGCCAATAACTTTACCTAATTATTTCATATATCTTTTCGTGCTAGACATCGTACTATTATGTATATTTGGTCGTTCAATTTTGGCTTTACTATAAATACTATCAAACAGACATTAAGTCAAAAGACTTCGGCGCTAAAAACCGTCTAGGCTATTTCTACGCTCTTAAGAATCAGCTATTCACGCAATAAGCTAAGAGACAAGTACTTTATCAGTAGTCGCTATATATTCAGTAGATATACTATCGAACTCACAAGGCATTATTTTACAGTGATTTATAGCCATTGACCAATTAATTGCAGAACAGAGCCGTTATCGATAGGAAATACTGATTTTAACGCCCAATCAGCATCATTATCCCTATTTTTGGTCGCTTATGTTTGTCGACCTTGATGTGTTTTAGACAAATGGTGCTATCTAAACATAGCTTTCAAAATGAATAAGCATAAAAAAACGGCGTGAAACTATTCCACACCGTTTTTAGAAAAATCTATTTTATCGATAACAACAAACAAGTTCCAAGCGGTTAGTAAAAATTTTAAAATTCTGCCATATAATGGCGTCTTTTGTTTTATCACCCACTCGTACTATTGTCGTTAGATTAGCGACGTAGACCTAACTGGCTAATAAGAGTGGTATAGCGACCAAGATCTTTACCTTTTAGGTAATCAAGCAATTTACGACGCGTGTTAACCATACGGATAAGACCGCGACGGCTATGATGGTCAGCTTTATGTGCTTTGAAATGGTTCTGCAAATCGTTGATACGAGCGCTCAACAAAGCTACTTGAACTTCTGGAGAGCCAGTGTCATTTTCGCCACGTTGGTATTGAGCGATGATTTGTTCACGATCGGTATTAGTTAGCATAAATATCTCCGGCAATGCTAAAAACTTTAAAAACAGACTACAATTTGAGTCAGATTAAAAGCAGTAGAATAGTAAATAAAATAACTTGCGCGCCATTCAGGACAACCCTGCATTACTAGAGTTGACCTAGTGTACGACAAGTTCAGTTAAAGATAACGACCATTTAACACGTTTGAACGTATGCGTTATACTAGTCAAAGCCAATACCTAGTTAAGGTGTCGATCTAACCAACATACATTATTCAAAACTTGATTTAAATGTGAGGGCAATTATAACAAAAAACTGCTGAACTAGCAGCAGTTTTTCATAATACTTGTAAATTTGGATTTGGCCTTAATGGGAAGACAACTCATCAACAGATCATAAAATTTGCTTATTTGTTAACATCATCTTGTGTTGCATTGCCACCTAGCTCGTCATCGTCAAGTGGTGACGCTGTGGTGACTTCTGCCAAACTATCAGGAGTAGCATCCTCACTAGGATTAATGTCTTCTGATAATTGCTGAATTTTTTTTTGTTGCGCATCCATATTATCTGTTGAGTTATTCATGTTAGCTCCTACATTATTATTTTTTAAAATATCTATTTTACCGATACTAAGATAATTATTGATACTAAGCTAAAGCCAAATGCAGTTGTGCCATCCTATAGTGAATGACACAGAAATACTATTTGTCTTCTTTAGCACTTTCTAGATTACTAGCAATGCGGTCTGCTGCTGCTTCGCTGTTTTCAGTATGGTTATCTTCAGTTTGACTCTTAAGAGCGGCGGTTGCCGATTCAGCACGTTGTTGCTCAAGCTTGGTATCGTTTGGGTTAGAGTTAGACATAATATTTTCCTTAGTTGTAGTTATAAATAGTTGAAAGGTTTAGATACCTCATCTTTTAATAGATGAAGAAAAAATTAAGATAGTGCTTTATCAATGGCATCGACAAAGTTGCTAATATCATCTGGATTACGCGAAGTAATTAAATTGCCATCGACCTGTACTGTTTTGTCGACGTACGTTGCACCAGCATTTTCTAAATCTGTTTGCAGCGTATGATAGGCGGTCAGTGTTTTGCCTTTTGCAATACCTGTGTTGATAAGTGCCCAAGAGGCATGGCATATGACAGCTAATGGTTTACCTGCATCATTGATGGCATTGATGATCTTGTGAGCTTCTTTGTTACCACGGATCGTATCCGCATTAACCGTGCCACCTGGTAATACTAATGCATCATAATCAGAAACATTTGCATCTTTTACGAAAATATCAGCAGTAAAGGTATCACCTTTATCTACATCCTGCTGCATAGCCTGCACTTCTTTGTCTTTATTAGTAGTGATCAGAAGGGTCTTATAACCTTTGTCTTTTAATTGATTATTAACGTCTTCGTATTCTGCTTGCTCAAAGTTATTGTGTAGTAAAAAAGCGATCGTTTTCATGATATTCCTTTTCTATTTATACTTGTTTCTGTTTATTTACATTTGAATTTTTATAATCGAATTTATTATTATATAGTTTTTGTTGTTTATTATTATTTGATAAATGATTATTGCGTTAATAATAGTCATCCTCTGACGTATTTTTTCTTATTAAAGAACATCCTTTCTACATGCTTTTTTATTCTTATTTTCTATTGTTATATCATTCTTCCATTTTTTTGATCCAGCTTTCCCTAGCTGGTATATCTACTGTACAAAAAAAACAGGTTTCACCATAGGTGAAACCTGCAATAAAATGTGACGGTATGTGATTAGTGTAAACTATTAGTAAATTGAATAGGTCTCAGTTAACAGATTAGCTATAGCAATCACTCTATTATCAGCGCTGAATCAACTTTTTAGGCTGTAATCGACCATTGAGGCTAACGGCTCCCAATCCCAGAAATTCTCCTTGCTCATTTAGCAAGCGTATATCAACAGGTAGCTCGTGCTCTAAAGGCTGCGAGATGTCAATGCTGTCTTCAGTACCAATATCAGAACTAACAGTATTAGTTTCTGCTTCACTACCATTGGATATTTGATAAGCAGCATTGCTTGCGACATAATCTCTAAGCTTACCTGTCAAGCTATCGGATACGTTTAAGCGCTGTCCCATATGTACGCGCGCGCATTGTTCTTCAGTCAATATCAATTCAGCATCGATATCAATGCACGCATCGACAGGCAATAACTGAGAGTGTCGGCTATCTAAATCTTTATCTTCTAAAGCCGATAGTGCAATAGACTCATCAATACTAAAATTACCGACTTGCGTACGACGCAATGCCGTTAAATGTCCAAGCGTACCCAATGTTTTCGCGATATCCTCTGCTAACACACGTACGTAAGTCCCTTTGGTACAAGTGACTGTCAAACGAATCTGTGTATCATCAATCGCATGCAGCTCAATCGCCTTAATAGTAATATCTCTCGGTGGCCTATCGATTTCAATACCAGCACGGGCATACTCATACAGTTTTTTGCCATCTTTTTTTAATGCTGAATACATCGGTGGTATCTGCTGCTGAGGGCCCAGAAACTGCTGTGCGATAGTAGCCAATGAAAAATCATCAAATGCTGAAATAGCAGATTGTGCCACCACATGACCGTCTGCATCACCCGTATCGGTTTGACTACCCAGCAAAATCGTTGCTTGATAAGACTTATCAGCATCCAGTTGATAATGACTAAACTTGGTCGCTTCGCCTAGGCAAATCGGCAGTAAACCAGTTGCCATCGGATCAAGCGTACCAGTATGACCAGCCTTTTTGCTATCGTGTATCGGTGACTTAAACAAATACTTCACTTTTGACACAACTTGCTGTGAAGTCATACCTTTGGGTTTGTCCACCAAGATAACACCTGAAACTTTTATTTTTTCAGGTGCTTTGTTGGCTTTTTTATCAACTTGCTTAGACGCTATAGACATAATAATAATTTACTCGTCATTCTCGTTTTGCTCAGTTTTAGTGACGGCTTTACTGATCAAGTCCATCATGTAGTTACCACGAGCAGTCACTTCATCATAGTGAAAGCGTAGACGCGGCGTAGTACGTGTTTTTAGGCTATGGCTCAGCTCCGTACGCAAAAATCCTGCTGCTTTATTCAGTACTTTGACGCTTTCTTCGTGATTGGTCTTAGTCATGGCATCATTGAGCTCAGGCTCCATGATAGTGACATAGACATCTGCATAGCCTAAATCTGGGCTGACTTTGACACTGGAGATTGTGACAAAGCCAGTCAAACGAGGATCATTGACTTCATCACGAATAAGAACAGCAAGCTCACGCTGGATCTGATCGGATAAGCGTTGTAAACGTTGGTTCATGTTGTTACCTTACTTTAATGGGCTTATTGTTATTAATATATAGAACTGTTTGCTAAAAAATGTAGTGATGATATTTGCTAAAAAAGGCCTAGCAGGGTGTACCTGATAGGCCTAAGTACAGCTGAATATCGACAGAATATTTAGCATGCTCAGCACATTTGGCATATTGCATTGCTACATACTCTCCTATCGAACAGCGGCTTTAGATAGTACGTGCGAACTCTTGAATTTCAAAGACTTCGATCTTATCGCCAGCTTCGACATCATAGCCACGAACGGCCAGACCACATTCCATACCAGTACGTACTTCATTGACGTCTTCTTTATAGCGACGTAATGATTGCAATTGACCAGTAAAGATAACTTGGTCATCACGCAATACGCGGATAGGTTTGTTGCGATAGATTGTACCTTCAACCACCATACAACCAGCAGCCGCACCAAACTTACTAGAACGGAACACTTCACGAACGTCTGCAACACCAAGGATTTTCTCACGATGTTCAGGAGCCAGCATACCGCTCATTGCAGATTTCACATCGTCGATCAAACCATAGATGACACTATAGTAGCGAATATCCATGTTAGCAGTATCTGCTTTACGGCGTGCGGTGGCATCTGCACGGACGTTGAAGCCTAACAATACCGCTTCGCTAGATTCTGCAAGTGTTACGTCAGACTCAGAGATAGGACCAACGCCTGAACTGATGACTCTGACTTTTACTTCATCAGTAGACAACTCGTTCAATGCAGCTAGTAGTGCTTCAAGTGAACCACGTACATCTGTTTTCAATACAATGTTCAAGAATGACACATCGCCTTGACCCATTTGATCGAACATACTCTCTAAACGCATGGCATTTTGACGTTCAAGTTGACGCTCACGCTCACGGTTGGTTCTAAAGTCCGCAACTTCACGAGCTTTTTTCTCATCCGTCACAACTAGGAACTCGCTACCAGCAGCAGGTGTTTCAGGCAAGCCCAAAATCTCTACAGGAATAGACGGACCCGCCGACTTGATACGTTGACCATGCTCGTCAGTTAGTGCACGAACTTTACCATAATGCTCACCAGCTAGAACCAAGTCGCCTTGCTTCAATGTGCCTTTCTTAACTAGGACGCTAACGACAGGGCCACGACCTTTTTCAAGTCTTGATTCGATAACCACGCCTTGTGCAGCACCGTCTAGTGGCGCTTCTAGCTCCATTAACTCAGCTTGTAAGCTAATAAATTCTAGTAAGTCATCAATACCTTCACCAGTTTTGGCTGAGATACGTGCCATTGGTGTATCACCACCCCATTCTTCTGAGATGACTTCTTTCGTTGTCAATTCATTAAGAACACGGTCAGGATCAGCGCCTGGTTTATCCATTTTGTTGATAGCGACAATGATCGGCGTACCAGCAGCACGTGCATGATCAATCGCTTCTGCCGTTTGCGGCATCATGCCATCATCAGCTGCGACAACAAGTACAACAATATCAGTCGCCTGAGCACCACGTGAACGCATGGCGCTAAAGGCCGCGTGACCTGGGGTGTCAAGGAAAGTAATAACACCGCGCTCGGTTTTTACATGGTAAGCACCAATATGCTGAGTAATACCACCCGCTTCACCATTCGCAACTTTCGTTTCACGAATTTTATCAAGCAGTGATGTCTTACCATGATCGACGTGGCCCATGATGGTTACTACTGGCGGACGAGTTTGAACGTTACTGCTACGCTCATCAACCGCATCTTGTAGATCGTCTTCCACTTTGGTATCACTGACTGGTACTGGGTTGTGACCCATCTCTTCAACCAGCAAACTTGCAGTTGCTTGATCAATCGTGTCTGATTCACGAGCCATTTCGCCCATTTTCATGAGTAATTTGGTGACTTCGCGAGCTTTAACCGCCATACGCTGTGCAAGATCAGCAACTGAGATTTGCTCGCTAATTTCGACATCATAAACGATTTTTTCGACTGGTTTTTCAAACTTATGCTGTGAAGCTTGTGTTGAACGCAAACCGTTTTTACGGTTTTTGATCTCACGCTCATCTTGATTCTTACGACGACGACCACGAGTACCAGTGCTGTTTGCACCGCGTTTGATTTCGCGACGCTCTTTTTCAAATGATTCTTCTAATGCATCACCAACTAGACCTTCAGCCAATGGTTCATCTTTACGTACTTCAGTAACAGGCTCACGGTCGGTATATTTACCAGCCATTTTGCGCATTTGCTCAAGTGTACGCTTTTGTGCTTCTTCAGCTTGAGTACGGCGGGTCTCTAATTCGATTTCACGCAGACGCGCTTCTTCTTTCTCACGAGTCTCGCGAGCTTTACGCTCAGCAGCGGTTTCAACTTTAGGCTTAGTAGCAGCCACTTTTTTCTTTGGCTGCTCTTTAGGCTTAACTTCAACAGTGGCCTTGCTCGCTTTACCGCCTTTTTTAACGACAACTGAGGTAGAGATATCATCGTTTTTGTCGTCTGATTTTTTGCTAGAGCCTAGACTTGCACGCATCGCTGCTAAGGTTGCCGCTTGACGCTCTTCCGCTTTTTTCTTAGTAGCGGCACGTTCTTCGGCTTCTTTGGCAGCACGTTCTTGAGACTCAATGAGAGCCTGCTCACGCGCTGCTAGTTCTTCAGCCATTTTTTCTGGATCAGGCTTTTCGAATACTTTCTTTTTACGCACTTCAACATTGACGCTCTTAGATTTGCCCGAAGAGCCAGTCACACGCGCGGTACTAGTAGTCTTAGACTTCAGACTAATACGACGCTTTTCTTGTTGACCATGACTTTGTTTTAAATACGTCACCAGCTTTTCTTGCTCAAGCTCAGTGACTAAGTCATCCTCTGCGCGAGCAGGCAGGCCAGCATCTACTAATTGCTGCTTTACAGCACTTGTAGTTTTGCCTACCATTTCTGCCAGTTCTTTGACGGTCTTATCTGCCATTTATTATCACCTACTGTCTATTATTTGCTATATGTTCAATTCAGTTGTTGGCTACAAATGATTGGGTTAAGGCTGATACTTATAAATAGATATCAGCACTTTATTCTCAATAGCATATCACCAAAAGACAGCGATATGCAGTTACCGCTTATTCATCGAACCAAGATTCCCGAGCTTTCATGATGAGTTTTCCTGCAGTTTCAGAGTCTAATCCTTCGATATCTTCTAGATCGAAGACGGCTTGTTCTGCCAAATCATCAACGGTAATAATGTCTTTTTGCGCCATTTTATAGGCCCAGCTGACTGTCATACCTTCAAGCTCTTGGAGCTCTTGACTTGGCTCTTTCATGTTCTGTTGTTTGACCAGCTCGTCAGCGATGACGACATCTTTAGCACGTTCTTGAATCATATCGATTGCTTCATCATCTAAGCCTTCGATGTCATAGAAGGTCTCAACTGGCACGTAGGCGACTTCTTCGATACTGGTAAAACCGATATCAACCAATGCCTGTGCTAAGTCTTGATCAACTTCTAAGCGCTCATAAAATAATTCGATGAATGCTTTTGATTCGTTTTCTTGACGCTGTTTGTACTCTTCTTCGAGCATCATATTAAGCTTATAACCAGTCAACTCAGAGGCTAGACGTACATTCTGACCTTGAGAGCCAATAGCACGCGCTAACTGATCATTGGTGCTAAAGATAATATCTGCTGTTTGAGTGTCTTCATCTAAAATGATGCTGCTGACATCAGCTGGCTCTAAAGAGCTGATGATAAACTGAGCAGGATCATCTGACCATACCACGACATCGATACGCTCACCATCTAGTTCTTGCTGTACTGCTTGGATACGTGTACCACGCATACCAATACAGGCACCAACTGGGTCAATACGATGATCGTTGGTCTTCACGGCTATTTTAGCACGGGTGCCTGGTAGACGAGCGACGTTACGAATTTCAATAATTTGTTCTGCGATCTCAGGTACTTCTTTTTGCATCAATGCTGATAGCATTTCAGGATGCGTGCGAGATAACAATAATTGTGCACCGCGGTTTTCACGGTTTACATGGTACAAGATAGCGTTGATACGCGATTTTGCACGTAGCTGCTCACGTGGCAACATCTGATCGCGTGACAAGTATCCTTCAGCATTGTCGCCCAAGTCAATAATATAGCCATCACGTGTCTGTTTCTTGACTTCGCCATACATCATTTCACCAACACGTGGCTCAAAAGCGTCTGCAACAAGTGCACGCTCAGCTTCACGGATTTTTTGGATGATGACCTGTTTTGCTTGAGTAGCCGCAATACGACCAAATTCAATCGATTCGATTTGCTCTTCTTTAATATCACCAATTGACCATTCTTCTTGATCAAGATCTGTGATAGCAAGCTGACAAGCAGGCATTTCATGGTCTTCATCTGCAACCACGGTCCAGTAACGATAAGTGTCATAATCGCCAGTTGCACGATCGATAGATACTCGCACAGCCACTTCTGGCTGCTCGGTATATACTTTTTTCTTGGTTGATACCACCAAAGCGTCTTCTATGGCTTCAAAGATATCTTCAGGATTTAAGCCCTTTTCATTACTGACAGTTTCTACTACCGTTAAGATTTCACGACTCATGCTATACCTGTCCTATCATTTTTTAATTGACTTAAATTTTATAATTTGGATGTTGCTATAAGCCACATAAGCTATTTGAAGATGACACTGCTAATCTATGAGCAGCTGCCTAATAATATGTATTTAGGCATCTTCGTAAACTAAGTTGGCTTTATCAATATTACTTAATGCAATCTCAAACTGCTCACCATCGCTTGACGTCAGTTTTAAAGCTTTATCATCGATACTATCTAATGTACCTGTTGCTTTACGACGTTTTTGATCACCTGTGCCGATAGCTTGAATCAAACGTAAGCTTACTGTTTGACCCACATAGGCATGCATCTGCTCATCTGAGAAAAATGCACGGTCGAAACCAGGTGAAGACACTTCTAAAATATATTCACCAGCGATAGGATCATGAACTTCGAGAATACCGCTTACTTGATGGTTCACTGCGGCACAGTCTTCGATAGTAACGTGTTTATCTTGGGCTTGCTCTTCTGGCAGTGCCTCAATATAAATGCGCAATAAAGAGCGGCGGCCTTGTGGCGCAAATTCTATACCCCATAGCGACACATCGCAAGCGGCCACAGCAGGGGCAATAATATTAGTCAGTTCTGCAACTTTAGTCGAAAGCTTCATAATCTCTTTGTATTTTCCTATTCGCTTATCTATCGTACTTAGTAAACCGTATCAAAGCTTTGCTCTTTTCGTACTTATATATAGTAAGAATTACGGTCATTATATAATGGTAAACCACAAACATATAACAGGTGTTGTGCGTTTATATAGGGACGAGCCTAAAAAACATCAAGCTCAGCCAAACAATGCTTTTATTAGTTATAAAGCACTACTATCGATAAAAGCGTGAGGAATAAAAGATAGTGTTGCTTAAGGAGCATCGTGCCAGTGGCGGCCGATGATGACCAGTGACGAGTAATATCGTACTCTATAGACTTAGAGCTTAGCATAAGTAGGATAGATACCGCGATAACACTGACCTTCAGATACAAAAAAACCCACAAACATTATGGTGGGTTAATCGGTACTGACAAATTTAGTGTACAAAACATCAGTATAAAAAGTGGTAGCGGGGGCTGGATTTGAACCAACGACCTTCGGGTTATGAGCCCGACGAGCTACCAGACTGCTCCACCCCGCATCAATCTAGAACGCATATTATAGGGAGATAATGTAGAAGTGTCAACACTTTATTTAAAATAATTATAAATTAAGTGGTTGCTACTAAAAAATCCAACCTGACGCTATGCTGCGTCTGTGAAACTTGGTGCGATTGGGGGGACTTGAACCCCCACAGCTTTCGCCACCACCCCCTCAAGATGGCGTGTCTACCATTCCACCACAATCGCATTTTACTACTCTGTTTTCTAACTTCCTATCTACTATATATAATGCGTAAGGTAGGCATTAATAGATAAGGACTTGCGGAAACAGAAAAGCATTGTAAATGTAACCTACCAAAATAGCAAGCGCTGACTACTCAAAAGCCATTTATTCAGGATTTTGAGTCAATGGACGCGGCGTTTGCGGTGCTGATACCGGTGCATCTAGACGAAATTGATCTTCTGCTTGCTTACGCGCATGAACAGCCAACGTCATACTGGTAATAAAGAATATGACCGTCAATACTGCAGTCGCACGCGTCAAAAAGTTGGCGGTTCCCGCCGCGCCAAATACTGTACCTGATGAGCCGGCACCAAAAGAAGCCCCAGCATCTGCCCCTTTACCATGCTGTATCAAAATCAAGCCGATCATGGCAATGGCCACGATAATATGCAGGGCTAATATAAACGTAAACATGGTGGCCTCTTTTGCCGCGTAATGACGACTGATAACGGAAAATAAAACGTAAAGTTAATAAAAATAATGACTAGCATCTGATAATGCCAAATCGATTATATAAATAAGGCGCATTGTACACGATTGCAAGGGTACTGTTAAACCTACTTTTACCAACTGGTAAAACCATACTGTCTATCAGCTATGATACTGATATCTGAGCATTATTTATTCGATTAAGCATTCGCTTGACTAAAAGCATCAGCGATCGCTAAGAAGCTATCTGCTTTCAATGAGGCCCCGCCAACCAAAGCACCATCAATCATAGGGTCAGCAGCAAAGCTATCGGCATTACCAGCATTAACGCTACCGCCATACAGTACGGTAATCGCACCTGCTATGTCAGCAAAGCCCGCAACGGTTTGCTTGATATGCTGATGAGTCTTACTCACTTCTGCCACAGTCGGCACTTTGCCAGTACCAATTGCCCAGACAGGTTCGTAGGCGACGAGTAGCTTTTCAGATAACGATGATGCTAAATCTGGTTGCTGAGCAAGCATATTTTTAATCACTGAGAGTTGTTCATTGATAACGTCAAGTGTTTGATCATTATCATACTGTTCTTGCGTTTCGCCGATACAGAACACCACGCCAAGATTCTGAGAAAACGCATGAGACAGTTTATTTATTAGACAGTCATGAGATTCTTTATGATACTGGCGACGCTCAGAGTGACCAAGTATTGTCCAAGTGGCTCCTGTATCTGCGACTTGCTGTGCTGAGCAGTCTCCCGTATAAGCGCCTGTGCTTGCACTATGAGCGCTCACGTCTTGAGCGGCACTGATTATTGAACTATTTGCTAAGCGTGCACTGACTGCGGCCAAATGAATACAGCTTGGTGCTACCATCAATGTGCATTGACTACTAGAGGTTGGCGTTTTAGCTTGATTTTTAGCATCAACCTTAGTCAGCAGGTCATCTAACAGCGCATCAACATCATGGCTAGTTGCTGGATTCTGTTTCCAATTACCGATCACCCAAGCTTGCATACTTATTTACCTTGTCTCATGTATTCGCGCCAATTCGGCTCATATGCGCGCCAGTATAACAAATAATTCGTAAGTGCTATAGTAGTGTGCTGCCAGAAGCAGCCGCGCTTTTCAATACCTATGTTCAAAAATGACAGCTAAAAGCAGAGATTTTGATGTATTGATTGTTTAATCATTTGTAGAAAGCCTTTAAACTAAAATCAAGTAAAGTCGTATATTGTGTTTAACAGAAATTAAATATTATTAAACGCTTTCTAAGTTCTTACGAAAGAAGTAAAAATAACTTGCTGAATCAAACAACGTATCGATTACCGCAAATATATTAAAACATATATAGTAGTCTGTATTCTAAAGCGGTGTGCAAACCCTTTGTCAAGGAGAGGTCATAATGTCTATTACAACCAGTAAATATGGTGGTCTGGCGCAGCAGCTCATCAGTGATGGTGTCGTTAGCGAAGCAAATATGAAAACGGCACAGATTGAGTCGCAGCAGCAGCAAATAGGATTGGTGCCTTACCTTGTAGGCAATAAACTGGCTGATTCTTATCACCTTGCCCAAATGTTATCACAAGCCTTTGGCGATCCCTTATTCGATCTCGATGCGCTCAGCACTGATGTCATTCCAAAGGATTTAGTCGATGAAAAAATCGTCCGTAAGTTTAATGCATTGCCACTATTTAAGCGCGGTCAACGCTTATTTGTAGCGCTAAGTGATCCAACTCGTGTCGATGCTATTGATGCCATTGCCTTTAATTCTCGCTTGTCTATTGAAACGATTGTTGTTGAAGAAAACAAGCTAAAAAAGCGTATCGAAAGCGTTTACGCTGATACGATGCAGAGCTTTGACAGCTTCTCCAACAGTGATTTAAATGTTGACTTTGAAGAGGGTGATGAAGGTAACGATGACGGTGAAACGAAGCTTAGCGACGGGGTAGATGAGGCACCTGTTGTAAAATTCGTCAATAAAATGCTGGTCGATGCCATTCGCATGGGTGCCTCTGATCTGCATTTTGAACCTTACGAAAAATCTTTCCGAGTACGTTTTCGTGTTGATGGTGTGATGGAAAAGATAGCCAATCCGCCAGTCCAACTGGCCAACAAAATCGCAGCTCGCTTAAAAGTCATGTCACAGATGGACATCTCAGAGCGCCGAGTACCGCAAGATGGACGTATCAAGCTCAAAATCTCTAAAACTAAAGCCATTGACTTCCGTGTGAACTCGTTACCAACTTTGTTCGGTGAAAAAATTGTTTTGCGTATCTTAGATCCTTCATCAGCCATGCTTGGTATTGATGCGCTAGGGTATGAACCCGATCAACAGGAGATGTTTTTAGAAGCACTGCACAAACCACAAGGTATGCTGCTGATTACTGGTCCCACTGGTTCTGGTAAGACAGTCTCTCTTTATACGGGTATCAATATTTTAAACACTGGTGCCACCAATATCTCAACCGCCGAAGACCCTGTGGAGATTAACCTTGAGGGTATCAATCAGGTCAATGTCAACGCTAAAGTTGGTCTGACCTTTGCTAATGCGCTCAAGTCTTTTTTGCGTCAAGATCCTGATATTGTCATGGTTGGTGAGATTCGTGACTTGGAGACTGCCGAGATCGCTATTAAAGCGGCACAAACAGGACACATGGTACTCTCCACCTTACATACCAACTCAGCACCCGAGACGTTGACGCGTTTGCGTAATATGGGTGTGGCTTCTTTTAACATTGCAACGTCAGTCAACTTAGTCATTGCCCAACGTTTGGCGCGGCGGTTATGCAAAAACTGTAAGAAACCGATCAATATTCCACGGCAAAGCCTACTAGAGATCGGCTTTACTGATACAGACTTGGACAATTCAGACAATGTAATTTATGAGCCAGTAGGCTGCAATGAATGCCGTGAAGGTTATAAAGGTCGTGTGGGTATTTATGAGGTGATGAAGGTCAGCCCCGACATCTCACGTATCATTATGGAAGATGGCAATGCCATAGATATCAAAGATGCGGCGCTCAAAAACGGTTTTCGAGATCTGCGCCGTTCTGGGGTTTTAAAAGTTCTACAAGGTGTCACCAGTATTCAAGAAATGATGCGTGTTACTTCTGAATAAACCGTATAAATATTAAGTCGTATATAAAACTGTTAATCTTCTAGTATTTTGCTTTCTGAAGACTTCAAAATTAGAAATATTATCTAATAGATATATCTAAAAAATAAAACAGATAGGCACTGGTTTTTTGCGCTAAAATAAAGTATATCAGCCAACGATTTTGTCTGGTATCCTGCTTTACATTTGCAATATCTATATTAGGCAATTTCGAGGGTAGTAATATGGCAAAAGCTAAGACTGACATGCTGTTAGACTTTGTCTATGATGGCGTGAACCGACGCGGGCAAAAGGTGAAAGGTGAAACCACTAGTCGTAGCTTAGAGTTAGCCAAAGCAACTTTACGCAAGCAAGGGATCACGGTTAAAGGTATCAAAAAGAAACCAAAACCGCTCTATACCTTCAAAAAATCAATTAAAGCCATTGATATTGCGATTTTTGCTCGGCAGTTGGCCACCATGATGAAAGCAGGTGTCCCGCTGACTCAGTCCTTTGAAATTGTGGCTGATTCCCTTGATAATCCGAGTATGAAAGACTTGGTGCTACAAATCAAAGCCGATATCGAAGCAGGTGGCACCTTTGCTTCCGCCCTACGTAAACATCCTCGTTACTTTGATGATCTATTCTGCTCACTTGTCGAATCTGGCGAACAATCAGGTGCGCTAGAGACCATGCTTGAGCGTGTAGCGACTTACAAAGAAAAAAGCGAACTACTAAAAGCAAAGATTAAGAAAGCAATGAAATATCCCATTGCTGTTATTGTGGTGGCTATTATCGTTACTATGATTCTATTAATAAAAGTAGTGCCTGTATTCTCGGACTTATTTAGTTCATTTGGTGCAGAGCTGCCTGCCTTTACCCAAATGGTGGTGGGTATGTCTGAATGGATGCAATCATGGTGGTTTATTTTAATTATCGTAATTGGTGGGGCTATTATCGGATTTTCAGAAGCCAAGAAACGTTCCAAAAAATTCCGTGACTTCTTAGACCGCGCTGTACTAAAAGCACCGATTTTTGGCAATATTGCTTATCAAGCTGTCATTGCGCGGTTCGCTCGTACCCTATCTACAACTTTTGCCGCTGGTGTACCCCTCATTGATGCACTAGATTCTACTGCTGGTGCGACCAACAATGTCGTTTTTTACAATGCCACTCAGCAAATTAAAAACGACGTCTCTACTGGTCAGCAACTACAGTTCTCCATCCGTTCAACTAACCTGTTCCCAAGTCTAGTCATTCAAATGGTGGGTATCGGAGAAGAGTCTGGTAGCTTGGAAGAAATGTTAGATAAAGTCGCTGTCTATTATGAGAATGAGGTTGACAACGCCGTTGATGGTTTAACCAGCTTAATGGAACCACTCATTATGGCTGTACTGGGTGTATTGGTCGGTGGCTTAGTTATTGCAATGTACTTACCAATCTTCCAAATGGGCTCAGTCGTAGGATAATGATTTAATGCAATTTATAACGTTACTACAAGAAAATATAACTTTAGCTTTGGTCATATTTGGTTTATTAGGTCTTTGTATTGGCAGTTTTTTAAATGTCGTGATTCATCGTATACCGCTGATGATGATTTATGGTTGGCGACAAGAATGTAGCCAATTTATGATCGAACAGGCAGATATACCACGCGAGCATACGCTACCCATAGCGAATATCGTAGCTGCTGACCAACCCATTACTTTGAGTCGACCTGCCTCACGCTGCCCCCATTGCGCTCATAAGATTAAATGGTATGAAAACATACCCTTAATCAGCTGGCTAACACTAAGAGGGCGCTGTTCAAACTGCAAAGCTGCTATTGGTCTGCGTTATCCTGTAGTTGAGCTAGTAACCGCTTTACTATCGGTGCTCGTGATCTACAAATTCGGCGTCAATGCAGCTGGATTGTCAGCGCTCGTTTTAGTGTGGACACTAGTGGCTCTAACAGGTATTGATTTTGATACGCAGCTATTACCCGATCGCCTGACTTTTCCACTAGCAGGTCTAGGATTGGCGGTCAACTCACAAGGCTGGTTTGTCTCGCCAACGCAGTCGATATGGGGATTGCTCTTTGGATTTTTATCCCTGTGGATCGTCGTCAAAGTATTCTACTTAATCACTAAGAAACATGGGATGGGACAAGGTGATTTTAAATTATTAGCAGTATTAGGTGCTTGGCTCGGACCCATGATGTTGCCACTCATTATTTTATTATCATCTTTGCTTGGGTCAATCGTCGGGATAATCTTGATGAAAAAACAAGGTGAGAGCAGGCCTTTTGCCTTTGGTCCTTACATTGCTGTCGCAGGTATTGTTGCTTTATTATACGGCTCAGATATCGTCAGCTGGTATCTTGGTATGTATACTTACTAAGTCTTGATAGTAAGTTTTTTACCCTAATCTATAAGCACAATTATTGATAAGCAATTTCTTCACTAGTCACTGCTTTTACTATCTCTGTCAAATAAGCCATCATTATGTCAAATAAAGTCGCACAATCTTATTCGCGTCAACCACAAAGTCTACAGACAAAAAACAAGACGCTCGTCGTTGGTTTAACAGGCGGGATCGGTAGTGGCAAATCCGCTGCTAGTGCTTGGTTTGCTGAGCAAGGGATCGATATTATCGATGCCGATGTGATCGCTCATGAGATCGTTACTAAAGGCAGCGACACGCTGCGCAAAATCCAAAAAAGATTCGGTGATTGGGTATTGAATGGTGATGGGTCAATGGATAGAGCCGCTGTACGCTCGCATGTATTTGCAAACCCTGAAGCGCTTATTGAGCTTGAGGCGATCACGCATCCAGCGATACGTGAGACAGCGAAAGCACAGTTAGAGTCTAGTACCTCACCTTATGTGGTATTGTCCGCACCTCTACTCATCGAGGGAGCTGAAGCGGGTCTTGCCAATTTATGTCAACGTATCCTTGTGATGGATGCTACCGAAAACACGCAACTTGCGCGTGCCAGTCAGCGTGATGATCAAAGTATTCAAAAAATCGAAGCCATTATGACCAACCAGCTCAGTCGTGAAGAGCGCAATCGTCATGCAGACGATGTCATACTCAACGAGAGCGACCTTGCCTCTCTATACTTACAGCTAGAACCCTTACACCAAGAGTACCTTACGCTTGCCCAGCAGCTAAAGTTCGCTGGCGATTAACCTCATATAGAGCCATACCAGTAGCGACGCTTACGTTTAGACTTTGTAAGTTACCATGCTCGTTTCCTGACATTGGAATATAGACCAGCTCATCGCAGCTCTCCATTGTCAGGCGGCGCATCCCCTCTCCTTCTGACCCCATGATGATGGCAGTTTTGCCAGTCAGATCAGCGGCATGGATAGGCTTCGCATCCGCATTGAGTGCCGTACCAAACACAAATACTCCTGCGTTTTTGATGTGCGAAAGTGTACGTGCCAAATTGGTGACACTAATAATCGGCATCATCTCTGCGGCACCAACGGATACTTTAGCGACTGTGGGCGTCAGACTTGCTGCATGGTGCTTCGGACAAACCACGGCATCCACACCCATTGCTACGGCTGTACGTAAGCAAGCGCCAAAGTTATGTGCGTCTGTGATTTGATCTAGCACTAATAATAGGCACTGTTCGCGACCAATAATGGTATCAAGCAGACCTTCATCAGCAAAACCTAGCGGACGAGCATTGAGTACCACGCCTTGATGCTGCGGGCTACCACATAGCTGTGTCAGCTTATCTTTTTGGGTCGGCTGGATACTGATACCATTAGCTTCCGCCTCAGCCATAATGGCTTGTACATGACTGTCGCTCTCACGTCCCTGTTGCACAAACAAGCTAAGACCATCCAAAGGGCGGTGTTTAAGTAACGCATCAATGGCATGAATGCCGTAAAAATAAATGGGTTTTGCCATAACAGGCCTATTAAGTATTAGGTGGATATCGCGCTAAGCGATGGAATAAGAATAATATTATCGACGTTGAGCACTGCAACTCGTTGCCAATAAGGGATCGATTAAGTCAGCACTAAAAACAGAAATAAACAATACCAATCTGATATTGTTTATTGTTTGGTCATTAATATTTGATGGCGTTAGCTATTCACTGATGCTACTAGCTTAACCGCGCCCAATTTTAACTTAATCGCATTGTTGATAATATCAACCTTCTAAATGGCAGACATACTGGACGATTTCTTCGGTACGTAGATTGAAACCGCTATTGCCTTCGACGACAAATGATTGACCAGCACGGTAGTAGCTGAACTCGTCATCACCATTAATTTTCACTTCACACTCGCCGCCAGTGATTTCGATACGCTCGGATGTATTGGTACTAAAGTGATAATGCTCAACCAAGTTATCACAAGGTAAGATCACGCCCAAGGTTTTGTGACGACCGTCTTCAAACATAATGGTATGGCTGGAACAGCGACCATCATAAGATACTGTCGCTTGGGCATTAACTGTTACGTTAGTAAATTGCGCCGCTGTCATAGTGGCTTCCTTATCAAATAATTATGGTAAAACTAAAAAATAAGTAACTGGTTACCGTATCGCTAGAGCTGCGTCATCAACACACCTCTCTGCACTGAGTACGGTATCCTTCTCTACTAGATATCTGCGCACTAAGAGTAGCCACAGGTTCTATGAAAACGCTTTGGAATAATGACTGATTGGCATACTCTTCTCACTATACGCCTGTAATTTTACAAAATCATGACTCGTTGTCATGCACCGTATTTCATCAATATAACAAGAGGAGTTTATCATTATGTGAGATTATGCTACCACATTATCTCTATAAAGTTTGTTAAAGCGACTAGGAAAATACTGTTTAATGCTGAGCTCAAATGGACTTATTTATCTGCTTTTGTACCATTAACGCATCGTG
This sequence comes from Psychrobacter piscatorii, assembly GCF_904846415.1. Taxonomy (GTDB): domain Bacteria; phylum Pseudomonadota; class Gammaproteobacteria; order Pseudomonadales; family Moraxellaceae; genus Psychrobacter; species Psychrobacter piscatorii. Next base: position 109,540 of record NZ_CAJHAR010000007.1, on the reverse strand, counting down.
ATACTGAATCTATTTTTATGAGTTTTGTCCGAAATCGCGCTTAGTATATAGATATCATTTTGCTATAATCAACCCTCTTAATGATTGATATTACAGCGATTACTCATTGCCAGTTTTTGATGATTTTGTGGTAATCTTCCAATCACAAATTTGATTATACACTCCCTTAACGTTTGTATTTAAGCACATTTAACACCATACTGTTTGCCTACAATATTTATCTAGTTATTGTCGTTAAATAGATAAATTCATTTCTTTATTTACCTTATTTTATAGATGGCTTCTTAATATTTATACGAAGTTCATTGTCTGTCATGAGAGGCGTTGATGCTAGTATCATTAACTTTACATCAGTTTGCGTTGATCGCTCAGCATGAGCTGAGTGTCGCTGAAGGCTTCAATGTCATCACTGGTGAAACAGGGGCTGGCAAGTCGTTATTGCTGGATGCCCTATCCTTGTGTGTCGGCGCACGCGCAGACAGCGCGATGGTCAGACATGGCGCAGAAAATGCAGACATTTATGCTCAGTTTGATGTAGAGAATAACAGCGTCATTGCCGAATGGTTTGCCAAAAATGATCGGGCGCTAGACGAGCCTGAAGTACTTATTCGGCGGCAGCTGAGCAACACTGGTCGCTCAAAAGCATGGTTGAATGGTTCGCCTGCCAGTTTGGCTGAGCTAAAAAGCTTGGGCGCATTACTGGTCAATATTCATAGCCAACATGCTCAGCAAGCCTTACTCAAGCCGCAGTTTGTGGTGAATTGGCTCGATGAGATGGCACAAATAACGCCGCTCGCGCGTCAGACAGCCAGTAGCTATCAGCAGTATCAGCAGCTAAAGCGTCGCGCTGATGATATTGCAAGTCGCGAGGCTCAGCGTCAAGACCGTATTCAACTTTTACAAAGCCAACTGGCAGACATCACGCCTCTTTTGGCTGTCGACTATGCAGACGTTGAATCTGAGCACGAGGAGCTCTCTAATATTGAAGCCTTAATGCAAGAGGCCAGCCATGGCTTGCATCTGCTCGACAATGATACCGATGAGCCGGATGTGATGACCTTGCTCGGGCAAGCAATCAAGCTTTGTGATCATCAAGTTGGTGTCAGCCAAACCTTTGAGCAAGCCTCTGAGCAGCTGCATTTGGCGCAGCAACAAATCACCGAGGTGACGGCACTACTATCAGATTATGCCGAGCAGCAACTACCTGACCCTGAGCGCTTACAAGCATTAGACAATCTCATCAGTTTGGGTCATCGCTTATCACGTAAGCACAACTTGCCAGCGAGCGATTTGATTGATGAAGCAAAAGCGTGGCAAGAGCAATTAGAGCAGTTAGAAAACGAGCCGAGCAGTGATGCGATGGCCGCACAAATTGAGCAAGCTTGGCAAGACTATCTAGCACTGGCCACACAGCTAAATAAAGAGCGTACAAAAGCGGCACCAACCATTAGCAAACAGCTTATTGAGCAACTACAACCGCTTGCCTTACCTAATGCGCGCTGCGAGTTTGTTTCTACCAAAAAGACAGAGCCTAGCCAATACAATGCACACGGTTGCTACGATATTGATTTATTGTTCAGTGCCAATGTCGGTATGCCCATGCAGCCACTACATAAAATCGCCTCAGGTGGTGAGCTGTCGCGAATGGCGCTGGTCATGCAAGTCTTGCAAGCAACTAACGCTGATAACAATGCCGCCAAACCTATGCTGGTATTCGATGAAGTCGATGTCGGTATCAGTGGCGGTACGGCGCAGGTGGTCGGCGAGTTGCTACGGGCGCTTGGGCAAACGCAGCAATTGCTCGCGATCACTCACCAAGCACAAGTCGCGGCGCAAGCGCACCAGCATATCTTGGTACAAAAGCACCATCAAGAACAGACCGAAAGTGAGCTGATCATCCTGACCAACAGCGCGCAGGTAGACGAGCTAGCCCGTATGTCTGGCGGTGTGACGATCACTGATGTGACTCGCGATCATGCTCGTAGCTTGCTGTCTGATGTCAAATGACATATTAATTGTCGTTAAATCATCCAGCACTATTAATCAAAAAAAGTACTTGTTAAATCTTTGTAGCTATCAATAGCAGTTGGCGTGAATCTTGCTTTTCTATTGGTTATCACCATATAGTGGTCTTTCACCCTTATTATTCGGTTGCGTTTGTTTCTATGTCTAAAACCAATTTGACCCATCATTTCTTAATTGCGGCACCAGAGCTGTCAGACCCAAGGTTTGAACAGGCACTCATTTATATTTGTCGCCATGATAATCACGGTGCACTAGGTCTAATGGTCAATCGTCCGTTAGAGCAGGCGCGAGTGGGTAAACTGCTAGAAGATTTGGATATTGAGGTGACCGATCCGCAAGTGATGGAAGATGTGGCTTTAGAAGGTGGCCCTATGTATCCTGAGGTGGGCTTTGTACTGCATACAGGTCAGCCTGAATGGGCGTCTTCTTTTGCGATTTCAGAGAATGTCTGCATCACCACCAGCCAAGATATTCTAAAGCGTATCGCGGCAGGTCAAGGCGTCGGTCACTATCAACTGTGCTTGGGTCATGCCAGCTGGGGCAAAAAACAGTTAGACCAAGAACTGGGTAATGGTGATTGGCTCGTCTGCCCTGCCGATCTGACTTTATTGTTTGATACGCCGTTCGAGGAGCGCTGGCAAATCGCCGCTGACAAAATCGGCGTCAATTTTGACTATCTTAGCAGTGACATCGGTCATGCTTAATAGCATATGCTCTATGAATTGCGCTCTATGAATACAGATAAAGAAATAAAGGATAGCCGTCACTATGGTGGATAGTACTTTTACAGTAGATAGCACAGAAGCTGCAGATCATGATCTTGATAAAAATGACATTGGCAGTAATGAGTCTAACATCAATGGTCTTAGCGACTCTGAGCCAGAAATAAAGCCGCATCTTATTTTGGCGCTAGATTATGGCGTCAAAAAAATGGGCATGGCGCTCGGTAATAGTCTTACCCAAACTGCACGCGCTTTTGATATCTTGGCGATGAATAATGGTCAGCCCGACTGGGACAACCTCATCGGTATTATAAAGGTTTGGGGCGTGGCACAAGTCGTGGTCGGCCTGCCACTTAATATGGATGGCAGCAGCTCCATGCTATCAAAACGCGCACATAAATTCGCGCGGCGTCTGGCTCATAGAATTATGGAGCAGCACTTGCCAGTGACCGTATCATTATGTGACGAGCGTTTAACCTCTATCGAAGCAAGAGAAATCGCATGGGACAACGGCTGGATCAAGCATGAACGTGACCCGATTGATGATATCTCTGCTTGTATCCTGATGTCGACCTACTTTGCGGATCCAAATAGTAGTATCGCTATTGATGCGGTCAAAGCAGACTAATTAGGCAAAATAGGTAGAAGACACTGTTGTCTCTATCGCACCATTTTTCTACATCGTACCTATTCACAGATAAACGACTGATTACTATGACCACTGCCCTAGACCAAGATTTGCACACTAAGTCGCAACATGGTTTTGCTCCGCTTGCTATTGCTCGTATTAGAGGCGCGCAGCGTGCAAATCAGATAGCGATCTATCTCATTTATGCTGCCATTCTCGCCTTTATAGTATTTGGTACTGTTGCCAGTATCAAGATGTTCCATGACAATCAGCTACTGTATCAACTGTTTTATAACCTGCCCTATGCCTTGGTTGCGCTGACCATTCCCATTACGCTTTATGATGCGTTTGTGGTTTATCGTTATCGCTTAAACCAACCCTCGATGATTGCCATGAGTATTGGTGTATCGACCATCATATTGATTGGTGGCTTATTATTTGCCGATACGGCATGGTTAGGGCTGTCCTGTTGGTTTGGTGTGGCATTTTTATTCAAAGTCAGTTTCAAGCGCTTTTTTAACTTCTTAGACGTGGCAAACACTGACGAAGAGACAGCAGCCGTAGACGATCTAGACAGTACACCCCAGTAAGCGATTAAACAAACGATCCATTCTTTAACCTATTTACTTAGCTTTTCGATAACAACTATGACTACTTCTATACCAGATACGACCATCGACCATCACTTAGATACGCAAGGGCTGATCTGCCCTGAACCTGTCATGATGCTGCACCGAGTCATCCGCAAAGCAGATAGCGGTGAGGTGATTGAGATACTAGCTACTGATCCTGCTACCACGCGCGACATTCCAAATTTCTGTCGTCATCTGGGTCATGAGCTGCTCGGTCAAGAGACACTGGCGGAAAATGTCAGCTTAGATGCTGACCCCGATGAAATCACTGTTGATAGTGATGACACTACGCCAGCAAGCGCGACGCTGTATCGTTATGTGGTGAAGAAAAAAAGTGCTTAACCTATATCTGAGCGTCCTATGAGCCGTGACCGCGCCGTACAGCAGCGCCAGCCCAAAGCGCTGGCAGTCGATGATGAGCCGTCTTATATGACTGAGTTTCGTCAAGCCATGCTAGCACGTGGTCTGGCAACGCGTACGCGTAATGCTTATGTGCGTGACTTACGTTCTTGCGAGCTGACCAACCCAATCGCCCTGACCCGCTGGCAGCCTGATGATGTGCTGCACTGTCTCTCAATACTCGCTCAAGATAACAAAACCCCGCGCACGCAAGCACGTATGCTCTCAAGCTTACGACAGTTCTACTTGTGGATGATTGCGAGCAATCTGCGCGAGGATAATCCCTGCGAGCGTATCAAAAGCCCAAAACTCGGTCGTCCGTTACCAAAGGATTTGGCCGAGGCCGATGTCGATAATCTCCTTGCCGCACCTGATACCAGTACCGCTCTCGGACTGCGTGACAAAGCCATGCTAGAGGTACTCTACGCTTGCGGTTTGCGCGTCAGTGAGCTGATTAATCTGTCACTTGAGCAAGTCAATCTAAACTCTGGCTGGCTACAAATCACAGGTAAAGGCAATAAAACACGACTGGTGCCACTTGGTGAATATGCCAGCGATGCACTAGAAGACTACTTGTCGCATGGGCGCGGCGATCTAATTGCCCATCTAAAATCTGGCAACTGCCAAGCGGTGTTTTTGACTGCACAAGGTGGTTATATGACGCGGCAGAATTTTTGGTATTTGCTTAAGAAATACGCTCAAATTGCTAGTATTGATAAGGAACTATCACCTCATACCTTACGTCACGCCTTTGCCACCCATCTGCTTAATCATGGTGCAGATTTGCGAAGTGTGCAATTATTGCTTGGGCACAGTAATTTGTCTACCACACAGATTTATACCCATGTAGCGACGGCAAGATTGCAGCAGTTACATGCAGCGCATCATCCACGTGGATAGCCTTTTGGATAGAATAGTAATTAAATATTGATTAATGATCGTCAGAGGAATACACCGTGTCGCAAGCTCAGCCATCTTCCAAGCCCACTCTCACCAAAGCGCAAGTATTTGCGCTAAAAAAATTGACCATTATGGGTTATTTGGAAGGCACGTCTTTTTTGCTGCTACTGGGTATCGCTATGCCACTCAAATATATGATGAATATGCCTGAAATGGTAGGCTACGTCGGGCCTGTGCATGGGGCATTATTTATCGTCTATATCGTCGTACTCTTTATCACGGCGCATAAAATCAAAATGCCGCTGTGGGCGCTCCCTGCTGGTGTGCTTGGTTCGTTTTTACCCTTTGGGCCGTTTGTATTTGATCATTTATTAAAGAGGCGTTTGGGGAAGTAGTCTAGAAATTATATTTTTTCTCTATCACTATTTTGGGATTACGTGCTTGTATCTCTTGATAAAAGCGCGGCTTGTCTTTTGGCGATATCAATACTTCTTTGTTCCGATATTCTATTTTGAGTCTATCCAATGATAGTGCTGGAGCAGATGTCATGCTTCGAGTTGGTGTAATATGATTGATATCTGCCAGCTCAATGGTTTGAGTAGACAGACCACTATCCACATATAGCTGGCTATCGGTTAGGGTGTATTTAGTACCAAAAAAAGGCATAAGCATCAGTGCTGCAAAAGGCAGTAGGATAACCATTAGCAGTATGTTTCGCATACGTGAATTACTTTTGCCCCAGCGCCATTCCCATAATGGAATGAGGATAAGTGATAAACTACCGACCCATAAAATCAACGCGATCCAGAAGTCGACTTTAGATACAAATATAATGTCTGCCATACATACTACTTCAGAGCTATCAGGTTAAAGTTGAGTGTAAGCCTCTCACCTAATCTTGCCAATATCTTTTTTTCTATGTATTTTCTACATGCTAAATTTGGCAACCATAATGATTCACGTAATACGATGCTGCAAACCTACCCTTTTCTCGTTACAATACCCATCATACGATGCGCACTGTCTAATTGGACAACGCACCCCCTTTTACCTATCTATTATTTGAGACTCCCATGAGCCATAGACCACCTGCTGACCTCCTCAAAAACGCCCAACACTGGCGCGAAGACATTAACTTTAGTCAAGACGTGTTGGGTAAGCCGTTTGATTTTGCGACGACATGGGGTATTTTTTCACCGCAAAAGCTCGATGATGGCAGTTTGATGCTGCTTGATTATGTGGATTTCCAAGAAGATGATGATTCGATCGATTTGGGCTGTGGCTATGGCGTACTTGGTATGACGGCGGCGCGCGAGTGTCCAAACGGTCAGCATACGCTGATTGATAAAGACTTTATGGCGGTAGAATATGCACGCCGTAATTGTGAAAAAAATGGTCTAAAAAACGTCGATGTGCATTTATCAAATGGCTTTAACCATGTCGCAAAAGACAAAGACTTTAGCTTGGTGATGTCGAACTTGCCTGCCAAAGTCGGCAAAGAGCAGCATTATCTGTATTTCCTCGATGCTTATGCCCGCATGCGTAAAGGTGGGCGTTTTTATGTGGTGACCATCAATGGCTTACGTCAATTTATGAAGCGCTCGTTTACCGAAGTGTTTGGCAACAGCGAAAAGATCAAACAAGGTAAAACCTATACGATTACCATGGCGACCAAAGAATAATAGATGTCTTTGGTGATACATCGCTGCAAGTAATGACAGATACCATAAGCAAAGTTTTCAAACATATTGTATTTATGAAAGTAGCGCCTGCTATAAAAGATATGGCGTTACTTTCACAAACCACCAGTCTTGCTACTTCAAATTCAATTCAGTGAACGCTTTTAAATTAGCGTAGCGATCGAAACGTCTCACGTAAGTCATCAACGAACGCTTCAGGTGCCTCCATTGCGGCAAAGTGCCCGCCTTTTTCGTGCTCAGCAAAATGTACAATGTTATCAAATCGCGCATCAGCCCAGCGCCGTGACAGTCGTACTTGCTCCCCGCTAAACATAGAAATACCCATTGGCGTTTGCATCTTCTGCTGTTCCTTATCATTGTCAGCCATCGCCTGCGCCGCCTCCCAATAAAAACGCACAGAGCTCGGTCCTGTATTGGGCAACCAGTACAGCATGATGTCATCTATCATCTCATCGAAAGAAAATACCCGTTCTGGATTGCCATCATTATCTGACACATCTTGAAAAAGCGCATAAATCCAAGCAGCCAGTCCCACAGGAGAATCAGCAAGCGAAAAGGCAATCGATTGCGGTCTGGAACATTGTAGCTTCATATAGCCTGAAAACTCTTGATCGTAACGTTTGGCGTCTGCCAACATGGCTGTTTCACTGGCATCAGCATTTGCCACTTCTGCGTCCGTTGGCTGAAACGGTACAAAATTAAGATGGATACCCGCAAGCTCATTGGGTGCCATCTGACCCAATATCATTGTCACCATCGCACCCCAGTCACCACCTTGTGCCGACCATCGCTCATAACCCAAGCGCTGCATCAAAACTTTCCATGCCATCGCCACTCTCATTGGATTCCAGCCAGACTCATCAGGTTTGCCCGAAAAGCCGAAGCCTGGTAGCGACGGTATCACTAAATGAAAGGCGTCTTCCGCAGTGCCACCATGTTCGGTAGGATTAACCAGGCGATCAATCACATGGCGAAACTCTAGCACCGAACCCGGCCAACCATGTGTCATCAGTAACGGCATCGCCTCCTTATGTGGCGAACGAATATGCAGAAAATGAATCGATATGCCATCTATCTCGGTGACATATTGCCCCCAGCCATTCAGTAATCGCTCACAACGTCGCCAATCATATTGTTCAGCCCAATACGCTACCAGCGCCTGTACTTTAAGTAGAGGCGGTCCTTGTCTGCCATCCTCGACAGGGCTTTTGGTTGGCCAACGCGTGCTAGACAAGCGCGCTTTTAAGTCATCAAGGTCAGCTTGAGGGATATCTAAAACGAAAGGCTGGATAGTATTTGGCATGGTCTTTCCTTAATGAAATATCAGACTGCAATAGAAAAAATTAGGTATATATAGAATTAACTATACGCTCAAGTGTAGTTAATATACAATATAAAGAGAATATTTTTTTATTAGCAGTAGTAAATTCTTACTATCCGCCTATAAAAGCAGTTTATTTTAAAAAAATATCGCTACTGGATGAAAATTAGCTATAATTAATCTAAACATAATCGTTTAGTTAAAAACTGTATTTCTAGTGGAACACAAAAGATGAGTAGTGGAATAACAAGCGAAAAGAAACCACCGAAGCGTAAAGGTGGCCGACCTTTACTTTCAGAAGTGATCAAAATAGATGCCCGTATTTTGGTAGCGGCAACGGCTTTATTTCTTGAAAATGGCGTAGATGGAACAACGTTTGAAGCCATAGCAAGTAAAGCAAAGGTGAGCAAACCTACCTTGTACGCTCGCTACAGCAACAAGTCTGAGCTTTTTGAGGCGATGATTCGATCGAATGTTGCCTCTGCTATGCCATCAGTCACAGATTTGCCCAATGGTCTGTCTACTGAGGAGACCTTGCGCCTTGTGGGTCAAAAAATGATTGAAGAAGCGACTAAGCCAATACCGTTAGGATTGATGCGTCTATATATTACTGAGTCATCTCGCCATGGTACTTTGATTCGTGAGGTGGATTATATTGGTCGTGAAGCGGCAGTCGCCATGATCTCAACAGCGCTTGAACCAACGCTAAATTATGAAGCCGATCATCATGCGCGGCTCATTGCCGAAAAATTTATCGACATAGCTTTTATCCCTTATTTGATGAGGAGATTGCTTGGTGATACCGAAAGCTCACTCAATCTGAGGATTGACGAAGCAATATTATGTTTAAAAGCCTTGGGTTTACTTAATTAAAGTCTGTGTTTTCGCCCTTTTTCATGCAACTGCTATTGGATGTTTCTATTATGAAAAAACGAACTGCATCATCAACGAACACCGACCGTCGGATTTTTGCGATTGCTGGCGGTAGTGGCGATCTGGGTCTACGAGTTATTGAAGCCTTATGTCAAAAAGAGGTAAGCGTGCGCGCCCTTGTTCGTAAAGAGACGTCCTTTGACATTTGCCATCTCATCAAACAAAAAGGGGCCGACGTTCATCTCGTTGACTTTGATGATGTGCTGTCGCTAACTACTGCATTGGAAGGGGTACACTGTGTGATATCGACCCTCAATGGTTTGGAACCTGTCCTGATTGATACTCAAGGGAAGTTGTTAAATGCCGCTGTTCAGGCAGGTGTACCGCGCTTTATTCCTTCTGATTTTTCGCTAGATTTTACCAAAACGATAGCAGGACAAAATAGGAATATGGATATCAGGCGCGACTTTAAGAAACGCTTAGATGCCACACCCATTCAAGCAACCTCGATATTGTGTGGCGCATTTGCCGATCTGCTGACAGGACAAGCGCCTATCGTCATCAAAAAACTCAATCGGATTTTGTATTGGGGCAATCCTGACCAAGCGCTGAACTTTACCACCAGAGACGATGCTGCTCATTTTACCGCACTGGCTGCTATGGATAACGATGCGCCACGGATTCTTAGAATTTCAGGGGATACTGTGAGCGCAAACGCTCTCGCCAACATCATGTCAGCTTTGACAGACTATCATTATAAGACACTACGCGCAGGTGGGATGAAGCGGCTAGGCCTACTCATTACCTTGGCACGTAAACTAGATACGCAAAAAACAGACGTGTTTCCCGCTTGGCAAGGTATGCAATATATTCGAGATATGTTCAGTGGACGCGGTCAACTTGAGCCGCTTGATAATGAACGCTATGGCAAATACGCTTGGACAAGTGCGCAAACGGTGCTTGCTTCCAATCAAGATGACGATCATTGACGGTAAGCCGCTAGATCTAGATATAGCTAAGACGATATTTCAAAAACAACAAAGCCCGTCAAAACTATACTGTCTTGACGGGCTGCTTTATGGTGGACTGTCCTATTTTACATCTGCCGCTTAATTAAGTAGCCACCGAGCGCTGCACTACCGATAATCGGTAATAACACCATAAGCATGGGCGAGAATCCTGTGGCGAGCGATATAAATCCGACCAAGTCCTGAATGTAGCTAAAGAGCAGACCGAACAGTAGCGCCACCACAATACGCAAGCCCAAACTGTGCGTCCGTAGCGAGCCAAAGACGAATGAGCAAGCAACAATGACCAGCGACAATATCGATAAAGGTGATAATAGCTTTTGCCAAAATGCCACTTCATGATCCAAGGAGCGATTGCCCTGTTGGCGCATAAAGGTGCGATGCTCATAGAGCTGCGTCAATGACAAGTCCTCTGCCTTGCGCGTTAGCAAATATACAGACTCTGGAGCAAAGGGTAAGCTTAGCGTATCTGATGCTGAGACGGCTTGGCTACTCTCAAAGCCCTGATTGATGCTGAGCTTAACCATATCGTTCAGCTGCCACTCGTAGCGATATTGCTCACTTGGCTTGTCACTAGTTAGGTCAATTGGCTCACGCCCCGTGTATTGACCACCCTCAGCATGGACGGCAGTTTGTAGATTGCCGTTGTTATCCAAATGCCAGCGTTTTACCTCACCGATATTACCCTCAACATCCGCATAGTCGATATACAAAATATCGCTACCATCAGGTGTCGCGCTGCCATCCGCTGCACTATCAAATCGTGGCTGTATCGTCCAGTAGCCACGCACCGAAGTGACTAGCGATGTGTTGTCCTCATCGTTGATTTGCTTTGCCAATTGATTGGAATGCGGTAGCACGAACTGATTAATCGCCAATGCCAATAGCACAAAAATCAAAGCAGGTTGTAACACCCAGCCGACGATACGATAGATGCTGACCCCAGCCGCACGCATGACGACCAGCTCGCTTTTATTGGCAAGTAAGCCCAATCCTATGACAGCACCGAGCAGCGCACCCGTTGGGATGAACTGCTCTAAGAAGTAGGGTGATCGATAAAAGATATATTTAAGTGCCTGACCCATCGTATAACTGTCATCTAAAGAATCAAGCTCTGACAAGTAAGAAAAGACCAGCTGCAATGCCCATAAACCGACGACGGCCGCGATAATAGCAAGTAAGGCGTTGAGCTTGACATAACGGCTAAGGACTTTTAAATTGGCAGGTTTTTTGGCCAACTGACCAGCCCCTGCAGACTTAGCAAATAAAGAGCGCATTAAGACTGCCCTCCTTGTGAGCTATTGTGTTGATTGTCCAGACTGCTGATAGGCGCGGCGGTAGCGAGTCTATTTTCTTGTTTGCGAAAGCGTAATCGATGTTGCACACGGCTGCCCCAATTTAGATAAAGCGCTAGTGCCATAAAGCCTAAGACCAGCCATGCATATGCCCATACACTGATGCTGCCTTTGCTCACGGCATTCTTAAGCGAGATGATGCCTAGCGCACAGCTGACAAACAATAAAATAGAGGGAAATAGACGCAGCCAACGCCCTTGACGTGGGCGCACTTGCGCAAGCGGTACAGCCAGCATCGGCGCGATAATCATCAGCCACGGTAATGCCAGACGGTAGCCAAGCTCGCCTTGGGCAGCACGCAGCGCATTATTGGTGCCAGCTTGCGCGTCACCTGTTGCCGCCTGCCATAGAGGTCCAATTGCTTGGGTTTCGATATTGTCTTCAGTGATGACGTCTTGTGAGGATTCAGTGAGCGTGATGCGATAACGATCAAAGGCGACTTGATTGTACTTTAAGCTGCCTGCACCCACTTCGTAACGACGACCTTGAAACAAATCCAACTGAGTCACGCCGCTATTGCCAGTATCCACTTGCTCAGCACGCTTAGCCAGCGTAATGGTGTCTTTGCTAATGTCCTTTGCACCACTATTTATAATATCTTTTGGTATGTCAGAAATGCCAATTTGTTCGGCTGTCTCGTTATCAATCGTGTTATTCATATCGTTGGCATTAGCATCGACACTTTCGGCAGCACTACCTTTTTTCGCAGGTTCAGATTGGATCAATATCACATCTTGCAGTTTTTTCTTATCATCGCTGAGACTACCCACGTATAGATGGTAGTTACCGCTACTGATAAACTCATTTGGGCGAATCAAATCAAACGCACTGGTCAATGCTTGCTGCTGCCACACCGCCTCGGATGAGCGCACGCCCCATGGTTTTCCTACGATAGATAGCGCCGCCTCACCAACAAATAACGCTAATATCAATGGCGTCATTAATCGAGCTAGCCTACCGCGAGATACGCCGCTGGCATTGATAACGGCCATTTCTTGATCAACATATAAACGACCAAACACCAGCATCAACGCGATAAAAAAGGCTAGCGGCAATATCAACTCTAGAAAATATGGCAGGTTGTACCCAATAATCGTGAAAAGTAAGCTGATATCCAAACGTCCTTCAGCAGCAATGCCAAAATAACGTATCAAACGACCGCCAAGCATCATTACTACCAAAAACCCCAGCACCAAAGCAGTGGTCGAGGCAACTTGTCGAGTCATATAGCGGCGTAATATCACAATGGGTACTCTTAAACAGTTGGTATGCGCATGATGGATTGGGGATTTATCGTCATATTTGAGCACAACAACAATGCATCATAGGCATCATATACGGTCAAACAAACGGTCAAACAAACGGTCAAACAAACGGTCAAACAAACGGTCAAACAAACGGTCAAACAAACGGTCAAACAAACGGTCAAACAAACGGTCAAATAATACTGACAATTACTGAGTGACTAATTAGTCCTACTCAACAAACACAAGCGACAAATATAACCGCTAATCCTAGCATGTTTTGCCTAAAAATGGCTGTGAAATGTGTTTGCAAACATTACGTACACCTTACTGATAGTGCATTAGTATTGGCATACGATAAATATATCAAATATCGGATAAATCGTTAGTGAAATCTTATACAGAATTGGTTTAACAGTGTTTTCTCCAATACGTTTTTTATTTATTTAGTTTGGAAAGGTTTGTTTGTCATTCGTATCATAGAACCTCTATCTCTGTTATTAATTGCTAGACTGACTGACGGATAAAAATAATTTTATGTCATCTAATGTAATGGAGAATACCAATGACTAATACCACATCTACGCCCGCGACCCTACTTGAACTCGCTGGTGGTCAGTTCGATACGCTTGATTGGTCAAATTGCGCTATCGTACTTATCGACTATCAAAACGAATATGTTGATGGCGCGATGCCACTGGGGCAAGCGGGCGCTAAGGCCATCGACAACGCACGACTATTGTTGGATAAATCCCGTCAGCAAGATGTCCCTATCTTTCACATCACCCATCATGGTGCAGAAAATGGTAATGTCTTTGATCCTTTATCGCCCAATGTTGAGATTGTCGATCAGTTAAAGCCACATGATGGCGAAACCGTGATTGTCAAAAACCATCCCAATGCGTTTTATGATACGCAGCTACAATCACTACTCTCCTCTGCAAACAAACAAAAAATTATCTTTGCAGGTTTCATGAGTCATATGTGTGTCAGTTCAACCGCCCGCGCCGCATTCGATTTGGGCTTTGACAGTTTTGTCTGTCATGACGCCTGTGCCACTCGTGATCTCCCAAGTGCTACTAGAAAAACCATCAGTGCTGAGGTCATGCATGACACCGCGATGGCAGCGCTACAGGACAGATTTAGCGCGTTAGTGACGACTGATGAATTGGTTAGTAGTTAATTTAATATATTAATAGCCACTGTAATAAGTGCCGTATCCCATCACTCACTGTACGTCATGAGCTAAGGCTCATTATGAACTAGGAATAGATACATATATCGTCGTATTGTAGTGTAAATTGACACAGCAATATTGTTCGGACTTATTACCTAATCTTTGCAAACTGCGCACTATCATCGCAATATGCTACACTATCGTGATTGCTCTATAGGCCAAATAATCTAATAATCTAACAGGCATAAGCAATTGCGCTAGATTTTTCATTAGCTCTATAATTCTCATAACTCTAATAAGGATAACTATATGAATATCAAATTATCTCAGCACCTGCCAAAGACGCATACGCAAAAAATTCTCAAAAAAGAAGCCAAAAGTAAAGACGACGCTTGTTTGGTTGTTTTGGTTGATGACAAGAAAAACATCCTAGCCGACTCTGTGTTGACTGACTATACCGCTCGTATTGAGCAATTGATTGAAGTTTCTCACTTTAAGGGAACAGTCTGTGAGACCGTTGCTGATTATGCATTGGCAGGGGATAAAAAAACCACCAAACAAAACCCTGTACAGGTGTTGTTGGTTGGTGTCGGTAACACGGACAAATTCAACAATACGGTATTGCAAAAAATTGCCAAGACGATCTATAGCAGCACGCAAAAGCGAGTATCGTCTATTACCGTTGCACTAGGTGATGCGCTAGAAGAAAGCCATTTTGGTCAATTTGCGCTAAATCTATTGGCAGCCAGCTATCGCTTTGATAAATATAAATCTGAGCAAGTTACGCCTGTATTGACTGATGTTTATCTATTGGCGGATGAATCACTACAGCCTGCGCTCACATTTGCTGAGGCAGTATTCGCCGGTCAAAGCCTCACTCGTGACGTCGCTAATGAGCCAGGTAATATTTGCTTCCCTGCATATATGGCAGAACAAGCACAAGAACTTGCAAGAACTTATCCTGACCTATTGACTGTCAAGGTACTCGGTGAAGACGAGATGTCAGCATTAGGAATGAACTGCTTCTTATCAGTGGCTCAAGGCTCTACCAAAGAAGGTCAGCTTGTCATCATGGAGTACCGCGGTAAATCCTCATTTAGTGCAAACGCTGGCACCACTGAGCAAACGATTAGCAACGCAAAAGTGACTGGTCTAAAAAAAGCGCTCACTGATAAACTACCAACTAAAAAATCAACTAAGAAAGCCGACAAAGCGGGCGACGATAATGCACAAGCTACCAATGATGACGCGCCTATCGTCTTGGTCGGTAAAGGCGTCACCTTCGATTCAGGTGGTATCTCAATCAAGCCAGGTGCGGCAATGGATGAAATGAAGTTTGACATGGGTGGCTCAGCTTCAGTACTTGGTACTATTAAAGCCTTATGTGAAGCTCGTCTACCAATCAACGTTGTCGGTGCGCTCGCCTGTGCTGAGAACATGCCATCAGGTGATGCCACCCGTCCAGGCGATATTGTCAAAGCAATGAATGGTAAATCTGTTGAAATCCTGAACACCGATGCCGAAGGTCGCTTGGTATTGGCTGATACCTTATGCTATGTACAACGCTATAATCCAAAAGCCATCATCGATGTTGCAACGTTGACGGGGGCTTGTGTGGTTGCACTAGGCCATGTGCGTTCAGCAGTCTTTAGTAACGATGAAGATGTATTGTTTGATCTCGAGAATGCGAGCAATTTATCAGGTGATCTTATCTGGCACATGCCACTAGACGACGAGTATCAAGCACTGATTGACTCGCCCATTGCTGATATCCAAAACATCGGTGGTAAAGGTGCGGGCGCAGTGACTGCCGCTTGCTTCTTGTCTCGCTTCATTGAAGCAGGTCAGGCATGGGCGCATTTAGACATCGCTGGTACCGCATGGAACTCAGGTAAAGATAAAGCCGCGACTGGTCGTCCAGTACCGCTATTTATGCAATATCTGAAAAACAGCGCGGATATGGCTTAATCGATCAATGGCAGTGCATTAATGACCGTCTATTGATAAATGCTATTTTATAAAACACTTTATGAAAACCATTCTATGAAGATCAGTTTTTATGTATTAAGTGAGAGTAAAGCCCAAGATTTCTTGGGCTTTATTTGTCAGTTGACTCAGACAGCACTGAACAAAAGCACACAGTCCTTGATGATTCTTGTCGACGATGAGACATTACTGTCAACGCTAAATGAGGCGCTTTGGTCACAAGATGCCACGAGCTTTATACCTCATCAATGCCTCTCAGATATTCATCCTGAAGCTACTGACTATGATGCCAACAAGTCGCTAGCGCCCGTATTGCTCGGCAGTTATATGCCAGCAGACTTTAATGGTATCGTGCTCAATACGACGACGCGTCCGGTGACTGACTTTATGGCTGCGACCAATAATGCCAAGCCATCTCGAGTCCTTGAGCTAATCAGACCTGATGCCACCAGTACCCAAGAAGGTCGCCATAAATATAAAGCCTATCAGCAATTAGGCTATGAGTTAACCCATTTTAAGGTATAGCGCTGCCGTTCACTTCTCTCTGCGCTTCATCACTACTTTCAATATCTCATTAACTAGCCATTTGCGCTAATTAGCCTTCGTCTACACTTGCTCCACATTTGAGCACACTCGTTATATTTTGCCTGTTACCCTTCGCTTTATGCATCGCCTCCACTGCTATGAGTGGTATGCGAATATGTCAAAAAATGCTACCATCCCTCGATAAATTTTTCGCTCAAACAATTCATTTACTTTTGACAAACGTCGAGGATGTACAAATGCGTTCATTGATTGCGATGTATCAGCGTATCGGGCTGGTGCCGCTCATTATTATTGGTTTGGTATTAGGGGTGCTGATCGGTTGGCTTGCACCAAGTATCGGTACTGCCATAGGCTTGCTTGGTACGCTGTTTGTCGGCGCTCTAAAAGCAGTGGCTCCCGTACTGGTATTCATTCTGGTCATGGCAGCGATTAGCCAGCATCGCAGTGGCAATGAAGTCTACGTAAAGCCTGTACTCATCATGTACATGTTTGGCACTTTTTTAGCAGCGCTAACAGCAGTCGGTGCCAGCTTTTTATTCCCAACTGACTTGGTCTTGATCAATGCCGATATCGCACAAGTACCACCTGCCGACTTAAAAGAAGTGTTGACCAATTTGCTGATGAATTTGGTCGCCAATCCGGTCAATGCCATCGCAGAAGCCAACTATATCGGCATCTTGGCATGGGCAATTATTATTGGTTTTGCCTTACGTCAAGCCAGTGACACGGCGCGCACTGTCGTGGGTGACTTTGCTGATGCCATCTCACAAGTGGTTAAGTGGATTATTGCCCTAGCGCCGTTTGGTATCTTGGGCTTGGTTGCTAGTACGGTCGCTGAGACAGGTTTTGCTTCTTTAGCAGGTTATGCTCGAATTTTGATGGTGCTCATCAGCTGTATGCTGTTTATCGCTCTGGTCGCAAATCCGCTTATTGTTCTTGTTAAGACAGGTAAAAACCCATATCCATTGGTATTCAAATGTCTACGCGAGTCAGGTATCACCGCGTTCTTTACGCGCAGTTCAGCTGCCAACATTCCCGTCAATATGAACCTTGCACGCAAACTGGGTCTACATGAAGATACTTATTCAGTAACCATTCCACTGGGTGCGACCATCAATATGGCAGGTGCAGCGATTACTATTAATGTGTTGACGCTTGCCGCTGCTCACACGTTGGGTATCGAAGTGACCTTTGCTTCAGCGCTTTTATTAAGTCTGGTCGCGACGATTAGTGCTTGCGGTGCTTCTGGTGTTGCTGGTGGTTCGTTGCTACTCATTCCACTAGCAGCGAGCTTATTTAGCATACCGAACGACATCGCCATGCAAGTGGTTGCGATTGGTTTTATTATCGGTGTGATTCAGGACTCAGCAGAGACGGCTCTGAACTCGTCAACTGATGTATTATTTACCGCAGCAGCTGATCCTACTTATTCACGTTAACTTTTAGCAAAGCAGTTCCTGTAAATATAAAAAAGGGCCTTTAGCGGGCCCTTTTTTTATGCGGTATTTTTAGGTTTTAACTACTTTAAATTGTCTACATCAATTTCGATTACTGGTGTTTGCATCTCTATTTGACGCTTGAGTTGGCGTAGCTGCTCAACCTCATCTAACAGCTCAAGTATCAATCCGATGGCAGGTACACTGGCGTCAAAATCACGGCTGAGTCGTGAGGCACGGCGCACGGTTGTCAGCTGATAGCCGGTGAATTGCTCACGTTCTGGCACATCGTATTCAATAATACTTTCTTCAATCAATTCGATGACCCATTGGCGCTCTTGGCCACAAGCAGAGACAAGCTCATCTAAGCTCATAATGATATCGGTAAATTCAGGCGAGTGGTTCATAGCTATTATCCTCGTTTTCTCTTTATTTCGTCCTTGGTGCATTCATCTCTATGGTTCATGACTGACTATAATGATGAATGTCGACCATCAAGCGCATGGATTAACGGTTGATAGTGGTGTCGGCAAAGGCTTGCTTGAGCTGCTCATAAGCCTGTCTTGCCGCATCGCTACTGACATCAGGATTGATGATATTTAAGGTTAAGTACAAATCGCCCGCTTGCTTGGCAGGGATACCTTTACCCTTTAGACGTAGATTGCTACCCGACTTACTGTTTTTGGGAATAGTCACACCAAGCGTGCCAGCTGGCGTGCTGACATTGATTTTTTCACCCAATGCGGCTTCCCATGGTGCGATATTGACAGTCTGGTAAACGTCTGCACCTTCTATACGAATATTGGCATCATGGCGAATTTTAACTTTTAAGAACAAGTCACCATTTTTGCCGTTGCTACTGCCAGCAGCACCTTGCCCGCTCAAACGAATTTGCTTACCATCGGTGATGCCTTTTGGAATTTTGATTTTGAGCGTCTTGTTGTCGTAACTCACCTCACCATTAGGCTGACGCACAGGGACATTTAGCTTAATGCTATAATCATCACCTTGATAGACTGAAGATAGGTCAACCGTAATCTCTGCATGCTGGTCTTGGCCTTTGCTATCTTGTGCACCAAACCCCCCACCGAACTGATCAAAGCCACCACTTTGAGAGCGACCACCTGCCTGTCCACTAGCCGACCCACGTGCCCCGCGACCAAACGCTGAAAAGATATCATCGAAGCGAAAACCCCCATCGCCAAACGCTTCACCATCACCAAACTGACCTTTGATGTCTTCCCAACGAAAGCCGCCTTGAGACGCACCAGCCTGTCCACCAAACCCACCCGCACCGCTTTGTCCTGCAAATGGGTTGTTCAACATCGCATCGTATTCAGCACGCTTGTCTTCATCTCTAATCGTTTCGTAAGCGTTATTAATCTCCGCAATCTTATTGTCAGCATCTGGATCATCACTGACATCAGGGTGAAACTGACGTACCAGCTTACGGTATTTTTTTTTGATATCAGCGGCTGAGGCATCTTTTTCGACCCCTAAAATGTCATAGTAGTTTTTCTCTGCCATGTTATTTTTCCTCAAAATAAAAACGCATTAGTGATATCGGCCTACCAGTTTCGAACGATACGGTATAGACAGCTACTGGCTTTCGATATGACCATTTTTTATAGTCCATACTTTATGATAGCAATAATAAAAATAAATACCGTTATATAAATATTACCAGTCATGACATGAAGTTGTGCTAAGACTTTAAAATACAGATAAATAAGTATTTCTACTTTGAGAGGGATATTTTTTAATTTATAAATATTTTTTATAAAGCGCTCAAAATAGTATTTAATTCTTTATATTGGTATATTAGAAACAATTTAGAAAGGTTTACTTACATTTAATTGTCAGTGTCTTGATAGGTATAAACCGACTTAATGATGCTATATCGATAGCCTTTGTATTTATATATTACCTATTTACATTATATTATTCGCTTTCTAGTATTTTGTTGACCTCTTTATAAGAATCACTCTCTATAAGCGCATTTGTATCAATTATGACATCACTTTTTTTTACCAAAACTGTCTTTTTCTTCTTAAAAAACAAGTATTTGACCTGATGAGTTTTTTACACAGCTGTAATAATATGACAATCTCATTCTTGTAAAATCCCTCCATTATTCATACTCGTAGGGGGTATGACAACATAGGCAAGAGTAGCTGTCTATCTCATAAACTGCTTAAAGGTAATGAATGTCTTATTTAATCAAGTCTTTGGTCGTCACACTATCACTGTTACTGAGCACGACTCTTTTTGCTGCTAATACCAGTTATTATGGTAGTAAGTTTCATGGCAAACGTACTGCGAGTGGTAGCATATTCAATATGAACTCTCTCACCGCGGCACACAAAACGCTGCCGTTTGGTACAAAAGTACAGGTGACCAACCAAAAAACAAAAGAAAGTGTCGTGGTAAAAATCACAGACCGAGGCCCCTATATTAGTGGCCGTATTCTTGATTTATCAAAAGCTGCTGCCAGTCAAATTGATTGCCAGTTATGTACCACTACGATGAAAATACTCTCTTATGGTGATGGTAAGTACCGTAAAGAATAATGTTGCAAAAAACGATGTAAAAAAAGGGAGGGCTGACGCCTTCCCTTTTTTATGTTTGATTACTTACGACGAAAATCACTTAATAGCCAAATCTCATATAACTTGCTACTAAAATTCGGCTTCCATTTCTTCTAACGTCGTCATCGATAGCAATAACTTTTCTTCCTTATCGCTATGCTCCTGCTGTAGCGCGGTTTGCTCATTGAGCAAGACAAGCAAATCAGACTTACGACTTTCTTCATACAAACCCGTATCTGCCAGCTTTTCTTCTAGCGTTGCAAGCTGTTCATCAATCTTGGCCAATGCTTTTTCAGTCTCTTCAATCTCACGGCGGATGGGTGCGGTGCGTTTGCGCTGCTCTGCCGCCAGCTTGCGTTGTTCTTCTTTACTAAGCGCAGGCGTCGTAGCGTTACTTTTTGATGAATTATCAGGCGCTTTATTACTCACCTGATTACTCACTTGGCTATTATCTGTTTCACGTGAAACGAATTTTTTGCTCTCTTTTTTACTTTTCTTCTTGCTGGTACTTTTATCTGCTGAGTTCTCTTGCTTACGCTTTTCTGCCAACCATTTGCCGTAGTCACTGATGTCACCGTCGAACTCGTCAATTCTGCCATCATGTACCAGGTATAGCTCATCACAGACATTGGCAATCAACTCACGATCATGCGAAACCAATACCACGGCGCCTTGGAAACCTTGCAAGGCAATCGTCAATGCTTGGCGCATTTGTAAGTCCAAATGGTTGGTTGGCTCATCGAGTACAAGGACGTTGGGACGTTGCCAAACGATCAATGCTAGCGTCAGACGCGCACGCTCGCCACCAGAGAATAGTTCACTTGGCGTATCGATACGATCACCGCGGAAGTCAAAGCTGCCCAAAAATGAGCGTAACAATGCATCAGAGGTTTTGCCTGCTAAGCGGCGCAGCATCTCTATCGGCGTTGCTTTGGCATCCAAGATATCCATTTGATGCTGATTGAAATAGCCCAGTTTCAAGGTATCAGAGACACGATAATTCCCTGTTAACACCCCAAGCTCGCCGACCAACGCTTTGATAAGTGTTGATTTACCTGCACCATTCATACCGAGCAGACCGATACGCGTATCTGGTGTTACTTGCACGTTGGCATTGCGTAGCAGTGGCGTCTCGCTATAGCCAATATCTGCATGGGTCAGCTCAATCAGTGGTGAGCTCATGTTTGCTGGCTCATAAAACTGGAACGAGAACGGATTGTCCGCCATCATCGGTGACAGCTCTGCCATACGCTCTAGCTGTTTGATACGACTCTGCGCTTGTTTGGCTTTACTGGCTTTGGCACGGAAACGACGAATGAAGTCATCTAAATGTGCCTTGGTCGCTTCTTGCTTCTCAAACGCTTGCTGCTGCTGCGCCATACGCTCGTGACGCGTACGTATAAACTGCTGATAGTTACCCGTATAAAGGGTGATTTTTTGCTGCTCGACATGCAAAATATGACCGACCGTGGCATCCAAAAAGGCTTGGTCATGCGAGATCACGATGACCAGACCCATATAGGCATTGATCCAAGTCTCAAGCCACAAAATAGCATCCAAGTCTAAATGGTTGGTCGGCTCATCGAGTAGCATCAAATCAGCGCGGCTCATCAAGGTTTTGGCAAGGTTCAAGCGCATACGCCAACCACCAGAAAATCCTTCTACTGGTAGCTCATGCTGGCTGGTATTAAAGCCAAGGCCTGCCATGATTTGTGCGGCTTTAGTCGGTGTGCGATAGCCATCAATTTCATCAAATTGCTGATGCAAGACACCAATTTGCTCATCACTGACGCTGCTTAAGTCATTGAGCGCCGCATTGATCTCATACCATTGCTCATCACCGCTGAGTACATAATCGACCGCAGACTGCGTCGTCGCACCCACTTCCTGCGCCATATGTGCGACATGCCAGCTATCTGGGATACTGACCTCACCTCTATCGAGCGTGACCTCGGTATCGCCCTTGCCCATTTGCGTCAACAATAAGGCAAACAAAGTCGATTTGCCGGTGCCGTTGTTGCCTGTTAAGCCAACTTTGTGACCCGGATGTAGCTGAAAGCTTGCACCTGCAAACAATTCACGACCATCACGGCGAACACCAACGTCTTTAAATTCGATCATATAATTTCTTCATCTCAGCAATAATATAAATATAGGGCAATAAGAAACACACATAGGGTATGCCAACTGGCGGCTATTATTTCAAACGCTTGCCACATAGGCAAACAATTAAATAACTATTTCAAAACGAAGTGTTTTAAAATTAAGTATTTATGCCACCAACCTTAGATTATATAATCCTTGTCAGCCTATCGATACGAATGACTATCATAGGACTTTTGGCAGCCATATACTCTCGCACAAATAATGAGTACAGCCTTGATAGCTATAAAAGTTTTGATTCATTAATTCTGGTAAGGACGATGACTCTTGACAAGCGAATGAATAACCCCATTATGATATACTGCTAAAGATAAGTGCTCACCATCAATAAAGTGTTGTGATAGCACAAACACCGTATTGATATTGCACAAACAGCTTATAATGCACCAATAGCTTTGCCATAACGACAGCACCCAATTAAATCAAACGCCGTGCGTATCTTTATTTGCAATCATTTTATTGCAAACCCAAACAGGACGACGACCGCATTTGATCCTAGCAACTGAGGTAGATATGAACGAATCAGCCAACCAATTTAATCCAAGCTCAAATCAGCCAGTAGATCCTACGGTATTAAGCCTAACCGACAGTGCGGCACAAAAAGTACGCCGCCTGCGCGAAGAAGAAGGTGATAGCGAGCTTATGCTACGCGTCTATGTGACGGGCGGCGGCTGTTCAGGTTTCTCTTACGGATTTAACTTTGCCAACGATTTAAATGAAGACGATGCCAATTTTGATAATGGTGATGTGACTTTGGTTGTTGACTCGCTAAGCTATCAATATTTGCAAGGCTCTACCGTTGACTACACTGAAGGGTTAGAAGGCGCACGTTTTGTCGTAACCAACCCAAATGCAACCACCACTTGCGGCTGTGGCTCGTCATTTTCTATTTAAACTGACGACAACGCCATGACTGTATGGATGATGCCATGGTGCGTTGGCACTGTGTTTGATGGCTTAGAGCATGACCGTCAAAGCATCTATCTCTTGGGTAGATGCTTTTTTTGGCCAACGAATTTGACTTAAAATACTAAATAAAATCTAGACCATTCGGCTCGCCTAAAGCTTATCGTATTTGTAATTGTTCGTGGTTTTAACCACGGCTTTGAGCTAAACTGACGGGATTATTGACCGAACATTTACCTCTTTTATGGACAAACGCCCATCGTGTTTTGATCCGCCATAATGAATAACAATAGATGACTATTATGAGTAATTTTGCGAGTAGCTTTGTTAATTTTGACATTCCCAATTGGTTTGACAGCCAGCATTTAACGGGTATGCTCCGCGGTATCGAAAAAGAAGGCCTGCGTGTGAAGCCTGATGGTTTTTTGGCACAGACGCCGCATCCAGCCAAACTTGGATCAAAATTGACCCACCCTTTTATTACTACCGATTATTCAGAAAGCCTACTCGAACTTATCACCGAACCAAAAGCTTCGCCAAAAGAGACACTCAATATGCTGCGTCAATTGCATGTCTTAGTGTATCAAGGTATGCCGGAAGGCGAGCTGATGTGGCCACTATCTATGCCTTGTATGCTGTCTTCTAAAGATGAAGATATTCCACTGGCTGATTATGGTAGCTCTAATACGGGTAAGCTAAAAACCCTTTATCGCAGTGGTCTTGGTATACGCTATGGTCGCCGCATGCAGACCATCGCAGGGTTACATTACAACTTGTCTTTTGGTGACACGCTCTTTGAAACGTGGCAAGTGCAAACCCCAACGGCACAAGAGCAGACGCTAACAGAATTCAAAAACGAAAAATACCTAGGGCTTATTCGCAACTTTAAGCGACTGACTAGCCTTGTATTGTATTTACTGGGTGCAAGTCCAAGCGTGTGTCCTTGTTTTGTTGCAGGACGTGAGCATGACTTAGAACTATTAAATGACTCAACCTACTATAAACCGACTGCCACCAGTCTGCGTATGGGCAAGCTTGGCTATACCAATAGCGTGCAAGAGCAGCTAGATATTCGTTATAACTATTTGCCAGAATATGTCGCTGGACTACGCCGCGCGATCCAAACACCGCATGAGAGCTTTGCCAAGCTTGGTCTGGAAGATGAAGATGGTAACCCAATTCAGATCAATAATCATATCCTTCAGATAGAAAATGAATACTATAGCCCTATCCGTCCTAAACAAATTGCGATGAGTGGTGAGACACCAACCGAAGCGCTTGAGCGTCGCGGTATTGCTTACGTTGAGTTTCGTGCGATTGATCTCGATCCCTATAGCGATGTTGGTATTCGTCTCTCTAGTGCTTGCTTCTTAGAAGTGATGGCGCTCTACTGTCTATTCAGCGATTCACCTGATTTGCTGCCTGAAGAAGAAGAGGCACTCGCTATTAACCTAGAGCGTGTAGTCAACGAAGGTCGCCGTGAAGGTTTGCACATCATCAATAACGGTCAAGAGCAATCGCTTGAAGACTGGATGCTGATGCATTTGGAGCGTATGCAGCCGCTTGCCGCATTGCTAGATGCTCACTACGGTGGTAACGACTACCGTGCAGCAGTCGCGCTAATGCAAGGCAAAGCAGGGCACTCTGAGTCGACGATCTCCGCGCAAGTGAACTCTGATAGCAAACGCTTAGGTAGTCTATGGCAGCTTGGCTTTACATTGGCGCAGCAGCATCGCGAGTCATTATTGCAGCAGACCCTCAGTCCAAACACCCAAGCGAAATATGAAGTATTGGCAGAAAAGTCTATCTTGCAGCAGGCTGATATTGAGAAGTCTGAGACAGAAGACTTTATGGACTTTTTACAGCAGTATCGCTAGACCCGATTGCCTCCTAACCTCTGTATAGATGAAACCATAAGAGTAACGCACCATGCGACAGCTGACCACTTACCGTAACTTGCAAATATTTTTAGTATTGATGGCCGTAGTAGGCATGAGCTTTGCGCTGTTTTATTTACAGCGTCATCTAGGGCTTTCGCCTTGCCCGCTCTGTATTTTTCAGCGTATTGGTCTAATAGTCATGGGCGGTTTTGCGCTGATATCAGCATTGTTTAATCCAAAATCCAAAGTGGTGAAGTTGCTGTTATGGCTTGGTAGTTTGGCAGGCATTGGTTGGTCTACTGCTGTGGCTATACGCCATGTTTGGCTACAGCACCTACCTGCCGATCAAGTACCGTCATGCGGCCCAGGCTTAGACTATTGGCTAGACACCTTGCCTATGTTGCAAGTGTTCAAAGAAGTATTTGCAGGTTCTGGTGAGTGTGCTTCTATCGATTGGACGTTTGTCGGACTTAGTATCCCTGAGCTGTCGTTGATTCTCTTTAGCGTACTTCTTGTGGCGCATGGGGTGATATTGTGGCGTATCGTGCGACCTATCACCAATCAGTCTATCGCTCGATAGTTCATTAAAATCGCTTTATATTTTACCGTTATCACTTCTTTCTAAACAGACATTCATACTCTGCTATGCAATGTCTGTTTTATTATCTGCGACTGTTAAACCTCTCTTATTACCTATGTTAGACAAACCGATAGAGCTTACTTTGCTATACCGAGCATATTGAACACAACAAAAAGTCCACAGATATATCTGTAACCCTTTGATACCTTTAGACAGCCTATTTTTTTAGTGGGTAGTTTTAGTGAGCAGTTATGAGAGCTCCGTCGCTTTTGAGCGATAAACTATCTATATTTTAAAGATCAGATACGCTCTCAAATTCCAATATTTATATTATCGCAAATTTTATACGACGCATTGTCTCGCGTTTTTGGTAACGATATTTGCTTAATGTTACCGATAGCATGGGTGATTTTTAGACACACTATTTAAAAAACTGTTTTGGTATGACCATGATATATCTTGCACCTATTTGCTCTACCACATCTACTATCATTAGACGCTGGGGACCGTCCTTATTAGCGGTACCACTCTGTGTGCTATTGATAGGCTGTGATAGTGCCTCCTCGAATTCTGATCAAGACATGAGGACTAAAGCTTCCTTTGTCGACGCATCAGCAGAATCTGATCCGCAGAGCACATCAGAAGATATAGAAAGCGACAGTATGTCTGAGTCAAATCCTGATGACAGTTTGAATGAATCTACAGAAGGGCAATCACTTATTGCTGCTGCCCAATCCAGTAATGAGGGGCATATGCACCCTTCTACTATACACTCGGAATCAAACAGTAGTGCGCTGCAAGCCACGCTAATGGGTGATTATGGTGGTATGGTGCCTTGTGACGACTGCGATAGTATCGATGTCACTTTGAACTTATTTTCTGATGGTTCTGTATTAAAATCTAGCACCTATCACGATGCTGAACAGCAGCGCGCACCATTACTTGAGTCTGGCGTCTATCGTCAAGACAAAGACAAAATCACCATTGTATATGAAGACAAACATATTGAATCTTATTATATTCAAGACAATCATCTGATTTTGATAGATGAGCAAAAAAACCTAAATAATGACTATACGTTGTCACGTAAATAGACAGCAAGTGCTTGGTATGCTGCCAAATAAGACAGTATTTATCAGCTAGATAACGCCTACTTGTTAGGCGTTTTTTGTTGGTCATCGAACAGCGTTTACTTTACAATGATCGCTTGTCTGCCAGACTACTGCCATGGCAACGACTGATTAAAACGTTAATCACGACTGATAACAGCTCAGCACCCAAAACTTTATTTTTACTCTCTCTATTTCACTTATTCAAGCTCGTACGGAACGTCTATGCATATTCATATTCTTGGTATTTGTGGTACTTTTATGGGCTCGCTGGCATTGTTGGCGCGCGAACTTGGGCATACTGTTACTGGCTCAGATACCAACGTATATCCTCCTATGTCTACCCAACTTGAAAATGCGGGCGTCACTATCGAAGAAGGCTATCTCGTAAAGCATCTGCAACCAGCGCCAGACTTGGTCGTCGTTGGTAATGCGATGAAGCGTGGCATGGATGTGATTGAGTATATGCTGGATACGGGTTTGCGCTACACGTCAGGTCCGCAGTTTTTGTCAGAGCAAGTATTGCAATCTCGCCACGTGATAGCGGTTGCTGGTACTCATGGTAAGACAACAACGACAACCATGCTTGCTTGGATACTGCATTACGCTGGTATCGATACAGGGTTTTTGATCGGTGGTGTACCGTTGGTCAATACCACTGATGAGCACTTACAGCAGGTATTTGCACACAGCAGCTATCTAGGGGCAGAAAAAACTAACGGTGATACGACAGCCCCCTCTGGTTATTTTGTCATTGAAGCTGATGAGTATGATTCTGCGTTTTTTGATAAACGCTCAAAATTCGTTCATTATCGTCCGCGCACTGCTATCTTGAACAACCTAGAATTTGATCATGCAGATATTTTTGCTGACTTGAATGCGATCCAAACGCAGTTTCATCACATGGTACGTATGATTCCAAGCACCGGCAAAATCATCATGCCTGCAGCAACTATCAGCTTAGAAGATACGTTAGCAAAAGGCGTTTGGACCCCTATCTGGCGTACTGCTGTCATCGATACGACCGCATCTGATACCAGTAAAAACGACCGTACGCTTAAAGACAATAGCGACTGGCAAGCGGAACTCATTCGCGAAGATGGCAGTCAGTTTAAAATCAGTTTTGCTGCTGACCAAGAAGCAGCCGTCATCGATTGGGGCATGAGTGGTATTCATAACGTCAACAATGCTTTGGTTGCCGTCGCGGCCGCTTATGATGTCGGTGTCAGCATCTCTACCGCTTGCGCCGCATTATCGGCTTTTGCTGGTATCAAACGCCGGATGGAGTTAATCGGTGATGTAAACGATGTCTTAGTCTTTGATGACTTTGCCCATCACCCTACTGCAATTACCACAACATTAGACGGTGCCAAAAAGAAACTGGCTGGCAGACGTATTTGGGCGATTATTGAGCCGCGCAGTAATACGATGAAAATGGGCATTCACCAAGACAGCTTGGCTGAGTCAGCTGCCCTCGCTGACTATACATTGTGGTATGAGCCGGCGGGACTAGAATGGGGCTTGAGAGAAGTCATCGAACAAGCCACGGCTGCAAGTGACTCCATTGGTAACCAGCAAGTAATGTCTAGCGTCGATACTATTATCGAGCATGTCAGCAATCATGCTAAAGCAGGCGATGCAATAGTCGTGATGTCCAACGGTGGTTTTGAGGGGATTCATCAGCGTCTATTAGCGGCATTGCGCGATAAATAAACGATTGATTGAACCCTAAACTCAATACTTAGTATCTAAAAAATTAATATCCAACAAATCACTATCAAACAAAAGCGTGGCTGTCTCATAGACGGGCTGCGCTTTTTTATGCGCTTTTCTTTATTCTTCCACCAATTCTCTTATCACGGCTTGCCTGCTAATAAGCAACTCGTTAGCACCACAGCTACCTTTGTAACCTTCCGTTTACCTATTGCACCTACGTAATAGCAAATCTGACTTTTTCCTCACATAGGCCCTACATAGGTAACATTTTTTGCTTACTCTTGCGTTTGAGGAATCTTTACAATGGAGTTATTAAATTAGCAACATATTATAAATATTAATAATTTAGGAGAATAACATGAGCTTTATTTGGATGATTATCGTAGGTTTGGTTGCAGGTTTATTGGCACGTGCTATCAAGCCAGGCAGCGACCCTATGGGCTGGATCATGACGATCGTATTGGGTATCGTCGGTGCCATGTTAGGTGGCTTCCTAGCGAGCTTAATTGGTATCAACGCAGATGGCGGTTTCACTGGTCTTATCTTCTCAGTTATCGGTGCGATCATCTTGCTATTCTTGTATGAAATGATTGTAAACAAACGCCGTGCATAATGACCAATCAGATAGAATATCTACAAAAAAGCCTTGCGTTAAGTGAGGCTTTTTTGTATCCAGATACCTATCAAAATCTTTAATTTGTGAATGCATGAGATGTGATGTAGACGGGAAAGTATTGATAAGCATTACTTTTGTCCCCATTTATCTTATAATATCAACCCTATTTTGTCCCTATCATTGAGGTGAGCGTTATGGCACTACTCCCTATCTTAAGTTACCCAGATCCCCGCTTGCGCACGATTGCCAAGCCAGTCAAGGAAGTGACTGCTGAAATCAAAACTTTAATCTCAGACATGATTGAGACAATGTATGATGCTCAAGGTATTGGCCTTGCTGCAAGCCAAGTCGATCGTCATATTCAGCTAATCGTGATGGATTTGTCCGAAGACAAAAATGCGCCAAGAGTGTTTATTAACCCAAAAGTCACGCCATTGGTAGAAGAAAAACAACCGTACGAAGAAGGCTGTCTTTCGGTCCCAGATGTCTACGACAAAGTCGAGCGCCCTAGTAAAGTACGTATCGAGGCATTAGACGAGAACGGCGACGTCATTGACGAGGTGGTAGAAGGCTTGCTTGCCGTCTGTATCCAACACGAAATGGATCATCTCAACGGCGTGATATTCGTCGACTACCTATCTCGTTTGAAACAGACACGTGCTCGTGATAAAGTTCGCAAAGTCCTCAAGATACGCGAAAAGCAAGGCGCATCATCAGCTGAACAGCAGCCTCAACCGATCAATTCTTAATCTCTTTCTCCTTTACATAATGATGCCTATAGTGGATGTTACTCTCTGATATCCACTATGTGGCGCCAATTTTTTAGCAGATACTGTTCTCACCAAAGGTTTACTACTATGACAATGATCAAAATTGACCAATATTTTGAACCTGCCAGCTGGCAGAAATTTACCAAAGCTGCTGAAGGTCGCGAGACCCCGTTTTTAGTGGTGGACCTAAGTCGTATCGAGACCAAGTATCATGAGATGGTCAGCCTGTTCCCGAATGCCAAACTGCATTATGCAATGAAGGCAAGTCCTGCGGTTGAGGTCATCAATCTGCTGGCAAAACTTGGCTCTAACTTTGACTGTGCCTCTATCTATGAGCTGGATCGTGTGCTTGATTGTGGCGTTGAACCATCGCGTATTTCTTATGGTAACACCATCAAAAAAGCCGACCATGTTAAGTATGCCTTTGAAAAAGGTATCGATCTGTACGCAACCGACTCAGAATCAGACCTAAAAAACATTGCCAAATATGCACCTGGCTCTAAAGTATTTGTGCGCATATTGGTACAAGGGTCAGAGACAGCAGAATGGCCATTGTCACGTAAGTTTGGTTGTCATCCTAATATGGCCATTGATTTGCTCATTCAAGCGCGTGAGCTTGGCTTGGTACCTTATGGTATCTCGTTCCATGTGGGCAGCCAGCAAAAAGACGTTGCGGCATGGGATGATGCATTAGCCAAAGTTAAGTATATGTTTGATTGGATGAAGAACGAAGAAGGCATCAAGCTACAGATGATCAATCTAGGTGGCGGCTTCCCAACCAACTACATCAGTGAAGTCAACCCTATTAAGGTCTATGCAGAAGAGATTACCAGCTATTTGACTGATGATTATAATGATGACGAGATGCCTGAGATTATTCTAGAGCCAGGTCGTTCATTGGTCGGTGGTTCAGGTGTCTTGGTGAGTGATGTGGTACTGATCTCTCGTAAATCAGATACAGATTTGGCGCGCTGGGTTTATACGGATGTCGGTTTATTCCAAGGCTTAATCGAGACGCTAGGCGAAGCCATCAAATATCCTGTCTACACCCCGAAGATGGAAACATCTACCAGTGAAGGGACGGTCGTATTGGCAGGTCCAACCTGTGACTCAACCGATATTATGTATGAAGAAGCGGGTTATCAGTTACCTGAAGAGCTTGAGATTGGTGACAAAATCTATTGGCTAACCACGGGTGCTTATACCAACTCGTATTCATCGGTAGAGTTCAATGGTTTTCCGCCGCTTGAAGTAGTTTATATTGACTAGTCTTTGAGGCTTATCTATAGAGAAGCGCGGTGCTATTAATAACAGCACCGCGCTTTTTATGTTTGGCTATCTGATTAATGAGCTATTGCACCAATAAAGCTATCGGTACACTATTAATGCTATTGGTTATTCGACTGCCGCTGCTGGTTGAGCGTTGTGAAATCTCACCAATCGTTACCCACTGTCCACGTGGCACAATGATCGTACTGTTCAGACTTTGACCTTGAATGCTATTACTGCTCGTGCCGTACCTATTGTAGGATGAGTTGGATCGCGCCAGTCGCTCTTCAACTTGTGACAACCTAACTTCGACCTGTCCATCAGGCAGCAGTCTGGGTGTGACAGCAATGCCTTGCGTCGTTGGCAGTAGTACTTGATGCTGAATGATAATCTGCGCACTTGGCTGACGGTCAACGGGATAATGATAATTTGGTTGAATAGTGGCACGATAGTTCTGCGTCAATGAATAGAGCGTGCCTGTACTAATACTAGCAGCACTACCAGACAGCGTTTGTACTTGGTACAAGCTACTACCTTGTTGCTGGCGGTTATATTGATTGATTGCACCTGTACCTTGGATACCGCGATTGGTAATGATAACTTGACCCTGCCGAATATTATCCTGAATGCTGCTGCTATTGCCAACGCGTACAGCGACCGTGAGCGCTTGTGGCTGACGGTCAATCTGTGTGAGTAGCTGCTGTATCATTTGATAATTGCGAGGTGTTGTTATTAGTACCAACTTATCTTGATATACGCTGACGGTGCCGCCATCAGCGCTACTATTGAGTTGTTGCCTCACTGTTGGCAGTAGCGCGGCACCGCCATAAGTGTCAATCACATAGGTTTGATCACTACTGGCTTGTACTGCTATCGGCAAAATTATCAGGCTCAGGGCAAACGCTGGCAAACATATATTTTTAGCAGTGCTGATCGCAAACACAGTGCTCGTTAACTGATGCTTTATATAACGCTTCACATTATTCACATGTACTCCCTCATTTTTCTTGAGCCCTTTTCAACGCTACCTAATCATTCAGACCCAGCACATCTTGCATATCATACTGTCCAACGGCTTGCTCGGTCACCCAAGTCGCGGCACGTACAGCACCTGCGGCAAAGGTCATGCGCTCTCGTGCGCGGTGAGTAATCTCGACCACCTCACCATCAGCGATAAACATCACGGTATGATCGCCTACGATCTCTCCACCGCGTACGGCATGAATGCCAATCGTACCTGATTCGCGTTCGCCCGTTTGTCCTTCGCGTCCGTAGATAGCGACGTCTTTTAGATTCTGTCCGCGCGCCTCTGCGACGGCTTCTGCCATCATATATGCGGTACCAGATGGTGCATCGATTTTATGTTTGTGATGCGCTTCGATGATCTCCACATCAGCATCATTGCCAAATGCTTTGGCTGCCATGCCAAGTAGTTTCAATGACAGGTTAACGCCTGTTGAATAGTTACCTGCGTAGACGATAGCGATTTTTTTACTGGCCTCTGCTAATACCTGCTCTTGCGCCTCATTAAATCCTGTCGTGCCAATAACCATCGCGACATTATGCTCGGCACAAACTTGCATGTTTTTTTCAGTCGCATCAGGCAAACTAAAATCAATCAGCACATCGATATCACTGATCACAGCTTCTAGCTCGTCAACGATTTGTACCTCTAAACGTCCGATAGCAGCCACCTCGCCTGCATCCGCGCCGACAAGACTAGATCCTTGGCGTTCAATCGCTGCATTCAGTGTCGTGTATGCATTGTTTTGTACGGCTTCGATAAGCATACGACCCATGCGACCACCTGCACCGATGACACCAACTTTGATGGCTTGTTCTTTTGTTTGTTGACTCATATCTTTACCTTACATACTTTATATTTGGTGGGGTTATTTTTGGTTATCATTTATCGTCAGTTTAACAAATATCGTTAACTGAGTGGTTTTTTATCAGCACAAGAAAAAGCCCAAAGGTTTCATGTGAAACGTTTGGGCTTTTTTTCAGTATAGCTACCTAACAACAGTCTGTCTGAGTTAAATAATCAGTCAAATAAATCGCCAATCTTTTTAAAGAATGATTTTTTATGTGGCGACTGCTGATGCTTACTGTCGTCATCCAACGTATCTTGGAATTGACGTAATAGATCTTTTTGCTCACGAGTTAGGTTGACAGGAGTCTCGATGACCACACGGCAGATCAAGTCGCCTTTCATCGTGGTACGTACTGGCGTCACCCCTTTACCGCGTACACGTAGCAATTTACCACTCTGCGTACCTTCTGCGACTTTGATTTTTACTTTACCATCTAAGGTTGGGATCTCAACTTCTTTACCGAGTGCCGCATCAGTGATGCTGACTGGTACATCCATATATAGATCGGCGCCTTGACGAGTAAAGACGTTGTGCGGCTTGACACGTACTTCGACATACAAGTCGCCATTCTGTACGCCTGCGCCGCCAGCCTCACCTTCGCCCGCCAGACGGACGCGATCCCCATCATCAACGCCTGCTGGGATAGATACTTCTAGCGTACGTGATTTGTCTTTGACGCCATTACCATGACAGTCAGGGCAAGGGTTTTTGATCTGTTTACCAGAGCCGCCACACTGTGGGCAAGCTTGCTGCACGGCAAAGAAACCTTGCTGCATACGCACTTGGCCTTGACCATGACACATCTGACAGGTCACGACATCAGAGGCATCTTTGGCGCCTTTACCATCACAAGTGTCACATGGAGCTGGCGCGGTAAAGCTGATTTCTTTTTTGCAGCCGCGTACTGCTTCTTCTAATGTCAGCTCAATCACATAACGCAGGTCGGAGCCACGACGCGAGCGTCCACCACCGCCGCCACGTGATTGACCAAAGATGTCACCAAAGTTACCGAAAATATCACCAAAAATGTCTTGGAAGTTGCCGCCGCCTGCACCGCCAAAGCCGCCACCACCCATGCCATTTTCAAAGGCTGCATGACCCATGCGGTCATACGCTGAGCGCTTTTCTTCATCGCTCAGTACTTCATAAGCCATTGAGGCTTCTTTGAATTTGTCTTCAGAATCAGGGTCATCAGAGTTGCGATCTGGATGATATTTCATGGCAAGCTTACGGTAGGCTCGCTTAATCTCCTTGCTGTCAGCGGTCTTGCTGACACCTAATACTTCATAAAAATCGCGTTTACTCATGGTTTCTCCTATCGTCTTCGTAGCACCACCAGCTCGTCAGTTCACTAGCTTTGATCAGCTTTGACCATTAACGGTCTTTATTTCATACACAATCACACAGCAACGTTTCATGTGAAACATGGCAAACCACAATGTCACAGGATGATAATATGTGCATGTCACGGACAAATACGGTGGGTGCTACTTAGCCAAATCAATTATAAAAAGTTTGCGCTATTTATGGAGATGGTCTGCTGATTTATCAAGCGCTTAAGTCATGAAATTCGTAGTTAAGGTAGTTAGGTTGCGATATACACGATTTATTAAGATTACTACAAAGCTTTTCATACCTGAATAATGACGAGTCGTGCTAGTATTTATCGCCATATCTACGGTCATTTATACCCATGACGTTTGCGACAAGGTACCAAGTCTTATGAAAAAGCTGATTGTTTTATTAATCGTGATTGCCGTAGCAATCTATGCAGGCTCCCCTTACTACAGTGCTTATCAGCTCAAAAATGCTTATGATGCCAAAGACGGTGCCGCTATCGCAGCGACCATTGATTACGAGCAAGTGCGGCCAAGCATCCAAACTCAGCTAACTGATCAATTTGCCACGACCATGACTAAGTATCCATTAATCGCTGAGCTCGGCGGTGATCCATTGACTGAGGCCGCCAATGGCTTTATCACGCAAGCAGTTGATGGCGCGATTACCCCGCAAAATATCGAAAAAGTCATCAACACTCAGGGTCAAGCGAATACAGCAACCAAAGAGCTGGCCGCCGCATGGGCAATCGCTAGCGATCAAGTTGACTTGCGAAATCTTATTCAGAGCTTAATCATTCAACGTGGCGACGTCGATGCGGTGGTCAAGAGTCAAATCCAGCAAGTCATGAAAAAACAAGCGGCGGAGCTTGAGCAGCAGGCAGCACAAGGCAACGATAGCGAAAAGCCAACATTGAGCTACTGCGGTATCAATTGCTTCAATATCAGTGGTCAAGTCAAAGGCTATCCACTCACTATCGAGATGCAGCGCCAAGGACTTGCTCAATGGAAGATTGTCGATATTGTCTTGCCATAAACAAGTTGAGACCGCTTTTGATATTTGAAATATTGGTAAGTTAAACGATAAAAACCGCTTTATGAATCAGCTCATAAAGCGGTTTTTTATTACTCTATTCAAAGTAGTGATGAATAAAGATCTTGAGCGATACCAATATAATTATTCGATACCTAAAAATTCTAAAAACTCAGGACTCTCGAAACTTGCTTGATATAGCACACCGTCCTCACGGTAAATGGCAGGCGTCGCTATCACTGCCAGTCCAGCGGCTTTTTCGCGATTGGGCGTCACGTGGTCGACTTTACAACTTGCTGATGCAGGTGTCATCTCACCTTGTAGCATCGCCTTATCGAATGCCTGACGCCGACTGTTTTCGTCATCTTGGCACCAAATACCACGCATTTGCTCAGGTGACTGCTCGTATATCGGATAGCCGATGACGTTGACCGTCACGCCTTTTGCATTGAGCACGGGTATTTGCTGATGAAATCGGCGGCAATACGGGCAGTTGACGTCATCAGCCACATAGATCACCGCCCTCTGAGGACTGGTCGCCGGATAAGTAATCAGTTGGCTTTCATCCAATGTCGCAAACACCGATTGATTTTTTCGTGTTTCAAAACTTTCATCGAGTCCAATAAACTGACCGTTTTCGATCACTGATATCTCACCATCAGTGATGTATTGCGCATCGTCCGATAGCAAGAAAGGTACGCCTTCTAGCGTTGCACCCCAAATGACACCAGGTACTGCGGTATAAAAAAACGGCGTTTTTGCACTCATATTTTTGAGCGCGCTCATATTGGCAAGCATCGCCGATTTGACTGCCGCACTGACAGGCTTGCCTACCTGCGCGCTCGTGCTGCGTACTGGTGTTTTGGTCACTACCCGCTTGCTTGGATTCTTTTTTAGCTCACCTTGGATGACATAGCGACCGTCTTCGGTGATGTGCAACGGCGGCTGCCCAGCCAAGTTTACCTGATACATATTGGGTAAGTTAGACGGCACAATAGAGGTAATCTGCGTTTTGATACCGGCTTGGGTCAGCACTTGGCGCAACCGCTTGTCAACAGTTGAACTTACCGCTTTGCTCGTCTGCATGCTTTGATGGTTTTGGTTCAATTGGGTGCTCGTCTCATCCGCCGAACTTGATTGGACACAAGCAGTAGTGGCTAATAAGATGACGCTGATTAAGCTCGCAGATTTAAATACAGATAATGTCACAGAAACAATCCCAGTTGGTTTTTAATAAATACAGCGCTTCACAAAGCCAGCTCTTATTAATCACAATTATATTATGTAAAAGAGTATATTAAAATATTAGACAGACTTTAGCACAAAGAAGGTTTTTGCAAAGTCATAAAAGCGCAGTTTTGCAAAATTGCTACTGAGCTTTAAGAGATAGGCAACACAAGCAGACCGCAAAAAGCAGCACACGGTGTCGTGGCTGCTAATGAATGTAAAACAATGATTTAAACAGTAGTATGGATGTGCATACTAAAGAAGTCAGAGACTAGAATTTGGCAACTTCTTCTGGCGTTAAGAAGCGACTGTCGCCTTTTTCTAGGCCTTCTAGATTGATATGACCGATGCTGGCACGATGCAGCTCCGTCACTCTATTGCCAAAGTAACCCATCATGCGTTTGACTTGATGGTATTTACCTTGCTCTAGCGTCAGGCGGGCATGGGTTTCGTCAATGAACTCAAGGATAGCAGGCTTGGTTGGCTCATAATCGCCTTCTAATAAAATCCCTTCAGCGACTTTTTTCACAGCCTTTTCTTGGGCATCGCTATCCATCGGCGATGCTAGGGTCAGCTCATAAACCTTGGCATGCTCATGCTTAGGACTGGTGACACGGTGTAGCCAGCCGCCATCATCGCTCATGAGCAAGGCGCCAGTGGTATCGACATCGAGACGTCCAGCGATACGCAAACTACCCAACTCTGGTACGGCGATCAGCTCGGTGACGATTGGGTATTCTTTGACTTTTAACGTACATTCAAAGCCTTCAGGCTTATACAGCAAGATATAGCGATTGCCCGCAGCGACTGACAATGGCTCGCCTGCCCACATCACATCATCGTTGACGACATCGACATGTAGGCCAGGGTCTTTGACCACTTGATCGTTTACAGTAATTTCGCCCGCGTGCATGATCTTTTTTGATTCTTTGCGCGACAGCTCGGTGGCTTTACTAATGAATTTATCTAAACGCATACTATTTACTACCATCGGTTTTATGATACCAGCCCTAAATCAGAAACTAACGACGCCTGCACTCAGCCGTGAGCAGCTCGTTATCTTCGATGGTTAGAAATGGTACTATAATGAAAAATGAAATGAACACTGTACCCAATACGGACGACAGTGAAAGTTAGCTAAGTTTACCATATCCAACCTAAGCCTGATGAAATATGAGCTATCAAACGCTAAAACGTGCCGTCACCGCGCGCCTAGAAATTAAGAAATCCGAGTTTATTGCTTACGCGTATCCGGTGACATCACGTGAAGAGGCCATGTTTCACGTGGAACAACTGCGTGAGCAATATCCTGATGCGCGGCATTTTTGCTGGGGCTACATCATTGGTGACCCTGACAATACTACCAGTGCAGGTTTTGACGACGATGGCGAGCCAAGCGGTACTGCAGGCAGGCCGATATTAAATGTCCTACAACACAAGTCCATCGGCAATGTCATCATCATCGTGGTGCGGTATTTCGGTGGTATCAAGCTGGGCGCTGGCGGTCTGACTCGCGCTTATGCAGGCTCTGCCCAAGCAGCGGTCGATGAGATGACATTGAATCCCTATGTACCCATGGCACAGATTCAGATACTCGCAGAGTTCGCAACCGAAGCACAGTGCCGCTATATGATAGAAAATCTCGGCGGTCACATCGATGATGTCGCCTATAGCAAACAAGTCACGCTGACTGCGACACTCGCTCAGGCAGATATCGACAGCTTAAAAGAGCGACTTGCGATGGATGGTCGCGTATTGGATCAGCCAGAAGTCTAAAAAAACCTGATTAACCTTTCTAATTAGCCACTTAAATATAGTAGAACCTCAATAAAATTGATACAGCATAGGAAAGGCGCTCGATTAAATGCTACTTTTCTTGCTTGCTGTGACTGCGTCTCCAGAGGCTGCGAAAAATAGCATTTAGTCTTGCTATACCATTTTTATAATGGTTTCACTATAGTTGTATTCAGTCGCCATTTATTAGCTTGTCAGCCATTTTCAGTAATCATGCGTCCACTGAAAATTATTGGTTTTTACAGATACTGGCGTTATGATAAAAAACCCTTATCACGCTACTTTTTTGTTTTTCCACGATCATTAAATAAGACCCAAATATGTCAACCTCAACCAAACCTTTCTCTCCAGCGCCTTTTAAGCCACCCTTTTGGCTAACCAATCCACACTTGCAAAGCATCTTGCCCAAGTTTTTTGCGCCAAAAGCACCAACCTATCGCCGCGAAGTCGAAAAAGACTCTTTGGATGAAAGCGATATTGCCTACGATTTTTATGATGCGCACCCTGTGGACGTATCAAAAAACGGTGCGCTTGAGCAAACGCCATTGATTGTCTTGTTTCATGGTATGGAAGGCAGCAGCGACAGCCATTATGCCCGCGCATTGGCTTACCAGATGCACGCGCAAGGTTGGCACTTCGTGGTGGCACATTTCCGCAGTTGCGGCGGTATTCCTGCTAATGGTAGAGTTTTTTATAATGCGGGTGATACCGATGAGGTGCATTACGCGCTGCAAAATCTAAAACAACAATACGCCAATATCTATGCGGTCGGCGTCTCTTTAGGGGGCAATGCACTGGCAAAATACATGGGCGAATACGGTGACGAAGCGCTCTGCCAAGGTGCTACCGTCATCTCCGCTCCCGTCGATATGTCATCAGCGGCGCTCAGTATGCACAGCTTTTTAAGCCATCGTATCTATACCCCTTATTTGCTTAACCCGATTATCAAAAAAGCCTTAGCCAATGACATTACTCAAGAGGAAATCGACTCGATTAAAGCCGTCAATCGCATCAGTGACTTTGATGATATCTTTACCGCCCCGCGTCATGGCTACCGCTCTAACAACCACTACTATCAAGCCTCGTCCGCCCTTCCCTATTTGATAAAAGTGACCAAGCCTTTATTACTCATCAGCGCAAAAGACGACCCATTTATTGGCTTTACCGCGACACCAAACGATGTCTCCGATAGCGTCACTCTCTTAGATACTGAGCATGGTGGACATATCGGTTATTTGCGTTATCGCTCAGATAAAGGTCAAGCCAAAAACAATACTAATGGCAAGTCTTCAAAATTCGATATCAACTGGATACCCGAAACCGTGAGTGCGTACTTCAATTGGATTGGGGTCGAATCACGTAAAAAATAGGCCTAAATAGCCCTGACAATAGCTACCAATTTAACGACTTTTAATGCTGTCCTTTAAACCTTCGAGACGACTTTATGTACCCATTTATCCGTTATGCCAGCACCATCGCTCATGCCGCCTTAAAAGCAAAAAAGGGCGATACCTTAACCCTAAAAGAGACCAGCGAGATTCAGTTTCGCTGCCGCTTGTCAGACATCGATAACTTCTTGGAGATGAATAACGGTCGCGTATTCACGCTGTATGATTTGGGGCGCATGGACTTTGCAGTACGTAGCGGACTTGGCACGCAGCTGCTAAAACAGCGTTGGGGTTTGGTCATCGCTGGCAGCACCATCCAATATCGCAAGCGTATTCGCGCCTTTGAAAAGGTCACGCTAAAAACCAAAATGGTCGGTATCGATGCGCGCTGGCTCTATATCGAGCAATCCATGTGGGTCAAAGGCAAACCTTGCTCCTCTGCGCTACTGCGTACGGGCGTGACCAAAGGCGGTCGGGTAATCGACACCGCACAAGTACTGGCCGCATTAGGACAGTCTGATTGGGATCTGCCGCCAACTGGCTACGTGGCCGAATGGATAGAGAGCGATCGTGATCGTCCATGGCCGCCAACGGAGTAATAATCAAACCGCTTAGCTTATAACTGCTTGGCTTAAAACGACTCTTACTGAGCGTTGATTCAAAGCACGTCACGAGCAAGTAACCTTATAGCTACTATTTCATAACAACTCATTATATAAATAAATATAATAAATGTTAGGATAGTAGTGAGTATGACATTCAACTCAACTAAATATAGTCTGATAAGGAGAATAATATGGCTAACACGACGGATTTTGTCGGTACGTTATTTGATAATAGTGAATCAAACCCAAGCAAAATTACTCTAGCCTTTACCATGGCTGGCGTGGCACTCAAAAAAGGCCACTCTGCCACGGTGATATTAATGGTAGATGCGGTACATCTGGCCAAACCAAATGCGCTGGACGATGTCAATATTGGCGCGCCATTTGAGCCTGCTGGCGAATTGCTAGAAGCCTTTATCGAAAAAGGCGGACAAGTACTGGTCTGCGGTGCCTGCATGAAGCACAATGGTTTGGAAGAAGCAGACATCGAC
This sequence comes from Psychrobacter piscatorii, assembly GCF_904846415.1. Taxonomy (GTDB): domain Bacteria; phylum Pseudomonadota; class Gammaproteobacteria; order Pseudomonadales; family Moraxellaceae; genus Psychrobacter; species Psychrobacter piscatorii. The sequence continues at coordinate 68,222 of NZ_CAJHAR010000007.1, read as the reverse complement.
AAACGCTTTGAAGTGATTAGCGGTGATGATGTGGTTGAGCTGCTCATGAATGCGAAAGGATCGTTGCAGTTGAATTAATAGCAAACGTTAAAAAGCAAAATTATAAAAATGGGTCAATCTTCTCAGTCATCTTTTGGGTGGCTTGGATGATTGGCTCATTTTTTGTGTACAATAAATCAGTTCTTGAATGATTTATATCATGGTCAGCTCGAAGACAATTATGCGACCACTGTTATCCGTATTTTGTCTTTATTTGGTTGTCACTGATTTGAACTCTATACCGCTCCTCCTAAATGAGTAAGGATACTTATGAAATTTCGATATGCGCGACACACCAATAATTTAGATACCATTATTGATTTTTATCAAAACATTATTGGACTAGAAAAGCTGGGCGGCTTCAAAGACCATAATGGTTACGATGGTGTTTTTTTAGGATTTCCCGATCAGGATTGGCATATGGAGTTTACCTATTCTGCTGATAAAGCAAACCATCATCCTGACAGGGATGATTTGATCGTATTTTACTTAGATAGCGAAGAGGAAATCCAAGCCATTATAGATAGGGCGAAACAGGCAGATATACTACCGACCACCTCACAAAATCCTTATTGGAATGAAAACGGCATTGAGTTAACTGATCCAGACAGATTCGGCGTCATACTAACGATAAATCTGTTGAAGTAGAGGACTAGAGTCAGTCTGTTTAGGGCGTGTCATTGGAGTTTGCTGATTAGCGGTGATGATGTGGTTGAACTATTACCGCCACGAAAAGTACTTGTCTGAAGTGGTAACTTCTACATTGCTTTTGGACTTATTGCAGGTTTCACAAGTCAATTGAATATTACAAGGATCATTAACTCCATACATGTCCAGAGGGACAATATGATCAAAATTGCTTTTCTTATAGTGGTTAATCAAGTTTGTTAGGTCTGTATTACAAAATACACACCTACCCTTATCTCTATGAAAAACAGCTTTTTTCACCCATACCGGTATATGACACCTTTTAATTGTTCCTTTTTCAGTCATATATTCACTAGGATAAATTACATTCTTTTCATATATATGAGTAGAAACTATCTTATTGAATTTCAGAAGAAGCTTTCTATTATTAAATAAAACATAGAAAGCCTCTTCAGACATTTCAGAGAACAACTCATAAAATTTATCCTCATTTTCTAAGAACCATTCATATGCACATGGATCCTCTCTATTATCATCTTCCACTATTTTTTGAATATTAATATTGTAGATATCAAATTTCTCATACCAGATTGATAGGTACTCATCATCATAACAATCTTCGTTCTTCCTAAAATCACGTCTATAAAAATTAAATGCTGTAATAACAATGTACTGATGCAACAGAGTATCTTTATTAAATTTAGCTGAATGCTTTATAAAGTAATCTTCATTGTAGTTCCAAAACTCCGTTTCTAAGTTTATATATTCTTCAACAAGATTAATTAGATCATAAATACCATGAAAACTATATTTTTGTAACCTACTCATCTCTCTAACCTAATCATTACTCAGTAAATATATTATACAGTTAAGACAAGTCAGATGGACACTATCACCTTAACTACAAATCCATAGTCAAATATTTTAGCTACAACTTTGTAGTCAAACCCCACCCCTTATTCAGCAACTAAATAAACACTATCCAACACGCGCATCGCCTACCTCTGCTACAGTAAGTCATGCAAATATCCTAATAAAAAGGAGCCATTCATGAGCTTACTCAATACGCTTAACCTCACCTACCCGATTATCCAAGCGCCAATGGCAGGCGGAGCTACCACTCCTGAGCTGATTGCGAGTGTCAGTAACTTTGGCGGACTGGGTTCATTAGGCGCTGGTATGACCGCGCCAGACGTTTTGGATAGCCAAATCAATACGATTAAAACCCTAACCGACCGTCCTTTTATGATCAATCTGATGGTGTTATCTGAGCAGGAGTCGAGCAGCTTTGATACCGCCATGCCGACTTGGCTAAGTGAGTATTACCAAGAGCATAATATTGAATTTACGCTACCCGCGCGTCCAGCACAGAGCTTTGCTGAGCAGTTGCAAGTCCTGTATGACAATCCCGTACCTGTCGCCAGTTTTACTTTTGGTATTATCAGCGCTGAGCAAGTTCAGCGTCTGCAACGTGTCGGCACGCGTGTCATCGGTACGGCAAACCATCCATTGGAAGCCAAAGCATGGAGCGAGATTGGTGCAGATGCAGTTTGTGTACAAGGCGTAGAAGCAGGCGGTCATCGCGGTGGCTGGTTGCCACAAAGTGAAACTGATCCCTTGGGATTATTGACGCTGATTAGTCAAACGCGTGCTTGCACCGACATTCCGTTGATTGCCGCAGGCGGTATTATGACTGCACAAGATATCAAAGCGGTACAAGCGGTAGGTGCTGAACTTGCGCAAATGGGAACGGCATTTTTGACCACAGATGAGTGCGGTATTAACGACACTTATAAACAAGCGCTGCTCGATGCCAGTCAAGGAGCGCGCAGTAGCGAGACACGCTTAACCAGATTGTTCTCAGGCAAGCTTGCGCGTGGATTATTGAACGATCATCTGCGTAACTTTGCACAATTTGAGAGTGCAGATACGCTACCGCCCTACCCGCAACTCAATGCCATGACTAAGTTTATGCGGGCGGATGCGACCAAGCGTTTGGACGCCGAGCATCTGTCGTTATGGGCAGGACAAGGCGTCACGTTGGTCAGAGACGAAAGTACAGATACCTTACTAACGCGACTAACAAAAGACTTGTGAATTACTGACCCTTAAGCGTTGCACGAAACGCTTTGTAATCACTGGCCGTCGCTTTTACTGCCTCGATCATCGGCACATGACCGACCTCAGACATCATAATCAGCTGTGCTTGCGGTATCAGCTCGGTCATGATGGCGGCGGTCTCAGGCTTGATGATTTTATCCTCAGTACCCCAGACGACGAGCGTGGGTATATCGCGCTGCGCGATGATTTTGGCACGTGCTTCCACATTGTCTGCGGTAATCTGCTTGAGAATGTTGGCGTGCAGATCTCGGTTGGCGATATTGGTCTGAGCAAAGACGGCTTGCACGGTTTTGGGAATATAGGGCGGCTTGTACATCACGAGATTATATAGAGCAAAATAATCCTCTGTGTTTTTGACCAATAGCGGGCTGTTGTCGAAGCTATCATCATCAAACCTATCTTTTGGAAACCCTGCTGACCAAAAGCCGCCACTATCGAGTAGCCACAAACTTTTGACGCTATCAGGATACATGGCGGCATAAGCAACACTGATGGCACCGCCCATTGAGTTACCACCGACATGAATATGAGACGCGACCCCTTTTGCTTGTAGCAGCTCGTGCAAACGCTGCGCCTGAGCATCGGCACGGTAGTCAGCTTGCATCGGCTTACTGGATTCACCAAAACCCAGCAAGTCTGGAATGATCAGATGATAGTCGCTCAGCTCTCTAGCGATACGGGTAAAGTTGTCTTTGTTTGCCCCAAACCCATGGATGAGCAGTAACGGCTCGCCGTTGATATTACCGCCTTCTAGATAGGTCATGGTATCGCCGGATGCCAGCGTCAATACCTTTTTTTCAAGCTTGGCTTTATTGCGCTCGAACTGTATCAGCTTTTGGGTGGCATTCACCGCAAGCGTGTTGGGCGCGGTGGTGCAGGCTATGACGGAAAGACTAAATAGGGCGACAAGGCTTAAACGTTTTAGTGTCATCGAAACATCCTTGTTAGAAATATAGCCAACCCGCTCTTAACTTGGATCAACTATAGTATAAAAAGTATCTACGCTATGATTCTAACGATAAATGCGGCTTTATATTTATAAATCTCTTACTTTGTAGTCAAATCAGCATCATCCTTTTGAGGATTTTTATAATAATCAGGATTTTTAATCAGTAGAAACTGAGCTGGCCTCCTAACCGTATATAAGGCACAACATCAAAAGAACAGTAACAACGTTAGTAACACATTTCGTACTAGGGTTTATGTCAGCACGTGGTTTGCTTACCGTTCTAATAAAAATGGCACGGGCATTGTCATTTATAATAAGCGTTTTTATGCGATCAGTTTCAAGTTCGTTACCTACCCTCTGTCCTAAGACGCATTTTTATCATAAATCAAAGCCCACTCGAATGGCGCAAAAGGAAAGACATTGAGCGACACCAGTATTGCCACTGACAAACGGCGTGACCTCACCGAAGGGTCGATTGCCAAAACGATGCTCCTATTTGCCTTGCCAACCCTTGGATCGTCAGCGCTACAGTCGTTGAACGGCTCCATCAATGCCGTCTGGGTGGGGCGCTTTTTAGGGGAAGAGGCGCTCGCCGCGACAGCGAACGGCAACATTTTGATGTTTATACTCATCTCTTTCGTTTTCGGTTTTGGTATGGCGTCCACTATTTTGATTGGTCAGGCCATGGGCCGCCGTGATGAGGCGATGGTCAAAAGAACCATGGGCACGGCGCTCGGCAGCATTATTCCGATCAGTATAGTGGTGTCGGCAGGAGGATGGATATTTGCACCAATGCTGCTGGATTTGCTTGGCACGCCAGCCAGTGCGGTGGATTTGGCACTTACCTATCTACGGATGATTTTCGTTGCGATGCCCGTCACGCTCACGTTTACGCTGATCATGATGGCACTGCGAGGGACGGGCGATTCTACGACGCCGCTTTGGTTTATCATTATATCGGTAGTGATCGATCTGATTTTGACGCCGACACTGATTTTGGGTCTAGGGCCTTTTCCCGAATGGGGTATATTTGGCTCGGCCTTCGCCACCGCCGCCGCAAACACACTCGCGCTTATTGGTATGGTTATCACGATGTACCTGCGCGGCTCCGTGCTGACACTTAAGATGCCAGAGCTTCACTTTTTACGCGCAGACCGAGACATTTTAAAATCGATGTTTTCAAAAGGTCTGCCGATGGGCCTGCAGATGATCGTCATCTCTTCAGCGGCATTGACGATGTTATCGCTGATCAACCGTGAAGGGGTACAGACTACCGCTGCCTATAGTGCTACCCAGCAGCTGTGGACATACGTGCAGATGCCTGCAATGGCGCTAAGTGCCGCAGCCAGCGCGATGGTCGCACAGAATATCGGTGCCAACCAATGGGCCAGAGTCTCAGATATCACTCGGTGGGGACTCATCTTTAACGTGATATTGACAGGCGCAATTATCGCGGTGCTGACCATTTTTGATGGCACTATTTTGGGTTTTTTCCTTGGCAGTGACAGCGAAGCGTTGCCAATCGGGGAACACATCCAGCTCATGGCGACATGGGGGTTTATCTTTTTTGGGATAGCGCAAGTGCTGTTTGGCACCATGCGGGCGAACGGCTATGTGATTTGGCCACTCGTTGTTATGGCGATTTCGATGTACCCCGTGCGTCTTGGGTTTGCGTTCGGGCTTTACCCCCTACTCGGTGAGGACGCGCTTTGGCTGTCATTTCCAGCAGGCATGGTAGCCACCGCTCTAATGGGGGCAGGACTATATGCACATGGCAGATGGCGCAAGGGTAAAAACTTGGTCGCAGAAGAAGCTGCACAAGGGAGTGAAGGATATCGTGCACATGGCGGTACCTCTGCGTCGTGTCGTGACATCACCCCAACGACTGTATGGAAACTGCTCCCTTTGCGCCGTATCACAAGGCTACATCGACGACTTCGCAGACGACTCTATAGGCACCGTATGATTAAGCATAGTAAAGGATAATAGCGTGATTCATATATACGCCTAGCTTGACGGCTTTTAATCATTACGGCTCTTGTTCATTGATATTTGGCATAACGTTGACCTAATAAAAAGCACCGTATGTAAAAATCTTTGCTGGGCTAAGCGTTGATTATTAACACATTACAACGCTACATCAGCCAATAAAAAATCTACCGCGGCGGCGGCATGAATCGCTGTGGTATCAAATACAGGTATCGGGCTGTCGTCTTGCGTGATCAACAGGCCAATCTCAGTACAGCCTAATATCACCCCCTCTGCTCCTTGCTCAGCAAGCTTGCTTATGACATCGATATAATATTGGCGTGAGCTGTCTTTGAACTCACCGACGCACAGCTCTTTTTTTATAATACGGTGTACTTCAGCACGCTCGCCCTCGGCAGGTATCAATACTTCTAGCCCTGCATCAATCAGGCGCTGCTTATAAAAATCTTGGGTCATCGTAAACTGCGTACCCAGTAACGCTATTTTGCTGAGATTTTGTGCTTTGATAGCATCGATAGTGGCGTCTGCAATATGAATCAACGGCAGGTCTGTAGCTGATTGTACATCGTCGAATAATTTGTGCATGGTGTTAGAAGCAATCATGAGCCCTTGTACACCCGCCGCTTGCAAGCGTTTACCACTACTCGCCATCATCGCGCCCAGCTCGTTCCATTCGCCCGTTTCTTGTAGCGTATTGATAGGACCAAAATCGACGCTATGAATCAATAAATCTGCTGAATGTAATCCACCCAATTTAGCTTTGATACCTTCGTTAATAATGCGATAGTAGCTCTCGGTACTCTCCCAACTCATACCGCCAATAATGCCGAGCGTTCGCTGTGCTTGGTCTGCCATTTTATTGTCCTATTTATCGTTTAGTCTTGGTTATCATAGATTATCGTCGCAAAATAGACTATAAACAATGAACTATTTTTCATTATTATTTTTAAAGTAGCTTTTAAAACTGCCCTATCAAAACCACTCCTATATTATTCACTCTTTTGTTCACCAATAGGCTACACCCGTCACCCTACAAGGAAGTATTATGAAAACGACTCAATTAGCGCTACATTCAAAGATTCGCTCATCGACGCTATTACCGATTGGTCTACTTGCATCCATAGTGGTTCTATTGCCTGCCTGCGGTGGTGGCGACTCAGATACAGATTCAAGCGCTTCAACGCCTCCTACCACTGCTGAACCAGCCACACCCGCAGCACCAAATATCCCAACACCGCCTGAAACGGCGACGCCAATATCTAGTGGCCAAGCATTTTATGATCGCAGCTCAGCCCTTGATAATTTAACGCTCGATGACAGTACGCGCAAACATATCTATGTGGCGACAACAGGCAGTGATAATGCCTCAGGTAGTGCGAACTCGCCAGTACTGACGCTACAAAGAGCCGCGGATCTCGCCACTGCTGGCACAACAGTACACATTGCCGCCGGTACTTATAAAGGGCCTGTCTATATTGAAAATTCTGGCACACTAGCGCAGCCTATTGTTTTTGAGCCAATGCCATCCGCAAAAGTTGTCGTTACAGGCACGCCAAGTACTGACGATGAGCATCTGATTCATATCGAAAACCAAGCTTATGTGATTATCCGCGGTTTAGAATTTACTAAATTTTGGACGAGCAACGATCAGATCACACCCATTGCGATCTATGTCACTGGCAGTAGTCATAATATCCTCATCGAAAACAACTATATTCATGATTTAGGCACGCGTGCTGACACTGAGGATGGTAATGCGCATGGCATTGCGGTGTACGGTACTCAGCCTATTAGGGATATTCAGGTCAATAATAATCGAGTCGAAAATCTCAGCTTAGGTCGTAGTGAAGCGATCGTACTTAATGGGGATGTGACAAACTTTGAAGTGAACCGTAACCAAGTCAATAATAACAATAATATTGGTATCGACATCATTGGTTTTGAAGGCACAGCAGAGACCGATAACGACTATGCCAGACAAGGCGATATCATCGGCAATACGGTCACACGCAATAGCATCGTTGGCAATCCCGGCTATAAGGGTGATGATCCTTCAGCGGGTGGTATTTATGTCGATGGTGGTAAACAAGTATTTATTCAGAACAATACCGTGACTGGCAATGATATTGGTATCGAAGTCGCCAGTGAAAACTTTCAAAAGTTGACAGAGGAGGTCTGGGTAGAGGGCAATACGGTCACCAATAGCAGCTATGCTGGTCTCGCAGTCGGTGGCTATGATGAGCAACGTGGCGGTGTCAGACAAATCACTCTTATTGATAATACGGTCACCAACAATGACCTAGGTAAACAACAAGGTGGTCAGCTGCTACTGCAATTTAATATTCAAAAATTAAGTGTTAAGAATAATACATTTACTAGCTCGCCCTCACGCTATATGATCGTTGCCAATCAGATTGATCGCGGTGAAGTCAGCTTTGACAATAACCGTTACGTCCCTCAAAACAGCAATTTATCGTTAATATGGGTACTCGGTAACAGAGAGTTTAGTAGTAGTACTGCTTTTGAGAACTGTGCGGTATTGCTACAATGCAAATAGCGTATCAATGTTTAATATGCCCTAACCTTTTATTGCCGAAATAAGTAAAACTATGAGCAAAATACCCACTATTAGAATCCGCACTCGCCACAAATACTACCGCCTTATCTTCACGGGCCTTATGGCACTGATGATGTCGCTGATTATCTCGTCGGCGTTGCTACTTGTCAAAGTGGGTTATGTCGATGGCTTTTTTACGGAGCTGATGCATTCGTGGGGACTGGCATTTATTTTTGCGTGGCCAAGCGCTTATGTGTGTGCCTACATGGTGCAAGAACACATCCTTAGCCGTATTGAGTTTTATTAAAAAAGGGTCAAAAATACTGGCTTTACTGACTTCGAACCAGCGTGCTATAAAGCTTTCCTAATCAAAAAAATACCAAAGATGATGTTATCCACCTTTGGTATTTTTTAATAAAGTAACTTAACACAGTCGTCTATTATTAAAGGACTGCTAACTTACGATACTACGTCGACTTTGTTTTTTAGGCACGCCACTCGGTGGTTTATATTCCCTTCTAATACTGGTTTGATCTGGGCACACTCATCATCCGCTAGTGGACAGCGCGTCCGAAACGCGCAGCCTGAGGGCGGATTAATAGGACTTGGCAAATCGCCTTCTAATAGCTGAATGGTTTTATTGCGCTCAGCAATGGGATCGGGTAACGGTACAGCCGACATCAATGCTTGAGTGTAAGGGTGAGTCGGATTGCCGTACACCGCTTTATTCACTCCAAGCTCGACGGCGTTACCCAAATACATGACCAGCACCCGATCAGCAATATGCTTGATCACCGATAAATCATGGGCAATAAAGATGAGCGCGAGCCCCATCTCTTCTTGGATGTCTTGCAATAAATTAATAACCTGCGCTTGAATAGACACATCAAGGGCAGAGACGGGCTCATCACAGATGATAATTTTGGGCTTCAAGATTAAAGCGCGGGCAATACCAATGCGCTGACACTGTCCACCTGAGAACTCATGCGGATACCGATTGATTTGATTGGGCAGTAGCCCAACCTTTTTCATAATCTCGCGTACTTCGCTTTGTACCTCAGACTTTTTCATTTTTGGATAATACGTACGTAGCGGCTCGGCAATGATATCGCCCACGGTCATGCGCGGGTTTAGGGAGGCGAGCGGATCTTGAAAAATCATTTGAATGTCTTTTCGCTTCATTCGCATGGTTTTTTTGGACGCGCCTACGAGTTCTTCCTCATTGAACAGGATGCTACCAGAATTGGCTTCGATCAAGCCCACGATAGTACGAGCAAGGGTCGATTTACCGCAGCCCGACTCACCCACCACGCCCAATGTCTCGCCAGCAAATATCTCAAATGAGACGCCATTGACGGCTTTTAACGTCGCAGGCTTTTGCCAAAAGTAAGTGCCTTTTTGTTTGATATTAAACGTAGTATGAACATCACGCACTTTGAGTAACGGTGTTTTAGGCTGGGTCGCGCTGCTATTAGAAGTCTGTGTCATCATCGTCTACCCCTCTATCTCTGATTGATGATTGGCATGAATATCTGCCGAGGTATCCGTTTCTGTTTCAGGATGCCAATGACAAGCGCGCTGACGATCGTGCGGCAAAAACTCAAGCGGCGGCGGTGTATCACGGCAGATATCCATCGCATGAGGACAGCGCTCATAAAAAGGACAGCCTGCAGGCAAGTCCAATAAGTTTGGCGGACTACCGGGAATCGTCTCAAGCTTGCCGATTTCATTATCCAGACGCGGAATGGCTTTTAATAGTCCGATGGTATACGGATGCGTTGGCGTATAAAAAATCTCCTCCGTCTCGCCATAGGCCATCGTGCGACCCGCATACATCACAAGGACGCGATCACAAATACCCGCCACAACGCCCAAATCATGGGTAATCATGATAATAGTCGTACCGAAATCGCGTTTTAGCTCATTCAATAGCACCATAATTTGCGCCTGCACCGTCACATCGAGTGCAGTAGTCGGCTCATCAGCAATCAACAATTTAGGGCGACAGAGTAATGCCATCGCAATCATGACTCGCTGACGCATACCGCCTGAAAACTCATGCGGATACATACCAATGCGTTTTTTGGCCTCAGGGATTTTGACCGCATCTAACATTCGTATCGACTCTGCCCACGCGTCCTTTTTATTCATGCCTTTATGCAAGATCAATACTTCGGCAAGTTGATCGCCGATTTTCATATAAGGATTGAGTGACGTCATGGGATCTTGAAAAATCATCGCCACCTGCTCGGCACGGATTTTATTCAGTGCCTTTTGCGACAAGCTTAATAACTCATTACCTTGAAAGCGTACTGAGCCTTTGGCATGACCATTTTTTGCCAATAGTCCCATAATGGCAAAGGCAGTCTGCGACTTGCCAGAGCCTGATTCGCCAACAATACCTAAAGTTTCACCCTCATGCAGATCAAAATTTAACCCATTGACCGCTGTCACCAAACCATCTTCAGTCTTAAACTGAACGGACAAATCCTTCACTTCCAATAAGGTATTGGGAGGCGTAATGAGACTGTTATTAGAACCATCATTAAGATTGTTATTAATGGTGTTACTGAAATCTTTAGTTACCACGATGTTACTCTCCTAGCGGTCTTTAGGGTCAAACGCATCGCGTAGACCATCGCCAATAAAGTTAAAGCAAAATAGCGTAATGACCAAAAAAGCCGACGGAATCAAAATCTGCCAAGGCGCTACTTGCATAGTGCGAGAGCCTTCTTGCAGTAGTGCGCCCCAGCTGGTCATCGGCTCTTGCACACCCAATCCCAAAAAGCTCAAAAATGATTCAAACAAAATCATAGTCGGTACCAGTAGTGAGGCATAGATAACGACCACGCCAAGCACATTGGGCACGATATGACGCAGGATAATATTAAAGCCTGAGACACCGCCAACGTGCGCCGCTTCAATGAACTCTTTGCTCTTGAGGCTGAGCGTCTGACCACGAACAATCCGAGCCACATCCAACCAAGACACCAGTCCAATAGCGACAAAGATTAAGATTAGGTTACGCCCAAAGATCGTGACCAATAAAATCACAAAAAACATAAACGGAAAGGCGCTTAGAATCTCTAAAAACCGCATCATAATCATATCGACTTTGCCACCAAGATAGCCTGACGTCGCGCCATAAACGGTACCGAAAAGCACGGCAACCGTCGCGCCAGCAATGCCAACCATCAAGGAGATACGACCACCGACGGCAGTACGCACCAGTAAGTCTCGGCCGAGAGAGTCCGTACCAAAGTAATGCTTATTTTCGATAGACGGCGCGGCTTGCATGAAGTTCCAGTCGGTTTCGGCATAACCAAAAGGGGCAAACAAAGGGACAAATAGGACAAAAGCGCCAATCAGTAATAGAATAAAAAAGCTGGCAACGGCTGCCTTGTTTTGATAAAAACGTCGCCACGCATCTTGCCAAAGACTGCGACCTTTAATCTCTTTCGCTGGCGACAGGATAATGTCGGTGGGCTGGTCTACAATAAGGCTCATAGTTGTCCTTGTAATAATCTACTTAAATAATAATTCACCACATTTAATACTGAATCTTTGGGTCAATCATGGCGTATAAAATATCAACAATGGCATTGAACGTGATGGTCAGCACACCCACCAAAATCGTCAAACTCAGCACCACACCATAATCACGGTTGAGTGCGCCATTCACAAATAACTGACCAATACCCGGCAAACCAAAAATGGTCTCAATCACAATAGAACCGGTAATAATGCCGACAAAGGCAGGACCCAAATACGAAATCACAGGCAGCATCGCCGGTCTAAGCGCGTGCTTCATGACAATTTGGCGCATCGGTAAGCCTTTGGCTCTCGCCGTACGAATATATTGACTGTTCATCACCTCAATCATCGACCCGCGCATAATCCGCGCGATACTGGCGGTATAGGCCAGCGCCAAGGCAGTAACGGGTAATATAAGGTTTTGCAGTGCGCCATCGTTCCACCCACCTGCTGGTAGCCAATGCAAAATAATCGCAAAGATAAGTACCAGTAATGGCGCTTTAACAAAGCTTGGAATCACAACCCCAGTCATCGCAAACGCCATCAGCACATAATCGAGCCATGAGTTTTGCTTCAGCGCTGCCAATACCCCAAATATCAGCCCCAAAACCAATGCGAGGATAAACGCATAAATCCCAAGCTCCATAGACACTGGAAATGACTGCGACAATAGCTCATTGACCGTATAGTCTTTATATTTAAAAGAAGGACCGAAATCGCCGACAGCAAGCTGCCCCAAATAATGGACATACTGTAACCATAAAGGATCATTGAGATTGTATTTGGCTTCGATATTGGCCAGTACGGCTGGTGATAAGGTACGCTCGCCTGAGAAAGGATTGCCTGGCGCTAAGCGCATCATAAAAAAGGAGACAGTGATCAAAACAAATAAGGTCGGGATGGCCTCTAAAATACGCCGAAAAATCAGTTTTAACATAAGACCTCTTTATGGAAGTGCCCCTTCATAAGCTTGATTAAAGCCGGAAGGATACAACAGATATAACATGCAGTAATTGCTTACTAACAGTAGCAGCGCGTGCGATAAGCCCGCCGAAGCGGTCTACATCGCACTCACCTATTAAAATCCTGATTTATCAGTGTTTGGCGATGGACAAGTCTTTTGCCTGCCAGTTGTCTAAGGCATCTTTTGTAGAAAAGCCAATGACATAAGGCTTAATGAGACGAGGGCTGACATAGTGATAGACATTTAATAAAGGCATGTCTTTATCTAGCTCAGCCTCAGCTTTGTTGTATAAATCAACACGCTGCTCGGGCGTCACACCTGGTTTTAGCGTTTGTGCCATGAGACTGTCAAAGTTGGCATTGGAGTATTTGCCGTGGTTATTACTATTACCTGTTTTTACGATATTTAAGAAGGTTGAGGCTTCGTTGTAATCACCACACCAGCCCGCACGAGCGATTTGATAGTTACCATTACGGCGCGTATCGAGGTAAGTTTTCCATTCTTTATTGATCAAACTGACATCGACAAAGCCAAGCGATTGTTTCCATAGCGAGGCGACGGCGAGCGCCGTTTTCTTATGCAGGTCATTGGTGTTGTATAGCAGCTCAAATTTTAGTGGATTGCTCTCGCTATAGCCTGCTTCATTCAGCAGTTTTTTGGCTTCTGCAAGACGCTTCTCTTTATCCCACGTTGACCACTCTGGCGTATTTTTTACATCACCATTGGTCGCAGTTGGTGTCAGCTGATAGGCTGCTGTCTGTCCTTGACCGATGACTTTATCGACCACCGTGTCACGATCTAATGCCAAGGCGAGCGCACGGCGCACTTTGACATCATCAAATGGTGGTTTGACGTTATTAAACTCGTAATAGTAGGTACATAGATAAGGAGAGACAGTGAGCTCATCACCGAGCTGCTCTTTGAGAGACGCAAACTGCTCAGTCGGAATTTCATTGTAGGTCATGTCAATCTCACCTGCCTGATAGCGCGCCACATCAGTGGTACTAGAAGGAATCGCGAGCATCGTGACAGTATCAATTTTGGTATTGGCGTCATCGTAATAAGCAAGGTTACGCGTTAGGACGATTTGATCGTTGACTTGCCATTTGCTGACTTTGTATGGACCGTTGACCACGATGTTGGCAGGGTCAGTCCATTTATCCCCAAACGCTTCGACATTCTTTTGGTTGACGGGCTTGACTGAGTTATGGATCATCATATCTGGAAAATAAGGGACAGGCTCTGATAAAGTCACCTGTAAGGTCTTGTCATCTATGGCTTTGACACCAAGCGTGTCTATGCCCGCTTTGCCCTCAACGATTTGCTCAGCGCCCACGATTTTGGCATCGACTAAATAGCTCGAATAAGGGGAGGCAGTGTTTGGATCGACCAGACGACGCAGGCTATAAACGAAGTCCTCTGCTGTTACAGGATCACCATTTGACCAATTGGCATCACGCAGTTTAAACGTCCATACTTTATTGTCAGGACTCTCCCAACTGGTCGCCATACCCGGAATGGTCTTACCATCTGCATCAGTATTGGTTAGACCTTCAAACATCTGTCGATCAATACCAGCTTCAGGAACCCCTGATACTTTGTGTGGATCCAGCGACTCTGGCTCGGCGGCATTATTGACAACCAATTCTTGCTTATCAGCCAATACATTCGGGTCAATATTTGAAGATTGAGTGGTTGTGCCATCGTTTGCAGACTTATCACTACAGCCAGTTACGAACATAGTCAGCGCTATACAAGTAGGCAAAAGTGCATATTTAAAAAGGTGGTTAGAGGCAGGTATCATATAACATCCTAGCGAATAGGTGGCTGGGCAGATTTACTCAGTTTTAGTAAGTCCATTTAATTTATCCGTATACTGATACTATCCACTTCATCAATCGCTATCACAATAGTCACGGTAGGCAATGATTATCAAAGGTAAGAACTACCTTATCTCTCCTGAAACCATTGTTTTTCATAGGTTTAAAAGTTATCCCTTCCGTTCTGTTTTCACAGTCTACTTTTATACCGTTCATCGCTTGATTCAACCACTAAGATATAACCATTGAATCAAAATTGACACTTAACACTGCTAATATGCATAAATATGGATAATATTCGGTAATATATTGGATAACCATTAGTAATGAAAAACAATATAAATGTCAACAATTTTTGGTGCGCTCTAGTAGCATATTGACGTGACAGGAGCATGAAAAAATCATTTTTTCTAGACAAAAATCAAATAGAATCTCGATTGTATTATGCATTTTTTGGTCATAATTTTACCGTTCATCAGCAATATAATACCGCTTATAAACTTATCACTTAGACAATTTATTTGATATTTTTTCTCAGTATTTATTATTGTCAGTGCTGGTGTTCAAAGGCTGCTAGATAAAAATTCTAGAAAAATGTTGTAAATTTTACTTATAATATTGTTTTCAATAACTAATCATTGTCTATAAAATTGATGTAAAAATAACGGTATAGCGGCAATGCTAAGACAGTCTGGATATCCGAACTTATTTTCTATATTGCAGTCTTCTGATTATTTTATTTTCTCTCTATTTATTTTTGTAAGACTTAGACAAAATCATGCTGGAAATGCTAAATGGCAGAATATGTATATGCCAATATCTGTCAAGGTAATGACTGAGCATTCAATCTACCTGAAACAAAACCATACATAACGTCATCATCTATTTACTAGACGACCAGTCTATTGTTATCTATAGTATGATCCATACTGATTATATTTAAACCAGATCACACAGTACGATAGCTACACCATAATATGATGGTCTGGGTCCCACACACATAACAACAAATAATTAAGGATAATTTATGCGCGTTGCTACTTATGATCACTTTGGCAAACCCTCCACCGTA
The DNA here is from genome assembly GCF_904846415.1 of Psychrobacter piscatorii. Classification (GTDB taxonomy): domain Bacteria; phylum Pseudomonadota; class Gammaproteobacteria; order Pseudomonadales; family Moraxellaceae; genus Psychrobacter; species Psychrobacter piscatorii. Next base: position 52,529 of record NZ_CAJHAR010000007.1, on the reverse strand, counting down.
CTGAGCGTGGGCGAGCGTCCTATACCGCAGCCTGCTGCCAACGAAGTACGTATCAAAACCATCCTCTCCCCCATTCATAACCACGACATGCTGACTGTCAGTGGGCAATACGGCTACAAGCCAGAAATGCCAGCAGTTGGCGGTAGCGAAGCGTTAGGAATTGTTGATGCGGTCGGTGATGAGGTCACAGACTTAAGCGTCGGTCAGCGCGTGGCCTGTGCCAGTGTGCACGAAACATGGGCAGAGTATTTCGTCGCCCCTGCCAACATGGTATTTGTCATCCCTGACAGCATCGAAGACGAACTGGCCGCGCAGCTGATCGCTATGCCGTTGTCTGCGTTAATGCTGCTAGAGTTCTTAGAAGTGGATAGCGGACAATGGATCATCCATAACGCGGCTAATGGCGCAGTCGGTAAAACGCTAGCCATGCTAGCAGCGGCACGTGGTGTGAATACGATTAATCTCGTGCGTAGCAAAGACTCGCTAGAAGAGCTGACCGCGCTAGATATCAAAAACAATGTCGTGACTGCTGATGATGACTGGCAGGACCAAGTCCGCGCTATCATTGGTGAGGACAAGATCACCGCTGCTGTGGACTCCGTCGGTGGTGAATCAAGCAACGAGCTGCTATCGCTATTGGGTAGTAATGGCACGTTGGTCTCGTTTGGTATTATGTCAGGCAAACCAATGCAGCTAGACGCTGGCAGCCTGATCTTTAAGCAAGCGATTGTCAAAGGATTCTGGGGCAGCAAGACTAGCCAAGAAATGGATCTAGACAACAAACAACGTCTGATTGATGAGCTGCTAGAGCGCGCGACCAACGGCAATCTGAAATTACCGATTGAAGCTGTTTATGGGCTTGATGAGATTACCAAAGCCGTCTCAGGTGATGTGCAATCTGGCAAAAAAGGTAAGGTACTATTAAAACCTTAGTACCTTTAAAGTACCGTTAAAATTTAGTTCACACACTTATCTTTTAATGATTATTATCATTAGAGGTATGACAAAATAAGAAGAAGCCCATTTGTATTTATCCTAAAGTACAGTGGGCTTTTTTTGCTTTAGTGGCTTTGCAGTCATCAGATAATTAAGCATGCGATAGTTAAGCCATGACTTATGAACATAAACAATAAAACGTAATAGGGATATCACCATGTCAAACGAGAAAACGTTCAGAGCCTTAGTCGTCGAAGAAACCAGCGACGGCGAATTCAAAAAAAGCATTCAAGAACGCAATGTCAGTGACTTACCAGAGAACGACTTGCTCATCGAAGTGCATTATTCATCATTGAACTTCAAAGATGCCATGTCAGCCACAGGTAATAAAAGAATCACCAAACAATACCCACACACTCCCGGTATCGATGCAGCAGGCGTCGTCGTCAGTGACAAATCAGGAACATTTAGCGTAGGACAAGAAGTGTTGGTATTCGGCTATGATCTCGGTATGAATACGGATGGCGGTCTGGGTCAAATGATCTCTATACCAGCAGATTGGGCGCTGGCCTGTCCAGAAACACTAACGCTAAAAGAAGCGATGACCTATGGTACTGGCGGCTTGACCGCAGCGCTCAGTGTGCAAAAATTAGAGAAAATGGGCGCAAAACCAAGTGATGGTCCAGTCGCTGTGACTGGTGCAACGGGCGGCGTGGGTAGCATCAGTATCGCTATCCTCGCACAGCTCGGCTATGAAGTGATTGCCTTCTCAGGTAAACCAGAACAGAGTGAGCATTTAAAAGAGCTGGGCGCGAGTGAAGTACGTCATCGCGATACGATCAATGAAATCGGTAGCAAACCTATCGGCCGTGAGCTATGGGCCAATGCCATTGATACCATCGGCGGCGAGTATTTATCTAACTTACTCAAACAAACCAAAGCAGGCGGCGCAGTGACCAGTTGCGGCCTAGCGGGCGGTGCTGAGTTTTCGATGACGGTCATGCCGTTTATCACCAGAGCGGTATCACTACTGGGTATCGACTCGGTCTATATTCCGCTGGCAGATAAAGAAGCCATTTGGAAACGTGTTGCCACTGATATGAAACTGCCTAATCTTGAGAGCTATGGCGAAGAGATTACGCTTGAGCAAACGCCAGAATACCTAGATCGCTTCATGTCGAGCAAAGTGGTTGGGCGCTATGTGGTGAATGTGAAGGGCTAACTCTTTAGCTTAGCAGTCAAATATTATAAAAAAGCAGCATCTCTTTTGAGGTGCTGCTTTTCTTCGGGAAAAAGTAGGTAGTTAAAAATTATATTCGCCTGCTATTACAAGCTTTCAAAGATGCTCATGTAGTAAGAATCAATAAGGTGGAAATAAGTTTAGTTCACATCTGCTGGACCAAAAAAGTAATCATACACTACTCTATTTAGAAACAACTTATTTATGCTTAGTACTTCAACCAGTTTATCTTCTATAGGTTGGCCAAAAATAGCAATGTTCGGGATCTTACCAGATTCTTCAATTTCTTTAAAATCATCTATATTATTATTTAAACTCTGATATGTAGAAGGTGATGGGAGCGCTCCTAGTCTGGCCTGTGTAAAGAAAGATGGAAAGATAATACCGTCAAACCCTTTCTTGTAAGCTTCCAGGCTTAGAAGTCTCAAAATTTCGTAAGAATGCTTGCCAGCATAGAACAACATTATAAGAGAAATATTTAAGCTCTCAAACTCAGTAACGTTTTCTAAAATTTCTGTGCTTAAATCTAACATCTTTAAATTTTTCAAAGGTCTAATTGTAGCGACGTACAATTCATCAGTTACGCTTACTCTACACTCATGAATACAAACCTCCAAATCTTGTGAAGCATAGAATATCTTGAAGCCTTCTGAATCCAGTCTACCTTTTCCTGGAAAGGGTGAGCTATCATACTCACCTATATTACTAGGTTCACTTGGTGCAACTCTCAATCTGTAGAATATTTTTGAAGTATCAAGTTCAAGAATAGGGTATTCGTTGATTATTCTCTTTATTACCTCCATTCTCTTATCTTTATTTTGAAAGTCTTCCAAGGGCGTGATATAGCCAAGAGTCCATAACCTAGGTCCATAATGAAAAAAACCCACCTTTAGATATTTTTCAAATAACCTTATATCTTGATTAATGTCGTCTGTACAAACGATGCTTGTTTCTTGATACTCATTGAACTTGATGCGGGGTGCACTTCCATAATCACCTTTAACACCACTTCCCATTACAAAAAATTGATGAGCTAAATCCTCTAAAATGCTTTTTGTCAGTTTGTAACCTTTAGTATCTTCACAATTTGTACATCTCATATCTTTTTTAATACCAAGTTTTTGTGCCGAGATTTTTAAACCTTGATTAGAAAAACAACTTGAACATAGAATAAAGGACTCTTTCATGTTTACACCAATAGTATCGATTATTTTTTAATTCTACCCTATATATGATTTGAAAAAATCGAGTTAATTATATCCATTAGCAAAAAAAGCACCCAACTAAGTTGAGTGCTTTTTTATTACTATACAAATCTAATCAGATTTTTAGTTTGCTCTGATTAAAAGTTATTCCCACTCAATCGTCGCAGGTGGCTTGCTAGACACATCATAGGTCACACGTGAGACGTCAGCGATTTCATTCATGATGCGGTTTGATACCGTTTCAATCAAATCATACGGCAGATGCGCAAAGCGAGCCGTCATAAAGTCCACGGTCTCAACCGCACGTAGCGCGATTACCCACGCATAGCGGCGGCCATCGCCGACCACGCCGACTGATTTGATTGGCTGGAATACCGCAAAGGCTTGCGCCGTTTTGTCATACCAGCCTGAACGCTCAAGCTCTTGCATAAAGATAGCATCTGCCAAACGCAAGACATCGGCGTATTCTTTTTTCACTTCGCCCAAGATACGCACGCCAAGACCTGGACCTGGGAACGGATGACGATAGATCATTTTGGCTGGTAAGCCTAAAGTAATACCAAGCTTGCGTACTTCATCTTTGAACAAATCACGTAACGGCTCGATCAGTTTGAATGCCAAGTCATCTGGCAAGCCGCCGACGTTATGATGGCTCTTAATGACGTGTGCTTTACCTTGATGTGATTTGGCAGACTCGATCACGTCTGGGTAAATCGTACCCTGTGCTAAGAACTCAACGACTTTACCATCGCTTTGCTCGCTCACTTGACGCGCACTATCAGCGAATACGTCAATGAAAGTTTTGCCAATGATTTTGCGTTTTTTCTCTGGATCAGACTCGCCTGCTAGCGCATCCAAGAATAAATCTTCAGCATCAACACGGATAACTTTCACACCCATGTTTTCGGCAAAAACTTGCATGACCTGATCGCCTTCATGCAGACGCAAAAGACCATTATCCACGAACACACAGGTCAGCTGATCGCCAATGGCTTTGTGCAATAACGCTGCAACGACTGAGCTGTCCACGCCGCCTGACAGACCGAGCAATACTTGCTTGTCACCGATTTGCTCTTTGAGCTGCGCGATACGCATATCAGCGATATTATCTGGCGTCCACTCACCAGCACAATCGCAAATCTGATGAACGAAACGACCTAGCAGCGCTTGACCTTGTAGGGTGTGCGTCACTTCTGGGTGGAACTGTAGACCGTAGTATTGCTTATCATCATTGGCCATAATCGCAATCGGGCAGCTTGGCGTACTAGCAACGATGTCAAAACCTTCAGGTGCTTCGATGACTTTGTCACCATGACTCATCCAAACGTTTAGCTTGGCAGCCGCGCCGTCAGTCTTGCTGTCTTCGATACCGTCAGTCAGCTGCGAGTGACCATTTACTTCGATGGTCGCTGCACCAAACTCATGAATATCACTGGCATGAACCTGCCCACCAAAACGATCTGCCATCGCTTGCATACCGTAGCAAATACCCAATACTGGCACGCCTAGGTCAAACACTGCGTCGTTAATACGTGGGCTGTTGTCTGCGTGAACGCTCTCAGGGCCACCCGATAAGATGACGCCTTTTGCGCCAAAATCGATGATGCGCTGAGTGTCGATGTCATAAGGGAACATCTCACAAAACACCCCAGAATCGCGCACACGGCGGGCGATTAACTGACTGTATTGCGAGCCAAAATCGAGGATTAAAATGCGGTCTTGCTTGATAGTTGGCGTCGATGATGCGGTCGTCATAAGGTGAGTATCCATCAATAAAAAATTGGTGCCCTATTTTAACAAGTTTCGGGGCAATGATGGCGATTGACGTGCGGTTTATTCGCAACTATTTTATTGGTGACTTACATTTAGAATGGGTAATCGTACTGCTGCATACCAAATATGGCATCTCATGATCGTTATATGGTATAAAAAGTATAGTACGGTGACATGGACGTTGATATCGTGCAAGTGTACGATATGCGTGCAATATGGAAGGGACTTTACATTATGTTCGCGTTTGATCTAAACCTCAAACTGCTGGCCTATCACGCCATGCAGCTGAGTATCGCCTTTATACTGTCGCTGCCCATTGCGCTCAATCGTGAGTTTCAAGACAATGGCGCAGGCCTGCGTACTTTTCCTTTGGTTACCATTGCCTCATGCGCCTTTATGCTGGTAGGGATGGATATCTATGACAGCCCCGACGCCCAAGCGCGCATTATGTATGGCATCATCACTGGCATGGGCTTTATTGGCGGCGGCGCGATTGTCAAAAACAAAGATGGCGCAGAAGGCACCGCGACGGCCGCAGGACTTTGGAATACTGGCGCTATTGGTATCTCAGTAGCTTACGCTCGCTACGAAATTGCCATCATTTTATCCGTGGTGGGATTTTTAATATTGCAATTTTCCACACCATTTAAAACCAAAGCCAAGCATAAGGACAAATCTTAATTCTTTCTACTCTTCGATTTGCATCCATCTACTTTAGCTTCAGACAGGCTATCATCTGCTAACCACCCTTTTTTCAGTAATCTTGACTTCAATTTACCACGCTGCTCTCTTTTGATTGCTTTCCTGCACGCATTTTAGTGCTATTAAATATCATTTATTTTATACCCCTTACTGTTAAGTATTTTTACACAGCTCAGTATCCATAAGGTCTGAAATCCCTTACGAAAACTACGTTTTTTTTGTTGAATAATTCGACTGTAACTTTTTGAAAGCAGACGTTAATTATCAGTCGAACTTTGTTACGTAATCATGTAGATTATAAATGTGGATGCCGAAAACACTAGTAAAACAGATGGACGGGTTTCTCGTTTTTACACGAAAAATCGCAATTATTTTGGGTGCTTATAGGTTTATCGTTCATCTTGGATTGGCGTAATAACATCAGGACAGCAAGAGCGCCAATCCAGTCATGTTTATTTGATTACTGAGTCACGTATTACCGTTGTTCATTCAGCATAAATTCAGACATAGGCGGTCAATTGTTAGGTTTTTCGGTTAAAAACGACTCGATTTCAATAGAACTACTGTCTTTATAAATAGCCAATCGAATCCACTGTAAAGCCCCTAGGGCGTTTTTTAAAAAAGGATAAAAAATTATGAAAATGGAATTCTCATCACGTTCAGCGCTAAAGATCAGTACTCTCGCTCTAGCAGTCGCCGCAGCGTCTTTTAGCACTACCGCCGTGATGGCAGCTGATGGCAGCACAATGGCTCTGGCCTATGGCAATCAAGCTATGGCAGGTGGAACCAATGATACGGTTGCACTTGGTAGTCAAGCGAATGCCGGTATGAACTCTGCAACTGCGGTCGGTGGTCAAGCCAATGCAGCAGGTCTAGGCTCCACCTCGATTGGTTGGCAATCAAAAGCCACCGCTGAACGTGCTCAAGCATTCGGTCATTTAGCCAATGCTAGCGGTGTGCGTGCAACCGCCGTTGGTGAAGCGGCAATGGCAGGCGGAACGAATGATACCGTCGCTGTCGGTAACCAAGCAAACGCAGGTATGAACTCTGCTACCGCTGTCGGTGGTCAAGCCAATGCCGCAGGTCTGGGCTCCACCTCGATTGGTTGGCAATCAAAAGCCACTGCTGAGCGTGCTCAAGCATTCGGTCATCTAGCCAATGCTAGCGGCGTACGTGCAACCGCTGTCGGTGAAGCGGCAATGGCGGGTGGCACCAATGATACTGTTGCTGTCGGTAATCAAGCAAACGCAGGTATGAACTCTGCGACTGCTGTCGGTGGTCAAGCCAATTCGGCAGGTCTGGGTTCAACCTCTATCGGTTGGCAGTCAAAAGCCACGGGGGAACGCGCGCAAGCGTTTGGTCACCTAGCCAATGCCAGTGGTATGCGTGCAACGGCTGTTGGTGAAGCGGCAGCTGCACAGGGCGAAGCTTCTATTGCGATTGGTAATATTTCAATGGCTAGTGGCTTAAATAGTATCGCTATCGGTAACGGCGTAAAAGCGACTAATAAGCATCAGGTCGTCTTAGGTAACGCAGGCCAAGTGAAATCCAGTACCGCCTCACAGACAGGTCAAGTCAGTATTGTGACGATTGATGAAAATGGTACGCTAGGTACCATGCTCGTTGACTATTATAAGTCTGCTCAATAATACGAGAAAAACTACCGCTCATTCCATAAACAATAAAAACTCCGCCATCGCGGGGTTTTTGCTATCTATCTATAATAAAACTTACAAGTGAAGCATGGAGTAAATCTCTAAACGCGCACATCAGCCATTAACCAAAACTTCATATCTGCTTTATAACCGCTTTTATAGTGTGCTAAAGGCGCTTTGAATACGATGTAACCCTTCAGTCAACACTGATCTAGGACAAGCTACATTCAAACGCATTTTAAGATGCCCTTCCTCACCATATTTGATCCCAGCGTTTAGCTCTACCCTCGCCGCACGCAGCGCCTCATAGAGCACTTGGTCGTCTTGACTGTACGCTGAGCAATCCAGCCAAATCAGATAGGACGCTTCTGGACGCATGACCTTAATGTTTGGCAGATGCTCAGCGAAAAACTGCATGGTTAAATCAATATTAGCCTCAATATATGTCAGCGCCTGTGCCAACCATTCATCGCCTTGCTCATAGGCATTACGCATCGCTGTATACGCAAATAAATTCAGCTCATACTCGTCATTTAACTGCTGCTGTTGACTGATTTTTTGGAGTAAACCTTCATCTTTAGCAAAGATCATCGAGCCTTTGATACCGGCGATGTTAAAGGTTTTGGTCATCGAGGTCAGGCTGACTACGTTGTGCTCGTAACCTGTTGCTAGCGTCAAAAACGGCGTGAACGTGTGATCGCTCAAGGTTAAATCTTGATGAATCTCATCACTGACAATTGCCACATTATGCTTTTTGCAAATCGTCAGTAGCGCCTCGAGCTCTTCTCTCGTCCACACGCGCCCGCCCGGATTGTGCGGATTGCAGAGTAAATACAGCTTAATATCATGCTTTATTATTTTGGCTTCGATATCAGCCAAATCTAAATGATATTTACCCTTGCTCTCTTGTAATAAGGAGGTGATGAGCGTGCGCCCATTTTGCGTCACTTTACTCATAAATGGCGCATAGATAGGATCATTGACCAGTACCGCATCCCCGACCTCGGTAAAGACGTTCATCATCAGCGCTAGGCTTGGGACGACACCTGGGGAGAATAAGATATTTGATTGCTTAAGCGCCAACTCATAGCGACTGCCATGCCAGTCAATAATCGCGTCATACAGTACCTCGGTAGGCTTGGTATAGCCCAATATGCCATGCTGCACGGCTTGCTCAATCGCGTTTAAGATCGGCGGTGCAGCCTTAAAATCCATATCCGCCACCCACAGCGGAATCGTATCATCGCTATAGTGCCATTTGAGTGACCCCGTATTCTGTCTATCGATGACCTCATCAAAGTTATACAACACCCGCATTCCCCTTCATTTAAAATAATGGTTCAGGGTACAACAGGAATGGCGTCATCAACAATCGCTTTATGTAGGATATATAAAGCCGCTATCTGATTATCAACATCACGCCTATTTCGTCCCTTTTCAAACCTGATACTATGGGCTAATAGTGGTATACACTCAAAGCATCAATCAAGGAGACCGATGATGACGACACCAGACCAACAGCCCCGTAAGGATACGCAAGCATACGTCTTGACCAAATCCGATATCGATAACACGCCTGAGACTAAGCATGTCCACCAGTTCAATGAGCACGCCATTCGCCATACGGTGTCGCTCAGTGATATTGTCGGTCTGACCAAATTTGGCTTGCATCTGGTGCGGGTCGCGGCAGGCGATGAGACGACGACCCATCACTATCATGAAGAGTCCGATGAGTTCATTTATGTGCTGTCAGGCGAGCTATCGCTGCGCTACGGTGATGAGCATTATCAGCTGAGTGCTGGAGATTTCGTCGGCTTCCCTGCTCATGGCGCGGCGCACTCGATGCGCAATGATAGCGATGCCGATGCCACTTACCTAATGGGCGGCAGCCGACCACCGATTGACATTACCCTGTATCCAGAGATCAAGCGTAAGATGTATACGATCCATGGTAAAAAAGAGTATGTGGATATGGAAGATTTGGGTGAGATATAGTTCGCAACCTCTTAATAGAGCCTGAGATATCAGTAATTGCTACAAACAACACTGTTAAGGTAGGTTTTAATAATCATTAAGAGGCGAACTACTTTTCAATATATGATCAAAAACTATTTACCAGTAAACTCAGCCTCCCGTCTCTCAACCATCGCCATCACGCCCTCTTTGGCATCTTCTGAATGAAAGAGTGGCGGCAGATAGCTATGGATATTGGCCAGTGCCGTCGCTGCCCCATTGCGGCTCGCATCTTGTGCTGAGGACAGCGCGCCTCTAACGCCCAGCGGTGCAGCTTTACAGATCTCTTGTGCCAGTGTTAATGCACGCTCGTATTCAGTGCCATTTGCCACCACTTCACTGACCAAGTTCAGCCGATCAGCCGTTTGCGCATCGAATGCTTTGCCCGTCAGCAGATACGGCATGGCTTTTTGCCAGCCTGCCGCCGCGACAAACCGTACCGTCGCTCCGCCAAATGGCATGATGCCGCGCTGGACTTCCATTTGTGCAAAGTTGCAGTTATCACTGGCAATAACCACGTCACAATTGAGCATCAGCTCGATAGCCACGGTAAAGCAAGTCCCTTTTACCGCCACCACCACAGGTTTGGTACGTAAGCGTCCACTAATACCCCACGGATCAATTTGGTTGTCATCAAACTCAAACACACCGTCGTTTAGCTTGTCTTGTAGCTCGACCAGATCGAGCCCAGCGGTGAAGTGATCACCATACGCAAAGATAAGCGCACAGCGTAGATGCTCATCGTCTTCATACCGGGTCAATGCGTCAGATAGCTGGGTGATCATATGGCTGTCAAAGGCATTGCGTTTATTGGCGCGGTTTAGCCCAATCAGGCAAATAGTGCCGTCTGTGTCATAAGTAATGTGATTGTCTTGCGTAGTACTGTCCGTAGTCATGATGCCATCCTTGTTGGAGTCATTTTTTATCTATTGAGTGATTATATCGTCGAATCTTGATGGTTTATTTATAGCAGTTTGTCGATAAACCTGCTTTTAATCCACCTTCAATATAGACACCATATAGCGATAACACAAGCGATAGCAATGACTCGAATGGCGCGATAATAGATAAAAGTTGACCTCATTTACGATAAGTGCAACTATGATTCAGATTGGGTCAGGTATCATGGTATAGAGGACTTTATGGAGTTTTGGCACGGATTTTTGCTCATCACGAGCGTTCACTTGCTGGCCGCCGCCTCACCAGGCCCTGATTTTGTCTTGGTTTCACAGCAGACGTTAGCTAAGGGTCGACGTACTGGTTTGATTTGTAGTTTGGGGATTACTTTAGGGTTGTCAGTGCATATTATCTATTCGGTACTGGGACTAGCGACGGTCATTGCCCACTCACAGCCGCTATTGACCGCGATTAAATGGCTAGGTGGTGGCTATCTGATCTATCTAGGGTGGCAGGGCATTCAGGCAAAACCAAAAAAGCCAGTAGAAATAGCAGCATCCGTAACGCAAGAGAACACTTCTACTGATCATTTACAAGCAAAGCAAGACGCCTCTACTCATACTAAATCTATGAATACCGAATCTACCGTTGCCACATTGCGCCGTGGATTTTTCTGTAACGTCTTTAACCCAAAAGCGCCTGTCTATTTTGTGGCGATTTTTACCCTCGTCCTGTCGCCAAACATCCCACTTTGGCAATTGGCGATATACGGTGTCTGGATGATGGTGCTACAGATGGCATGGTTTAGCACCGTGGTGATGCTACTCTCTATCCCTGCAATTCACCGCCGCTTTCAGCGTTTTGAGCATTGGATTGACCGTGTATTGGGGTCGGCGATGATCGTATTGGGACTCAACCTAATCTTTCGTCACCGATAAGCGACCGATAAAGCACGGATAAACCATTAGAAACCTGCGAAATCTGCTACACTGTTTGCTTATATTCACCTATCGTAGCCCTACCTTATGACCCGTATCCCTGCAAACAGCAAACACAGAAACCGATCTCCTGCGACCGCCAAAAAACTCGGTCAGCTGCATCCGCGCAATCCGCACCAAGGTCGTTACGACTTTGCCGTATTGACTCGCGCCTTGCCTGAGCTTGCTGAGCACACCATCACCAATCCCAAAGGCGAGCCGACGATCAATTTCTCGGATCATCAAGCAGTTCGTGTGCTAAATAAAGCACTACTGGCAAACTATTACGGCGTTAAATTTTGGGATATTCCTGAAGGCTATCTGTGTCCGCCTATCCCTGGGCGTGCCGATTATATTCACTATATTGCGGACTTACTCGCGCAAACCACGCATGTGAATACCGACAACACACCGCCGACGGGTAAAGAGATTCACGCCCTAGATATCGGTACGGGTGCCAGTGCGATCTATCCGATCGTCGGTAGCCAAAGCTACGGCTGGCGATTTACCGCGAGCGACATTGATCCGATTTCGGTCAATACTGCTGCACTGATTTGTGACGCCAATCCAAAACTGAAAAGCGCGGTCAAAGTTAAACTGCAACCTGAGCCTAAATTTATCTTTAAAAATATCATTGGTCGTCAAGACTACTTCGACGTGGTGGTGTGTAACCCGCCGTTTCATGCGTCATTAGAAGAAGCGATGGAAGCCAACAGCCGCAAGCAGCACAACCTGCAACGTCATCGCGGTAAAAATGAAAGCGAGCAAATCAGCCGTCATTCAACCAAGTCAGGTAATGCCGCGCAAAACCTAAATTTTGGTGGTCAGCATAAAGAATTATGGAGTGAAGGTGGCGAGATTGCGTTCTTGACCAAGATGGCAAAAGAGAGCCAAAGCTTTGCCGAGCACGTTGGCTGGTTCACGACGTTGGTGTCAAAATCTGAAAACGTGAAACCTTTACAACTACTATTAAAGCAGTTAGATGTCGCGCAAATGCGCATTATCGAGATGAGCCAAGGTCAAAAAAGCACTCGTGTACTCGCTTGGCGCTTTGATACCGACGAAGAATAGTCGTTGAATACGTAACACGGTTAAGTTTCACGTGAAACAAAAAAGCACCGCTTTGATAGTCAAGGCGGTGCTTTTTGCATAAAGATTAAGTGAAACTCTAAATAGATTAGCTAAAAAACATGACTTTTATACCAATCGCAATCAGTACCACACCGCCCAATACTTCTGCTTTTTCTTCTAGCCATGTGCCTGATCGACGTCCCAAATAGACCCCAATCCAGCCAAACACAGCCGTTACTACCGCGATAATCAAGCAGGCTAGCCATGCATTCAAGGCCAATAAATTTAGCGTAAATCCGGCTGCCATCGCATCGATACTGGTGGCAATCGCTAGCGTAAACATCGTGCGATGATTGATGTGTCCATGATTAGTATGTGCATGATTGTTACTAGCGACTACTCCTGTTTTACCATCAGTGCTAATTGCATCATCGTTGACATCTAACTCATCACTATCTGCATCTGATTCGTCAGCAGCAAACACTTCGTAAAGCATTTTTCCACCTAGAGCAATTAATATAATACCACCAATCCAAGGCGCGGCCGCCGTCAACCAACCCAGCAGCGCGGCACCCAATAAATAACCAATGAGCGGCATTACGCCCTGAGCAATACCAAAGTACAGCGCAGCATAGATAGCCAAGTGCCGTACATACTGATTGCTGTATTTTTGAGCCTTAGCACCCAGTCCTATCGATACCGCAAACGCATCCATCGCTAGGGCGATAGCGAGTAATATCACTTCGATCATTTTATTTCCACAAATTATGATTGCTAGTCAATAGCAATTTATCTAAATAAGTTTCACGTGAAACAAAAATACCGCCTCGATGATCGAAACGGTATTTCATATGCTATGAATAGAACACTCAAATTTAGATGTCTAGATTTGACACCGTTAGGGCATTTTCTTCGATGAAGATACGGCGTGGTTCGACGTGATCACCCATCAAGCAGGTAAACATATGATCAGCGGCAATCGCATCTTCGATAGTGACACGTAGCATGCGGCGGTTTTCTGGATCCATCGTTGTATCCCACAGCTGATCGGCGTTCATCTCACCTAGACCTTTGTAGCGCTGGATAGCCAGACCACGACGTGCGTCGAGCATCATTTGTTGCCAGAGATAATCGAAGTCACGTACTGGGATATCTTTCGTTGTTCCTGCAGACGCTTCGCGGCGAATAAAGGCATCACTCTCAAGTAGTGTGTTCCACTCGCTTGATAGACGTAACAGCTTGCCATACTCACCTGAGTTGATAAAGCTAGCATCTAGCAAATAATGGTGCGCCAGTTGATGCACATATACCGTGACGCGTGGTAGCCATTGCGCCTTAGTAGATAGAGCCTCATTATCTGACGCTTCGCCTTCTGCAGTGCTTGCGGCTTCAGTACCGATGACAGGCGTCATACCCAATAGATCGGCAGCCGCTGCATCCATATTTTTTGGCTGCGGCGCATGGATATTGACCAATTCAATCTCAGGACTTAGATCACTACCGAAATGATCAAGCTTAGTCTGCATTGCTGCTTTCCAGTCCTGCATAGCAGACTCATCATAAGTCATATCAACGGATAGCTTTGGCGTATGCGTCAACGCATCCAAAATGACCGCTGGAAAGCGGATCTGCAAACGAGCTTTGATCAATTGCGTTTGGTTATAATCATTCAGCAGTGTCTCAAGCGCTTGCCCAGTAATGGCAGGCGCATCAGCACTGATATGTAGCTTAGTATTGTCAATCGTTGACGACAATAGATATGCTTTAAGCGCTTCGTCATCCTTTAGATATAGCTCTTGACGACCCTTTTTCACTTTGTATAGCGGTGGCTGTGCGATATAAATATAACCACGCTCAATCAATTCAGGCGTTTGACGGAAGAAGAAAGTCAGCAATAAAGTACGAATATGTGACCCATCAACATCGGCATCGGTCATGATGATGATTTTGTGATAGCGTACTTTATCTGGATTATACTCATCAGGGCCAATGCCACAGCCAAGTGCAGTAATCAGGTTACCCACTTCAGCAGAGGATAGCATCTTGTCAAAGCGCGCACGCTCAACGTTTAGAATTTTACCTTTTAGCGGCAAAATTGCTTGAGTCTTACGGCTACGACCTTGTTTAGCTGAGCCACCTGCAGAATCACCCTCCACGATATATAGCTCTGATAGTACTGGATCTTTTTCTTGGCAGTCAGCAAGTTTACCGGGCAGACCTGCAATATCCAGAGTCGTCTTGCGACGGGTCATTTCACGCGCTTTACGAGCGGCGTCACGCGCCCGGGCTGCTTCCATAATTTTATTAGCAATGGCTTTACCCGCCGTTGGATTCTCTAGCAGATAGTCATTGAATTTATCGTGCATCGCTGATTCGACAGCAGACTTGACTTCACTTGAGACTAGCTTGTCTTTGGTCTGGCTTGAGAATTTTGGATCAGGCACTTTCACCGAGACAATAGCCGTTAGACCTTCACGAGCGTCATCACCAGTCGCAGCGACCTTTTCTTTTTTGAATAAATTCTCGCGATCCATATAGCTATTTAGGCCACGTGTGAGTGCTGAGCGGAAACCTGATAGATGCGTACCGCCATCTTTTTGCGGAATATTATTGGTAAAGCACAGCACTTTTTCGTTGTAAGTATCGGTCCATTGCAGCGCAACCTCGACACTGATACCGTCGTCTTGTTGACTGGTAAAATGGAAGACTTCATTGATACCGTCTTTGCCTGCATTGATATAGCTGACAAATTCTAATAGGCCACCTTTGTGCTCAAACTCATGACGCTTATCAATGCGCTCATCGGTCAGAACGATACGCACACCAGAGTTCAAAAATGACAGCTCGCGTAGGCGTTTTGCCAAGATATCATATTCAAAAACCGTACCGGTGAATACGTCGCTACTTGGATAAAAGCGGATTTGCGTACCGGTTTGATCGGTCGCTTCCATCTGCTGAATATCAGCGTCAGGTACGCCATCAGTATAGGTCTGATGGTAATGATAGCCTTCACGCCAGATATTCATCTCAAGCTTTTTAGACAATGCGTTGACGACCGATACCCCAACACCATGCAGGCCACCTGATACTTTATAGCTATTATCATCGAACTTACCGCCTGCATGCAAGACAGTCATAATGACCTGAGCAGCAGATACACCCTCTTCTGGATGAATATCGACTGGCACGCCGCGACCATTATCCATCACACTGACAGACTCATCTTCGTGAATGATGATATCGATCTGATCACAGTGACCGGCCAGCGCCTCATCGATAGAGTTATCCACGACCTCAAAGACCATGTGATGCAAGCCTGTGCCATCGTCAGTGTCACCGATATACATACCAGGGCGCACGCGTACAGCCTCTAACCCACGCAGTACACGGATATCCTTAGAACTATAATCAGAGGGTAACCCTTCTGGCGCTACGACAGGTGCAATCGTTTCGGCAGCACTGTCTGACGTCAGTTGCTCGTGGTCAATAGGTAATGAATCACTCATGTACATTCCTTAATCTAGCCATTATCAGCCGTTTTTATCAGCGCACCCAGATGGTTACGCCTCATGATGGCATCTTAAAATTAACGTTTATTATTCATAATCTAGAGTGCATGTGAGCAGCTAAACCACTAACCACCGTTAGCCTCAAAAAAGGCCGCACAGAGATAAAATTGGCAAATTACTTATTAGTAATAGTCTTTGTTTTTCTAGCCATTGTTAAAACTATTGAAATAAATAAAATATTTAATTATCAACTACTTATAAAGAAACAAAAAATAGAAATCTTTTATATGATGCTATCAGATAAATTGCTGAGAACAGGACAAAAATAAAGGGTTATTTTAGCATTTTTTTGTCTGTAAGTCACTGTTTACTGGGAGTTTTACGACTTATGAGTCAATGTCTTAGCCTAATAGCTAGTATGAGTGATAGTCGCGACTGTGATGCTCAATAAAGGACGTATAAAAGGAGTTACAAGTAGGCAGGAAAATGCTTAAAGCGATGATAAGCGACTAAGAATTAATCAACAGGAATTAATCAACAGACAATATCTGGCCTTGTTTCACGTGAAACAACTTAGGTTTTGACCACAGCTCATCAACCAAAGGTACGATATCATCCGTCAAACTGGTCATGAACACCTGACAAGGTAGCAGCGATAACGTTGATAAAAGAATGCTTATTGCCCTGTCGTCTAGCTCTGCGGTAATGTCATCTAGTAGCACGACAGGGGTCGCTCTCGATGTTGGACCACTATCAAATGAAACGCTATCTTTATTATCATTGAGCAGTAATGGTAGTTGCGATAAGCGTAGCGCAGTTATGAGCAGCTTTTTTTCACCGCGAGACAATACATTTGCTGCCTGTTCTTTTAAAGTTGGTAATTTAGCATTTACCTCATGGTCTGAGGACGCTGTATTTGTATTTGTCGCCTGACTATCTACAACATCATCAGACCGTACAGCATTATCAGAGCGCCAATGTACGTGGATATCAGCGCGATGATTGCCTATGCGGGTATATCCTAACTGTAAATCCTGCTCTAATCGCTCATTAAGCTGTACATCAAGCGCGACATTAGTGTCATAGCCAGCGTTATAACTTAGGCTCAATTGCTCAGCATAAGATGGCAACAACTGCAGAACACTTTTGGCAAAATAAGGCTGCCACTCAGTAAATACTTGCTCACGATAATGATGTATCAATGCCGCATGATTACTCAGTCCTTTATCCCAAGACTTTAGCTCAGCTAACTGGACTTGAGTCAGATGACGAGTCTTTTTTAGTAAACTATTGCGCTGTTTTAGTAGGCGTTGATAGGCGACCCATTGTGGGTGAAAACCTTGTTTCATGTGAAACACTAACCAATCCAATAGCTGGCGACGACTGGCACTACCCTGCTCTAACATATCCATGGTTGAGGGATCTATCAGTAGCGTGGGTAGCTGCTCGGTCAATATACTTTGGTTGTAGACAGTAGCTTGATTAAGACGCAGAATGGTTGTCGCATCTGCTTGTTTTTGAATGGCTAGCGTACGACTGTCGTTGAGTCTAGCATATACGGTAGTGTTGTTTTGATGATGTTGAATATAACGTTTTGGCTGGTGATGGCGAAAGCTCTTGCCTCTCGATAATAAAAATATCGCTTCAAGCAAAGAGGTTTTGCCGCTACCATTTGCACCGATGATAACGTTGCAAACGGTAGACTGCAGATTAACTTGTGTGAGGTTGCGCAGATTTGATATTTGTAGACGTTCAATCATGATATCGATAGCCGCCCATTATTTTCAGCTTTCAAAGCAAGCAAAAGTTTATTAAAATTCAAGCTGTCCGAGTATATCCTTAAAAGATGCTAGCGCGGTTCAATGCTGTATGATGTGCAAAAAATCAGACTATATACGCATCGGCATGATGACATATTGATGAAACTCATCATTGAGTTGATTGACAAGTACAGATGCATTCGATTGGCTCATATGCATCTGCAAATCACCTTGTATCACCCCTAGCACGTCTTGTAGATACGCAGCATTGAACGATAACTCCATTGGCTCACCCTGATATCTGGCTTGTATCATCTCCACGGCTTCATCTTGCTCAGCATTGTTGGCACGCACCTCTACCATACCATCACTGGCAAAATTAAAGACCACACCGCGAGACTTCTCATTACTCAAAATCGCAACCCGGCGTAATACGTCAGTCATTTTTTCTTGACTAAATAACGCAAGCTTATCTGTATTGCTTGGCATGACGCGGCGATAATCAGGGAATTTGCCATCAATCAAACGGGCAGTAAACGTTACCATTAGGTTTTGACTGACTTGCCCTGCACTATCAACATCGCCAAATGGTAAGCTCACTTGCAAAAACTCACGACCAAAGCTCAGAGTAACTGCATTGTCTTGGTCGCCTAGCACCTTGCCAAGCTCAGTCGCCAAACGTTCAAGCTCAATTACTGCCTTACGTGGCAAGATAGCCTGCATGCTCAGATCAGCACTCACATCTATAACACTACGTGCCAAGGCCAGTCTATGTCCGTCAGTCGCAACGGTCGTCAGCTGCTGCTGTGAAACATCAAACAGCATACCCGTCAAATAATAACGTACATCCTGAATCGCCATCGCAAACTGAGTCTTGTGAATCAAATCTGTCAAGCGACTACGGCTGATGTTCAACGGCGTAATATTTTCAGGATTGCCCAAGCTCGGATAATCTTCACTTGGTAAGGTACCTAGCGTGAAACGGCTCTTGCCACTGGTAAGCAGACAACGCTCATTCGCTTGAGTCGCCAGATTGACTTGAGCTTGTGCAGGTAAAGACTTACAAATATCTTTTAGTTTTGTTGCAGGTAGCGTCGTTGTTCCTGCTTCAACACAAGCACCAGCAGGCAATTTCAAGGTCGATGTCAGCTCCACTTCTAAATCTGAGGCTGTCAAGATAAGCTCGGACTCTGATAACTGCAGCTTAATATTGCCCAATATCACCATATTATGGCGTTTATCAGCGGCTTTGGCGATCAAGTTGATAGCTTTTAGTAACGATTCTCGATTGATCGATAATTGCATGCTTAGTTACTCTTATTTGAATGATTTTTTTATAAAAACTTGACGTAATCGTCTAATAATACCCTGTCTACTGACTATAATCTACAGAGCATCTATCTGCTTATATTTTCAATATTATAAACGATATTTTCTCGCTAAAATACAGTGAAGACTTACTCTACTAACCTGCCTGTAACATCAACGCCAGCGTCTTATAATCCTTGTCAAACGCTGGATCTGCTGCTCGTAATTCATTTACTTTATCGCAAGCGTGCATCACTGTAGTGTGGTCTCGTCCGCCGAATGATTGACCAATCTCAGGGAAACTGTCACCTGTTAACTCGCGCGATAGAGCCATCGCTATTTGGCGAGGTCTGGCGATGCTTCGCGTACGTTTACGTCCCATAATATCCTTGACCGTTACATCATAGTATTCGGCGACTATTTTGCGGATATTATCCATATTTACGGCTTGTACACGCATGGCGACGATGTCTTTTAGCGCGTATTGCACCATCTCAAGAGTAATCTGTGCGCCTGTCAGATTAGCATTTGCAAAAACTTGATTGAGAGCACCTTCTAAGCGTCTGACATTGGATACCACGTTTTGAGCGATAAACAATGCACACTCTTTAGGCAGCACCATGCCATAAGAGGCGGCTTTTTTCTGCAAAATTTGCACACGGGTATCAATCTCAGGAGGATCAACTGCGACCGTCAATCCCCAAGAAAATCGCGACCTAAAGCGCTCATCAAATTCCGTCATTTGCGATGGATGACGATCAGAAGCCAAAATCAGCTGTTTGTCACCACTGGTAAAATCTGCAAACAACGTTAAAAACTCATTACTACTTTTGGTCTTTCCTGCTAAGACATGAATATCATCTACAATTAACAAATCTACTTTTTTTATTTTCTTTTTAAAATCTTCTATTTTATTATTTCTTAATGAATAAACTAATTGATTTATAAATTTTTCAGAAGTGAAATAATAAAAACTTTGATTATTTTTTAAATAGCGATGTGCTACAGAATGCATTAAATGTGTTTTTCCCAATCCAGAAGGTCCGTATATAAATAAAGGATTGTGCCGATTTTTTGATTGTTTTTTACCAAGCTCGTAACAAGCTTTGTAGGCCAGATTGTTCGACTTACCGGTGACAAATGTCTCGAAAGTAAAGTCAGGATTGAGATAGCTTAGTGATTTAGCATCAGCTGAATCGTTTAGTTCTTCCTGACGCATATTAGCGTCGATATCTGCTTTCGAATTATTATGATGGATAGATTCAAATTTATGCTCAGATGGGGTAGGGGAGGGCTTATCCTCCAAAAATAATGAGCCTGATTGTGACTGCTGACTATCGTCTACCTCACGTCCAGCATTATCAACACGGACAACAACCTCCTCAATGCTACCTTGACTGTGCTTAGCAACCAATTGCTGAATATCTTGAAGATGGTTCTTTTTGATATACGTGACAAAATAATCATTAGGCGCAAGAATAATTAGAGTTTGTGCTTCTTGGTGAGCTGACAAAGGTCGCAGCCACATGGTGAAAACGTTGTCTTTAACGTTATAGCGCAAATCGTTCAGACATTTATCCCAAATATTTGCTGTGTCTATCATGAAAAATACTAACCCTATAATTTGAAATAATAGTTAATTTTAATAGCCTGACCTTCTACATAAATGCTTAGTATCAACCGCAATTAACTGTCTTAAAAGTCACACTGAAAAGCTATGAGAAGCCACACACGAAGTAGGGGCTAATCTAACATAGATACCCTGTGGATAAAACCTTGTTTTTTGGGGATAAGACTGTGGATAGTTTTGTGGATAACTCGATAAGATGAGTTATCCATATTTAACCCACAGGTTATCCACAGCCTTACCCATAGTCTAGTATTTTGATAAATAAGGAGAAAAAGGAGTTAACCACAGATAAACAAGGTCCCAATAACAACAATACTTATATATATTAATTAATTATTATTATAGACGTCACACAAAACTGTGGATAACTTCAAAAATTATTCACTGTCAACTAAAAGAACTGGTTAAACAAAACTGGAGTCTTGAACAAATAATATCTAGTAATCTGATAGTAGAAACTAAATCTTCAAAGATAGGCTAAATTAGTTTATTGACCGAATCTATACTGGATGGTATAATCCTCCGTTATTACGAATTTAGTCCATTATTTTGATAGGTGAGTTATGAAACGTACATTCCAACCAAGCGTGATCAAGCGTAAACGTACTCACGGTTTCCGTGCTCGTATGGCAACTAAAAAAGGCCGTCAGGTCTTAGCTCGTCGCCGCGCTAAAGGACGTCATCGTCTAACTGTATAATCAGTAGATAGCGATAAGCATGGCTAATAGTGCTTGTTGTGCTCTTATTGTTTATAGATTGCAATAGTCAATCATCACAACTGACACTTAGCCATATATCAAAAGCGCCCGCATAGGCGCTTTTTTTGTTTCTATATTTTGCTATTATCTCTAATATCGCCATTCCCTATCATATTAGGTCATACCATGCCCAAATCTCTTTCAGCTACACCTACAGCCAATTTTACTAAAGAGCAGCGCCTACTGACACCAGCAGCTTTCCGTGAAGTGTTTGACGCACCCGAGCGTAAGATACATCAGGGTCACTTGATGGCGTTTGTGAGAGCCAGTGCCTATGACAAGCCACGTATCGGTATGGCAATTACTAAGCGTAAAGTACCTACTGCTGTCGCTCGAAATTTGATTAAACGACATATCCGTGAGCAGTTCCGTACAAAAGCTTTTAAATTAGAAAATAAAGATATTGTTTTTATAGTAAAAAAATCAATAAAGGGTATCGATAATAAAGAATTAAAAAATGAAATAAATAATATATTTAAAAAAATAGAAAAAAAATAAAATGAAAAATTTATTAAAATTAATAAATAAAATAATTTATGAATTTTTATTAAATGTAATAAAGTTTTATCAAAAAATAATTAGCCCTATAATACCTGCTCGCTGCCGTTACTATCCCACCTGTTCAAACTATGGTAAACAAGCTTTGGCGTGGCATGGTACTCGTGCAGGTAGTTGGTTGCTTTTAAAACGTCTTAGTAGATGTCATCCGCTTGGTGGACACGGCATTGACTTTGTTCCGCTCCCTTTGTCCTCTTATCATTATCAATATCTACCTTCTACAGCGAGTAGCGATAGTGGAGGATGGGGCATTTACCGAGATAGTCAGGGGTATGTGCCACGTCTTAACTACTTAATGAAGACAACATGAAAATCACAACTTCGGGCTTTAGACATCATCTTCAATGACTTACCCACAAGTTATCCACACTCTTGGTATCATTTGAAGCAGATTTTTAGTAAAATGATGCACATTTTATGTAAATGACTCTCAACGCGGTTATCGATCATGATGATAACTATGCAGTACAGTCATGACACATGCCCTAATTTTTCATTCCCTAATTTTTAATCTAGGAAAGGTTTATGCAAAAGATATTTCGGGTGATGATCATCATTGCGATGCTAATTACCGCTTATCTGCTGATTTTGGCATGGCGAGATGATTATGCCGATGCACCAGCTGTAGAAGCGGTGCCAGAAACTACAAGTTCAGTAGGTGCTGACATTCCTTCTACCACTGGTGCCGCAGGTGATATTCCGGTTCAGACACTACCTGTGGATAACACAGCTGTGACAGCTACGCCTGCAAAGGACACAGGATTAATCACGGTAACAACCGATCGCTATGACATCAAAATCAATCCAGAAGGCGGTGATATTGTCTATGCTGCGCTCAAGCAGTATGACGCGACGCTCGATAGCGATAAGCCTTTCGTATTGCTAGAAAATAATAGCAATCGTGTATACGTGGCTCAGTCTGGACTTATCGGCCAAAATGGTATTGATACGGCAGAAGGTCGAGCGACTTACAGTCACACCGCCAACAATTATGTGATGGAAGCAGGGCAACAAACATTGTCAGTACCGCTTACTTACAAAAAAGATGGCGTGACAATTACCAAGACATTTACCTTTACTGAAAACAAATATCCGATCGATATTAGTTACAAAATTCAAAATGCCTCTACCAACGCGTGGCAAGGCCAGATGTTTGCGCAGCTAAAACGTGACGATAGTAAAGATCCTGGTATGTCTGATAAAGGCGCGCTGAGCATGGCGACTTATCTTGGTGGTGCCTGGGGTACGCCAGATGATCCTTACAATAAACTAAAATTTAAAGACTTCAGCGATGGCGAGCTGACGACGACCAGTGATAAAGGCTGGGTTGGCATTGTGCAGCATTATTTTGTCTCTGCATGGACGCCTGAAAACTTTACAGGTAAGTTCTTCACCCGCGAGACTGGCAACGACTACTTTATTGGCTTTAACAGTCAGCCAGTCAATGTCGCACCAAACAAGCAAGTCACATTGGATGCCACACTGTATGCAGGTCCAAAAGTACAGTCTGAGCTAAAAGATGTGGCAGTTGGTCTGAATAAGACGGTTGATTACGGTTTACTGTGGCCAATATCGAAGGTCTTATTTGCTATCTTGGAAGGTGTGCATAAAGTTGTGGGTAACTGGGGTTGGTCAATCATCCTACTAACGATTTTAGTCAAAATTGCTTTGATGTGGTTCTCTAATAAGAGCTACTACTCAATGGCTAAGATGCGCGCTATTGCACCGAGACTAAAAACGCTAAAAGAAGAGCATGGCGACGACCGTATGAAAATGTCGCAAGAAATGATGGCCATCTACAAAGAAGAGAAAGTCAATCCGATGGCGGGTTGTTTGCCAATCTTGATGCAGATGCCAATTTTCTTAGCCTTATATTGGGTGCTCGTAGAGAGTGTCGAGCTGCGTCATGCGCCATGGATTCTGTGGATTCGCGATCTTTCAGCCATGGACCCATGGTTTATCTTGCCGTTGCTAATGGGTGCGTCAATGTTCATACAGCAGCAGTTGAATCCGCAGCCAGCAGATCCAATGCAAGCAAAAGTGATGAAGTTCTTGCCGATTATCTTTACCGCATTCATGCTATTCTTCCCAGCAGGTTTGGTATTGTATTGGACAGTAAACAACTTGTTCAGTATGACTCAGCAATATATTGTGAATAAGAAAGTCGAAGAAGAGCAGAAGCGCCGCACGGTAAAAATAGTTGACTAACTGACGCTCTATCAGCAGGACAATAATAAAAACCATCGCGCAAGCGGTGGTTTTTTTATGGACAATGGCTTTTGTTATCCACAGCTTATCAACATTAAAAATAAAACATCAATGATTAAGGGAGCTTTCAAAGTTTGTTTTGTCAGTGTGGGCGCAGACGTCTATAATGGGGTTTTTAGCTACTGAGAGTCATTGTGGATTCCTTAGAGATGGCCTTGGCCACACCTAATCATTCTGAAAAATCTAATACCTCTGGACTCGCCACTATTGCTGCGATTGCAACACCACTTGGACGCGGCGGTGTGGGCGTTATACGTCTATCAGGTAGCCGTGCTTATGCCATGGCTTGCGCGATCACGGGCAAATCAGCTTTTACGCCACGTATGGCCAGTTTTTGCCGTTTTTATCAGGCGGATGGTACTGTTATCGACGAAGGGCTAGTATTGTTCTTTAAAGGCCCGCATTCATTCACGGGTGAAGATGTGATTGAGCTGCAAGGGCACGGCGGCGTTATTCTACAGAACCAGTTGCTCGCGCGCGTGTTTGAGTTAGGCGCCAAACAAGCGAGTGCCGGAGAGTTTTCTTATCGTGCTTTTGATAACGATAAATTGGATTTGGTGCAGGCAGAGGCAATCGCTGATGCGATTGATGCGACCAGTGCGGCGGCGGCGAGTAGTGCCATCCGCTCTCTAAGTGGTGAGTTTTCCCAAAAGATTAATCAGCTATTAGAACAGTTGATTCATTTGCGCTTGCATGTTGAAGCTGCCATTGATTTCCCTGATGAAGAAGATGTCGATTTTTTATCTGACGGCGTGATACAGAGCAAACTTGAGCAAACGCAAGATAAAATACAGCAAGTATTAGCCACTGCAAAACAAGGTCAGCTCTTACGAGATGGTATCCATGTTGTGCTAGCAGGTAGGCCAAATGCCGGTAAATCAAGCCTGCTAAATCGTCTAGCGGGGCAAGAACGTGCTATCGTGACTGATGTAGCAGGCACCACGCGTGATACGCTGCAAGAGACGGTCGTGCTCAATGGTTTGACGCTACATCTTACCGATACGGCAGGCCTGCGTGATACAGAAGACACGGTAGAGCGTATCGGCATTGAACGTGCTCGCACCGCCATTACCCAAGCTGATATGCTGCTGATGGTTTACGATGTGACTCGCGATGTTGAAGAAGAAAGCACACCGTTGCAATTGGCTGAGCAGTTATTTGGCGAGCTGCCAGATGCCAAACGATTACTAATAATTGCCAATAAAAGTGATCTATTAAGCGATGATAGTAGTGAAAAATCGGCCTTTATGACACAAGCTGAAATCAAAGATAGAGGCTACGAACAAGTCAATGTTTCATGTGAAACAGGTGCTGGTATCGATAATTTAGTCGAAGCGTTATGTGCAAAGGTAGGTTTTCATCCGCCAGAAAATAGCCTCATCGCTCGTACGCGTCATATAGATGCCCTCAGACGGACTGCCAACTATTTAACAGAGGCGCATGAGCAGTTAACGGTGTTTCAAGCAGGTGAATTAGTCGCTGAAAGCTTGCGTCAAGCGCAGCAGAGCTTGGGTGAAATCACGGGCGAGTTTAGTGCTGATGATTTGCTCGGCAAGATATTTGGTAGTTTTTGTATTGGTAAATAACGGTTGAATAACCTTATCTATTACTCAATAAATTTGTTTATCTTATAAGTTTTGCTTTTATTCTTAGTCGTAAAATAAGGAATTGCTATGCACTGCCCGTATTGTAATGCATCAGAGACAAAAGTGATCGACTCACGTCTTGCTGCAGAAGGTGCGCAAGTGCGTCGCCGCCGTTCGTGCAATAGTTGCCAAGAGCGTTTTACAACGTTTGAGATGGTAGAAGTGGTGATGCCAAGGATTATCAAATCCAGCAACAAGATTGAGCCTTACGACAATGAAAAACTGCGCCGTTCTATCTTGTTGCCTTTGCAAAAGCGCCCCATCACTATCGATGAGCAAGAGGCAATGATTAGTCGAGTTGAAAAACGCGTCAGACAAATGGGTGAGCGTGAAATCAGTAGCAAAGTCTTGGGTGAAATCATCATGAGTGAACTAAAGGCGTTAGATGATGTCGCTTATGTGCGTTTTGCTAGTGTTTATCGTGATTTTCAAGACATCGATGCCTTTCATCAAGAGATTGCTAATATTCGTCCAAATGACAAATAAGCTGATACATCAATAAATATGTCTAACCATTGAACTGATTTGAGTTCAAAGCGCTTAGATTATTAAATAAAACTCTCCGTAATTATGACCAATCATTTATTAAGCCTACTGTTATGCCAACTATAAATCACTCTCAAGATGCGCAAGATCGCTACTTTATGATGCTTGCTATCGAACAAGCTAAGCTCGGTTTGTATACCACTAGGCCAAATCCAGTAGTAGGTTGTGTCATCGTCCAAGCTGAAAAAGTGGTCGGTCAAGGGTTTCATCCGAAAGCTGGTGAGCCACATGCAGAGGTATTTGCACTAAAACAAGCAGGCGATCGAGCAGTGGGCGCAACGGCTTATGTGACTCTAGAGCCCTGCAGCCATACAGGGCGCACACCGCCATGTGCGTTGGCACTCGTTGAAGCTAATGTGAAGCGTGTTGTGATTGCAGATCTAGACCCCAATCCGCAGGTCGCAGGTCGCGGGGTAAAGCTACTTAAGCAAGCTGGTATTGAAGTGACGGTTGGCATACTGACAGAGCAGGCAGAAGCATTAAATCGCGGATTTTTAAAAGCAATGCGGACTCAGATGCCCTATGTCAGACTAAAAATAGCGACTAGTCTAGATGGTCGCACCGCGATGGCATCTGGTGAGTCAAAATGGATTACATCAAATGCGGCTCGCGAAGATGTGCAAAAAATACGAGCACAAAGTGGGGCAATCATAACTGGTAGCGAGACAGTGATAACTGATAATCCGCAACTTAACGTGCGTTCAAATCAACTAGGTATACCACCTGAAAAAATACCAGCACCTCGGATTGTGGTGCTCGATAGACGTCAGCGTTTGGAGCACAGTGCTCAGTCTGATTATCAATTGTGCCGGCGCACAGATACGATTTATTGGCGCACAGACGATCTCACTGATTTACTAGCAACATTGGTGAGAGATCATCAGTGTTATGACGTCTTGGTGGAGGCAGGTGCTGGCGTTGCTGGAAGCTTTTTGAGTCAACAGCTGGTCGATGAATTGATTGTTTATCAGGCGCCTTGTCTACTTGGTGATCAAGCGCGACCAATGGTCAATTTCAATCCCATCTCACTGGCTCAACAGTTGCGCTTCGATATTTATAATTATGAGCAACTTGGTTCTGACCTTAAATTAACGCTATTGCCTTTGTAGGTTTCTTATTTGTGACTTTGTTATCCACAAAATGCTTATAATGTGCACTATATGTGGATAAGTACGTTGCCATTTTAAATGTTCCACATGAAACTGTGTATAACTTTGTTTCACATGAAACATGAAAAGCTGACTCTTTTTGGGATTTTGTAATAAATTATATAATAATCAGTTACTTACGTCTTTAACTCTTACGTTGTAAGCGCCAAAATAAATTTAGCACCGTTGTGGATAACTATATAGTTATTAAAGATTTTAAGAGTATCCTATTGACTTACGCTTACTTATCCACAATCTATCCAATGACAGCCTGCATTTACCGCGTGTTTCACTGCAAAATGTACTCAGAAAGGCAGCATTAAGAAATTTGGTTAAGTATTTGATAAATAAAGTGATGTGTTTATAGCCGCATTATAATAATGAGATGAGGATGATATGTTTACTGGAATTATAGAAAGCGTTGGAAAAGTTAAATCTATGCAACCAACGGGCGGTGATATACGCTTGACCATAGAGTCTAATGATTTGGATTTTAGCGATGTAAAGCTGGGTGACTCTATTGCATCGAACGGTATCTGTTTGACGGTTGTAGAGCTCGGTAATAACCATTACTCTGTCGATGTTTCACGTGAAACAATTGCTAGAACCGCACTAGAGTCTTTAAAAACAGGCGATAAGGTCAATCTAGAAAAAGCGATGCTACCGACGACGCGTTTTGGTGGCCATATTGTTGCTGGCCATGTGGATGGGGTAGGCGTCGTCAGTAAGCTGCAGCAAGACGCACGTTCTATTTATATTGAGATTGAGATACCGGAAGAGTTGGCACACTATACGGCGACCAAAGGTTCTATCACGGTGGACGGGATTAGTCTGACTACCAATCTGGTACGTGACAATATCGTTTCTTTAAATATTATCCCGCATACTGCTCAAGTGACTAATATCGCTAAGCATTGGTTGGTGGGTAATAAGGTCAATATCGAAGTGGATATCGTTGCACGCTACTTGGAGCGTTTGCTAAATAAATCACAATCTGGTGGTATGAATGCTGCAAATCCTCAAAGCCAAATTACAGAAGCTTTTTTAGCAGATAATGGCTTTATGAAATAACGTTCGAGGTTTTACTTACCTGTCTAGACCTTTCACCCTGTCAGTATTACGAAATCAAAGTAATATCGACAGGGTGATTTTTTATTCTTTTATTGACGCTGTATAAAGCTTTGTAAAACGGTTTCTAGATCCTTTTTACTGATAGGTTTGGATAAAAACTCGTTCATACCTACTTGCATGCATGCCTTGCGATCCTCTTCTGTATTATTCGCCGTTAGCGCGACAATAGGTATGTCGTCGCCTTGTGCGCGGATTGCCTGAGTAGCTTGTAGACCGTCCATGACTGGCATCCGGCAATCCATCAAAATCAGGGAAATCTCCTCACGCTTGCTGGCTAATATATCAAGCGCTTGCTGACCATCTTCTGCAACGATACTGCGATAGCCAAGTTTGCTCAACATTTTGCAGGCTATTTTTTGATTGGTTGGGCTATCTTCCACTACTAAGATAAGGGGTGATAATGGCTGTGAACTTTCTTCTTGAACAGTTGTCTCGCTAATGTTCTCTTTAATATCTTGTGTTTGTGTTAGCTTTTTTCTAGCTGGCATTGTCAAGCGCAGGATTTCAGACAGTAATAGCGCACTATCTAAAGGCTTTGCCAAAAAGCCATCACACTGATCGAGTAACATAGAGGGTATGCGACGCTCAGATTTCATACTAAACAGTATTTTAGGTAAGGATGTATTAGCGAGCAGGCTGTTTAATGCCTGTCTTCTATCGATGCTCGTGACTATATGATTGCTGTGCGTTAAATGGGGTTTTGTGAGGTCAGACTGCCCTTGTGGTAATGAGTTTTGATATTTCGCTGAGCTGTCAGCGTTGGTCTTGCTGCCAACTAAGATCGCGCTGGTATCATAGTATTCATAATCTAGTAGGAGTATGGGTGCTGAGCTTTGCTGAGCTCGACTTAGGCGTTCTGTTAATCGCTCTATAGTCGCTAGGTCTACAGAAGTATAAATAGTGCTAGATATTGCTAAGTGCTCACAAAGCCGCTGTAAATGTTGCGCGACAAGCGGCTGATGGACGACCGCGATTAGGCAAGTATGATTTAGGTGCTGACTAGGATGATATACCGGCTGATAGTTTGGACGTCGACAAGGCAAATAAAGGTTGAACACACTACCTTCATTAACGGTACTGGTTAGTTCTATAAATCCACCTAGTAATCGCGCAAAGCTATTGACGTTTTTTAGTCCCAACCCTGTATCGATAGTATTCTGCGCTACTGGGTTGATATCTGGGCTATGGGGTTTATTTAAGTACGACAAAAGCTGATGCTGTTTGGCAGATGTGATACCGATACCAGTGTCCTGAACACTAAAGCGCACCCAGCAACTCACTGCATCTGTGGTAAGGTTTGTATTGATAGACTGTAAGGTCTCTTTGCTAGCCTCTGACATTTGCTCATGGTCGGTTTGTTCAATGATAAGTGCAACATGACCGGAGGGGGTAAATTTTACGGCATTATGCAGTAGATTCAGCAAAATTTGCCGAAGACGCACATCATCGGTATCAATAGAGCGTGGACAGTCTGGGGCAAAAAAGTAAATCAGCTCAAGCCCTCTTTGCCTTATATCATTTATGATTAGCTCATTAACTTCCTGACCAAGCTTATAAATATCGACGGGCTCAATATTAAGGCGGGCTTTTCTAACCTCGATATTTCCTATATGTAGCGTCTCATTGAGTGCGGTCAGCATGTTCTGACTGGTGGTAATCAAAGTATCTAGCGTTTTGTTTTGTCTTGCATTCAATGTGTTCGGATCAATTGGCTCAAGGATATCGATCATAGCTTCTAGCGGTATGCGCAACTTATGACCGATGACAAACCTGAGTTTATTGAACTCATCAACCTTTCGCTGTAGCTGTTTATTTTGCTGTTGCAACTGCTCGTTCTGATTAACCAGCTCACTGACATCATTAAGCAATACCGTAAAACCATGAACTTGTCCATGCTCACCAAACCATGGAGTGGCATGCAACTGGTAGGCTTGTTTGTTGTCTATTCCATAGACGGTTAATGTACGCGAGACTTGTAAACCAGCTAGCGTTTGAAGTATTTGCTGAGTCGCCTCATCTTTGCCCATGACAAAGTCAGTGAGTGTATAACTGTGTCCGTTTTTGGCAGAGGGTGTAAATATTTTTTCAAAGCGTTGATTATAGAAGCTAATCTGACCGTGACGTAAGCTCATCAGCATTGGTAGCGGTGATTGATCAACCAAGCGCTCCAAACGATGATTTAATGTTTTGATACGTCGATAGTCGTTGTGTAGCTGATAGCTGACACGGCTCAGTGCATGACCTAGCAGCAAAAACTCAGTGGTGGATTTTTCTTGTAAAAAGGGTGGCGGCGTATAAGATTCTTTTGCATGAACACTCAAATTATCAGTGTAAGCTATTAGCTGCTCCCAGTTGGTTCGACGGTGGAGCGTATAAAACAAAGCGATAAAAAACAGTATCAGAGCCACCATCAATGGTAGCCAATAACGGTACGAGGTCCAGTCGATAGTCAAAGGCTCATAGCGCAACACAACATAAACCTGATGACCACTTTCGAGCTTTATCGTTCCTGTTAAAGCACTACTACTGACCGTATACGCACTTTGGTTATCCTTAGAAAAAGTGGCTGAATTGACTGTGGGAAACGTTACTGTCGTAAAAGCTGATTCGTTAGGCTGAGTCTTGCGATGGATATAAGTTTGCCCAGATGGCATCATCAAAATAAGCTGATAACTGATATGATCAAAAGCAGGCTGTTTTAGGATTTTTTCTATTTCTACATCGATAGGCGCGGCATGCTCAGTAATACTGTGCTGTAACGCGTGAAAAGTATCTATACTGTGTTGTTCGCTATGATGTCTCAACCCATCAAACAACGTGACATAGTACAGCAGTAGCATGACCAGTAAGGTCGATGCATAGAAGATCAATAATCGCTGTAAGGACTGAAACTGTTGCATGAGAGCATGGCCCTATATCGACACAAGAATATATAGTGAAATCATCATCGTTTCTTATAGTAATCGATTTATTCAAAACCTTGGTACGGATACCTTCTTATTATCTATAGCAGAATAATAGTGTGCTATTTATAGAGTATTGCTGACGAAGTATTTTTATTCTATAAGAAGGTCGATAACTAGAGCAATGACACTTTTTATATTATAAAGGCAAAAAGCGTCATTAGTCATACTGGATTGAGACTACCACACTTATGGCACAACGTCGTAAACTCACCTATAATGGACAAATTAACCTTATATAATGCAAGACTATGACTACTGCCACTTTTGATCTGTCTAATACATCTATAAACAATAATAAACTATCTACCGAGCGACTGAGAGTCGTATTTGCAGGCACCCCTGAGTTTGCTGCCATTAGTCTAGAAGCGCTCATTCGCCAGCAAGACGCACTTAATATCGATATTGTCGCGGTATATACCCAGCCCGATCGCAAAGCAGGACGCGGCCAAAAACTATCAGCCTCTGCTGTCAAAGAAGTGGCATTAGCGAACGATATCGCGGTAGAGCAGCCAGTCACCTTCAAAAAATCCAGCACAGAAGGCATGGCAGCACGACAGACGTTGCGTACGTATCAGCCAGATCTCATGATTGTCGCCGCTTACGGTTTGATTTTGCCTATTGGGGTATTGACCACACCCACGCATGGTTGTCTAAATATTCATGCCTCATTGTTGCCACGTTGGCGCGGTGCGGCGCCTATTCATCGCGCCTTATTAGCGGGCGATGATGAGACAGGTATTACCATCATGCAAATGGATAAAGGGCTTGATACCGGTGATATGCTCTATAAGGTGAGCGCTAGTATAGAGCCTGATGAGACTGCTGCTAGCCTGCATGATAAGATGGCAGCGCTTGGTGCGACGGCTATCGCTACAGTATTAAAAGAGTTATCACATTATCAAGCACAGGCAGTCACTCAAGATGACAGTCAGGCAAATTATGCCGAAAAGCTCGTAAAAACTGAAGGTGAGATTGACTGGACACAACCTGCTGCTACCATCGAGCGTCAAATTCGTGGATTGACGCCATGGCCAGGCGCTTATACTTTTCTAGAAGGGCAGCGTGTCAAAATACTCGCTGCACTACCCATCAATACCACGCAAAAAACAGATAAGCCTGCTGGTACGGTTGTGAGTGTCGGGCGCAAGGCAATTTTGGTGGCTTGCGGTCAAGAGGTTGAACAACCAAATGATAAAGACGCTCATGACGTACAACTCAGCAATACATTGGCGATAACCAAATTACAGTTTGCTGGCGGTAAGCCAATGACGGCGGAACAGCTTTGTCATGGCAATCAGCTAAACGACGGTGATCAATTCACAGCAGAATCAAAATAGCTTTATCTAAATAGCTTTAACGACATCTAACCCTACTAGCACAAGACGCGATCGATCATACGTCAAGGAAATACAACTTCATGAGACAAACCAACAGCGCGTCTAAAAACAATGCACCTATAAACAACAAACTCAAGCCATCAAGCAACCTGATTATGAATGGCAGCGTGCGCGTGCGTGTGATTCGCACCTTGCTTGCTATTCAAAATGGTCAGTCGCTCTCAAGCGTGCTTGACCCGTTATTAAACAGCTTGCACGATGGTGATAAAGGTTTTGCACATGCATTATTACTGACCACGTTACGCCAATGGCATGCCCTTGCGCGATTGCTCGACACGCTCGCGGACAACCCTATTGACGAGGTCGAAGTTCGTACCACGATTCAAGTGGGTTTGGTGCAATTGCTGTATTTAGAAGTGGCAGACCATGCCGCGATTCATGAAACCGTTGAAGCCGCAAAAGAAATTGAGTTTGCGCATGCAACAGGCTTAATCAATGCTATCTTGCGTAAAGTCGCCAAAAACCCGAGTAAATTCCGTAAGAAGTGCGATAAAAAGCATAGCTTGCCAAATTGGCTTGCCTATCAGCTTAAGCAAGATTGGAGTGAGCAGTATGATGAGCTGACCCAAGGCTTGCGCCAAGCGGCACCGATGTTTTTGCGAGTCAACTCGGCAGTTACTCCAGTAGAAGATTATCAACAGTCATTGTACGGCGCAGAAATTGATGCAGATGTCGTTGAGCTAACGACTGGTTTTAGCGTAGCGAACTTGTCAAATACTGCTACAACACTATCGACCAAAGGCTTAAGACTGCATCAGACTACCGCTGTCAATGCTTTGCCTCATTTTGCTGAAGGCACTGCTAGCGTACAAGATATGCATGCTCAGCTTGCAGCCCCCATTATCAATAAAGCGTTAATGGCGAAGCTCAGCGCTGAAAAGTCTGATACGGAAAATACAAATAACGAGATACATATTCTAGATGCTTGTGCTGCGCCTGGTGGCAAGCTTGCTCACTGGTTAGAGCTCATAAGCGCTAATGACGAATCATCGTTGTTTCACGTGAAACAAGATGATGCAGAAGCGAAATCTCTAGCTTCCAAAATCAAGCTAACGGCTATTGATAACGAAGCACCACGTATCGAGCGTATTTATGACAACTTGCAGCGTCTAAACTTAAAGCAGCAAGATTTAGAGCAAGCTGAGAAAAATATCGCTCTTAACGTTATCTGCGCTGATGCAACCAGATGGCAGCATGGAAAAAATAAAAAAGCCGCGACCAATGAGCCAGTATTTGATGCGATATTATTGGATTCTCCTTGTACCGCGACTGGCGTGATTCGCCGTCATCCAGATATCAGTATCCTGCGTACCGAAGAAGACATCGAGCAAACGGCACTGTTGCAAGCAGATATCTTGCATAACTTGTGGCCACAACTCAAAGCCGGTGGTTATTTGCTTTATGTCACATGCTCTATCTTAAAGCAAGAAAACGTCGAGCAAATGCAGGACTTTATCACTCATCATAATGACGCAGTAGTGATTGAGTTTACCGAGGATTGTAATTGGGGCATCGCGCAAACCATCGGTCGTCAGTGCTTACCGATTGATAGCGAGAGCGGTGATGGTTTTTATTATGCGCTGTTGCAAAAGACTGCTGAATAAACCATTTTTAACTATTGAATAACATTATTGTAGACAGGACAATCTAATGAAATATATCAGTACTCGTGGTCAGACAGCACCGATGGACTTTAGTGATGTGCTATTGATGGGCCTTGCACCAGATGGCGGCTTGATGTTGCCTGAGCATTATCCAACGATTGATAGCGCTGTACTCGATGAGTGGCGTACGCTTAGCTATCCACAGCTCGCGATGGCGATTATGCAGCGCTTTGCCACTGATATTCCTGCAGTTGATTTGCAGGATATTATCGAGCGTACTTATACGGCTGATATATTTGGCTCTGATGATATTGTCCCTGTTCGCAAGCTCGAAGACAATTTATACATTTTAGGGTTATCAAACGGCCCCACATTGGCATTTAAAGACGTTGCTATGCAGTTCCTAGGCAATGCCTTCGAATATGTCCTCAAAAGAAAAGAGGCACGTATCACTATTATTGGCGCAACTAGCGGCGATACGGGAAGTGCAGCGGAATACGCGTTGCGTGGCAAAGAAAATGTCGAAGTCTTTATGCTGTCACCGCATGGCAAAATGAGTGAGTTTCAGCGTGCGCAGATGTATAGCTTGACCGACGATAATATTCATAATATCGCCATCGATGGCATGTTTGATGACTGTCAGGATATTGTAAAAGCCTTACAGCAAGACGCTGATTTCAAAGCCCAGTATGACTTGGGTACGGTTAACTCTATCAACTGGGGACGCATCCTAGCGCAGATCGTTTATTACTTTAAGGCCTATTTTGCGGTGACGGCAAGCAACGATGAAAAAGTTAGTTTTAGCGTCCCATCAGGCAACTTCGGTAACATTTGCGCCGGTCACATCGCTCGTGAAATGGGTCTGCCCGTTGAGCGTTTGATTGTTGCCACCAATGAAAACGACGTACTCAATGACTTCTTTAACCAAGGTGCTTATCAGCCGCGCCCCACCGACAAAACCTATGTAACCTCAAGTCCATCGATGGATATCTCTAAAGCTTCGAACTTTGAACGCTTTGTTTACTTGTTGCTGGATAAAGACAGCGCACGCGTCCATGAGTTGTTTGACGGCGTAAAATCAGGACAAGGGTTTGATTTGTCTGATTTGATGGAAGCGGTCAATACGCGTTATGGCTTTGCTGCTGGCAAATCAACCCATAGCGATCGTTTAAATACGATCAAAGCGTTGTATGAAACGCATGGCGAACTTGTCGATCCGCATACGGCTGACGGTATCAAGGTTGCCAAAGAGCTACAGCGTGAGGGTGAAATCATTATCTGTGCAGAGACCGCGTTGCCTGTTAAATTTGCTGACACTATTGTCGAAGCAGTGGGGCAAATCGACATCGAGCGTCCGGCTCATACAGAAGGTTTAGAGAGCCTACCGCAACATGTTGTGGTATTAGAAAATAGTGCTGAACTGGTCGCTGAGCAAATTCGTCAACATGTTGCACCAAATCCCGCATAAGCGATAAACGTTTTAAGCTCGTCTTCTATAGATAGAAGCGTTTGTATAAAAGTTACACCATTGTAATAAAGTGTTTATGATTGTGTTATGGTAGATATAATTGTAGTATTAGAAACAGCGTCAGCGAGTCATTATTTTGCTAGACGTTTTTTTAGGAATGAATCTAGCCAATTATACTGAACAGCTGCCCTATAGTTGCCACAAGAGTGATACTTATAAATCGCTGATAATATTGATTTTTTAATAAAGTAAAATTTCTTTAAAGTGATGAATTAAGTTTGATTTATTGTGACCAAAACAGTGGTACATATTGTGGATATAACCATGAAGATGAGCTTAAAAAAGACAGCAAAAGCACTGGTAAAAGGATTATTAGTTACGACATTTAGCAGTGCCATGTTGATGACCACAGCCCACGCCAATAATCCACCACCTACCATAAAAGCAGATGCCCCCAATCGCTATATCGTCAAAAAAGGCGATACCCTATGGGATATCTCAGGCCGCTACCTCGACAGTCCATGGCGCTGGAAAGAGATTTGGGCAACCAACAAGCAAATCAAAAACCCAAACCTTATTTATCCAGATGACATTCTTATCCTTTGTGTGATTCAAGGTAAGACGCTGATAGGAGTCGATACAGGAGAAGGCTGTGCTGGTATCGAAAAGCAGCTAACGGGTAATGTCGTTGCCAGTACTATCGCCGTGACCTCAACGGCCAATAGTATTCCGCCTATTCCATGGTCTGCTATTCAGCATTGGCTTGATAAAACGCTCATTGTGAATCCAGAAGATTTCAATACCACACCGTATATTTTGGCGTCCAAAAACCGTAACCTAATCACGGCCAGCGGTGATAAAGTCTATGCC
This sequence comes from Psychrobacter piscatorii, assembly GCF_904846415.1. GTDB lineage: Bacteria > Pseudomonadota > Gammaproteobacteria > Pseudomonadales > Moraxellaceae > Psychrobacter > Psychrobacter piscatorii. The sequence continues at coordinate 15,493 of NZ_CAJHAR010000007.1, read as the reverse complement.
AAAGGGGTGCCGCTGATCGTTGGTCAGCGCTATGGCGTATACCGCGAAGGTGACCTGTACGTTGATCCTAAAACTCAAGAAGTTATCGGTCTGGAAGTCACGCAAGTAGCGACTGGCCTTGTTACTTCGACAGAAAGTAATGGCGTCACCAGTTTGCAGCTTACTGACAGTTATGACAAAGAAGTGCGTGAAGGTGATCGCGTGTTTGTCGAGTTGGACAACGCTATTCCGCCTGTCTTTTATCCAACGCCTGCCAGCGTCAGTCGTGGTGGTATGATTGTGCGAGTAATGGATTCAATCAGCTCTGCCGCTAAAGGCAGCGTGGTAGCGATCAATTTAGGCAGCTTGCATGGTGCCAAACCAGGTGACGTACTGACCGTGTATCAAAAAGGCCCGTTGGTGCGAGACGTTAAGGATAATGATATGCCGGTACGCTTGCCAAATGAGCCAAGCGGTATGGTGATGGTATTTAATACCTTTGATAATATCAGCTATGCTTACGTACTTGACTCTGAGCTACCACTCAATGTCGGCGACCAACTATTGCCACCCCCTTATCTATAAGCACATAAGGCTTTGTGAAGCGATTTTACTAAGTTTGCCCAAACGAGACAGATGACAATGACCGCAGTCACCTCTTCTTTATCCGACGATCAGCGTGCCATATTGGCGCTGTGGTATGAGGTGAATGCGTCCTTATCTGCTTATCACAAGCTTGTTACCACTTATGGTGACGCGCAGCTCGCGTGGCAAGCCAAGGTAGAGGCATGGAAGCAGTTAGGCATTCATCACACGCATCTCAAACGTCATGAACAGCCAGAGCAAACACATGCTGCTATTGATAAGATACAGCAAGCGCTTCTAGATGGTCGCTATGGTTTATTGTTTGCCGGTCAGCCTGACTATCCTGCTCAGCTTCTTCATATTTATGATCCGCCGCCATTATTATTCTTTCGAGGAAATAGCGCGCGCCTGCATCAAGCTCAAATTGCTATCGTAGGCAGTCGAAAACCAACAGCTCATGCTCAAAAAATCACGTTTGATATGGCGCAATATCTGGCACAGGCAGGGTATATCATCACCAGTGGTCTGGCGATAGGCATGGACAAACGGGCTCATCTAGGCGCTTTGGCGCAGACTGATCTTGACTATCAAGGTCGTACTATCGGCGTGATGGGGACAGGGATTGATGTGAATTATCCCAATCATCGTGACCAGTTATTTGCTCAAATCATCGATCAAGGTGGCTGCATTATTAGTGAGCTACTACCTCATACTCAGCCGCACAAGCATACCTTCCCGCGCCGTAACCGTCTGGTAGCTGGGCTGAGTCTAGCCACGATTGTGACCGAAGCAAAGATCAAAAGTGGTTCGCTCATTACTGCCCGTTTAACTTCTGAGCAGGGCAAACAAGTCTTTGCCATTCCAAGTCATATTGATAATAGCAATGCTGAGGGCTGCCATCACTTAATACGTGAAGGGGCGACGTTGATTTACCATCCTCAGCAGGTGTTAGAAGACGTCAATGGTCAGCTTGATTATGGCAAGCGCTCGTATAGACCAACAGATACTACTACAAGCGCTAATAGCCAACAATCGCAGGTAACTCAGTCCTCTGACGCTTTAAATGTAGAGACGGGCTCTGTCACAACGGTCAGTCAGCCAGAACCTTCTCATATCAAAACCCCTCGTAGCGCGATCGTTGTCCCTGAGCATTTAACACAAATCTATGAGCAGCTCGATTGGCATGGACAGGATTTAGATGCGCTTATTATTGCCACTAATCTTGCGCCGCCACAACTGATTGGACAGCTGATGGAACTTGAGCTAATGGGCGTCATCAGTGTGCAAGGCGGACGCTATTTACGTGTATAGCGAATCGTCACTCCTAACTACCACATAAGAATAAGTAGGATGGATTCTAAATATCGCTACCTTAGTCAGCCTGTCTCTTGTGCTATTATTAGTGTCTCTATTCCAGCATGAAACATGTAAGCTATGAGCCAATCTATACCTCTTATCACTGACTCTGCCACACAAGCTGCAAACTGGCTTAAAGAAGGAAAGCTGCTTGCATACCCAACAGAAAGCGTTTGGGGTATCGGTTGCGACCCTTATAATAAAGCCGCTGTGCAGCGTATCTTGGATATTAAACAACGTCCGCAAGCCAAAGGCATGATCGTCATTACCGATAGCGTAGAGCGTTTGTCACCTCTACTAACCTCTTTAAATAATGCCCAGCGCCAGCAAATTATCGATAGCTGGCAGCCAGATGTTAATGACGGCGAGTTAAAAAATCGCCAAGCGCATACTTGGTTATTACCCATTCCTCAGACACTTTCGACCACGATGCCCTCATGGATAATGGGTGAGCATCAGACTATTGCGGTCAGGGTCATCGCCCATCCTATCATACGAGAAATATGCCAACAGATGGTCAGCGCAAATAACCCATTTGGCTTCATTGTTTCGACTAGTTGCAACCCGTCAGGTCAATCGCCTGCCAGCACCTTTGATACCGCCCATGGTTACTTTGGTGAGCAGATTGGCTATTTTCAGGCTGATACTCTAGGTTATATCTTACCCAGCCAAATCTGTGATGCAACGACAGGAGCTATTGTTCGATAAAAAAGCCAGCAATAGCGGTATCGTTTCAATAATAGATACAATTAAAATTTCACTGTTGACAGAAACAAAAGAATGGCGCAAGATAAGCCAAAGTATTTACTATATTTTATCAAAAACCAGCGACTTCTATTATGAAATTAAATCCTGTGACGGAAAAATTTGTCTTACATTGGGGTGAGATGGGCACGCAGTGGGGCGTTAACCGCACCATGTCACAGATCCATGCCTTGCTTTATATTATTGGTAAGCCGCTCAATGCAGAAGAGATTACCGAAACGCTAGGTGTTGCACGCTCTAACGTTTCGAATAGTATTAAGGAATTACAAAACTGGGGGCTAGTGGAAAAGGTCTCTATATTGGGTGATCGCCGTGACCACTTCACGACTAATACTGATGTATGGGAGCTGGCGCGTATTATCGTCATTGAGCGACAAAAACGGGAACTTGACCCAACCGTACAGTTTTTACAAGCATTAATGGACAGTCCTGAGTTTGAACATGAGAATAGCGAGGTAAAAACCCGCATTCAAGAAACGCAGCAATTCGTTAAGACCGTGACGACGTGGTCGTCTGAGATGCTTAAACTACCGACTAGCGCGCTCAAAAAGATCTTAAAACTGGGCGCTAGTATCAAGAAAGTACTGCGCTAACCTATTTTAAAATAAAAAATTTGACCTTTTATTTCTTTTTTAACAGAAATAAAAGAAATAATATAAGTAATCAGAAATGCTGCTGCTAAGGATATCGTCATGGGTTCAGATACTGATAAAAATGATAATGAGCGCTCTTTGGATAATGACAATGAGATTGCACCTGCGACTCGTTTGCCAGAAGATGAACTGGCTATAACAACACGAATCGCAGATCAAAGTGACGCTGAGCAGGCAGAAGAAGCGGTCGAGCAAATTTATGTCCCACGTTCAACCGTACGCAAATTGTTGCCGATAACGATCATGCTTGGACTGATGTTATTAGAGTTCATCTTTTGTTATAAAGTCGCTGAAGATGGAGAGAATTTACTCAGTATGCAGTTTTTATTGGGTGTCCCTCTATTTATTAGCGCAACCATGGTATACCTAGCCAGCTACCATAAACCTATTGCTACTGGTCGGGTCTTCTTACTCACGTTTTGGTTAGTATTGGGTATTTTAGTGATTTCGGTACCCATACTAAAAGAAGGCACCATTTGTATTGTTATAGCATCGCCTATCATCTATGTGGCTTTACTGCTCGGCGGACTGGGTATGCGACTAGTCTGTCTGACAGTATGGAAAACTAAAGCGTTGTATAGTGTCGCGTTCTTGCCATTATTGGTATTGTTTGCACCTTTGGAGCCTATGCCTGAGACTTATCAAGTGACTGACAGCATCTTGATTAAAGCCGCCCCTGAACAAGTTTGGCAGACTATCAATCACATTGACAATATTGACCCTGAAGGCTTTTATCAAGAAAGCCAGCTCTTACCCTTTATGCAAGTGCCTACGCCCAAGTCGGCTATTACTGTTTGGGAAAATAGTCAATGGGTTCGTAAGTGTGAATGGCACGGCAATATCAAGTTTGATGAACCTTTAATTTCACAAATTCCAAACCGTCAATTGCGTTGGCAGTTCGTATTTGGTCCTGATTCTGTACCGCCAAAGACGCTTGATGATCATGTCACTATTAATGGTGAGCATTTTAAGCTATTACATGGGCAGTATGACCTCGAACCAGTCAATGACAATACGACCAAACTCACCTTTAATGTGACGTATCGCATCAGTACCAATATGAATTTTTATGCAGGATTTTGGGGGAAGTGGGTGATGAATGAGTTTGTAGAGGATACGCTAGGCTTATACAAAAATCGGTTAGAAAATATTTAAGAAAATAAACAATCATGATTAATATAATTATAAAAGTCACTAACCATCAATTATCCATCGCAAATCCATCGCCGCTACCAGCACACTATTTATACTTAATTAACGATTAATATTAATAGGATAAATACTATGAAAATAGACAACGATTTGACAGGTTATCCTTATATACAGGTGATTATTTTGTTTGCAGGGATTGGTAGTGTGATTAGTGGTCTACTTGCCCAGCTGGGTCTATTGTTTATCTTTAGGAATGCTAATTTTGCTCAGATTGGTTATCAGCCATTATTATATGTGGGTTTACTTGGTTTTATTCCTGCGCTCTTAACGGGTATTGTTGTCGCTTATAAACATATATGGCGCGATGATCACAAAAGTATAAGTACGGTATTTTTAATTGGGTTTATAACATCAGCATGTTATATGGGTGTTATCGTCCTATATTTAGGTATAAATGCTTTGATAGAGATTGGCGTGCTACTAGCGTTTATGATTGCCATAGGATTGTTCGGCGCGATTAATGCAGCACTCGCGAGCTTTATTGCCTTACCAAAGTCATGTAAAAGCCGTTTTGACAACAGGGGTAAAAAAGAACACGATAATTATCAAGAGTTGTCTTCTTTTAAATAATGAAAAACACAACGTAAGGATGTGACTATGAATATTTTAATCAGTGGTGGCTCAGGGTTTTTGGGTAGTGCGTTTAGCCGAGAGTTAATCGAACGGTATCGCACGCAAGGTAAAGAGGTGATGATTACTTGGCTGACCAGAGATAGCAGTCAAGATCACCCTGATGACATCAGTATGATGACTTATGACGAGCTTGAAAAGTCTGATATGAGCTTTGATGTCATAATGAACTTAGCTGGCGCAGGTATTGCTGACGCGCGTTGGAGCGATGAGCGCAAAGAGCAATTAATAGCCAGTCGTATTAAGCCTACTCAATCGATATTAAGCTTCATCGAACGTACGGCAACAAAGCCAAAACTACTAGTAAGCGGCTCAGCAATCGGTTGGTACGGCACGCAAGGTGATAAGCCATTGACTGAACACAGCAGTTTTGAGACAGACTTTGCCCATCGCTTATGTGAGGAGTGGGAGAGCTTGGCGCTCAAAGCGACTAATTACGATGTCCCTGTCGCTATTGTACGAACAGGTGTTGTGATACATCCTGAAGGTGGTATGGTGGCCAAATTACTACTGCCATTTAAGTTTGGCGTTGGCGGGCAGTTGGGTGATGGTCAACAAATTATGAGCTGGATTAGCCGTGACGATTGGGTGGGGGCGGCGATTTTTATTATTGAGCAGCATCTTGTCAGTCAATTTGGCCATAAACAAAGAGTTTCACATAGTGATAATGTCATAGAGACAAGAAGTGATACGCCAGCCTTTGTCTATAATCTCACTGCGCCCAATCCCGTGAGTAACCATACTTTTACAAAAACGCTTGGCTCATGGTTACATCGGCCGACACTTTTTACCTTGCCAGAGTTTTTACTCAAGCTGATGTTTGGCGAGATGTCGACGCTACTGATTGATGGACAAAAGGTGCTGCCACAAGCGCTATTAGATGCAGGTTACACATTCAAGCACGTAACACTCAAACAAGCATTAGAGGATCAGAGATAGTTATGTCGTGACTGTTTCATGTGAAACATAAGAAGGTCAGCTTATATTAAATATTCACTAGATTGTATTTCTGTCTAAGGGCAATCCATGCGTTACGCATTTTTCATCACCATTTTTTTGCTCTTGCAGCTGTTTAGTGCGGGCGCTGCTCTAAGCTTACAGTGGTGGTTACAGCCTTGGATCACGCCAGCGCTCCGGATCGCTATATGGTCTGCTATATTTATCATTACTAATGGGTTGTTGATATTAAGTGTCAAAAGAGCGTTTGCCAATAGCTACCGCTGGGTTAGCGGTTGGATGTTGGTTATGCATTTTATGCTGCTCACGGCATTGCTGATAAGCCTACTCTATGGTGGATATTGGCTAATAGTCTTGCTGTCAGGTAATGCGAACAATGACCTGAGCAGTATCGCTATTGGATTACGCGCCCTAGCCTTGATTATATTTATAGGACTATTCTCTTATGCGCTGCATAGTGCTTATGTGCCAGTCGTACGCAAGCTGTCCATTAGTATCAACAAACCGCTCGCTAAACCATTGCGCATTGCGGTCGCGAGTGACCTACATTTAGGACGATTATTTGGCGTAGCAGCGATAGATAGGTTGAACCGTCTAATGATTGATTCGCAGGCTGATATGCTGCTTATGCCAGGCGATATCATGGATGACAATACAGACGCATTTAATAACTATAATATGGCAAAAAACTTAGCTGAGCTATGCAGCAGCCTGCCATACGGCGTCTATGCAACGCTAGGTAATCATGATTTGTATGGGCACGAACAGCCAATTAGCCAAGCGTTAGTCGATGCAGGCGTACATTTATTAAATGATGACGTGCTTGGTATCGAACATGAGGGGCAGCCTATATGGCTGGTTGGACGTTTTGATAATCATAAACGCCAGCGTGTCGCGACAACTGATCTGCTCGCGAAAGTTGATACTTCACAGCCAGTGATACTGCTGGATCATAGACCAAGCGATATTGATGAGCATAGTCAGTTACCAATAGATCTACAGGTATCAGGGCATACTCATAATGGGCAGGTTTTCCCCGCTAACTTTATCGTAAGTGCTATCAATAGAGTAGGTTACGGGTATGAAGCAGTCGGCAGAGGACACTTTGTGGTGTCCTCTGGTTATGGATTTTGGGGTATTCCATTCCGGTTAGGCTCACGCTCAGAGATTTGGTTAATTACCGTTTCTGGTCATACTAATAAATGAGTAGTATTAACTAGCCGCTACGCCACGAGCTGCGATTTTGTACTAATAACCTCACGGACGAAGCCGCCAAAACCATGAATAATATTTTTTGTTTCCTGCCCAAGTCCTTGATGCACGCTCATAAAATGAATAAATCCATGCGGTGCGCCCAACACAGTATGGGTCTCAACAGGGACTTTATAACTCTTTAGCTGCTTGGCATAAGCAAATGCCTCATCACGCAATACATCGAGTTCAGCGGCGACGATATAGGTTGGACATACTTTGCTGTTATCACCAAGCATTGGCGAATTTAGTATATGTATGCGTGGCAATGGACTATTTTCAAGACAAGCGGCGTCAAATACTGCCACATCAGCGTGATCCAATAACAGGCCTTCACCATACAGCTCCCAACTCGGATAATCTGTCTCAATATCAGTCACAGGATACAAAGGCATCTGTGCTAGCGGCGCAGGTAGCTTCTTTAATAGATCAAACATTTTCTGACCATCTGCGCCTAAATCTAACCAAGCGTTTTCGTTTGGTGCGGTGAGTTGCTGTGCAATCAAGGTAGAAAGGCCACCACCTGCGCTATCGCCTGCAAGAACGATACGTGACGGTAAGGCTCCTAAGGTATGGCAATGCTCAGCCAACCAAGCATAAGCGGTGATACAGTCTTTTAATGCTGCGGGTGCAGGACACTCAGGAGCCAAGCGATAATCCACACTGACCACGGGCCAACCAGTCTGCTCACAGACCGCGTGACAGAACTCATGATGTGTATCGACATCACCGATACAAAATCCACCACCATGAAAAAACAACATGGCAGTTTGGTCAGGGTTATGAGCACGTCTTTTTTTAGAGCCAACGCTCTTGGTACCTGCCTGATAGCAGCGAATGGTCATATCGCCATCATCCGCGTTGGCTATGGTTTTATCTTCCCAATTGACAGGTGTTTCACCTTTTTTGATAAAAGGTTTAATGTTACTTAGCATACTGCCACCCGCTTGGTGCCATACGCTCGGTGCTTGCATCGCTACCGCATCCGCAGCAAACCTTTCACGGAGCTCGTGCATGGGCGTCAGCTCTAATGGCGTCTTAAGATGACTATTCACCGCGAGGATCAGGCGCAAATGAGCATTGGCGTGCAGATATTGCTTTGAGTGAGGTCCTTTTAAGTAACCAATCAAACCTTCTAATACTGGCGTTGGTAGATAGCCAAGACCTTTCATCGCGTAGTGCAAAGTGTGTGGCTGGCAATGTGTCATTGGGTTATAACTGAGCATTTTTTCTTTCACACTCAAACGCTTTTTTTGCACACTATTGTCTTTCGCTTCACTAATCATCTCATCGTTCGACGCCAAATGCAGCGCCATCAATGTTTTGTTCAGTAAGGTATTGATTGATGATACTGTTGAATTAGACATAACATCTCTCATAACTGTTTTTGAGTGTTTACTGTTACATCAGCGTACACTTTAAGGTAAGGAATAATATTTGTAGCAATAATAAGGCAGTAGTGCGTAAAACAGGGTGTTATTTAGTAATGGCGTGGGTAGCAACGGTAACCTATTTAGAATAATTGACGGTTTTTTGTACGTTTTGTTAACGTATATTGAGACCAGTTGACACAGCGGAGAAATGCTGAGTACTTGGTTTAAAGAAAGATCTAACCATATTTGTCGTAAATGCGAAAAATTCCTTTGCTTTAGGCTTGAAATTTATACTTACTACCTTTATCAAGCAGCTATTAGAGCGTATTAATATAAAAAATGAGTGATAACCGTTAAGTATCTGATAAAGGCATAATACAGCCAGCGATTGGCTGATTTATTGTGTCTTATCTCAATTATTATTGACATTCCAAGGAGCTATCATGAGCGAGCAAAATACCAACCAAGAAAACTTTGACCAAACGGTCGTACATGACAATGTTGAGCATAAAGAAAGTATCTTAGAAGAAACCTTGGATGAGTTTGATCCAAAGAACAACTCAGGCGAAGAAGCCACGATTGAAAACGAGATCAACCTTGACACATTCAAAGCGCGCATTGCTGAATTAGAAGGTGAAGTGAAGCAGGCCAAAGAAAGCACTGCTCGCGCCAACGCTGAAGCTTACAATGCACAAAAGCGCGCCGAGCAAGAAGCGGACAAGAGCAAAAAATTCGCTCTTCAAAAATTTGCAAAAGAGCTACTCGATATCGTTGATAACTTAGAGCGTGCTATCGAAAACGCAGACGCAAATGATCCAGTCGCTGAAGGGGTTCAACTAACTCACAAAGCATTGGTCTCTGTACTCACACGTCATGGCGTAGAAGTGGTTGATCCAGAAGGTGAGAAATTCAACGCGAACTTCCATGAAGCAGTGGGTATCGATCCAGAAGCAGAAGCTGACACCGTCGGTACAGTCCTACAAAAAGGCTATAGCTTAAACGGTCGTCTACTACGTCCAGCCATGGTACGTGTTGGTCAATAATATTTTTGGGGGCTAAACCCTACTAATATAAAGGTTTTTCACAAAAAATCACATGAAAGACTGTTTTTGCTTGATTGCCGCCTTGAAAAATACAACAAGCAAACCGATATATAGCAACAAGTGACCGACTACGGTCTGGATAAATAAGTATTTATAGTTAAAAACAAATTAGGAGCAATTGATTATGGGTAAAGTAATTGGTATTGATTTAGGTACGACTAACTCGTGTGTAGCAGTAATGGAAGGTGACAAAGTTAAAGTCATCGAAAATGCTGAAGGTACGCGTACCACACCATCAATCGTCGCTTATAAAGATGACGAAACATTGGTTGGTCAGTCAGCGAAGCGTCAAGCGGTCACCAATCCAAGCAACACATTGTTTGCGATTAAGCGTTTGATCGGTCGTCGTTTTGATGACAAAGTCGTGCAAAAAGATATAGGTATGGTTCCTTACAAAATCGCTAAAGCAGACAACGGCGATGCGTGGGTAGAAATCAACGGTAAAAAGCTTGCGCCACCACAGGTTTCTGCTGAAATCTTGAAAAAAATGAAAAAAACAGCAGAAGATTATCTTGGTGAGAGCGTGACTGAGGCAGTTGTAACCGTACCTGCTTACTTCAATGACTCACAGCGTCAAGCAACCAAAGATGCGGGTAAAATTGCGGGCCTTGATGTAAAACGTATCATCAATGAGCCAACTGCTGCGGCACTTGCTTATGGTATGGATAAGAAGCAAGGCGATAGCACCGTTGCTGTATATGACTTGGGTGGTGGTACTTTCGATATCTCAATCATCGAAATTGCAGACGTTGACGGTGAGCAACAGTTTGAAGTACTAGCGACCAACGGTGATACGTTCCTTGGTGGTGAAGATTTCGACTCAGCATTGATCGATTTCTTAGTAGCTGAATTCAAAAAAGAACAAGACGTTAACCTAAAAGGTGACTCTCTTGCGATGCAGCGTCTAAAAGAAGCGGCAGAAAAAGCGAAGATTGAACTATCAAGTGCACAAAGCACTGAAGTGAACTTGCCATATATTACTGCTGATAGCAGCGGTCCTAAGCATTTGGTTGTGACCATCAGTCGCTCAAAACTAGAGAGCCTAACGGAAGAGTTAGTACAGCGCACCATGGGTCCTTGTAAGATTGCCCTTGAAGATGCTGGCCTAAAAATTGGCGATATCGATGACGTCATCCTCGTTGGTGGTCAGACGCGTATGCCGCTAGTACAACAAAAAGTACAAGAATTCTTCGGTCAAGAGCCACGCAAAGATGTGAACCCTGATGAAGCTGTGGCAGCTGGTGCGGCAATCCAAGGCGCAGTATTGTCTGGTGATAAAACTGACGTATTGCTACTTGATGTAACGCCATTGACGCTAGGTATCGAAACGATGGGCGGTGTGATGACGCCAGTTATCGAGAAAAACACTATGATTCCTACCAAGAAATCACAGGTATTCTCAACAGCTGAAGATAACCAGCCAGCAGTAACGATTCAGGTATATCAAGGTGAGCGTAAAATCGCTAACCAAAACAAACTGCTTGGTCGTTTTGACTTGACGGATATCCCACCAGCACCACGTGGCTTACCACAAATCGAAGTGTCGTTTGATATCAATGCTGATGGTATCATGAACATCTCAGCAACCGATAAAGGTACTGGTAAAGCGCAAAGCATCCAAATCAAAGCGGATTCTGGCTTGTCGGACGAAGAAGTCGAACAAATGGTTCGCGATGCAGAAGCTAATGCTGCTGAAGATGAGAAATTCGCTAATCTAGCGCAAGTTCGTAACGAAGCAGATGGTCGTATCCATGCGGTACAAAAAGCGCTGAAAGAAGCAGAAGATAAAGTCACTGATGAAGAAAAATCAACAGTAGAATCTGCCATCACTGAGCTTGAAGCGGCGGCAAAAGAAGATGACCATGACGAAATCAAAGCCAAGCTTGAAGCGTTAGACAATGCATTCTTGCCAGTTAGCCAGAAGATTTATGCTGACAGTGGCGCAGGTAGCGAGGGTATGGATCCAAGTCAGTTCCAACAAGGTGCTGACGCTGCTGGTAGCAACCAAGCAGATGACGATGTCGTTGATGCTGAGTTCACTGAAGTAGACGAAGACAAAAAGTAAGCAATTACTTAATTTTCAAGGCTGATTTAATCGCTAGTTAGACTAAATTAGCTAGATCAAAAAAACGCATCTTTTGAGATGCGTTTTTTTATGCCTGATATTCAAGTATATATTTTCAAGCGTGCCATTATGGCAAACGCGCATCAATCATTAGTACGTCGTAAGTCAGATACACGCAAGGTTGACCGTCCTCATCTATACCCGAAAACTGCTGCCAATAGTCGCGCTCGAATGCTTGCAAGCGGGTTTTGGTCCAGACAAAAGGCTGTGTGTTAGACGTTTTCTCACCAATCGTTTGCTTGCCACAGGTTTGATTGCTATGTATTTGATTGGTAGACACACCTGTCATCTTCATATGTTTAAGCACATCATAAGGCCGGGCAAATGGCACGTTAAAACGCTGCGTTGATAGCCTTATGTGTTGAAATCCTGCTTGATCCAGTGCTGATTGCCATTCACTAATATCTGGATAATGCAGTCCTTGCCGTGTCAGTGTCTTTATTTGCAAAAAATTATCTGGGGTAAAAGTACTGAGTAGTAACTGTCCATTAGGTTTTAGCCGTGAGGCTGACTGTGCGATAAAGCTGAGTGGATTATCAAACCATTGTATCGCATTGGCACTGATGACTAAGCTGTACTCACCGCCTAAATCCATCGTTTCAGCATCGCCAATTAATATCTTTGCTTGCGGCAACATTTTCTGCAAATAAGTGGCTTGCCGTTCTGACAATTCATTGATAACCCATCGCGCGCTTTTTACATATGCTGCTAGCAGCTGCGTCAACTGTCCTGTACCTGCACCGACCTCAAGCACACTATCGTGCTGTTTACGTGTGATACGGCTTATCAACTCAGCACAAACTTGCTGTTGAATATGAGCATGGTTGTCATACTGACTGGCTTGAGAAAAATGCCGTGCGATGGCTTGCTTGCGGGTACTGAGTTTGGATGCAGTGAAAGGATATTCCATAAAGGTTCTTCAGTATAAATAGATATCGTAATGCTCAAAAGGCAGCAGACATCATGTTGATAACTGCGTTATTAATCGCTCGCAATCGGCATGGGTGATAGCTGCATTAAGCACCAGACGAATACGTGATGTATTGGCAGGGACGGTCGGTGGCCTAATAGGTAAGGCATAAAATCCAGCGGCTTGGAGCTGTTTTGCCTTGGCCATGGTACGCGCATTGTCACCCAAAATATAAGGCACAATGGGTGACTCGTAAACAAGCTCTTGTCCTGCCGATGCCACACGATATTCAGGGCTAATGGCTTGGCTCAGTCGTAATGAAATCTGCGCCAAATGCTGTCGCCGCGTCTGTAGCTGTGGCATTTTTGCCAAAATAAATCGTGTCCAAGCATGGTTTATCGGTGGCAATGCGGTACTAAAAATCAGCGGACGCATCTGATTAATCAGCCATGATCTAACCACCTCATCACATAGAATATAAGCGCCAACGGAAGCAAATGCTTTACCAAACGTACCCACTAGGTAGTCAATCTCAGTTAGGGTATTTGTTTCTTCAGCCAGACCTAACCCTTGCTCTCCAAGGACACCGACGGCATGGGCTTCATCGATATATAGCTCGATACGACTGTCAGTGGCTTTTAGCTTAACTAAAGCGGGTAGATCAGCACGATCCCCGTCCATACTAAAAATACTTTCGGTGACGATGATGATGCGCTCCACATCCTCTTCAACCTGCATAAGCATAGCAGCCAAATGCGCATAATCATTGTGTCGATAGCGGCGATACAGGCAGCGCTTGCTTTCGCTTAGCCTGATACCATCAATCATACTGGCGTGTACCAACTTGTCTGCCAAAATAATCGTTTTCACTGATAGTGCAGTCAATGCAGGTAAAATCCCGATATTGGCATGGTAGCCACTATTTAATACTAGTGCAGATTTCGTCGCGGTTTGATTTATTCCAGCTGCGGTTTCATACCAAGCTTGTAGCTCATACTCTAATGCCTGTAGCTGTGTATCGTTACCAGTTAACAGGCGCGATGATGTTGCGCTCATTTTGGGCAAACAGTCCATTGATTGCTGAATAAACTCGAAAAACTCACGCTGCAACTCAGCATTACTGCCCAAACCTAGATAATCGTTGCTGGCAATATTTAATAAAGTATTGCCCTCATTGATTACGTATCTTCCTTGATGTTCGATATCTGGTAGCTTACGATACTGTTGTTTGTCTCTTAGCTGTAAGAGGGCGTTTTGCAGCTGTGCATTGAGTGAAGCTGACATACAGAGCCGTCCTTTTTCTTTATTCGTCAGTATACGCGGAACACAATGAGTAGGGATTATTGCACAAAAACGTGATGTGTAACAAAAAGTTTCATATATCAGCCTTTGTAACCCGAGCGCTGACAAATGCTTTCAAATCTTAACTCTCATACCATTAAACACTGACAGAGTGTCTGAAATAGTTTGTTACTATGTACTCATCGTTAGCAAACAAGGCGATAGGGCCAAATGGTCAATACAACTAAATAACTTGTTTGTCCAAATTTACTTGAAGGAGCTAATAATGAAAACTCTACAAAAAACTATACTTGCACTAGCAACTGGTTCTTTACTTACTGTAGGTGCACAAGCTGCCGTTAACTATGGTAACGGTTACACAGGTCAACCGTATGTTGGTGCTAAAATTGGTCAATTTGACAATGATGTAAGTGGCGACGATCCAACTGCTTATGGTGTGTATGCTGGTTATAACTTCGATCCTAACTTTGGTATGGAAGTTGAATATGTTGGTTCAGATGATGCTGACCTAGATAACAATGCTGGCGACTATGATACCAAAACTTATGGCGCGTACGGTACTTACCGTTATATGTTCCCAAATACTGCACTATATGCCAAAGGTAAACTTGGTATCGCTAAAACAGAGCTAGAAGCTGATTTTGATAACGGTAGCAGCGATTCAGTGAGTGATACTGGTATTGCTGGTGGTATCGGTCTTGGTTATGCGGTGAATCCTAACTTCAATGTCGAAACAGAATATGCCATGATGGATAGTGATGCAGACACTAAGCTGCTTACTGTAGGCGCTAACTTAAAGTTCTAAGATAATATAGCGTACTCATACCTATAGTCAAAAACGAAAAAACGACCATTTCATATGGTCGTTTTTTTATGCCTGTAAAATATTTTTGCAACACATGTTTACTTTGGTAAATAATTTGGTATGATACCGCCACTACTAATAACAAGTAGAAAATAGTTGAGTAGTATTTGATATTCAACAAATTATTTGTTTATTGAATCCAAGGTTGAGAATAGTTTATGAAAAATCTACAAAAAGCGTTACTTGCAGTAATCGCAGGCTCAGTAATGACCATGAGCGCACAAGCAGCCATTTCTTATGGTGCTGGCCAATCATACGTTGGTATTAAAGCTGGTCAATTCATGGTAGATGCTGATGATTTAGGGCGTGTCATCAATTAAGCCAAACGACACAAGAAACTAAGTGAATGGCACTAAGGAAATGACTGGCTAACTTATCATAGCGAGTGGCAATCGCACGATACTGCTTAATCTTGGCAAAGAAGTTC
>NZ_CAJHAR010000006.1 GCF_904846415.1 Psychrobacter piscatorii | reverse complement strand
GTATAGTTCGGTTAGGTTGTCCATGTAAGAAGTCCTTGTTGTGAAGTTTGTCTTGGTAAACTCACTTTAGCAACTTCGGACTTCTTTTTTTATCTTTTTTTTGAGCCCTTATCCCGAACTGGGGTTAAGATAACAATACTGGTTATTCTTCATATCTGCTTCACTAATAATGTAGAGTTAAGATGATGCCATTCTAGTATCATCTCTATACAATCGTTTAGTGTAGTTTGGTAAGCGTGCTGTACTGAACTTAAGAATGCCTAAAAGTGATTAGCGGAGAGATACATTACTGATTTTGCACGATTTCTAATAAACTTGTAGTGGTATTAGTCAATCGTAAAAGTGAGAGAAATATGGTTTTTAATAAGAATGTTCTAATAGGATTGATGAGCATGCTTTTAATATCTTGCTCATATTTTGAGAAGGATAAAGGCAAAATTATCATAAATAACGAAAGCGCTTATCTCATATCTGACGTACGCGTCAAATATACCAGCTCCAAGAGAGTGGACTTAATCGGAGATTTGCCGCCCAACTCATCCTATCGCTACGCTATCCAATATACAAGCTATGAAGATTCAATATCTATCGACTATACTGATCAGGATAAGAAGACCTATTCTAGAGATGCAATGCCCTATGCCGCTTCATACGATAAAGAACGATATACATTTACTATAAGATAAAAATGGTCTATCCAGCAAGATGAGATAGCTTTAACAAGACTAGTAATGGATGTTAGGCATTGAGTTAAAAAGCGCTTAATCGGCTTAATAGGGATACGGTAGAGTACACTGATGTTATCTCAATAACCTAAAACCCATCATCTTTAAAAACTAAATTCCTTATTTAGAGAGTTTCTGAAGATAATCACAACTCGCTTGGTAATCGTTATCGCAAGATACTTCTAACCACTCTTTTGCCATGGCTTTGTCTTTATTAACACCTAAGCCCTTATAATACATCAGTGCTATAAGATACTGAGCGCGTTCACTACCTTTGCTCCATGACCCATCAACCGTATTACGATATCTATTTCTGGCCGCTTGTTCATACCACCTAAAAGCTTGAGTATAATCCTGAGTGACGCCAATCCCGTTATAATACATATCACCCAACTGATATTGTGTCAGTAAATGCCCTTTACTCATCTCTCCACGACCCAAGAAGTAACTATTACTCGCCGCTTTTTTGAACCAGCTTAAGGCTGCATCATAGTCTTGTACAACATCTATTCCCTCAAAGTACATTTTCCCTAGACGGTATTCGGCATGTGTCTTTCCAAGACCGGTATAACTCTCCCGACTAGCCGCTATCTCAAACCATTCTTTTGCTTTCATCTTATTCTGAATAACCCCTAAGCCGCGATCATACATCACTCCCAAGTTATACTCAGCATTAGTATTGCCTTGAGCAACAAGATTTTCAAAAATATCAAAGGCCTTTTCATAATCTTGGGCGACACCTAAACCGCCATAATACATAAGCCCTAAGCTATATTCAGCATACATTTTTGTGTATTTAGCCTCCATCTTTTTATTATCAGCGGCCTTCTGATAATAGGTAAAAGCCTGACTGTAGCTTTGAGGCGTACCTGCACCATGATAGTACATCTCTGCAAGTTGATACTGAGCCTGCATGTCATCAGTATCGGCTAATTTTTTATATAATTTAAAAGCCTTGGTGTAATCCTGAGGTACGCCATACTTACCCGCATAATAGATATAGGCAAGATTGGCTATTGCAGAGGTATGCCCGTTATCAGCAGCTATCTGATACCATTTGATCTTGTTTACAGGATCATAAGCTTGGACACCTAGCATGAATTGAGCAGGAGCATATCCTCGAATGGCAAACCATTCATACGGTTTCCTACTATCTTCGGGCAAGTCTAAATTCTCTAAATATAGCTTGGCAAGCTGTTGCTGAGTGTAATTGTCTTCTAGCTGTTCAGTTGACTCTTCTGTTATATAATCAGCTGCTATAGCGGATACAGACAGCCCGAAAGATAACCCTGAAATCATAAATGGATAAATGAACATGCTATTCAGTAATTTCATAGTTTTGCTTATTAGGTCGTTGAATTTAATATTGGTAAGATATATAGGTATAGAAATATTTTTAATCGAAAAAAGTGCCTATCAGTGCAACATAGGGCGTTAAGCATTTTTTATCGCCCTGTTTTTCAAACTCAGCACCTCCTGGCGTATTAGGGTGATAAGGCCAGTACGCGCCATTCGTCTTTATATAATCGCCTATTTTAAAAACCCGACCATTAAGATTTAGTGTTTTGGTGGCTTCATCCCATTTCACGATACCTTTTGGAAATTCGGGGAACATCGCGGTAGTAAATTTACGATCACTGCCTATTAAATAAAGACAGTGATCTCTCCATACGAAATTACCCCTTACTATTGCGGCAGCTTGAGCCTGATTAACTGGATCAACATAGTAATAAAAAATACTGGTTTTTTGCTCAGGCTCTACGAGTTCTGGAATAGGTTTTATCGCTGCCATTGGTTCAGGTATGGTTGCTACAGGGGTTGTCGTACAACCGACTATCACTAGGCCCGTTAAAATAAAAAATGCTTTTCTCATCTGTGTGCTCCGGTTTTGGCAGAAAACTCATATTTTGAATGTAAGCAGGGAAAACAGTTTCTTCACCTATTTTTTTAGTAGGTATCCAACTTCCTTTTAATCTCTTCAGAGACTTCCATTATATCGGCATCGATAGCCATGCCTATTTTGGTCAGACAAGCGGCATCTCCTTGAGTCGCAAACTCAAGATTTGTCGTTGGTGTGATTCTGCCCCCAGTAAATATCTTCTCACCCAATTTAATTTTGATGCCTTTCAGTACAATAGTTTTTTCCTCTTCTAAATAAACGACATCATCCGGAGGAAATAAGGGCGTCATATATTTATCTTTGGCGACTTGCAACATAAGACAATTATCTTTAATAATAAATTTGCCACTTACGATACCTGGCATTTGACCGCCCGTAGATAGATAACTAAATATGTCGGACAGGGGTTTATTAGAGTCTCGTTTTGGAGAATCTGAGGGACTTTCATTGATAATGGCAGTTCTTTCTTGTGTTGGTGTTACTTGAGAAGGTTTTAAGTTAGTACAACCAAATAAAATCGGAATTATAAAAACTCCAAGAGCGGTTAATGATAAGCCGTTTTTTAATTTTAAATTATTCATTCATTGGTCTCGTTGCTTAGTATTATCAGAACTTTTATAGAGTTTTTCTAGCCGCCTGACCACGCGGTAAACCCGATAACATCATCATCTCTTTGACATCACAGCGACTTGAGGCTTGATTAGCAAAGCCTTCTTTGGCATATCGTTCCCGATCTGACGGCCTAAGTTTATAGCCACCGCTTTCTATGATGTCGCCCACCTCATAAACGACATTAAAATATTTGAGCGTTTTATTTTTGTCATCCCAGCTTGCTTGACCATTCGGTAGAACAGGAATGGTTTTATACGGCCCATAATGGAGATAGACACAGCCCTCCTCATAGGCGAGTCGTACGTTCACCTCGTCCATAACATCAATCTTATCAAGGTCAGAGAACTCAAAGGGATAGGTATAAAATAAACTCTCATTACCTGATGTACGGTAATGTATTAGCGGCTCTGAGTGTTGCTCTACCTTAATGGTTCGGCTCAAGTCAGGTCGTGACAATGAGGTACTTTGGCAAGCAGCCAGTAGTATTGCTAAGGGTATCAGCATCATTTTTATGGTCATCATTTCTTGCATCCTTAAGCTATAGCTTATTCACTTGCCCTAAGAACAATATCGCATCGGTTTTATTGTCTTTAATCATAAATATAAATGGACGATTGGCATTAAACTCAACGTCATAACTAGCTGAAACGACTACTGGCACTATACTTGTAGCAGCGGCTGCCACCGTACCTTTTTCATCAACCTCAACCACCGCTTTATGAATAATAGAATCTACCGCTAATGACTGCTCGTCATTGAATAAGCTAAAGTCAGCGCGACTATCAAAAGCGATTGGCATTCCCATTTCAGCCAGTAGCCCATCCATTTTATAATCTTGTTCCATTTTAAACTTAGGCAGCTGCAGGTCGACTGCTTTTATTTTCATATTGTGAGTCCACTGACCAATTTGATCGGCACTTAAATTCTTAACCAATGCCTGCATAGCAGCGGCTTCTTTTGATTTTGGCAAGATGATCAGCATCGACAGGTCATCGCTTTTATAAGGCAGCTCTACCACTTGTACTTGCTCATCTTCCGTGTAATTAGAGTTTTCTATGCTATACATAAAATTCGTATCGGTGATTGTGCCATTGAGGTTATAAAAGGGTTGAGTACTACCTCGTAGACCTAGAGGTTGTGCCCATTGGCTTTTAAAATAAACAGCATTGGTTAATACAGCAGCGGTAGATGACTTGATACTCCCTTCTGGCAGTAGTTCAGGAATCATCTGCTTGGTATAATTAGCGATGGTTTTATTGATGGTCTGACGTGATGGCTCGGGACGGCTCGCAAAATCAAGATTGGTGACTTGACCACCATAGTAGCGTTTTACGGTATCCAAATAGGTTTGATTGGGACTTAGGCCTTGACGCATCCATAAGTCATTAACTGTGCTTAAGTCATAGTTTGGATTAGGCTTATTGAATTGATTGTAGAGTGCTGCACTATTGGGATTGAGGATAGCTGGTGCTGGATAGTGAAAGGTCTTTTGGATTTGCTGCTTTGTTTCACCCTCTGCTGCAGCATAAAGCATGGCCATCGCCGTAGACAAGCTGTAAGGCGAGAAAAATACATTGTTCTCTGCTTGTTTAGCTTGCTTATTTATTTGCTGATATAGCTCAATGGCGAATTGATTGTTGGCATTAACGACTTGCTTGATACCTTCAGGCGTTGAAGCAGAGTCGTCAGCAGCGATATAGTTCTTATCAGTCTTTGGGTTTGAAGGGTTCTCAGTCTTGCTGACTATAGGTTTTTCAGCTACCTGTTTTATCGGTTGAGTATCAACCAAACTATTATTACAACCAGCAATTGCCAGTAAACTGCCTAAAGCAAGCGTACCGACGCTGAATTTAATTGCAGGCTTTTTATAGACGTATTGGTTACGATTTTTCACGGCGTTGTACCTCTTTATAATTCGGATGATGTCCTGATTATATACAAGGGTTTAGGCTGATTTAGTAAACATATGCTAATAAATTTAAGGATGATATTTCAGATGAATACAGTGTATAAGGACAGCCATAAGCTTAAAAAATACTTAATCATATTTTTAGCAATCTTAATATCAGGTTGTATGACACCTTCAAAAAATACGATGAATCATACCGCTAGTGAGAATAAAATTCTGAAGATTGAAATAGAGGATACCTCGAATATATTAACACCAACATATGCAGATATATTTACATACCCTTTTGACCCTGAGGAACCCCAGTTAGATATGGGGGTCGGTGGACGATTGGTTGTAATAGAGGGTTGTTTGTTAATAGAGTCAAGTGATGGCGTGTTTTCTACGCCTATATTGCCTGAAGGAGTGAGCTATTGGGACAAAGATAAAGGCATTGTCTATATTTATGACAGAGGATTTTTAATAGGCAATATTATTCGTTCAAATGGTGTTGCTTTAGACAGTCAGTTCCAAAAAGTACAAGATATCTTCATATCAAAAGCGAAGCCCTCGTGCCTCAAACGTCATTCAATATTGTTCGGCACTAAATTTGACTAGCAGGAAAATCAGCTTAAAACGTCACTGGTTAAGAAAGTATGGTGTACACAAGCGAAGCATTTAAAGTGTTTTGCCATGTATGAAAAACTCAAACAATTACTTTAAGTGTTTACTGGAGAATCAGAACTATAATCTATTGATATCAATGATGATAGAGTCACTTTAACCAAGAGGAAATCTATAAAAACCATGCTAACATTACTGCTTTTTCAGTATGGCTGGTTTTCTCATTTTGTAATGAAAAACCCCCTTAAATAAAAAAGCTAGGAGAATGAATGAACGATCATCTTGATTTTTTAGCGTAATTCAGTGTCTCAGTTGAGACTCCTAATAGTTTAAATTAAAGTTGTTGTACTCAGGCTATGTCACATACCAAGGTTCATGAACCAATTATTTTTATATTAACTATAGGTCATTGTTTTTAATAGAAAATTAACTCTTTTAAATCGTGAACCTAAATTTAGGTACGCATAAGTTAAATTCGATTGATGTTCTTATAAGTTCATGACACAGACTGAAGGTTTATTCTACATGTCATTCTCAATCGCCATAGCCGCTGATTAGTAAAACAATCACCCATCATGTGTTTCTTATGGGGATACGGAGCACTAACCTAGCAGACGTCAGTGTTGTTCACGACTAAATTTAATTTGCACATTACCTTGTCCCAGTATATCAGCTAACTTATCAGGCTGACTCAATCTACCAATACGCGTATAAGAATAGGATGAAGAGAAACTCTTATAAAACACTACTAACGTTGATGAGCCATACAACATGACATCACCATTATTAATAGTATTTGCGCGACTGGCATTCGTTGGCAGTGCATTTGGTAGCTGAGCGTGCTTCTCATTACTGTGCAAATCCTCCATATTTAACGTCAAGGGTAATTGTGCCGAAAAAGCATGCGCAGTCGCGTTGTCTTCAGCCAACACTTCAAAACGATTTCCATTAATTGTCATCCACATATTCACTTGCTCCTTTTCTGATATCGGTTGCTCTGTATTATTAGAGCTTGTTTTTTGCGTCAAACTTTCATGCACAATGGACGAGTTTGATGTGCCATTTTGATCGTCAGCACAAGCACTCAATGCTGGCAAGATACCAACAGCCATCATAATGATCATGCGGTTGCTCATATTCATCTGTTAAACTCCCCTAAAGTAATTACTGCGCGGTCAAACGCGATGTTAAGAACGCGGAAATCACTAAGATAACAGCGCTAAATACAAACGTTGCCTGATAACCGCTATGATCAAACAAAATACCACCTACTGTCGAACCTAATGCAATAGCCAGTTGCACCACAGCGACCATCAAGCCACCCCCTACTTCAGCCTGTTCTGGCAATGTGCGAGCAAGCCAGCTCCACCAACCAACAGGGGCTGCTGTTGCTAAAAACCCCCAAAGACCAAGTAACACTGCCACAACCATGGTCGATGTACCAAAAAATATCAACGTCGCTGCAATTGCTGCCATAAGAATAGGAATTACAATCAAAGTTGTATAAAAACGCCGCTCTAAGAAAATGGTAATCACACACGTGCCAATAAAACCCATCACGCCAATCCCAAGCAAAACAAGTGACAAAGTAGAGATATTAACTTGAGTGATGGTTTCTAAAAATGGTCTTACATAAGTAAAAAGTGAGAACTGTCCCATAAAAAACAAACTAACGGCCAACATACCAATCATGACGATAGGATTACGCAGCAATCCTAAGATAGAGGTAGCTTTGTCAGTTTTATCTGTAGTGACTTGCATAACAGGTAAACTGATCCACTGCCAAATAAGAGCCAATAGAGCCACAGGAACTAGACAAAAAAAGGCACCGCGCCAACCAATGATTGACCCAAGATAACTTCCTAAAGGTGCTGCAATGACCATTGCTAATGCATTGCCACTGTTAAAAATAGCCATGGCCCGCGGCACATCTGAGGGTGGCACTAATCGCATCGCCATTGCTGCTGACATTGACCAAAATCCACCGATAACTACTCCAATCAGTGCCCTTCCAATCATATAAATCATATAATTTTGCGCCAGTGCTACAATGACGCCTGATACCGCCATCATGGCAGTTAAAAGCAACAATAGCGTTTTACGATTCATATTGCCTACCACACGAGAGATCGTCAAACTTGTGATAACCGCAAATGCACCTGAAATGGCAATACCTTGACCTACCATCCCTTCACTGATGCTGAGATCTACTGCTATCGGCGTGAGTAGACTCACAGGCATGAACTCTGAGGCAATTAATGCAAAAACGCACAATGTCATGGCAAAAACCCCACTCCAATAGGCGGGCTGTTCTATATTTTTTTCTTTTTCTTTGGTGTTCAACATACACACTCTCGATATTGTATTGAGAATCTATTAAAAAATGGGTTTTAAACTAAACGAAAAACCGGCCATCACGTAGCCGGTTGTTTTTATAACTCACTACCCTCTTTTTTTATTTCAAGTTTTTATTAAAAAAGTCTGTCAATTTGTCAAAAGGGATTTTATCCATGCGGTCGTATAAATCGACATGGTTCGTATTTGGTAAAATGAGCAGTTCTTTTGGTTGTTTGGCTTTTTGATAAGCATCTTTACTAAAATAAAGCGAGTGAGCATCCTCGCCAGCAATGATCAAGATAGGACGCGGAGATATCTCGTCAATATAGCTCAGCAGTGGCATATTCATGAATGATAAAGGCGTCGTCGCCGTCCATGCGCCGCTTGAGTTCACTGCATTTTTATGAAAACCCCGATCCGTACGGTAGTAATCGAAAAACTCTTTTTGTACAGGGTTTGGGTTACTATCTAACGTTTCGGGCAAAATACGATCTGCCGTGGTCACTTTGCCGTTATCGTCTACATAGAGATCATGGTTGGCCGTCGCAGGCTGCCCTTTCTCTGCGTCTATCCAGCGTTGTTGATTGAGATGTTTCAATACTGCTTGACGATCGCCCGCATCATAGCGATCATCACCGTCACCTACCCCATGCCCCATCGCACGACTCATATCGTACATACTGGTCGTGGCGACCGCTTTGATTCGCGTATCCATCGCAGCGGCATTTAAACCCATGCCGCCCCAACCACAGATACCAATAGCGCCAATACGATTTCTATCGACCTCAGGACGTAACCCTAAGTAATCTATCGCTGCACTAAAGTCTTCCGTATTGATATCTGGGGACGCGACATTTCTAGGCGTACCGCTGCTTTCACCCGTATAAGAAGGATCAAAAGCTATAGCGACAAAGCCCTGTTCTGCCATCTTTTGCGCATATAAGCCTGATGATTGTTCTTTCACAGCGCCAAAAGGCCCGCCAACAGCTAATGCTGCTAGCTTTTTGCCGTTATAGGATTTTGGTATATAAAGATCTGCGGCAAGCGTGATGCCATAACGGTTTTTGAATGTTACTTTTTGATGTGTGACGCTATCACTTTTAGCAAACGTTTTATCCCATTTTTGTACGAGTGGGACGGTAGATGTGGCGGCTTGTGCCATATTGTTCGCTCCAAGTATAGTTGAGCTGAGCAGTATTCCCAGGCTAAGCTTTTTGATCATTGATGGTAAGGTCATTGGTCGTCCTTTTTGATAGTAAATCATCACTTATCTGATGATTATTCATAATGTGTGAGTAGAAATAGCCGTGTTATAAACAAGACAAAATTGTTTATAATATATTCTCTAAAGTCATGAGATAATCTTATACTTCTACGTTTCTAGTGATAATACCCATTTTTTAACTTTTATTTATTCACTCAGGTTCTGAATATGCGACAACAAGAGAATTATAATGAGCTGCATGCTTTCTTATTGGTTGCTCAAGAGAGTAGTTTTACTAAGGCTGCTGTCAAACTTGGGATATCACAATCCGCACTGAGCCGCTCTATTAAGTTATTAGAGCAGCGCTTAGGTCTACAGTTATTCACGAGAACCACACGTAGCTTGTCTTTGACACATGCAGGCGAAGCGTTGTTTGTGACCGCTGAGCAGAGTTTTAGTTTATTAGATGAGAAGTTAGATGGACTCAAGTATTTGCGCGAAACGCCTGCGGGGTTGGTACGCATCAGTGCTGGTCAGTATGCTATTGATAAAGTGCTGTTACCAAAGCTGGCCAAATTCAAACAGCTATATCCTGATATTGAACTCGAGTTGATCAGCGATACTGCTTTGTCAGATATTATCAGCACACAATTTGATGCAGGGGTTCGCTTTGGTAGTCTGGTTACTGAAGGTATGATATCGGTGCGTATCGACTATGATGAGGAGATTGCTGTGGTCGGTTCGCCAGATTATTTCCTTGAGTTTGGCTTTCCCAAAACACCTGTAGAGTTGAACGATCACAACTGCTTGGGCTATCGATTCATGGGTGGCGGTATGTATCACTGGGACTTTATGGTTGATGGGCAGCCTTACAAATTAAAGACGCAAGGACAATGGGTATTCTCGACTGATTACTCAGTGATTGATGCCGCAAAACGAGGACTGGGCATTGGTTATGTGCCCATCGATATGATTAAAGATGAGCTAAAAAACGGCAAGCTTATTCATATATTGAGAGAGTTCAGTCATACCTTCAGCGGCTTTCATTTATATTATCCGCATCACAATGTGTCACCTGCGCTACGAGCCGTCATTGATGCTTTGAAGCTCAAATAGTATTTACTTGGGTAGCAAAGCACCAAGAAAATTCTAAGAAAAAATAAGCCATTCAAACACATTAAGACGGTCTCTAAAGTTATGACCATTTAAGGTATAATCATCTATAAATCAGAAACTAACGTTGATATTTATGGCTAAAGTGTCTTTAGATCGCCCCAGCCTTATTGCTTGCCCTATCGCTCACAACCTTTCGGTGTTTGGCGATCCTTGGTGCTTACTGATCTTACGCGATGCTCATATGGGACTGACACGATTTGATGAATTTCATAACAGTCTAGGCATTGCACCGTCGGTGTTGACCAAACGTCTAACCACTCTAGTCAAAGAAGGTGTATTGACAAAACACCGCTACTCGACACAGCCGCCGCGCGAAGAGTATCTATTAACGGAGGCAGGTCAAGATATACTACCGATACTATTCATGTTAAGGGAATGGGGTCTTACTCACAGTCCTTGTTCAGACTATGATAAAAGGGCTATTTTTGTAGATTCTGAGACAAGTGAGGAAATCCAACCTGTCGTCATTGACAAAGTGACTGGCGTTGAGATTGGTAAACGTGCCATTCAGAAAAAATTTAAATAAGCGTTTTCTATAGATTTTAAGCGTTATCATTTCTTGATGATTTTTCAATCCTTCTTTTGCAAAATCAACTCTTTTTCATAAGACATTGCTTGTGCTCGTGTTATTTGGCAAAAAAAATCGTGCTTAACTCGCCTTTGAATCACCCGTACGCTCTGTTGTATTAAAGAATTCTTTTAGCGATACGTACTTACCACCAGTTGCCATTCTCACGCGAATATATTGGCATAAATGGCCTCAAATTTTATGCTACTTGCCAGCAATTCTATTAGAAATAATGAAAGTACAATAGTAAATATACATAGTAACTGTATTTTCAAGAGTTATTTTTAATAGTTACTATCTTTTTAGTAGTAACTATATTATCTTATATTACTCCTCTGCAAAGAAATCTGCGCGGCGTCTACAAGTTGCGCCAACCAAATAGAATGTATAAACAACCCATACACAAGGACTGTAAAATGGATGTTACGAAAACAGATATTAATAATACGCTGGCTAATTGGGAAGCTGATGATGTGCGTATACGCGCTACATTAGGCTCTATAGGGATAACCTCGCCTGCTCAACTGGCTAGCATGAGTGGCCAATCATTTTTTGATGCCATGTTTGCGGGAGAGTTGCCCTCACCACCGATTGGTGAAACGCTTGATTTTATTCCTATCCACATAGAAGGCGGTAAATCCATCTTTCAAGGTCGACCCGGTCAGCAACATTACAATCCACTAGGTAGCGTACATGGTGGGTGGTTTTGTACCATCCTTGACTCTGCTGTCGGCTGCGCCATTCACTCAACCTTGCCCGCCGGCAAAGGCTATACCACACTCGAGATTAAAGTAAATATGATTCGAGCGTTGACCAAAGCCATTCCGCTAGTACGTGCTGAGGCTAATATCATCCATGTCGGGAGACAAACCGCAACGGCTGAGGGACGCATTGTTGGTCCTGATGGCAAACTATACGCCCATGCCACCACCACCTGTTTGATATTTGATATGCAGTAGTGAAAATAATGACAAATTTTTTACTTAACATGTTTTTGATCATTGATGAAATTTTGATAGTTAACAAATAATAAGGCCAATACTATGCAAGCATTCGAACGGGCAATGACCCTAGGTAATAAAAAAGCCCGCTATTATGACTTATCTGCTTTGGTTAATAATGATAAAAACGCCCCGTTATCTCCTGCGCATTTTTATGGCGGCAATGGTTTTACGGCTGGTGTCTATTTGCCGCTACTCACCAAGCTCAGTGAGCAATTTACTATCAACAGTCTTGCCATGCGTGGCTATTGGTACGATCTACCATCCGTCAAAAAGCTGACTCGCGAGCAAGATGCTGATATATTGATTGATTTTTTAGAGAGGACACAGGATAAGCCTATTGTAGGTATTGGACATTCTCAAGGCGCGACTGCCACCGCCATTGCCGCGGCCAAACGTCCAGAGCTATTTTCACAACTGTATTTGATAGAGCCCGTTACTTTTACCAAATCGCAGATGCTCATGATGAACTCGGCACCTGACGATTTAAAGATAACTCAAGAGCCTTTTACAAGCACACAAGCCAAGCAAGCACAGTGGGAAAGCATTGAATCCTACTATGACTATCTGCGAGCGCATCGTGCTTTTAAGCGTATTGATGATGGCAATCTTTATGTCTTTGCAAAAAATAGTCTTGTCCAAAATGAGCAAGGGCAATATAGTTTGATTTTCGCTCCTGAGCAAGAATTAGCAAGCTATTTCGATACCCCTTTTGTCAATGATGCCTTAAAAGACCTTAATACTATTGGTTTGCCTTACACTATTATCGTTGGCAAACCTTCTATGTTTATCAGCGATGAGGTGCGTAAAGTTTGGCAGAATCTCGTCCCTAGTGCACGAATCATTGAACTGTCAGATAATGGGCATCTGCTGCCAATGGAAGCGCCTGAACAATGTGCAAACATCATGATAAAAGCGTTTAATGATTGAAAGGCATAGTATGAAAAACTCCGAAGATGAAAAACCGATGATTGAGAATTGAGAATCGCCTTATCATTGTGAGCTAAGCTCGTACCTAGATTGGTTGGTTTGAGTCTGTATCTTTTACGCGTCCTATGCCCGTGCAACATGCTGAGACAGACGCGCACTTTAACGTCATCATCATTGGTGCAGGATTCTCAGGTCTCGCGACCGCTGGCCGATTAGCTGAACTCCGTCCAGAGGCGCGCATTGCCCTTGTTGATGCGCTAGAAGTGGGTCAAGGTGCGTCTGGGCGTAATGCAGGATTTATTATTGATATACCTCACAATCTAGATCCTACAGAGCCTGATGCACAGGCAAACACGAAGGCTCGCGACTTGAATACCTTTGCTATTCAGCGATTACAGCGTATTCAGGAGCAGCAAGGATTAGAGGTTTGTTGGCATCAGGCTGGTAAGTATTTGGCCGCTCATGAGGAAAAGCACTTCTCTGGTTTGAGTGACTTTGTAAAAACGTTAGAGGCCATCGGAGAACCGTACGAGATACTAAATGGTGATGCCCTAGCAAAGAAGTTGGGTACGCATTACTACAAGCGCGCAGTTTATACACCGGGTAATATATTGGTTAATCCAGCAGCCTTAGCAATCTCCGTCGCCAGTGCGCTACCCGCTAATGTGACCTTGTTCGAGAATACGCCAGTCCAAGAAATAAACTTGGCCAATAAAGTCATCCAAACCCCAAAAGCGCGACTCAGTGCTGACACTATCGTCTTAGCCACAAATGCATTTACAGAAAAATTTGGTGTGGCTTCCAATCAAATAACGCCAATATTCACCTATGCCAGTCTGACTCGCCCGCTGAATGAGAACGAAATGCAGTGTTTTAAAGATAAAGCTGCTGAAAATAAGACTACTGAAAATATAGCACCTTGGGGACTTACTTCTGCGCATCCAGCTGGCACGACGGTGAGATTTACATCAGATCGGCGAATATTTATCCGCAATACCTTAACCTATCAGCCTACCCTATCTAGCACTGGAGCATCACTCGACAAGGTAAAAGTTAAGCATCGTCAGTCTTATTTAGCGCGTTTTCCGCAACTGCCAAACGTACCATTTGAGTATACATCGGGCGGTATGATCTGTGTCACGATGAATCATCAACCTGTCTTTACGGAGCATAAGCCTAACGTATACGTCATTGCTGGCATGAATGGTGTTGGGGTGGCAAAAGGCACTTATTTAGGTCATTATATGGCGGAGTACATCTACGGCAAACAAAGTCCAGAGCTGGATTTTATCCTTAACCATTCAGTGCCGAGCTGGATACCACCTGATCCATTTCGTAGTGTCGGCGCGCATATTCGCCTCTCTTTTGAAGAGTATATGGCAAAAGGTGAAGTATAGCTTCCAACTATAACAAGAGTGTTAAGAGTAAATATTAAACACGGACGATCACATGAACCCTATATACACTGCACTGGCTGTACTGGTTACCTTTATCTGGGGTGTGAATTTCACCTTTATTGCATGGGGATTAGAGAGCTTCCCGCCACTAATGCTCACTGCTCTACGCTTTTTCTTTACCGCCGTCCCTTTGGTTTTGTTTCTTAAGCCACCTACATTTAACCGTACCTTACTCATCTATGCTATCGGTACCTTTGTCATGCAATATGCCTTTGTATTTACGGCCATGCATCTAGGTGCGTCACCGGGTTTGACGGCGTTGTTGCTACAAATGCAGATTTTTATCACTGTGTTGTTGGCGTACTTTATCTTGGGCGAAGCAGTCAGTCGCATGCAAATCATCGGCATGTTGGTCGGAGTATTAGGCCTTAGCGTGATTGCACTAAATCTCGGCGGAGATATGCCTGTGGCTGGATTTGTCTGCATCTTGATTGCTGCAGTGGGCTGGAGCTTTGGTAATATTGCCTCCAAGCAGGCCTCAGCACAGGCAACCTTAAAAGCGGCACAACAAAACACAAGCGTGCCAGCCATTTCCTCTGAGACTGTTTCTTCCAATACTAAAGAAAATAAAGCCTCTGCCTTGTCTGCGCTCGCATTGGTCGCGTGGGGCGGTCTGATCGCTTGTGTGTTTTTGACGTTATCTTCGCTTATGTTGGAGACCGATGCATGGCGGCTGGCAACCGTTACTGAGGCATCGATAAAGTCGTGGCTGTCACTAGGATTTATCGTATATATCTCAACCTTAGTAGGCTTTGGACTGTGGTCGCATCTGCTCAGCAAAAACACCGCTTCTAAGGTGATGCCATTTGCACTACTCATACCCATATTCGGTATGACAACGTCCGTAGTGCTTACAGGGGAAGTCGTGACGTGGTGGAAGGTGCTGGCAATGATATTGATATTGTCAGGGTTATTATTAGCAAATGTGAAATTTGGGATAAAGAAAAAACCTGCTCATAAGTACGGAGTCTAATAGTTCACTCTTAGATAAATGGATAAACGATGGTTAAAGACTCATTGTCGAGACAATGAGTCTGGCTATTAAGTAATATGACGTGAAGGCAAATAAAATAAGAGAGACGATCAATAGCCTATAGTTTCTCATGTTTCTCGTTGCGCATTTATTAAATCCAACCTTCTTCCAAAAGATGCTCAGTATTACTGATTTTAAACTCACTACATAAATCATAAAATGTCATTGGATCTTCAACATTATCGAGCATCTCACGTTTATTGAGCGCCACAAATAACGCCAGTGCATAAGCTGCACTATGAATAGACTTTTTGGGATTGAAGGTAATATCGGTAAAGGCTTGATATTGCATCACTTCCTCATGTAGCTGAGGGTTTTGCTTTAGGGCATTCACATATAGCCAATCATAAAATACAGTCAACGGCTCCGTGCCCCACTCCATACCAAAATAATTGTAGCCGATGAGCTCACCCGAGGTCATTAATCGCTCGTCCTTTCTAGCTTGTCTTGGCGGCGCTGTCAGTAGGTCAATGTAAGGGCCACCGTCCTCAAAGACCATACTGGATTGAAAAGCATTTTCGACACTGTATTGATTGCCGTCATGCTCATCAGTGATCTTTAAACTGAATGGACTCAGCGGGAAACTCAACTTATTGCCAGATTTACTGGATAATTCCAAAACATGATTAAAGCCATATTTTTTGCGAATAACTTGATGCATATCATTGATAGATTTTTTCTTTTGTCTGGTAGCAAACCCCACATGCCGTTCAAATCTGACCATGTCTGTTTTTACTAGGTTGTCACTGTTGACTCTAGGCATAAACACAGGTCTGTGCTCTACAGCGTCTTGGCTTTTTTCCATAGAGTTGCTTCTTTGTTCCATAACGATGTGCCTTATATCAATAGTTTTTTATAAGTTTTCTTTCACAGTTTATCTGGTCGCTGCTCACGCATTTTGACAGATATTGAACGCCATTAGCGCTCGCGAGGCAGTTTATCTTATTATGCATCATTTATCTGCCCTATTTTAAATTTGCCAATAGACTTGCTGATTTTTGTTTTTACGAATACTTAGAAAATTAGCTTTTAGTCGTTTTACGTGCCTGCACTGATATTAGACCTTAAAACAGTAACTTCCAGATTTGCACAGAACAGTACTATAACCCTAATTTTTATATTCTGTGCGCGTACGCGACCGTGGTTTTTACGATAAATCCGCGCTATCGCTTACCAAATGGACGATTCGCCTTATAAATCTCTCCAAGTATGTACCGAAATGATGAGTAAAAAACGGTGCCTAACCCAATAAGCGCACGGTCTACTCCTTATTTCCCCAATATGCTACAATTATCCCCAAGTGAGCCTTGGGGATAATTAGCACATAAATCCTTTTATAAAAAAGGCTTGCGATATTATCATTATAAATATCGGTGTCCATATTAGTGTCCAAATACTCTTTGGCTCTTTATATGATGGTATTTTCATAAGTTATCAATCTTTCATAAACCCGCATTTGCCTCATAAAAATTACGGATAAGAACATGGCTGTCGACAATATAAATGATATCAACAAACTTGAATGTCGAGATAAGGATTACTCGGTCAGTGTCTCAGGTATCGCGGGTCTAAGTCTACGTGTCTATCCAAACGGTAAAAAAGAATACTACCTGCGCTACTCTCATCCACATATCGATGGTAAGCGACCTAGAATGATGCTTGGCAGAGTCGAAGATATTGATTTATATGAGGTGAAGTACAAAGCTGAGACTATCCTCAACATGGTCGCTAAAGGCTCTGACCCTAAAGCTATACAGCAAAAGGAACAAGTCAACAGATACACACACCTGAAAAACGCAACATTTTCTGAGATTGCACAAGCATGGCGCGACCACAAAACAGCAGGTCGCCATCAAAATAAGTTTAAAAAATCCGCATTTAGTGACTCTACCCTCAAATTTTGGGATTTATGCTTGGGATACATGTGCCAGGATATTGGCGATTTAAGGATGAATGATATCACCAGTGAGATGATATTAAGTGTGTGTGAAGCAATCCAGCATAACGACAATCAAGCGACTTTCGTTGGTGCCAGCACTCGGCTTTATACGGAAAAAGTATTTTCATTCGCTGTCGCACGAGGATTATGCGATAAAAATGTGGCGATTGATACCCGTGGCGAGTTGGCACCTGCCAATTCAGGCAATCACTTGCCAGCTATTACCAAGCCGGATCAGTTTGCGACGCTTTTACATGATATGTCCAATTTTAAAGGGGCAAGCAAGCTCACATTAGAAGCCATGAATTTACTACCTTATGTGTTTGTGCGTAGTATCGATCTACGCTCGATGCGCTGGCAGGATATTGACTGGGATAATAATACATGGGCGTTCTCCCCGACCAAAGGCGAAGGTCGCGACGATATGGTATCGCACTTAGTCGTGCCATTAGCTACGCAAGTGATTGCGCGATTACGAAACATTCAATCCATCACAGGCCATAAAGAGTACGTCTTTGCCTCAATGCGTGGTTCAAGCAATGCTTATATCAGTAAAGCCACACTGGTACAGATATTCCACCGGCTTGGATACAAAGACGTGCAATGTGCTCATGGATTTCGTGCATCGGCGAAAACTTTGCTCATGGAACAACCTGAACTACGCTACTCAGATATCGTTACAGAACTACAGTTAGGTCATCGAATAAAAGACACCCATGGTGGGGCTTACAATAGACTCGATGAGATCGATACTAGGATACGAATGATGCAAGATTGGGCGGATTGTATAGATAAGCTGCGAGATTACGCTAAGACGTCAGCTAAATAATCTAGCTCTAAGCATAGTTTGAAAAATAGACGGGGCGCTAAATACACTATAGTATGACAAACATCGGTTGATAGAAAATTTCTTCGAGCGTCAAACATAACTACCCATTTATGTTAAATTGCAAAAAACGGTAGGGATACCTGTAGAGACACAAAGTCTAAGACATCCCTAATACTATACTCGTTAATACTGTACTCACTCATTTAATAAGAAGGTTAAGGATGACTTTAGATAATAACATACTACGTAAACGCACCAGCTTATTGGGTTCATTGCTAGGCGATGCCATTTCTCGCCAGTCTGGTGAACAGACAATAGAGACCATTGAGACCCTGCGTAAAGGCTTTATTCAACAGCGCCGTGAACCTAATGAGGCCCACAAGCAGCAGCTCATCGATTTTATTGCTTCTTTGGATAATCAAACTTTAAAGGATGTCATACGCGGATTTTCTATCTATTTTTTCCTAGCCAATCTAAGCGAAGAGAATTACCTGCGTGAGCAACGTCATGAGCTGCGTATGCAATCGGAGCAAAGCTGGGAAGGGTCATTTCGTCGTACATTACTTGAATGTCGTGAACGCAATATCGAGCCCGCTCAAATGCAAGAGCTGATTGATCAGCTAAAATTTACACCTGTATTTACGGCGCATCCTACCGAAGCGCGTCGCCGTACAACAATGAATATCTTACAAAGTCTATTCGCCCACAGCGACGCTTTGAACAACGTATCTGAAAACAGCTTCGCCTACGAGCAAGCCAAAGAACAAACTGCGCAAACGATTGACTTATTATGGTCGTCTGATGAAGTGCGTACCCGCAAGCCACTGGTATATGACGAGATTAACAACGGCCTGCATTACTTTAATGCCAGTTTGTTCAATGCTATTCCCAAAGTGTATCGTAATATCAAAAAAGCCATTGTTGATATCTATCCGGAGCTGACCGACTATGCATTGCCTGCCTTTATGAGCTTTGGTTCTTGGATTGGCGGCGATAGAGATGGCAATCCTTTTGTGACTTTTGAGACCACAGAGCTTGCCGTGTTGATGCATGCTGATACTGTGCTGCGTCACTATCAAGTGCTACTCAAAAAACTGCGCCGCCAGCTGATTCATAGTGACACTATTGTCACCGTTTCTCCCGACGTATATGCCAAAATCAAAAGCTATGATGAGCTAGATCAGCGTGTGTTTGACTATAACCTCGATGACTATGGCAACGAGCCATATCGTCGATTGCTTTCTTTAATACTCACCAAGGTCAATGCCACCAATCGCCGTATCCAAAGCAAAGGCAATGACATCGAGGCTGAAAAAGACGCCTATGCCAATCCAGAAGAGCTATTAGAAGATCTGCGCATTATCCGTCAAAGTGTTACTACTCACGACAAGGCGCATGCAGATGGATTATTGCTCGATGTGATTCGTCTGGTCAAAACCTGCGGCTTTCATTTGGCAGCGCTCGA
Source organism: Psychrobacter piscatorii (assembly GCF_904846415.1). GTDB lineage: Bacteria > Pseudomonadota > Gammaproteobacteria > Pseudomonadales > Moraxellaceae > Psychrobacter > Psychrobacter piscatorii. Next base: position 128,530 of record NZ_CAJHAR010000006.1, on the reverse strand, counting down.
TATCCGCCAAGAGTCGTCATACCATGGCGAAGTGATTGCAGATATCTTTGCCAGTGCCTCCAACCTGCCTGATTATCAAACGCTAAGTGAAACCGAACGTCAAGAGTGGTTGACGCGCTTGCTAGAAAAACCCGGTACGCCGCTTATTTATACTGATAACCTGACAGACAAAACGCGTGAGCAATTGTCACTGATGAATTCGGTCGCCACCTTACGCAAATTGGTGGGACAAGCTACTTTTGGCAGTTATGTTATCTCAATGACCAATAATGCTAGCCAGCTACTAGAAGTGTTGCTGCTCATGCGCTTTGCTGGCTTATGCAGAATTGATAACGAAGGCCAGCTGTCTGCTGATTTGCCAGTGGCACCATTGTTTGAGACCATCGAAGATCTTAAAAACATCGATAAAATCCTGCCCGCCGTGCTAAACAATCCACTGTATCGCGGATTACTACAGAATACAGATAATACGCAAGAGATTATGCTAGGTTATTCGGACTCATCAAAAGACGGCGGTATTATCACCTCTGCGTGGCAGCTTTATAGCGCGCAGCAAACCATTAATAATATTGCTGAGCAATATGGTATAAAAACACGCTTATTCCATGGTCGTGGTGGTTCTGTGAGCCGTGGTGGCGGATCAACGCATAAAGCTATTGCTGCACAGCCTGCTGGCACGCTACATGGTCAGATTAAAGTGACCGAACAAGGTGAAGTGCTCTATGCCAAGTATGCCAATACGGATACTGCTGTGTTTGAGCTGACCATGGCAATCACGGGTACACTCAAAGCTTGCTCAACAAGATTTGTCGTGCAACCGACTGAGTTGCCAGAATATGAAGCACTTTTTGCACGGTTAGCAGATGCTGGCGAGCAGCGTTATCGAGAGCTAACCGATCATACTGAAGGGTTTTATAAATTCTACTCCGAGGTCACACCAGTACAAGAGATCTCTTTATTGAATATTGGCTCGCGCCCTGCCCATCGCAAAAAAGGCTTGCCAAGTAAAACCACATTGCGAGCAATTCCTTGGGTATTTGGCTGGTCGTTAGCCCGCTTTACCCTACCTGCTTGGTATGGTGTAGGTAGTGCATTGCACAGTGTCAAATCTGACGAAACATTAATGAAAGAGATGAATAATCACTGGCCATTTTTTAGCGTATTTATCAGTAATATTGAGATGGCATTTACCAAAGCCAATATGAATATTGCACAGGCCTATAGCCAGTTATGTGAAGACGCTGCATTGCGTGAGCAAATAATGGGAGCGGTAATTGATGAACATACCCTAACCTACTCAGGCTTAAACTCGTTATTAGATCAAGAGGCCCTATTGTCTAGCCAGCAAAACCTTGCGGCATCTCTGCAGTGGCGCGATGCTTATCTAGACCCGATTAACTATATACAGATTGAGCTGTTGAAGCGTGCTAGACAACAAAATGAAGATACGATAGATAACAATAAATATGGCGATCTCAATGTAGAAGACCCATTAATCCGTAGTATCAATGCATTGGCAGCGGGTTTGCGTAATACGGGGTAATAGCCATTCAGGGCTTATCTATAAAACAAGCGCTTTTGTGAGAAAGGGCTTGTAAAAAACCTTAATCGTTAGTCTCGCGATATAACGTGGTTTGTGACTCTTGCCTAAAGTCCTCATAGGTAATGGCAGCCTCACTCTCTGGAGCTGGAGAAGGTCCTATAGGCTCAACTTCAGCTGCGGGCACGTTTTGTTCGCTATTATCTGAATTAATCGATTGTGCTGACACTAACGGCTCCTCGACCGTATTGGCGTCATTAGGTAATGGATTGTCATCACTATTCACTACAGGTTCGGCACCGACCACTGGCGTGCTGGTCGTAGCCGCAGGCGCTGTCCCGTCTAAGTTACTATCATTATTGATAGCAGTATCAGAAATAGAAGTCGATAAAAATCCCGTAAAAATAAGGGTAAGTACGACAATAGCAATGAGTAGTGAACCAAAAATCATACCAATAATGAGAGGCTTTTTACTACTTGTCACTTTCTTTTGTGGCTTTATATCGTTCCTATGATCTTGCTCCAATGGCATGGCTTTAGTATTTAAAGGGTCATCAATCGTTGTGCTAGATAAAGGCGTCGCTTGATCAAGATCGACAGAGGATGGCTTTTTTTCCTCATTATTCTTACTTAATTCATTAACTAAGTCACTATTTAAGTCATTGTCTAAGTATTGGTCTTCTAAAATATTATCGACACCAGCATAATTATCAATTCGCTTATCTGACACCTTGTTTTGTGTCGATGCATTTTGACCTGAAAAGTCAAAAGTAGCGTTTGTTGTGACGATATCGGCTAACTCTAATCTTGGCTCTTTATCGTTATTTTCATCTTCAAATAATTGCAGCTCTTCTACGCTTAGAGGTTCAAAAGCAGGTAACTTACTTGCCGTTTTTAATGACGTTGAATCATCATTATCATTTTGGGTATCATTTTCAGCGCTTTGAATTCGACTGATAAAACGTTCGTAAATATTATTTTTGGCACGCTTACGCGATTTTTTATGAACGAGTTGAGACAACTCTTCGTCAAAATCAGTACCGATGTCTTTTTTTTCGTCGTTCATAAAATAACACCAAGCCAGTTTATGCTACTGGCAGTAAATGACTGATAAAATGAAGTTGTGATTTTTATTGCTAAACTGTAACAGTATCGCTAGTCCCCAATATAGTTGCTCATACCCCTATCTTCAAGCACAATTTATTTGAGGCCGCTAACATTTGTAAGACTCATCTTAAATAATGGGATGAATTATTATCAAAAGTAGCGCGTATAGGGACAACATATACCATAACAGGCTTAATAACATGGATTTAAAACAGCTCAATGCATTTATTGCTGTCGCAAATTTACGCAGCTTTAGTGCAGCCGCAGCAAAGACAGGACTGTCACAGCCAAGTTTGAGCCGCCTGCTTAAACAGCTCGAGACCGAGATGGATGTCGTGCTTATCGATCGTTACCACAGGCCATTACATCTGACTGAAGCAGGCGAATTTTTTTACGATAAGATAAGCACCATACTGACAGAAATTGAGACCGTCACGAGTATGACCCAGCGCTTATCAGCGCCAAGTAGTGCGTTAAACATCGGCTTTGTGCCATCAGTATTATATGGGTTACTTCCTGAAATTATCGCCATGCTCAAGCAATCCAATCCTGATATAGAGGTCAACCTCAAAGATATCAGCTCTTACCAGCAAATGGAGGCACTCAAATCTGGTGAGATTGATATCGGTTTTGGGCGTTTTGCCCATCAAGATCCCTGGATTCAACAAATATTACTACGGCATGAGCGCTACGTGGTGGCCTTACCAAAGTCGCATCCTCTCGCTTATGTAAAAGAGCAGCGATTAATAGACTTAGCAAATAATCGCTTGATTTTGTACCATCAAACGCATTTACCGATTGCCACCACACTGCCGACATCGGAGTCAGTTGGCGCAAAGCAGGAAGCTAATACAAAAACCAGACGTGTCACCAATGAAAAATCTGCACATAGTGAGCCGATTACGGAGCCGTTGCTACATTTGTTTGCACAATACGGTATCTCACCATTTATGATTACCACGGTGAGTGACTTGCAAGTAGCTCTAGGCTTAGTCGCTGCGGGCGAAGGTATCACGCTTGTACCTGCCAGCTTAACCACGGTACGTACAGAACAAATCAGCTACCAGCGTTTGGTACACGAAAACGTCACCTCTCCTATTTATTTGCATACTCTCAAAGATTTTGTGCATCCAAGTATCTCTGAGTTATTGAATGCTATCTATCAGGTCTATGAAGAGCGAGGCATTACCTACCGGCGACAAAAATTTGTGTAACGTCCTTAAATGACCAGCTATTGCGTGGATATTGTGTTATAAAGAAACGCCAAAAATAATCTGCATTAATACTTGATGTTATCAGATTATTATGCTAACCAAAAAGAATGGCAATGCAAACAAATAGTAATAATAACTAGAATAATCATTCTCCTGAATCGTATTGGTGTGCTAAAGTCGATACAAGATTAATCGTTTTATAAAAAAGCATGTATAAACATGTATAAAGCGGTTATCTAATGATCACTGGCAAACTGACACAGGTAAGTGATGATTTGCCGTTTTAACCATTTCGAGGTATTCATGTCCACACAACCACTCAATAACCCAAGTACCACTGACGATATCGTTACTGAACAGCAAGAAGGCTTTAGTTGGCGTATCTTTGGCCCAGGTATTTTGATGGCGACCGCTGCAATCGGTGGCTCGCATTTGATTTCATCGACGCAGGCTGGTGCTATATATGGCTGGCAGTTGGCGATTATGATTGTTTTAGCCAACGTTTTTAAATATCCGTTTTTTCGCTTTGCCACCGATTACGTCTATGACACAGGCGAGAGTTTGATTGCAGGCTATGCCAAACGCTCAAAGGTGTATCTTTGGGTATATTTTATCCTCTCTATCTTATCAGCGGTCATCAGTACGGGTGCGGTCTCGCTGATTGCAGCGGTGATTTTGGGCTTTATGCTACCCGCCTCTCTTGAGTTATCGACGATGGTGCTGTCTATGATCATCGTGGCCGTCTCTTGGTTCTTTTTGATAGCTGGTCATTATAAATTGCTCGATGGCGTGACTAAGTGGATTATGATTGCCTTGACGGCAGCCACCGTTGCCGCGGTCGTGATTGCCGCTGGCAAGCCCACAGTTATGGCAGCAGACTTTATAGCCGTATCCCCTTGGAACCTTGCAACTTTAGGGTTTATCGTCGCACTCATGGGCTGGATGCCAGCACCGCTTGAGTTTGCCGCGATTACTTCTATGTGGACCTCTGCCAAAGTCAAAGCCGATCACACCACGCACAAGCAGGGATTGCTCGACTTCAACGTCGGTTATGCCGTTTCAGCGATTCTGGCCTTGTTTTTCTTATCGCTTGGTGTGTTTGTCCAGTATGGTTCAGGGCAAGAGATTGAGTTGGTCGGCGGTGCTTATATCAACCAGCTAATCAATATGTATACGGCAACCATCGGTGAATGGTCACGATTGCTGGTGGCCTTCGTCGCCTTCATGTGTATGTTTGGCACCACGATTACTTGTGCCGACGGCTACGGCCGTGCCAATGCTGAGTGCTGGCGTTTGCTTAAAGGCGAAAGCGAAATCAATAAAAAGCAAATCGCTTTTTGGACGACATACGCTATCGGTGGCGGGCTTGTGATTATTACGTTCTTCACGGGACAGTTGGGCGCGATGCTTAAGTTTGCCATGATATCCGCGTTTGTTTCTGCGCCTATTTTTGGTTGGTTAAACTACTCATTGGTCAAGAAACATAAAAAACTGTCAGCAGGTATGAACGCTCTGTCTATCGCAGGCTTGGTATTCTTGGCAGGATTTGCCTTATTGTTCTTAGCCAATTTGGCAGGTTTATTTGCTTAAACTTAGTCTTTTTTAAGCTCATGATAAATAAAGCCCTAATAGCTTAGCTGTTAGGGCTTTTTGGTGGGAAAAGGGCAATTTAAAGAGTAATACACCTATTATAATTGTAACTAAATGTAAATTATAAAACATCTTAATATTTGAATATTTGGGTAATATGAATACTTACTATAGCCAAACGTTAAAAAATACATAATGCTATTTGTTTTATGAATAATATTAAATTAACTACAATTAGTTATTATAAATAATAAATAATAATCTATAAGCTAACCTTTGCAGACATGGATAATTGGGTATAATCAGTGACAACAACAAGATTATTTTCTATCCATACAAGCCCATGAAAGGATACTCATATGACCTCACTCTCAGCAGGTGCACGCTTTCGCAGTGCGCTTAAACAAAAAAATGATAATAACCAGCCACTACAAATTGCAGGCGCGATCAATGCCTATACCGCGATGATGGCGACCCAAGTCGGTCATCAAGCACTGTATCTCTCTGGTGGCGGTGTGGCAAACGCGTCATTTGGTTTGCCTGATCTTGGCATGACCAGCCTTGATAATGTGCTAGAAGATGCTCGCCGTATCACTGATGCCGTCGATACTCCGCTACTTGTCGATATCGATACAGGTTTTGGCGGTGCGTTTAACATTGCCCAAACCATCAGAAAAATGGAAAAGGCAGGCGTGGCAGCGGTGCATATCGAAGACCAAGTCGCGCAAAAGCGTTGTGGTCACCGCCCAAATAAAGAAATCGTCAGTATCTCTGAGATGGTTGATCGTCTAAAAGCGGCATTGGATGCCAAAACGGATCCTGATTTTGTGGTGATGGCTCGTACTGATGCGTTATCAGTCGAGGGCTTAGACGCTGCTGTTGAACGTGCCGTTGCTTTTCAAGAAGCTGGTGCAGACATGATCTTTGCAGAAGCGCTGACTGATATCGAGATGTATCGTAAATTTACCGATGTACTCGACATTCCTGTCCTCGCCAACATGACCGAGTTTGGTCAGACCGATCTATATACCACTGATCAGTTGTATGGTGTGGGCGTCGATATGGTGCTGTACCCACTATCCGCTTTCCGCGCAATGAATAAGGCCGCATTGAACGTTTATCAACATCTATTAGATGACGGTACACAAGAAAAAGTCGTCGATACCATGCAGACACGCATGGAGCTCTATGATTTCTTAAACTATCACGAGTTTGAGCAAACCTTAGATAAGCTGTTCGCAGACAATAAATAATCATAAAAAGCAGCATTTTTCACTTAACAATATAAAAAGCTACCCACAAAAGGAATGTAAACATGGCAGCACAAAAAGAACTTTCAGGCGCAGGACTTCGCGGACAAGTGGCAGGCAAGACGGCATTATCGACCGTTGGCAAATCGGGCTCTGGTCTGACCTATCGCGGCTATGACGTATCAGAATTGGCAGATAAATGTATTTTTGAAGAAGTCGCGTATTTACTGCTATATGGTAATTTACCTACGCAAAGCGAGCTTGAGGATTATCAAGCCAAGCTAAAAAACTTGCGTGGCCTACCGCAAGCATTAAAAGACGTGCTTGAGCGCATCCCAGCCAACGCGCATCCAATGGATGTGCTACGTACTGGCTGCTCGATGTTGGGCAACCTTGAGACCGAAACGGATTTCGCTGAGCAAAACGATAAAACCGATCGTATGCTGGCCGCATTCCCCTCAATCATCAACTACTGGTACCGCTTTAGCCATGACAATGTGCGTATCGAGACTGACACGGATGATGCCACCATTGGCGGTCATTTCTTGCATCTACTTAAAGGCGAAAAGCCAAACGAGCTACACGAAAAAGTCATGAACGTGTCGCTTATCCTCTATGCAGAGCATGAGTTCAACGCATCGACCTTTACTGCGCGTGTCTGTGCGTCTACTTTATCTGATATCCATTCTTGTATCACTGGTGCAATCGGTTCACTACGTGGTCCATTGCATGGCGGCGCGAATGAAGCCGCGATGGATATGATTGAGGGCTTTAGTTCAGCTGATGAAGCCGAGACAGAGATGATGGCAATGCTGGCACGTAAAGACAAAATCATGGGCTTTGGTCATGCCATCTATAGCGAATCAGATCCACGTAACGTCGTCATCAAACAATGGTCTAAAAAACTGGCCGCTGATGTTGGTGACGATGTGCTCTACCCTGTTTCTGTGCGTGTTGAAGAAGTCATGTGGCGCGAGAAAAAATTGTTTGCCAATGCTGATTTTTTCCATGCGTCAGCCTATCACTTCATGGGTATTCCAACCAAACTGTTCACACCTATCTTTGTCTGCTCACGTCTGACTGGTTGGGCAGCTCATGTGTTTGAGCAACGTGCCAATAACCGTATCATTCGCCCAAGTGCAGAATATACGGGTGAAGATCTACGCCCAGTACCAGAGATGAGTGCTCGTTGAGTTGATTCCTTTTAAATAGCTATTGTTACGTACTTACTATCAGCTAGCGGCAGTGCTAGCTGAGACAGGTATGATGATTGAGCCTTGCTATGAGTTTTTCAGGTTTAATCGTCATACACTATCTTTTTTATAGACTATGCCCTTTTAATTTCAATATCGCTTCTTTAGCAAAGCCTACAAAAGCAAACGATGATTTTGCTAAAGGAATGAATTTTTACCCAATATCAACGCTTAATTATTTATTAAAATTAGCCAACCGCCAAAGGTGACTTATGGACAACGCCCTAGTACAACCAATGAACAATGAATTCAAAAAGCCACTTCCCGATACTGACCTTTACTACTTCGACACCCGCGAAGCTGTTGAGAATATCGAAGCAGGTGCTTATGACAAACTACCGTTCTGCTCAAAAGTATTGTGTGAAAACCTAGTACGCCGTTGCCCACCAGAAGAGCTAACCGATGCGCTAAAACAGCATATCGAAGGCAAGCAAGATCTAGATTTTCCTTGGTACCCTGCCCGCGTGGTGTGTCATGATATCTTGGGTCAGACGGCTTTTGTTGATTTGGCAGGCTTGCGTGATGCCATTGCTGAACAAGGTGGTGATCCGTCTAAGGTAAACCCTATCGTGCCAACTCAGCTGATCGTTGACCATTCATTGGCCGTTGAGCACGCAGGATTTGAAGACGACGCGTTTGAGAAAAACCGCGCGATTGAAGAGCGCCGTAACGATGACCGTTTTCACTTTATTAACTGGTGCCAGTATGCCTTTGACAATGTCAACGTCGTACCGCCTGGTAACGGCATCATGCATCAGATTAACCTAGAGAAAATGTCACCTGTCGTACAGGTCGTACACAGTAAAGCCGGTGAAGAAGTCGCATTCGCTGATACGTTGGTTGGTACTGATAGCCACACGCCGATGGTTGATGCGCTAGGTGTGATCTCAATCGGTGTGGGCGGTCTAGAAGCGGAAAGCGTCATGCTAGGTAATCCATCATATATGCGCCTACCTGATTACGTTGGCGTCAAATTAACAGGAAAATTGCAAAAAGGCATTACTGGTACGGATCTCGTACTGGCGATGACTGAGTTCTTACGCGACGCAGGTGTGGTCTCTACCTATATCGAATTCTTCGGTGACGGCGCACGCCAGCTTACGGTTGGTGACCGTGCCTCTATCTCCAATATGACGCCTGAATATGGTGCAACTGCTGCGATGTTCTATATCGATGAGCAAACCATTGACTATCTACGTCTGACTGGTCGTTCTGAGCCTCAGATCAAATTGGTTGAGCAGTATGCTAAGCAAACTGGCTTGTGGGCTGACGGTATGGAAAAAGCCGAATACGCACGCGTCCTTGAATTTGATCTGTCATCAGTAGGTCGTAACATGGCTGGCCCATCACGTCCTCATGCCCGCGTATCAACCGACGATTTGGTGGCCAAAGGTATCGCCCACGCGCCTGATCAAAAGCTACCTGAACCAAAAGATGGTCTCATGCCAGATGGCGCAGTGATTATCGCGGCGATTACCAGCTGTACCAATACCTCAAACCCACGCAACATGGTGGCAGCAGGCTTAGTTGCTCGTAACGCGAATGCCAAAGGATTATTGCGTAAACCTTGGGTGAAATCATCACTAGCACCTGGCTCAAAAACGGTCAAGATGTACTTAGAAGAAGCAGGCCTGATGCCAGAGTTGCAAGAGATTGGCTTTGACGTGGTTGGCTTTGCCTGTACGACGTGTAATGGTATGAGCGGCGCGCTAGACCCTGATATCGAGCAAGAAATCATCGACAATGATTTGTTCACTACGGCAGTGCTATCCGGTAACCGTAACTTTGACGGCCGTATCCATCCGTACGCTAAGCAAGCATTTTTAGCGTCGCCACCGCTCGTTATTGCTTATGCCATCGCTGGTAACATCCGTTTTGATATCGAAAAAGACTCATTGGGTAAAGATCAAGACGGCAATGACGTCTATCTAAAAGACATCTGGTTTGATGATGAAGAAGTGGATGCCATTGTTGCTGCTGCCGTGAAGCCTGAGCAGTTTAATGCCGTATATATCCCAATGTTTGATGAAGCCAAAAAAGACACGGGCAAAGCGTTAAGCCCATTGTACGACTGGCGTGAAATGACCACGTATATTCGCCGTCCGCCGTATTGGGAAGGTCAAATGGCAGCGATGAACAAACTAAAAGGTATGCGTCCATTAGCAGTATTGGGTGATAACATCACAACCGATCATATGTCGCCATCAAATGCTATTTTGGGCACATCTGCCGCTGGCGAGTATTTGGACACTATGGGCTTGCCTGCTGAAGACTATAACTCATACGCAACCCATCGCGGCGACCATTTAACCGCGCAACGTGCGACCTTTGCCAACCCTAAGCTATTGAACGAAATGGTACGCGATGAAGATGGCGAAGTTATCCAAGGCTCATTGGCGCGCGTTGAACCAGAAGGTCAAGTCATGCGCATGTGGGAAGCGATTGAGACCTACATGAACCGTGAGCAGCCGCTGATCATCATCGCAGGTGATGGCTATGGTCAAGGCTCAAGCCGTGACTGGGCGGCCAAAGGCGTCCGTCTCGCTGGCGTAGAAGCCGTCGTCGCTGAAGACTTTGAGCGTATTCATCGTCAAAATTTAGTGGGCATGGGCGCGCTGCCTTTACAGTTCGAGGAAGGTACGACTCGCCATACGCTAAATATCGATGGTACAGAAACCTTTGATGTCACAGGTGAAGTCTCGGCTGGCGGGTTGATGACCTTAGTGGTTCATCGTGCCGATGGCAGTACCGCTGAGACACCTATTATCTGCCGCTTAGATACGGCTGATGAAGTCAAAATGTACAACGCTGGCGGTATGCTACAACGCTTTGCTAAAGAGTTTATCGAAGGCACGCTTGATATCGTCTAAGGCTATCCTGCAGGTTTTAGCGTGATAAGCAGCAAAGTATGAAAGTTGCCGATGTTGTATAACCTATTTATATGACATCGGCTTTTATTTGCTTTTACGTTCTATACACTGAGTTTTGTCACTTACTCCTAAGTACTAGATAGCAGCTAAACATTGAGTTTATTTAACCAATGGCGTAATATGTACTATATATTGTACAAGTAATGCAGAATGTCATGAAAGGAGTAAGCCATGAGAGTCGTTAGTTTTTCAGAAGCAAGAAAGCACCTAAAATCTGTCCTAGACACGGTAAACGATGATGCCAATGCCACTATCGTGACCCGCCGTGACGCTGATGATGCCGTTGTGATGTCGCTTGATTATTACAATAGCCTGATGGAAACCGTCTATCTGCTAAAATCTCCTGCCAATGCAGCGCACTTAGCGGACTCTATTGCCCAATATAAAGCTGGCAAGACTGTTACGCGTGAGCTAATTGATACGGCAGAAAATAATGATATCAACGCTGAGAATGCTTGAACTCAAAGGCTTCAATCAATCCAAAGGGTCTAACAATGAGTGAACAACTAGCATGGACAGACGCTGCGTGGAAAGACTATCTGTACTGGCAAACGCAAGACAAAAAAACACTCAAACGTATTAATAAACTCATCACCGAATGTAAGCGTAATCCATTTGAAGGCATTGGCAAACCTGAACCCCTAAAAGAAAATCTATCTGGATTTTGGTCAAGACGCATCGATGACGCCAATCGGTTGGTATATGCCGTCGATGATAACTACCTCACGATTATCTCCTGTCGTTATCATTATTAATGAGCGTTCTTAGTCGTTCGTGTTTACTTGCTGATGACGCCATACCCAATCTTATAACAATATAAAAAGGACTTAATACAGTGGCCCAAACCAATACTAAATCAAAAGCTTCTTTCGCCCCGCAACTATCTGTCCCTGCTACCTATATGCGCGGCGGCACCTCAAAAGGCACTTTCTTTAAATTGTCTGACTTACCTGAGCGTTGCCAAGTCGCAGGCTCTGCGCGGGATAACTTCCTATTACGTGTCATCGGCAGCCCAGATCCTTACGGCAAGCAAATCGACGGTCTTGGCAATGGTAGCTCTAGTACCTCAAAGACGGTAATTTTATCGGCCTCTGACAGACCAGACCATGATGTAAACTACTTGTTCGGACAAGTCAATATCGCCAAGCCTATGATTGACTGGGCAGGTAACTGTGGCAACTTAACCGCAGCCGTCGGTGCCTGTGCTATTAATATGGGTTTGGTTGATACCGACAAGATTGCTAATAGCATCGATGACAATGTAGATAGCGGTATTTGTGAAGTACGCATTTGGCAAGAAAATATCGGTAAAACGATTATTGCGCACGTGCCAGTCTATAAAGACGCGAATGATAAAGTACAAGTTCAAGAGACGGGCGACTTTGAGTTAGATGGTGTGACCTTCCCAGCAGCTGAAGTTAAAATTGAGTTTATCGATCCGGTTGATGCCACAAGCGACATGTTCCCTACTGGTAACTTGGTCGATGATTTCGATGTGACCGGCTGCGGTCTTGATACTGATAGCGTCAAAGCCACCTTTATCAGCGCAGGTATCCCAACCATCTTTATGAAAGCTGAAGATTTAGGTTTTACTGGTACTGAATTACAAGGCGACATCAATAGTAACAGCGCGCTACTTGCCAAGCTTGAAAAAATCCGCGCTACAGGCGGTGTGGCGATGGGCGTGTTTAAAGATGTCTCTGAGGCGCAAACCAGTCAACACATCCCTAAAGTCGCTTGGGTTAGCGCAGCACAGAGCTATACGTCCTCTAGTGGTAAGTCGGTCGATGCAGGTGAGATTGACTTAGTGGTACGTGCCATGAGTATGGGTCAATTGCACCATGCCATGATGGGCACAGCAGCAGTAGCCATTGCTGCAGCAGCAACCACTCAAGGCACACTCGTTAACGAGGCTGCTGGCGGTGGTGAGCTGACAGAGGTACGTTTTGGTCATCCATCAGGTACATTGCTGGTCGGTGGTAAGACTGAACAGGTCGATGGACGCTGGCAAGCCAAAAAAGTGTCGATGAGTCGCTCAGCAAGGCGTATTATGGTCGGTGAGGTTTTTGTGCCAGCGGATGCGTTTTAAGCGTAGTCATGGCTTATTTTAATTTTTGATAGAGTGTTATGCCGACATCTCCCCAACCCCGCCGCGTACAATTAGACAAAAAACCTCCCGTCGAAAAGAAAGAACGGCGAGCCCTGCTGTGGGATATCCTCAAAAAACTGGCGGTATTTGCCGCGCCTTACCGCCTATTGATCATCGCCACCTTAGCACTGACTGCCCTAGGTTCCTTTACCGCGCAGGTCAATGCGTTTGTGCTGCGTTATACTGTTGATACGTTGACCGAAATTGCCACGCTTGCCGAGCCTTGGGAAGCTGGCATACGTATGCTGATGATTATCAGTGCGGTCTTGCTAACTAAAGAGATCCTGTCGATATTTATCTCTTTTGGTCAGCGTTTCTTTGGTGAAAAAATACGTATTAATCTGTCACGCGATTTGTCACAGCGCATCATTGAGCGCATTCTCACTTATCGCATGGCATTTTATACCAGCAGTGAAAACGACAGTGGTAAATTGCAAACCCGTATTGATTATGGGGTCAGCAGTTTGACCAGCCTCGTGCAAAACTTCTTTATCGATATGCTACCGCTGTTTGCCAACGCAATTGTGGCACTTATTATCATGTTTTCGACCAATTTTTGGGTGGGTATGGTCGGTCTTGTCATCATACCCATTTACTTTTTTATCAGCCAAAAACAGGCAAAGCGACTGCAAGGATTTCGGCGGCAGATGCGCGGGTTTCGCGAGGCCAAAAGCGGTTTGGTGATCTCTTTGATCAATTCGATCAGCGTGGTGAAGTCCTTTGTCCGTGAATCTATCGAAGCTGAAAAGCACCTAACCATTCAAAAAGAGATGACCGACAATCAGCTGCGTATTCGCAGTATTGGTTTTGTTTATGATGCCATCAAAACTTTTATTGAGCAGATTGGTGTGGTGGTTATCATCCTTCTCACCGCTTATTTTGTCCTACAAGGCGAGATGACCATTGGCATGATTTTGTTTCATGTCATGCTGTTTCAAAACGTCGCCGCCCCTATCCGTCAATTGCACCGTATCTATGATCAAATAAATAATGCGCTCACTTATGCCGAAGGTTTTTTTGATATTTTAGAAGATGACAAACAAGTTGAAAACATCGCTGGTATTAGTAGCGACAACCTAAAAGGTCATATTGAGCTTAAAAATGTCGACTTTACTTATCCAAATGGCACACAAGCGCTCATAGACGTCAGCTTTACCATCAAGCCTAATCGTATCACCGCGTTGGTTGGCCTTTCAGGCGCTGGCAAGAGCACCATCATCAATCTATTGGTCAAGTTCTATGCGCCAGACGCTGGCACGATCTGCCTAGATGGGCATGATTTGGCAGACTGTGATACCCACGAGCTGCGTCAGCGCATTGGGTTGGTACTACAAAGTAATCATATTTTTTCAGGTACGATCAGTGAAAATATCCGCTATGGCGATATGAATGCTAGCATTGATGACATCATTGTAGCGGCAAAAAAAGCTTCGATACATGAACAGATCGTCTCCTTGACAGATGGTTATGAGAGTACTGCCAAGTCGTTATCAGGTGGGCAGCAGCAGCGTATCGCGCTGGCAAGGATGTTTTTAAAAGATCCGCCGATTGTGTTTTTGGATGAGCCGACCGCTAGCCTCGATGCTATTGCCAGTCAGCAGGTCAAAAGAAGCCTCGATCTGATCAAAAAAGACCGCACCGTCATTATGGTCTCGCACAATATTGCTCAAATCATTGATGCCGACGATCTTGTGGTGATAGAGAATGGCGAAGTGGTTGAGACAGGTACTCACGAGGTACTATATGCCCAGCGCGGCAAATACTTTGAGATCTTTAGTGCCATGTCTGATAGCTTAAACTTAGACAAAATCAGCCAAACGCTAAAGGGTTAGTCATGGTTAATGACTGCCTAAATCGTTATAATGCCCCTATTTTACCGCCTATTGCCAGAAGCTAGACCATTATGAATTGTGAATTTTCTATTAAAACCTTTAACGAGCTGACCTCAGTTGACCTTTACCATATTCTAAAAGCACGCTCGCAAGTGTTCGTCGTCGAACAAAACTGTGCCTATCAAGATATGGATGAGGTCGATTTTGATTGCTTGCACTTGATTGCTCATCAAAACGCAGCGTTAGTGGGCTATTGCCGCATTGTCCCGCCCGAATTCAATAAGCTAAAATCCAATCTGTCGGTCGCCGACCCTACGATCAAGACCAACCACACTGCCATGCCTGCCATCGGTAGAGTGCTTGTGCTATCAGAGCACAGAGGTGACGGCCTAGCACGCCAAATAATGACTCAGGCTATTGCTCATTGCCGCAAAAAATACGGTAAAAAGCGTCCGATTATTATCTCGGCACAGGCTTACCTGCTTAGTTTTTATGAGTCTTTGGGTTTTGTACCTGAAGGTGAGCATTATCTTGAAGACAATATCGAGCATGTGAAGATGGTGCTATACGTTGCTAAGAAAAACAAAGTAAGAAAAGAAAGTGTGGATACTGCGTCAACCACGACCAAAGTTTTAAGCTTCCTGCTGTTTATTATAGCAGCGCTGTTCATTTTAGGTCTGTTGTATTTGATGATTTAAATGGACTACAAAGTTTTATTTCTTAACACAATTCAGTCTGGTTGTTCCATATTGAGTATGCTACTTTTGAATGATAACCGCTTTAAAAGGATGACTGCGAGCATGGGTCAAAAAAGCGAAAAGTTAGCACACTCAAGGAAGAGGAAACAACCATGTCAAATACCAATTCAGATACAGCTCATTCAAATACGAATGAGGCAACGGTAGAGAGCAATATCCGTCCAGAATATGACGATGAAATCCAAAATATCGCCGATTATGTGCTCAATTATTCCATAGATAACGAGTCACCAAATCCCACTGATGCATGGAATACTGCGCGCCACTGTCTCATGGATACCATCGGCTGTGGACTACTGGCATTGCGCTTCCCTGAGTGTACCAAGCACTTAGGGCCTGATTGCCCTGATCAAATAACGCCGCATGGCGCTCGCGTCCCTGGCACATCCTATAGACTAGACCCCATCAAAGCCGCTTTTGACATCGGCTGTATGGTGCGCTGGCTTGACTATAATGATACGTGGCTCGCTGCTGAGTGGGGTCATCCGTCTGATAACTTGGGCGGCATCTTGGCGGTCGCCGACTATATCAGTCAAAAAAATATCAGCCAAGGGCAAGCACCTCTGACCATGAAGGCCGTGCTCGAGGCGATGATCATGGCTCATGAGATTCAAGGTGTGATGGCGCTTGAAAACTCATTTAACCGTGTGGGTCTTGATCATGTGTTTTTGGTCAAATTAGCCTCAACTGCGGTCGTCGCCAAGCTGTATCAGCTGCCACGCGAGCGCATCATGGCAGCTATCTCACAAGCCATCGTTGATGGTCAGGCACTGCGCACCTATCGTCATGCACCCAACGCGGGCAGCCGAAAATCATGGGCGGCAGGTGATGCAACCAGTCGTGCGGTACGTCTGGTAGATATCACCGCGCGTGGTGAAATGGGTATCCCTGGCGCATTAACTGCACCGCAGTGGGGATTCTATGATGTGCTGTTTAGCCATACCAATAAAGATCTCGCCACAAAGTCTGAAGACGATCGTCGCTTTAAATTCCAGCGAGATTTCGGTAGCTATGTGATGGAAAACATCTTATTTAAAATAAGCTTTCCTGCTGAGTTTCATGCGCAGACTGCTTGTGAAGCGGCGGTTATTTTGCACCCACATGTGAAAGGTCGAATTGATGATATTGAAAAAATTGTCCTAACCACCCATGATTCAGCGATTCGTATCATCTCAAAGGAAGGCGCGCTTGCCAATCCCGCCGATCGAGATCACTGCTTACAATATATGGTGGCTGTTCCCTTATTGACAGGCGATCTGATGGCGGAGAACTATGAAGATGATTATCACGAAGAGCATTTATCAATCGATGAGCTACGCGAAAAAATGGTAGTAGAAGAAAACGCGCAGTATTCAAAAGACTACCATGACCCCAGTAAGCGCTCTATTGCCAATGCTATTCAGGTATTCTTTACAGATGGCAGTAGCACAGAAAAAGTTGCCATTGAATATCCTATCGGTCATAAACGCCGCCGCGCCGAAGGCATTCCCATACTTGAGGCAAAGTTCCGTGCCAGTCTGGCCACCCGATTTATCGAAAGTCGTTGTCAGCAGATCATCGAGCTGTGTGACGATCAAGAAAAATTGGAGCAAACGCCAGTGAACGAGTTTATGGACTTATTTATGGCTTACTAACGTCTCATTCTGTTGATATATTTACTACCAAGGTATCGACTCTCCTGCCCAATCGACAAAACTACCTGATTGGGCAGCCGTCATCCCTGATAGCACTTCCAATAAACATTTAGCGCTATACGCTGGCGAGAATAGATGTCCTTCAGCGACATTGCCTTGAAAAGGCGCGGACAATTGGGTATTCACGGTGCCCGGTTGCATGACGACTACGCACACGTCTTTGAGTGATCGGCCCCATTCTATACTCAAGTTTTTCATCCCCATATTGAGCGCCGCCTTACTCATTCTATAGCTATACCAGCCGCCTAGTTGGTTGTCCGTGATGCTACCGACTCGGGCTGATATGGTCGCAAAAATTGCTGGATGTTCAGCGCTACGCTCAGCTTTGGCGAGCAAAGGTTTGATATGCTTGGCTATGAGCAAGCTTGCTAGTGCATTGATTTGCATATTCTGTAAAAAGAACTCCGTTTCAATCTGCCGCAACGCCTTCTCTGGTTGCGCAGCCTCTGTATGTAGTAATCCTACGCAGTTGATCATCCAATCTACATGATCCACTGTCTGCTTGATGGTGTCGACCGCTTTTTTGATGCTGTCCTCAGCACTGATATTCATGGGCAACCAGTGTAGGTTTTCTGATTCAAAGTTCGGCTCACTGCGATGATAAGTGGCGAATACTTGTGTGCTATGACTTTTAGCAGATGCGCCGTCAGTTTGATCGGCAGCTAACTCTTGTACCAGCTGCTTGACCATAGCCTGACCAATACCGCCCGTTCCGCCGATGATAAGATAGGTTTTATTATTCATGTCGTTGTTCATATGCCACCTTCCCTTTTTTTATACAGCTCTTAGCTCGTGTTGGTTTGTTTATTCATTTTGGCTGATTTTACGAGCGTTTGCTATGATAAAAATAATAGACATTATTCTCATTCCATATACGCTACAATAATTTTTAGCGATTAAACCCGCGTTTTTTGCTTTCCATTACTTCTATTGACGTTCTTATACGGATATCAGCGCCTTATGCTATCACCCCAAGACCAACTGACCGAGCTGGTACGTGCTTTAGAGACCGATCAGCACATCTTTGCCACTGACCCGTTACTAATCACGGAAAAGCTACAGAGTGAGGATGGCACGCCTATCCAAAAGCTACATCGACGGGCCTCACGGATAGATAGCAATGGTGCACTTGCGCGGGTACTGGGCAAAATAGACGGTCGCATCAAAGGCATCATGATTGTCATGAGCGTGGTGTGGTGTATTTCGGGATTTTTGGGATTGTTTACGCTATTGCAGTCTAATGTGGTGAACTTCTTTTATGTGTTGGTCTGCTTGCTTGGTTTTCATACTATTATGCTTGGCGGTTGGCTGGTGATGACACTTATCAATCGAGACCAGCAAGCGCCTAGTTGGTTTGCGAGCTTTGTCAGTCCAAGTTACCTGATACGTGGTAAAGACGATGTGACCAAGGCGGCCGTCGATCTGTATGAGCGCCAATTACAGCATAGCGGTATGCGTTGGTATTTAGGCAGATTTAGCCATCAGTTATGGCTTGCGACATTGACCGGTATGCTGCTTGCCATTATATTTTTATTGATCGTACGTCAGTATAGCTTTAGCTGGGAGTCGACCCTACTCTCTGATCAAGCACTTGTGAGCTTAACGCAAATACTCGGCTGGCTACCAAGCATGGTTGGTTTTGATGTGCCGGATAGTACAGCGATTGCACAAAGCAGGCTGGTAACAGAAACGATGCCACTGTCTGTCGCTCGGCAGTGGGCAGGATTGCTAGTCGGTAGCTTGCTGATGTACGGTATTGTCCCGCGCGCGATAGCGTGGGTATTTTGTGCCTTGATGTTCCGCCGCAAAAAGATGCGATTAGATATCAAGCAACCATATTATCAGAAGATAATAAACTTTTGGCAGCGCCATGTGGTCGATGCAGATGACTTTACGGAAGCGCCCGCACCTGTCGCGCCCAAAGCGACCGTTAGCGCCGGTAAAAAACTGGTCGCCTTGCTTGAATATCCTTCAAATCAGGATAAATGGTGGCAGTCAGGGCTTGATGGCAGTCATCATGGTTTTCAACAATCAAGTGAGGTTGAGAATTTTGGTATTATCGATGACCGTGAGGACATGGCACGGCTCAAAAACTACTTAGATGAGCACCCTGTACAAGTCCTATTAGGTATTCATAGCAAAGCACTGCCTGACCGCGGTACGCTACGCAAACTTGATCAAATCGCCGCTCATGCAAAAAATGGTCTTATTGTACAGCTGCTCAGTGATACCACCCCTTCTGCTGGCTTGACTGACGCTCGTACGGATGATGAACCAGTAGATAAACAAGCCGTTCGCTATCAGCAGTGGCAAACAGCGCTCTCTGCGCGAAAAATTGGCTTGGTGGATATTGATTATTAAAATTTTCGAATGCGATACTTAATAATAATTATTTTTATAAAAAGGACAAAATAAACCAGTAATATAGAAAAATAGTTATCTCTTGGATAACAAGGATGTTTTATAGTGGCTAGGAGCCAAATATGTCAACAGACAACACCCTCTTAACATCAGGTGAGTATGATCAGATATTGGATAATTACAAAGAAGCATTAAACCAAAGTATATTAACCGCTGCACCCGAGTCATGGCAGCCAATGCTGGCAAGTATCTTACCTGCTCACTGGCAAGAATGGCTGTTACCGCTGGCTGGTGGCCCATTTTTCTTATTATTTTTGGCAGAGTGGTTCTATCAGTCTAAGCGTGGGAAAAATGAAAGCTTTAGCTGGCGCCGTGCGATGACCAATTTTAGCTTGGGAGGCTCTTATCTCGGGTTTGAATTGATTGTCCAAGCACTTATTGTGCTGCCTATTTGCTTATGGCTATATCAATACCGACTATTCACTATTGAGGTGACATGGCTGACGGCCATACCCATATTTGTCGCCGTTGAGTTCAGCTATTACTGGTTCCATCGTGCCTCACACCGCATGAATTGGTTTTGGTCAGCGCATGTCGTGCACCATTCAGATGATAAGATGAATCTATCCACCGCGATGCGCCAAAGTCTGCTGTACTCGGTGACAGGCTGGTGGTTGTTCTTTGTCCCATTAATGCTGCTGGGTGTGCATCCTGTCTGGGTGTTTTTCTTTTATGCCTTAGATTTGATTTACCAGTTCTTTATCCATACCGAGACGGTGGGGAAATTTCCAAAATGGGTTGAGTATATCTTTGACACCCCATCCAACCACCGCGCCCATCATGGTACCAATAGTGAATATATTGACCAAAATTATGGCGGTGTTCTCATTATTTTTGATCGTTGGTTTGGCACTTATGTAGAAGAAGACACGGTCAATAACCCCGTTAAATACGGTGCGGTTGGTGAAGCCAGCCATGACAATATCATCAGCCTGATATTCGGCGTTTTTTACCGTATGTGGCAACGATTTTTTCGTGCCAAGGGGTTTAAGAAAAAAATTAAGGTACTGCTGCGCCCACCTACGGCAATCTCATAGCGTATCATGGATACGTAAAACATGGTTTACGATATGAACACTACGCATCCATAACCAACACGCGACCAGATTTGTTTTACAATACATGGCTACAGTAATTTGATCATCAATAACAATAAGACGCAACTATGAATAATGACAATAAAAAAGAAAATTACGAGAATAATAAGCCTGTTGGTCTTTTTGCAGACAAGGCGTTGCCCAGTGATTCAAATAATAACGCCAATACCTCGCAATCAACAACGGCCTCTCAGTCTAAGGTGACTCATGATAATCAATCTATATCAACTGAATCAGTACCGCCAGCCACCAGCGCAAATGTGACAAAAAAAACCATCGCCAGTGGTGAGGCGCTCAAATTGGCCGTCGTGGGTCACACCAATACTGGTAAGACCTCTATATTGCGCACCTTATTGAGGGATGTCTATTTTGGTGAAGTCAAAAACGAAGCGGCGACCACACGTCATGTCGAGCAAGCACAGCTGACAGACAGTCAAACTGGCGAGGTGCTAGTAGCTCTATACGACACACCAGGATTGGAGGACGCATCAGGACTCATGGATTGGCTTGAGGACAACACCGCCAGTCGCCGTGATGGTATTGAACGCTTGCAGCAGTTTTTGGCGGCAGATGTCGCTCAAGGTGCAGATAGCGGTGTTTTAGACAGCTATGATTATAGCCAAGAAGCAAAAGTGATTCGTCAGCTGCTGGCAAGCGATATGGCCATCTATGTGGTAGACGCTCGTGAGCCAGTATTGGGCAAGTATAAAGATGAGCTAGCGATTTTATCGTGGGCAGCCATTCCGGTGATGCCTGTATTTAATTTTACCGACAGTCAGAATGCCAATATTGATGATTGGCAAACCATGCTGGCAAGACGCAATCTACATATTTCCACACGCTTTGATTCCGTTGCTTTTGAATTTGAAGATGAGATGCATCTTTGGCAAAACTTAGCGACCATGCTCACTCATTCTGAGATGCTTGAGCAATTGATGCAGCGCCGGACTGAAGATTGGGCGCAGTTGTATGATGAAGCTAATATTATCATTGCTGACTTTTTATTGAATGTTGCTTCTTTTGTACGCGAGATTAATGAAGATGACGACCCGATGCCTGTATTAGCGCAAATGCAGGAAGCGGTTAGACAAAGTGAGCGTGCGATGCAGCACAATTTACTTAATTTATATAAGTTCTATGATAATGCAGTCGCAGTCACCCCGCTTGAATTACAAGCCTATCAGCAAGACCCGTTTGATCCTGAACTACTCAAAAGTTACGGTATCCGCACCACTTCTGGTGCAGCAGCAGGCGCGCTGTTAGGGTTGGGTATTGATGCAGCAGCGCTAGGTACGACATTGGGATTGGGCGCCGCAATAGGTGGTATCGCAGGCGGGTTACTATCTAATACCAGTAGTATTGCAGATAGGATTACTGGGGTAAAACGCTTGTATATCGATCCTGCGACGTTGACATTGCTAGCAACACGAGCGATCGACTTACTCACTGCCCTACGCCATCGCGGTCATGCTGCGACAGACGCCACTCAACTATTATACAGAGGCGAAAAAAATAGCCTTGAGACATTGTCAAATGATGGCAGTGACCATAGCAATAACAATGCCGATGAAGAGAACCATCCAATTACCGTATGGCCTGCGCATAAATTACCCAGTGAGCTAAAAAAGGCTCGCGGCAAACCGCAGTGGTCATCACTTAGTAGTGGTAAGTCTGAACAGGCACAGCTGCTGCGTGCAGATATGGCATGGTCGCTGTCGGGCAAATTACAGTCCTACAAGCGTGAGTCTTAATTATTTACTATACATTTATTCTAGCAGCGCGCTTAATGCCTCCGTGCCACGCACGTCTGTTTGCTGCAGATAAATTGGATACAAGGGATATTTGAAAAAGTTCTCTTCAATATCTTGCATCAATTGCTGCTGGCGCTCAGCACGGCGGCGCCAAAACTCATCTGACTGAGTCGGTGTTATCAACTGATTGATGACTATTGCTGCTGGCGTGAGCTTGCTGTTTTCTAGCTGCTCGATAGCTCGTGTAGTCTCAGCCAGCGGCAACACGTCAGCCGTCATGACTAGCACAATCGCTGTTTGTGTACGATCATGCAACAATAGTCCTGCTTGGCGAAACAGCTCTTTACGCTTTTCTAGTACGGATACTGCTTGCTCCCAGCGATCAGACTTTTTTGCGGCAAACGGATTGGCGACATCGTTCTTTTGAGCGCTATCCGTTTGACTGCTTTTTTGATTGTGACTGTCCAAATGCGTCGCTACTGAGCGTAGCTTGGCTTGCCGTCGCTGCTGAGCAAGTAATCCATCTGTCCACGCGCCCATCATCTCTGGTAGTACTAGTAACCGTAGCGTATGCCCTGTCGGTGCCGTGTCAAAGATAATATGCTCATAGCCTGCATCTGCTGCTTCGACCAAATGCTGACACATAGATTCGAGCATCGCCGCTTCTTGGGCGCCAGGCGCTGATTTTGATAGCCTCAGGTGCTCACGAATTTTGGGCATCATATCTGGATTGGCATAGGATTTAATCGTACGCTCAACTTGAGCAAAATGCTCGTCAACGATTACATCAGGATTTAGCTCAATAGCATCTAGATAAGGTGAGATTGCTGTTTTTGCGTTATTAAGCTGGGTATTTAATACGTCGCCCAAGCTGTGTGCTGGATCCGTTGAGACAATCAGCGTCTTTTGCTGCTGGCTTGCGTAATAGCTGGCAAGTGCGGCGGCAGTGGTGGTTTTCCCCACACCGCCCTTACCGCCGATAAATATAATCGGTTGTGCTTTTAGTTGTTCTACTAATGTATGTAGAGGATGTAATGCCATATTTTTATCTCATTTCTTATATTATTCTTATTTTTCCATCATAAACAAACGATTAGCAGCAGCCAACATGGTCAAACGGACATCTATCCATACCCATGCGTGTGTGCCATTCGTGGAAGTTTTCTAAAAATAATGGTTGCAACTCTAAGGTATAAAAGCTGGCAGGATTATCAATGCCTAAGCTTTCAGCAAACATAAGCAGCATAAAAAAATCTTCTTCATCACGGGCAGCACGTGCCATCGTTTGGCGATAAGGTGCATGATAAAACTCATTTAACCCAGCCACAAACCGTTGCCACCATGGTTGGACGTTTTCAGTTAATTCTCGCTCGTTTGACGTACCATTATTGTCCATAATTTACTCATCCCTCTTCCTGTTTTTCTTATCTATCATGCCTATATGATACAAAAAACGCCAGCAATTGCTGCCAGCGTTTTTGAGTTGATAAATATTTAGTATGGTTTAGCGTTTAAATGTCACCGCTTTTGCCTTTGTGTATCGACCACTCTTTGCGTAATACAGACAGACTCTCAAACGTTACTAAGATGGTTGCTATCAAGATAATGATATCCATAATGATAAGCAGCCAATTACCATCAGTGAAGAAGGTTTTTAGCTGGATCAATAATGCAAATACCGTCATGACCAGCAAGAACGTCAATGGCGCTAAAGTGTACCAAACTGGTTTGCCTTTACGTAACAAGATAACCGTTACGATCATTAGTGTTAACGCCGCCATTAGCTGGTTAGTCGTACCAAATAGTGGCCAGATAATCATACCACCAGCACCATCAATACCACCGGCACCGAATGCTAATAGCAAGCAGCTGCCGACAGCAAGTAATGTTGCAACCACGCTTTTATTCAGGACTGGCAGGTTATAAAACTCACCAAACTCTTGGAAAATATAGCGTTGCAGGCGTACACCAGTATCCATGGTTGTACCTGCAAATAATGCAGCCATGACCGTAAGCATCGTCTGGGATAGTACCATGTCGATACCAACACCTGCGTTTAATATGGTCGCACCACCGTCAATGAAGGCACCGATAGAACCGTCGCCAAATTTTTGATAAACCGCTTGCCAATCACCAAGAGTAGCAAAACCTGCGGTTGCCGCTAGAATCGCGCCGAGTGCTAGCATACCTTCGCCTAGCGCACCAAAATAACCAACGAAACGCGCATCTTCTTCTTTGTCAATCTGCTTAGACGTCGTCCCTGTCGCGACCAATCCGTGGAATCCTGATATAGCCCCACAAGCAATCGTCACAAACAACAGCGGCATCAGTGATGGCGTGCCAACCGGCAGTGCTGTGTTTATTGCTGGCGCGACAATATTCGGCGTACCGATAAAGATAGCTGCGTACAATAGAATTAAACCAACGAACAACTGCAAACCATTAATATAATCGCGAGGTTGAAGCAGCATCCATACGGGCAACAACGAAGCAATCGCTGCATAGGCGAATAAAATAAGAATCCATACAGCGTTATCAGGTAAGCCCATCACAGTCTCAGGTAACACAATTGGGAACATAGGGCCAAGATAGATCAGCCCGTACAAAGCGCTTACCCCGATAATAGATACCCAAACCAAATTCATCTTGTAGCGATAAATACACTGACCGATGATAAAGGCAACCACCAAGGCGCCCCAAACAGGCAATACAGCGGATGGCGTTTTTATCATCATATTAGCAATAGCAACACCAAACACCGCGTTGACCATCAATAGTAATAAGAAAATCACAACCATCATCAAACTGCGGACACGTGTGCCCATGACCGTACCCGCAATAGAGCCAATCGATTGACCTCTATTACGCATACTTGCCCAAATGGCCGACATATCATGTACACCAGCCATAAAAATCGTACCGAGCACCACCCAAATGATGGCAGGTACCCAGCCCCAAATAACCGCAATTGCGGGACCAATAATCGGTGCAGCGCCTGCCACCGAAGTAAAATGGTGTCCCCATAGTACATATTTATTGGTAGGAACGTAATCGACCCCATCTTTCATCGTATGCGCTGGCGTGGGACGACTGTTATCCAATGCTAAAATTTTGGTAGCAATGAATTTTGAGTAAAACACGTAGCCACAAAGCATAGCAGCAACGCCGAATATCAGTACAATAGCACTATTCATCTTATCTCTCCCTAGACAAGTAGTAGGTAGTCTTATAAGTTCAAGCTTTTTAAATGAAAATATAAAAAATATGCTAAATTAGTGTGCAGCGAGTCATTCATATAACCCGTCACCGAATAAATTGTGAAAATCATGTGAGATGAATATTAGCCAACAAATTTTCGCATTACACAATGATGGTGCGTCACTAATTAGCATATAGCGTGGTGAATCTTTGTTTCAAATTCTGGTTAAATGGTAACCGATTTCACGACAAATGTAACGCAAGTAAGACATGAAAAACAACAAATAAAGGAAGCATAATGGCACATTATTTTGGATTCGTACCTTCAGATAAATTAAAAGTATTAATCAGCGAGGCCGAACAAGTCGTTGCTTCAAATGAGCAAGTAGATTATTACCCTTACCGAGATGCGCTCACTCATCAGACAGCTCGTGATCTGACGGACAATTTATTGGTTGGTTTGGTCGAGATTATTCCCAATCCTGAACGCCAAGCCGCGATGCGTAAAATCGTCACCATGATAGAACGCTCAACCGATACTCTGCTTAATATCTTACTTGGTAAAGAAAGTAACGAAGAAGTGCTTCCAAGCTTTCACTTTCTAAAAGACCAGGCAACTTTTATTGATAATGCAGGTGTCAAACGTATTGGTTTTAAATTGTCAGAAACAGATGCTAGAACTATCGTCGAAGGCTTTGCTGCTATCACACCAGAGCATGTAGATAGAGCCAAGTTTAAAACAGCGCTCGAAACTATGAACGACGCGACACTAACCCACTTCGTCAGCCGCTACGCTGAAACGTTAAAATTAGGTATGATCAAACGCAAATCAGTGCCAGTTGCCAAATCTGCGATTGATAAAGGGATGAATATGGCGCTTAACAAGCTACTACCTGATCTACCAAATGACTCGCTCAATCGTTTGGCGAATTATTACCGTCCATTTATCATTGAAAAACCAGAGTAATTGCTAAATTTTGACCAAATGGTCATATAACATTGGGAAAATTTAGCAAAACTTGTTAAAATACTTGGCATTTTTCACCAAAGGTGCGCCCGATGACCCAAATCAGCAATCAAGAAATCGAAAAAACATTACGTAACTCAGAGTGCCTGATCAGCAGTATAGAAGTAGCGGCTGCTTATGAGCGTTTGGCTGCTCAGCTCAACCTACACTACGCCGGTCTGAACCCAATTGTGATGGTTGTTATGAACGGTGGATTAATTCCAGCTGGTCAACTATTGACGCATCTTACTTTCTATCATCGTATGCATTATATCCATGCGACACGCTATCGTGACAATGAAGGTACTAACGATCTTGATTGGAAATTCAAGCCTGATGTGAGTATCGAAGGTGAGCACGTGCTGTTAATTGATGATATTTTTGATGAAGGCATCACTCTAAAGGCTGTTGTCGAAGAGCTAAATAAAGAAAAACCATTATCTCTCGAATCTTGTGTGCTGCTAAACAAGCAGCATGATCGCAAAGTTGCCGATTTTGATGTTGATTTCGTCGGTATTGATGTCGCAGATCGTTATGTCTATGGTTGTGGTATGGATTTCCATGGTTACTTGCGTCACCTGCCGGGTATCTATGCTATCAAAGAAGATAAAGTTTAAGTCTTATCCCTAAGTGACTAACAATATCTAAGTTCAAAAAAAGCATCCAAATCGGATGCTTTTTTTGTGCGTAAAATGACAATCATAAATCCTAAAACTGCAAACTTAAACCTGTATGTCTTTCGGTTGGTGTTTGGACTGCTTTCTCAAAAGCGTGTTTTGTACTATATATTGTTACCCGTTTTTTGGCACGAGTCACCGCTGTGTAAATAAGCTCCTTGCTTAATAACCTTGCATGACTATCATCAAACGTAATCGCGACATGATCAAATTCAGACCCCTGCGACTTATGAATCGTCATGGCGTATGCAGTAGCAACTACCTCCTCGTTTAGTAGGTTGACCGCAATCCCTTGTGTCTTATTCTCAAAAAACACTTCCAATCGACTTCTGTCATCTGATGTCTGTAAGCAAAAACCAATATCACCATTAAATAATCCTAATTCATAGTTATTCTGCAAAATCATAATAGGGCGACCATGAAACCATGTGTTTTGACCCAATGGCAGCTTTAGTTTAGTGAGATGCCACTGGGTGAGATAATTATTAATGTAATGATCGCCCCACTCACCATTATGGCCAGCAGTTAATACTCTGAACTCACTAAATATTTCCATTAATGATGAAATAGTATTTTTTATTGATTTTGGCATAGATTTTTCTATCGGATGTCTTAGTAAATTTTCAATCTTTTTTAAGTATGATTGGTAATTTCGGGAAACTTTTGAGATATTTTTTTCTCTACTTAGGCTATTTTCTATCTGATTACCTGACATAGATTCTGCTTGCAACGTATTAACGTATTGGAAACTCAAGGCATCGTCTTGCCTTAATAACTGCCAAATAGCTTGAAGGTTTGTCTCTGCTCTATTGATTTGAATAGCCAGCTTACCAATACCTGAGTCCGCGCCAAATCGACGGCTCTCAGTCAGCTCTGCATGAATGAGTTGTAGAGATGGTATGCGGCATAAATCCGCCAATACTGCGCCTGCATCGACTGCTGCCAACTGATTAGCGTCTCCTAACAATATAAGTCTTGCCCCTGGTTTTACTGCACTCACCAAGTAATTAGCCAACTCAACCCCTAGCATTGATGCTTCATCAACAATGATAATATCTTCGCCAAGTGGATTATCGGCATTGTAACGAGGTCTGCCCGTCCGCCCAATACCTAGCAAACGGTGAATGGTTTTGGCTTCTTGCAGCTGCAAATTGATACCCGCTGTATCCAAAGCCGCTTGCAAAGACTCTTGCATACGCTGTGCAGCCTTACCAGTCGGCGCTGCTAGTGCTAGACTCGCACTATCCGTACTAAATCTAATATTTTCAGAATTATCACCCCTACTCTCTGTCGCTTGTTGCAGTGCAATAACCAATTGAGCAACGGTGTATGTTTTACCTGTCCCTGGGCCACCGGTAATGATACTAAACGCGTTATTATTAGCGACATTAATTGCCTTTATTTGATTGTCATGAAGATTTTCAGGTATCGCTATTGGTAAAGGGCTTACTTTTTGATTCAAAATATTGTTGATATTTTTTGCCAAATTAAATTCGGCCTGCCATGCACGATGCAGCCAAAAAGTAATGGATTCCGCTGCATTTAGATTGTTAGTTACTTTATAAACGATAGGTTGGCTATTATTGCTTAGGCTATTTTCTTCACTGCTACTATTGGTGTTAGCATTAACCTCAGCAAATAAAGCATGCTTATTAACTAGGTTCATGAAAAAAGTAAGATCGGTATTTTTCAGTAGCTGAAATACCGTCACAATCGTATCAAAACGCTTGTTTAGCATGTCCTTTTCATGATTACTCAGCGCCAACTGCATCCATAACTGATTCCGCTTATCAAATAATGTGCTTAGCAATACAAATATCGATGTTTCGGCGGTAGATTGATCTTCTGGTTGAGTATTTGATTTGGTATCTATGAGCGCAAAGATTGGCATTGCTAGCATCTCTAATAACTGTTGCTGCCAAGCGTATAGTGTAACCGACTCATTATTGATTTCACCTTGCAATAGCCCTTCATGTTCAGAGGCCTCAATGGTCAATACGGTATGCCCCTCTTCCAAATGCGTCGCTAACATCATGAACAATGCGTTAAACAAATGACTGTCTTCTATCTTGTCGGCCTGTTTGCTCTCATGATTTGCCGTTATATCCGTCGCGTCGTACGCTATACGCGTTTGCGCGCGGCGTAGCAAAATATAATCACTGATATTACTGGCCCAGCTTTCTTGTAAGCCTATTGCTGCACTGCTTTTATTATTATTGCTCATGATATATTTGTCTCTATTTTGATCTGTTTGATCTTTTTAGAATCTTTAATTAATGATAGTCGTTAGGTATGATCTGCTAATCAGGTACACCAAATAGCGCATCCAACCCCTTAATAAAATCGATTGGAATATCCCAAGTCACGAGTCCATAACGGCCGTTATGTGGTGATTCGCTAGTTTTATTAACATCTTGCGATACGGTAGCAGCTGCTTGAGCGTTGGGGCTATATACCCCTCGTAGAAAGACATATTCTACCGCCCCTAAATACTTAGCTTCGTTGCCGACATAATCAGCGATTCTCATTGAAAGGAATCGATGTAATGCTACTTGATAAATTGCTGCCTGCAGCCAATATCCGGCTTTAGACATGGCTTTTTTGAGGGTATTTTCATTATAATTGCTTAGGCTATTTCCTAGAAAATTACTCTTATAATCGACGACGTAATACTTGCCAGCATGCTCGTAAACCAAGTCAATTTCACCGCGCAAGTAACGATACAAGTGCGCGCTATTTTGCGGCACAAGATGGACATGTTTGTCTGTCTCATCCGGTAGATGCTGTTGAAACAGTTTACTGATATCTTCTGCTTTAAAGCGCTCTGACAATCCCATATTGAATTCTAATTCGGCAAATCGCTGATTTGCATCCAAAGCATATAAGGGTTGATTGGAGGCCAATAGCGGAGTACGCAACACTTCTTCAACCCAAGTAATCAAGGCCTCATGCTTTATCGTATCTATTGACTCAGAGTCAAATGAGTCACGATCTCCTTCCCCCTTTACCTGTGACCTACGGCTTTGATGTTCAGCACTGCTATACACCAGCGGCAATTGATAACTACTCACCGCTCTATCGATCACCCCAGACCACTGAAGTTTATTGGTAAAATCGATTTTTTCAAATATCTCATGTAAAAACGTACCTGCATTAGCGCCTTTCACAAAGGTAAAGCGAATATCCTCTTCTGACTTGAGACTTATCTCATCAATTTTTTCAAGAGACGCATTACTATCAAGGCTGCTATTAGGATAAGACGCTAATGACATTGCAGCGTCTGCCATATCAATATCTATCGCATCATCAATACGCTCATCAACAATAGCCATTGCTTGCGTTGATTCGTCTAGCTGACGGGCCAAAGCCGTAAAGCTGGTCTTAGCCCAACCATAAAAATAGTTCATTTTCATGACCTCAGCAAAAGGAACATACTCAATCGCTTGTGTCGTGGGTTCGATGGTAAGCTTGGTATCTGTTGACGTTACTGTTTTAGCATAATGACTATTATAGAACTCATTAATATTATGCCCTCTAAGCATGCCTATCGTGCCTTTTAGCCTATCAGGTAATTCAAATTTTGCGTCTGGAGAGTCAAACCAATAAAATACTGGCTTCAACTCAAATCCTATCTTATTACTAGGATCTCGCAACACCACATAAAGCTGCTCGCTAGCCCGCGTGAATGCCACATA
Source organism: Psychrobacter piscatorii (assembly GCF_904846415.1). Taxonomy (GTDB): domain Bacteria; phylum Pseudomonadota; class Gammaproteobacteria; order Pseudomonadales; family Moraxellaceae; genus Psychrobacter; species Psychrobacter piscatorii. Next base: position 97,368 of record NZ_CAJHAR010000006.1, on the reverse strand, counting down.
ACCAAGTCGGCGCAGCTCATCAAAGTCTTCTTTCGTTTCGATATCAGTATAATAGTCCTCTACCGTAGCAGAGCCTTGCAATGGTGAGAAACGACGCTGGTTACCTATGGATTGATCTTTTGTGGATTGCTGTACTAGCGCTGTAGGCGCTTGCTGAGCATTATATAGATACAGTCCATAGTCTTCTTTGTTGCCTGATTTCCTACTGGCATCTCCCATACCCAGTACATAGACTATCGGAAACTCAAGCCCTTTTGACTTATGAATGGTCATGAGCTGCACGCCAGACTCTGTGGGTAGCGGATACTGCTTGGCCCAATCGCTGTTGGGTGCAGCCTCTATGTGCTGCCTAAACCAAGCTAACAGCTCATGCTCACCCATACCTAGGCCATACTGTGCCAATACGTCCATCACATGGCGCAAATCCATGATATGTCGATCGCCTTCTGGATGAGCAGCTAGTGCTTGCCAAACGCCTTGTGACTGTATAGGACTTTTATCTAGTAAGTAATGTAGCGCCGATAAAATACCAAAATGCTGCCAGCGCTGTGCGCCTTCTTTTAGATAGGTGATAAAATCTTGATAGCTCTTTTTATGTTCTATATTTTGAACATCGCTACTATTTGGATTGATACTATTAAGTCTGTCGTCACTCTCAGCCACGCCTGATTCATGATCCGTCATCATGGCTTTAATATCTTTGATACTCAGTCCATATAGATGACTGGTTAATACCCGATTAATCATGTCATGACGATACGGGTATAGCATAGCACTAAGTAGCGCTGCGACATCCTCTGCCATAATCGTTTCAAAGATGCTGACATCACTGGTGGTCAAGGTGGGTACGCCCAGTTTTACCAGCTCGTCTTCGACCTGCTTTAAGTCTTTTTTGGTACGTGCCAGCACCCCAATGTCACTGGGCTGAATCGGCTGATCGTTTAATGTCTGACCACTACTGAGCAAAATAGCAATATGACGGGCAGTGATTTCATACTCATCATAGTCAAGCTCTGCCTCTTTACTATTAGGCAAATGCAAGAGGCTCACTGGCTGAGCAGAGAGAACGTCTGTCACCAAACTACTATCTTTTGCTCCTGAACTCTTAAACCAAGATAATTTACTCTGCTCTTTTGCGGCTTTGCTATGCTGATAATAAATACCACTGCCCAGCTGCGCTTGCTTGTTTTCAGCAGTCGTTGCTGTAGGTATACCAAACCAGCAGTTGAGTGCATTAACCAGACTGAGGGTGGAGCGCCGGTTGGTGTTAAGTGTCCAAATGGTACTTTTGTCAAACTGCGCTTTCATATAATTATAGTTGGTCACATCCCCACCACGAAACCCGTAGATCGCCTGCTTTGGGTCACCAACCAGTAGCAAAAACTCATGGTTGGATTTTTTGGTGGTGGGTTGCTTGTCATTATCCGACTGTTTGCGTTTACTCTTTGGCAAGTAAATACTTTCGATCATAATGGCTTGCTCGCCATTAATATCTTGCGACTCATCAATTAATGCAATTGGATAATGGTGACGTATATAACGCGCCAGCTTATCGCCTTGCCGACCCGTTAGTGCTTGGTTTAAGCGCACCATTTGCAGACTAAAGGTGGTCTCCCCTCGCTCTTCTAAGATAACGGGCAACCTATTACGTACCGCAAGTACAATATGACGATTAAGGTTGGCTAAAACTAATAGGATATGCTGATTTAACCCTTCGACCATATCTAAGAGTGACATCAACTTACTAATGGTCTCTAACTCAAAAAGGGTCTGGTGCTCTTTTTCTCTATCTTTATTGAAATTCTTAATTTTGCCGTCTTCATTTGGATATCTGGCGTCTTGTAAAGCGGTCAGAATCTTATTGTCACGCTCATTCAAATGGCTGTTAAATGCTAGCTGATATTGCGCTACCTTTTGATGGACATCAACAAGTGCATCGAACTGTTTAAATAGATTGGAACGCCCATTAAATCCTTGAGATTTTCTGTAATCAGGATTTAGATAGGGCTGAATATCTACTAGATCTAACTGGGCAAATTCATGAATCAGCTTTTCATACGCATCAAAATCAAAACCTTGCTCTAGTGTTATCTCATCAATCGGCGCAGAAACAAAATTCAGCGAGCGAGAAACGAATTTTTTTTGATCACCTACTGCTGTCAGCTTACCTTGCTGATCCATGAGCGCATACAGTTTAGGCTGCTCGTGATATAAACGGCTTTGAAACTGACGCAGCTCATCATGAATAATACTGTCCGTAACCTGCTCGATACTACTGTCTTCAATAATCGCCATGCCTTGCTGATGACCGGTTTCACTACTGTACTCTTTCAGCCACTTTTGCGCCAAGCTATCCAGCGTCCCCACAAACAGTTTATCTAATGTTGTTAATACTAATGCGGTACGCCGGATCGCCTCTGCCATTGGATAGCTGTATACATGATCTAATAGATAACCGACTAAATGTAGGTTAATGGGATCGTCCATAATGGCGTTTAAGCGTGCATGTTTGGCTTGCTCTTTTAACCAATCTTCACGCGCTTCTTTTACGTCCGCGCGCTTTTTTCTAGCCATCTGCTTATCATGGTCAATATCTTGATTGAACTCATCAACGCCTATCTGAGCTCTTGATTCGGTACTGGAATCACTGTCTTTTGGTTTACTCTTATTGTTATTGTTATCATCGCTGTCAGGCAGTACCTGCAATATGCTGGGATATAAGTTATCTTTATTATTGGTATCAGCACTTAGGTTATTGACCCATTGTAATAGCTGATAGAACTCTACCAGACGGTCGTGGATGCGCTGACGCATTTCGGCGGCGGCAGCTCGAGTAAAAGTGGTGGCAATGATTTGCTCTGGCGCACGCCGCGCTTCAATCAATAGACGCAGCACAATGCCAGTCAGCGTCCAAGTCTTGCCTGTACCCGCTGAGGCTTCGATAAGATGACGACCCGTTAATGCAACAGCAACCGCTGGGGTCACCTCTTCCTTTGCCTTGGGCTCAGCTGTAGCATCTGAGTGCTCATCAAATAAATTTGGTTGTGTAGAAATTTCAATATTATTGGCTGTGTCAGTAAAATCTGTCATATAGGCGTGTACTTTTAATTATTATCGATTAGATCAAAAGGATAAAAGGGACACTAAGGTCTAGCTATCCAATCCTTTTAGTGCCGTAAACATTGGCTCATATAGTGGTTGCGCCAAGGTGGTTAACGCCGCTGATAAGGCTCTAAAGGCATCTTGATCACGCAGTACATATTGCCAAATGGCATGCTGCGAGCAAGTATCGTATACCATGTCTGAGTTATAATTAGGTCTTAGCCAGTCTGAGAAGTCTGCTCGTTTTGGCCAATAATTGCCACTTTCATTATCATCTTCTTGAGATTTTGAGCACTTAGCCAGATAATTGAGCGCATACTCAGGCAGTAATGTGATGGGGGTTTGACCCGCTAGGTTGCCAAAAATCGCCCACTTTATCAGTTCTATCACTGCATCTTCATAGACGATTGGGCTGAGTTTAAATGCAATGAAATTTTTGTAGGTATCTACTTTTGAGCTGGATTTATTAAAGCGCCAAATACTCACGCCATCATCTAACGCCACTTGCTCAGCCGTGGTGCGTCTGGCAACCTGCCAATATAGATGGGACAACCAAAACTTGAGTAGATGTTTTGGACTGGCAGAATTGGGCAGTATATTTAACCACTGCTTGGGTGACTGCTCAGCATAGCCACTTGTTTCTTGAGTATGAACATCCGATTGTGCCGATACTGGTGCTAATATTGGTACAGGGCCTTTTATCTTAATAGATTTAGGTAGAATTTTAAGCCATGCGTCTGTGTCTATCGGACTGTTTGGGTCGTTATTCACATGGTCGTTATTCACATGATTGAGCACAGCCGCCAAATCTGACAATTCAACGGGTTTTTCTATGGTCGGGGTAAGTAACTGCAAATCTGCCATACCCTCTGTTCTACCTATATTAGGTACAACACGCTCACCAAAACCATTAGCGATCAACTGTTCTTCAAATTCTAGACACTGCTGCTGTAGTTTTTGTTGTTGGTTGGGCAACGTGGTTTGGCGCGCCACCCCTGCTGGTATGATTTTCTGATACATCAACGTTGAGCTGTCTTGCTGAGCCGTGTTATCCGTACGCTTATCGGTGGCCAGCTCTTTAATCAAATGATCTTTGATCTGATAGGTTGTCAGGTGATCCAAAAACAATGGCTCTTGATGCGCCATCGCTTCCTCACCTTGTACCACATGCACTTTTTGAGACCGTAAAAACGCTTTGGCAGGGTGGCGCACTTGATACACCAACATACCTTCGACATCTATCTCCCCAATGTTGAATACAGCGTCACGCATCGCTTGGTTCATATCACTGACATCATTAGCATCAACAAAAGTATCCAGCCCTAGCATATTGGCTAATGTAGACACGATTTGATGATCTATGTTCCCCAGTCCACCCAAGCGATGACCCAGCATTTGAGCAATGGCTTCGTACTGTATTTTTGTGGGCAGACCAATCAGTTGTGGATGCTCGCTAGATCTTCTTTTCTGTAGTGTCTCAAACACCGCTTGCCACAGCGGCGCCGGAGGGAATTGCTTTTTCTGAGCCAGCTTGGTTTTGCGCATGGCTTTATTTAGCAACCTATCTAGCTCATCGGCTACAGTAGTATCAGGGTTGCTATCGCTAACATCATGAGACGTATTGCTTGGATCAGCATTGACATTGGACGTATCAGTCTTTTTCTCAGAAGCCCCTTCAATATCTACTTCAAACAAGCTCTTGTGAAAAGGTAGTGCTGGATGCTCAGTGACCAGCCACTCTTTGATGAGCTTTGGTAAATAACGTTTAAGGCTTTCTGTCGTTGGATCAATACTTTCAGGCAAAGTATCAAGCGAGTTGACCTGCCACTGTACCTCACCTTGCAAAAACTGTAGCAGCTCACTCACTGGGTTCGCTGGTAGATGCTCATGGGTGTCGGTCAAGCTTTGGCCATTGTAGAATATCCAACACGCACTACGCGCACATAGTAGGGCATCCAAAAATGCCCCGTTATCGTCATCCTCACTGACTCTATCACCGCGCCGTGAATTGGTCGCTTTAATCAAGTCATATCGGTTATCACGATCACGCCCTGGGAACTCAGAGAGATCCATATTGAGCATCACTACCAACTCAAATGGTACGTTGCGTAGCGCACCAAATCGACCAAAAGTGATCACCCCCGTCGGTTCCGCACTGACTTGCTGGCTTTCAAGCTCAGCTTCGATACTGTCTAGCATAAAACTCAGCTTTAGCGGTAACTGCTCGACGCCTGCCAGCTTTTGCTCCACCTCTACCCTATTAGTATCACCACTGGAGTATTGTCTATAGTGACGATTGGCACGTAAGCTCGATTTAAAACCATTCATGGCATTATAGATGGCGCGCATCGTACGCGTTTGATCGACATCGCCAAAGTAGCGATGAATCACTTGGCTCTCAATCTGATCGAGCCAATCTTCCGCCTTCATTTTTTGTGTGTGGTCATCACGCCTTGCTACCAAGCCAGTATAGATACGGCAAAGCGCTTCTACAATCATGGCATCATTTAGACTGACTTGCGCGAGCGGTATACTCATCTCAGGCATAGCCGTACTCGGCCATTCCTCCTGAGCTAAGGGATACAGACAGTCGCTCAGACTCGCCTCTGGCATGATTAATCCCAAAGTCAGTCTGTCTAATGCTTGTGCGAAGCTAAAGCGATAATCATAGTCATTAGTATCTAAGGTTTGTTTCAGATGGCGCTCATCAAACCCACGGATAAATCCAGCCTCCACCAACAAGTCACAACCACGGCTCATCTGCTCATGGGTCAAACCAAAACTCTCAAATAAGGGCGGCAGCATCAACCAGTCTAAAACCTCAGCCGCTTCAAAACGGGCGCTATGACTGCCAAGCAGCTTATAGAACCCAATAATCGCTTCCCATAACTGGCGAATATCAGCATCGACAACACCAGTCACCTTAGCAGGTAAAGTCAAACCATCTTGACCTTTGCCACTAACAAAAATAGAGCCAATCAGCGCATGATGACGCTCAACATCAGGTAGCAGTACCACAACGTCTGATATATGGCGCTTTTTCTTACCAGACTTGATGGGCTCATTGAGCCAACGACCAATCATAATACGCAGTACTTCAAGTTGGCGCTGTAGGTTATGACAAGAATGAATGCTTAGGCTATTGTCTTGAGAAGAGATTGCCCAAAAGCGATCTTTTTCGAAACGCTTATTCTCTAGTACCTCATCGTCATACCATGACGTTTCTTGCTCAAAATCCAATGCTATTTGATTGCTGACGGCTTCTGAGACTTTTGCCGCTGTCGCTTTCTGAGTTGATTGCTCATCAAGCATCAACACATCGTTTTGCAAACGGCGCAATAAACTTGGGCTATGTTCTGCTGCTTGCAAACTAGCATCGTCATCACTATTACTGGTGCTGCCCTCAATGACACTACCAGTTTCGCCGTCAAACCTATCACTAAAGTTATCTTGCCACTCCACCAGCGCCTCTTGGTATTGCTCATTACCTGACAAATTAGCGAGCATTGCAAAAGTATCACGAGACTGTTTGCCTAAACGTGACAGCAAACTGTGCCCGTAATCACGTAAAAACACGCTTTGGGGATTAATGATCTGTTGGCGCTGTAGCCACGCTTTATCGACAATATCTGCCCAAAACAGCTTTGAGGGATTGTAGTGTAGTAGCGTGATGTTCATATATTTTGACAAGCGCTGTAAAAAATCGAGCTCAGTCTGTGGCAATTGCTGAATGGTAAAAATACGCAGCACTTTGGGTAGCTTGGCACGCTCATTTGCCTTATTATTTTCTAGCGCTGACCAAAAGGTATTCTCAATTGCCACGCGGTGCTGATGTACATCAGCAAATAAATGCGACCACAAAAAGCGCTGTGCAACCTCTAGCTCTACATAGTGCGCCACCAACCACTCAGGCGTACCGCGCGCATACTGATCAAAACGTAGGGACAATGCATCTTTATCTGCGATTAGTTTATCCACATCAAGCGGTTTGTTGTGCGACCATAGCGCCAGCCAATCCTCACGGTGAGTCAAGTAACGGTTAAATACTCTTGCCAAATCGCTTGCCAGCTGCCAAATGCGGGCATCTTGTTGCGCTTTATCTTGCTTAACCCCTTCTTGTGGCTCGTCAATCAAAGATGCTAACAACGGGTGCACAGGATGCGTGTCATCATTGACAATCGACGATTGATAGTAAGTTAGGTATCCGAATAGTCGCCACTGCATCACCGTTGGCGACAGCACGGCAACTTCGGGCACGTTTAAGGTTGCTGCGTCAGGATTAACCTCTAATAAATAGGTATTATGGCGAGTTAACACATCCTGCATGAGTGTCCACTGATACTGACCCCAAAATTTGGTACGTACCAATGTACTGATGCCAGCACGGCTAGCAATGGTTTTATCCAACCAATCGCCCAATACCATTGACGGTACAATAACGATAAAGGGTTCAAAAATGTTCTGGCTCTTTGATTGATATTGCACCAATAGCTGGTCAACGAGATTTTCGGTACGATGTGACTGAATGATAGTAAACATAGACAATAATCTGATTGGAATAAGAGTAAGCGCTGAGAGCCACTGTTGGTTACAGCTAACCTGTCAGTCACTACACTTGTAATAAAAGTGCCATAGAAAGTAGCAATGAAGCCTGAATTGATACTCATCAATACATCTTTGGCAGTCGTCACTGTAATGCATTTCTGCTAGCATTATATGATGTACAATACGCTTTCATAAATAGCGTATATGTTCTGTCAGTGTGCCACTGATATTCGATGTTTACCAGTATAGATATCAGCATTATACTATCTTGCGACATCTAATGTCGCTTTGTAGCACTGCTCATAATTATGATAATAAAATATACATTGCCGCTCTTTTAAGTTATTTTCTATACCTTATTTCGACCTAACCTTCATTATCACGAGATGATTTAACATTATGCCTTTGCGTCCTATTGATGCCATCTTTGTTCATCCTAAACAACGTTTATACGTTGTTTACTATCGTGGTGAGCTATGGCAATTACCGCGTATGAAAATCGATGATAAATCATGGCAAAACAGACGTCCTTATACTGACGACAGTGGTTCACTTTACCTGAGCATTCACCAAGCCATTAGCGATCCTGTATTGGCACAAAAATTACGTACATTAGATTTGCCTGTTGCAGTACGTGGTAGCACCTTATCGCGTTTTGAAGCATGGTGGGAGGCGCATGGGTTTAAATGGCTAAAAGACAAGCTCATGATCGGCCAGTCGCCATTAGCTGCACATCAAGCGACAGCCTATGCAAAAGCGATTGATAGCCAGCCTGCCTCGCTTAGTAATAACCGTACTGAGAATAAAACCCCAGCTTCTATGCCTTTTTTTGTGAACACGGATGTGTTTGCAGAGATGTTGACAGAGTTAACCAATGAAGTACTCGATCAAAAGCTTTGACTCAAGCCATATATCACCTATAGTGTGTTGTGTAAATTTTGAGCTGAATCTATTAATAAAAGAGCGGTAATATATGAAAGACTACAAGCTGCTACTGGCTGGGCTAATTTTATTGCTGCTAGCAATTTTTATCGCTCTGATTACGTGGTTGTGGACCCACAATCGTAAGAATATAGATCCGCTACCTATCATGGCAAGTGAGAATGAGTCTGTAACTGCTAAAGGCGATGAGACTGCCAAAACTGTGCCTGATAGTGTCCTGTATGTCCGTGCAGCAGAGAATCTGCAAGTGCCGTTGGACGATATTATTGTCAGTTTTGAATCTCGTTATCCTCATATTCAAGTATTGGCAAACTATGTGCCGCCAAACACACTTTTGACCTTATCAAACAATAATATCGTTGCTAACAACGACAGCGACGCCGCTTTTAATACAGACGTCATTATCGCAAATGATAGGCTATCGGCAGATCGTCTCGCGCCGTTACAAGCAGAGCTGACAGCGTCTCAACACCAAGATAACCAGAGTAAGGAAAACACCAATACAATTATTACAGAGGATGAAACCGATAGCGGAAATACTGATAGTGAGCAGGCAACTACCGAGAACGATAATAAAGAGGCACGTACACTAACCTCTTTTAATTATGCCTTGAAAGATAAGCAGGAGCTCGAAGGCGTTGTTTTGACAGACCGTACTGTTGCCGTTAGTTTTCGCAATTTCTTACTCTCTAGTACGGGCCAAGGTATTTTAGAAAAATACGATTATTATAATATTAATGGTTATGAGAATAGCGTGAACGACTTGTTTCAACCAACATCACGGGCAAAAAAGGCATCAGGTGATAATCCAGTAGATGTCGCTGATGCTCTTAGCAATGGAGATAAATGACAAATTATCCCTATTTGTCTTTTGTTGATTGCTTTTATGGCGGCTTTTTCCTACAATGTCACTCCATAATGCGCCTATAGCTCAACAGGATAGAGCAGTTGCCTCCTAAGCGATCGATCCGAGTTCGAGTCTTGGTGGGCGCACCATCAAATATAATTTTAATTACCGATAATCCCTTGTATGCCACGCGCTACAAGGGTTTTTTATTGTCTATTACACGATAGCTTACGATTAATAACGGTATCTGCTACTTGTACGCGGCAATAATAACGGTATTATAGACGGTATCCATCGATACCGCCAAATAGGATACCGTCAAAATGGCTAAAATAATAAAACCATTGACCGACTCGCAAGTTAAACAGGCCAAGCCTGCTGATAATCCATACAAATTGACTGATGGTGGTGTATTGATCAGCTAATTTAGGACACCTGATAAGAGGTTTTGATTAAAGTAACGTCTTTCTTTTTCAGCCGGCGATAAATAATGATTGAAGCTGTGCGGTCTTACCGTTTGGTAGTAACCCCAGATATAATCGCTAATAGCACTTGACGCTTCAGCTGTATCCTCGTAGCCACCCTTAGGCATCCATTCTGTCTTAAAGCTTCTAAAGAAGCGCTCAGTGGGTGCATTGTCCCAACAATTACCTTTTGGCTCATACTTTGTGTCATGCCCTCACAACTAGACACAGATTCAGCGTATGCCTTGCTAGTGTAATGTGTTCCTTGATCTGAGTGAAACAAGACACCACTGGGTTTAAGTCTCGTCTGATACGCCATCTGTAGTGCTTTAGTAGTCAGCACACTGTCAGGTGAGTCTGAGACACTAAAGCCCACCACATGTCGTGCAAACAAATCTAATAATACCGCTAAGTAACACCAGCCGATTTTGATACGAACATAAGTCACATCACCTGTCCAATCTTGATGAATTATTTAATGCTTCTGGGTTCAAGATTGAATCAAACGAAGATTTTGAGGCTATTCCAGACGAAAAGTGGGAAAGCTTTATCCAAGAAAATACTACTTACGAAAGCTGGCAAGAAATGCAAGAAGCTGCTGGCGTAGAATACGCAAGAAATATGCTACTTAAAGGGTTGAAATAAAATGTTTGTATTTTTTACCATTAATAAAAAGCCCCGCTAATGCGAGGCTTTTTATTAAATAGCTAATATCAATGTGCAAAAAAATTCTTTTCTGCTAATAATGCAATAAAATTACTTCTACTCTTATAACGTTCTTTATTGCTTGCAACTTTCTCATCAATCATATGAATCAGACGACTTGGTAAAGTTACATTGATTTTTTCAGTTTTTCCGAGATAACGATTTACATCGACTGGCGCTAAAGCCCAAGTTACACCTTCGTACTCTGGATTATCCATATAAGCACCGATATCAGAAGGAAGTGGAATTTGTTCTCCGTCTTCTACCAAGCCTTCTAAATGCAGCTCGATAGCTTCAATCGCCATATCAACAGCATCTTGATAGTTATCAGCAGCAGAAAAGCATCCTGGTAAATCAGGTACACGGATACCATGCGCTGTATAACTATCTCCTCTCTCGATTGCGATAGGATAAAACATGGCTAGACTCCTTTATATAGGTTTTATTAATTCAACGGTATAGATTATTTCAAAACAGATTTTTTATTAGTATTTACAAGTTAGCTGTAGTCAAACGTTAGCTTCGTTTGCAAACAAAGCTAACTATTGCTAAAGCCACTGGATCATTTCAATCCAGCTTATTTGAAAATACTATTAACAGTACCTTTCGGTAGGTCTTTTTTAGGGTGTGGGACAGTAACCCTGCCCTTTTTAGTTTTATGCTTGTACTGAAAATGACTACCCTTAGCGGCGACCCAATACCATCCATCTGCTATGAGCATATCTATAAGCTCGGATGACTTAATAAAAACCTCCTATAATCAAAATTCATTTTTATTATAACAACCATAACCCTAGGGTTATAAATTATTAAGTACAATATAACCCTAGGGTTATGAGATGTCAAATTTATTCTTAAATATTTCAAAAAGGGGAAAAATCAGCTACTGCGATAACCTCGCCAGCCACCGCAACCTTGACGTCCATATTCTGAGTTGATGGTAGGTTAACCGCAATCTCTGGCACAACCTGCCACAGCACAAGCCGTGATAATGTAGGAGCAAGCTCTGACAGCTCGCAGATATTTACCACTGCATCAAGTTTAATACGAATACGACTGGTCAAAAATCTATCTATACGCGCGGTATCGGTCAGATATGAGGGGTATTTGTGCGCTAAGGATTTAGAGTGCCAAAGCCTCACAATTTCATTTTGTTTGGGGTATAGCATATCAAGAACAAACTGCAAAAATCCCAGCCCGCGCTCACTTGCCAGCGCTTGCCAATTGGCATAGATAATCCGTATCAGCCTGTCTGACAAGGCCTCATCATCACGTCTAAGCACTACCAAACCATTTAGCTTGGTAAAACGTTCGACAACAGACTGACTGCCCTGCCACGGTACGCTATAGCTAAAAATATCGTTCAGCGCGTCAAGACAGTATTCATCTACCACTGATGCAAATACAAAACCGTGGAGTACAAGGTATCCTCATTGCCTTTGTCGATGGTTTAAGAGGCTTCCCTGATGACATTAATACCGTCTATCCCAACGCTAAAGTAGTAGGGGCTGATTTAAAGACCATCTACGGCGCTGATACGCTTGAGATAGCAGAGGCCGATCTTGAGCATTTCGATAAGGTGTGGGATAATAAATACCCGCACGTGGTCAAGTCTTGGCGCAGCAACTGGGAGGGCTTAACGGTGTTCTTTGAGTATCCTAAAAACATTAAAACAGCCATTTATACCACCAATGCTATAGAATCACTGAATAGTCTCATTCGGACGGCGGTGAATAAGCGTAAGGTGTTCCCATCTGATCAAGCCGCATTCAAGGTGGTGTACTTAGCCACCCAGCAGGTATCCAAAAAGTGGTCGTTGCCAATTCGTAACTGGACGGCTGCTCTTAATCGTTTTATGATTATGTTTGATGATCGTATCAGTAAGCATTTAATCTAAAGGGCAGTTACACAGAATCTGGGATGGGCTCTCTTATGCAGGGGACGAAATAACTAAAAATATTAATATTCATTCTTTAAGTTTCCGACAATCCCGGGACGGTTCAGAGCGTGTATTACTCTTCTAGATTTTAGTATATTTGGTAACTGCTGCCATATATTTACCGTGTAGAATTCATCGAAGACCTTTACCTACGGCACTAATATTTACGCAAAGTTTGGGAAAATCTCAGTTTGGTAGGAATTTGATCACGGCTATATTTTATTCTGTTCAATGACTTCTAAAATCTTGTGAGCTTTCCATATATATCTAACGTTTAAGTACCATTTGCACGCTATCACACTAAATGACGCAGAAATCGAGAGCCCAAAAAATAGTGAGAAATGGTTAATGGGCAACTATCGCAAATTTTGCGACAGTTACATCATTTTCTAAAATGCAGTTATCGCAAAAATTGCGACAACTGCTTTAATTTATGAAATGGAAAGAAAAATGTCTGATGATCGCCCTATCCTTGTAAGTGAAGCCGAAATTGCGAAGCGCCGGCATAGCAACGCATTTACTGCAGGTAGCTTTGCAGTAGACAATATACCTGCAAACCCTGACACTCAGCACCTTTTTGACGATTTTGTGGAAGGTCGAATTGCTACCAATGAGGAATTAATACAACTGTTACATGCTCATTATTCTAAAATAATAAACCCACCTAAGCCTTGATGGTTTAGATACATACCCTTTTAGCCTCCATTAGTTATGCTTTTACTTTACTAATGACAATCCAAAATCGAGGATTTACAGTCGGAGTCAGCAGGCGTAAAAGAGTTAAAAACACTAAATGACGCAGGAACGTACGCTGTTTTTTAGAGCGTCTATTGCTCCTCTGAATTTTATTGAGTATACCTATGGCTAACCAATCAGTCCTCCATTGATTCGGTACCCTAGTGAGGACTTGGATCTTGGTCTGTAGACTATTGGTAGTAATGGTTAGAGTTATATAAATAATTGTAGTGTACTTCACAGTGCATTTTTTTGGTAGTTAAACAGAATTCGGGATGGGCTCTGTCACACTGCTTGAGCTATGCTGAAGAAACCGTAGTGAACCCTGCCCTCAAATCCATATAATTAAACTTGAGACACTTTAGTTATGCAACCTAACGATAATAACCAAACCACATCTGCCTTGGCGATCTATAGTTTAAACCTTTTTTAATTCTCGTTTCAAAGCAGTGCTTTGCTAATCGCTCCTCATTATAATCAAGCTCAACATACTTAATAATATCGTTGATGGCTCCAGTTCTTATTTCAAAGTCTTGATGATACATAAGCTCATTCTTACTTGAGGAGCAGTACTCCTCACCCGAAAAGCTTTCTATGTGTGCGTTATCAAAGCAGTTGCCTTTGCCACTAACTGAGCTGTTAAAGTGATGCTGCTTGATGATGTGATACGCTTAGCTACAATACTAGGCTAGGCTAGGCTAGGCTAGGCTAGGCTAGGCTAGGCTAGGCTAGGCTGAAGAAAACATATTGCCCTAACACTATGGCCGCTCTTGAAGAAATCAAGTATTTTTTTGATAGTCATACTTTTATCAGGTGCCGCAGTCTTAGATTTTTGGCGTACAACATTATCAACAATAGAATATTTTCAACAGCATAAAGAGATAAAATCTTGAGTGCAAAGTCATCGCTAGCCGCTGATGTTATAGCCTACCAAACATTTATTATCTTTAAAATTATTTAGCTGACTTTTTTAATATCGGGGTTTAATTACAAATATTTTTTGCTAATTATTTATTTCAGAAAAACAAGCATTCATATTTGAATGACTAAGTGCTAAAATAATGGTTTAACACTCTTATATGATTGATTAAATTATGAATGTAAGGTTTGATTTTTATACGCCAAGTGAGATTGCCGAGATTTTAGGTGAACGCTTAAAAACGCAGCGATTGGCATTAAACTTAACACAAGCCGCCTTAGCAGAGAAGGCAGGTATTGGCGTCAGCACTGTAGCTCGCATTGAATCAGGTCAAGGCGGTACATTAGATAACGTGATCAGGCTCGCTATGGGGCTTGGCATGGTCCATCACTTTGCTGAATTGTTTGATATAGTACCTACCAACATAGAAGAGGTTATCGCTAAGAAAAATTCGCGCTTGCGTGCCTCAAATAAAAGCTGACATAAGGTAACCAATTCAGTGTATCAACCGATATCAATTGTCAATATTTACTACCAGGGATTCGGGGACAAACGTCTTATCGGTAAATTAACAATGGATGGGCGACGCCCTACCTTTGGCTATGATGCAGCGTGGCTGGCTGATGGACTGGAGCTGTCACCCATTGAGATGCCATTACGAGCAGCACCGTATTATGGTACTCATGCGTCGAGCCATTACTTATGCGGATTATTATCAGACAGCTTACCCGATGGTTGGGGAATGCTACTAATGGATAGGTTTTTTCGCAAATTTATGGACAGCTCTGCACAACAAGTGAATGTTTTGGATCGTTTGGCTTATATTGGTGATTCTGCAATGGGTGCGCTTAGCTTTGAGCCACAACAAGACCTGTCAGGCGCTGATATAGATATCACTGATTTTACTTTATCTAAACTAGCCGCTGCCAATCAATCGATTTTATCTGGACAAGATAGTGACATACTGGCTGAGCTCATCGTCATTGGTGGCTCACCACAAGGCGCAAGGCCAAAAGCACTTGTCCTATATGATGAAGCAACCGAGTTTATTGCTACGGACTTAACAAGCGAACAGCCATCCGCAACGCCGTGGCTGATTAAGTTCCCTGCCCAATCTGAGCATAAAAGCGTTTGTCTATTAGAGTCACTTTATGCTGATATGGCTAAGCAAGCAGGCCTAAACATGCCTGCGCATCATTATTTTGATATCGGTAAACAACATGCTGCTTTTGGGGTTGAGCGTTTTGACCGCATGGGCAATCAACGCGTTCATACTCATACACTGGCGGGTTTGTTAGATATTGACTTTCGCATTCCTTCAATAGATTATTTGCAGTATTTGCGCTGCGTGCGTATGTTGACTCAATCGCAAGTTGCTGTAGAAGAGGGTTTTAGACATGCTGTATTTAATGTCATCTTTAATAATAAAGACGATCATAGCAAAAACTTCTCTTTTATGATGGACGAGGCTGGCAGGTGGTCGTTATCGCCCGTCTATGATCTCGCTTATAACTCAGGTATGAATGGTTATCACCAAATGGATGTAACTGGTGAAGCTCAATACCCTACCCGATCTCACTTACTAAAATTGGCGAAGCAAGCTGATATTAAGCGAAACAAGGCACAAGCTATTATTGATCAGGTAGCATCAGTTGCTGAGGACTTTTTGACTGTTATTAAAGATCATAACATTGAGAAAGAATTATCAAATCAGGTTATTCATGATATAAAAGCCAATCTCAATCGGATGGCAAATCAATAGACCTTAAGAAGTTGTTAAATTTGTTGTTAAAAATAAATACTTAACTACCTTATCCCTTAATAATAAAGGATTATACTAAGTTAGTCGTTGCGTGGTGGGCGCACCAATCATGGTATTTTTAGCTTATTTTAAAGCCCCACAACCTTCTGATTATGGGGCTTTTTTACTTCTTATCGCGTCATAATATTGCATAACTTACGATGTATTTTCATCTAGCATATTGTCAAAACACAGAATATCCGGCATCGCTTATCAACCCAATCAGCTCATGCTTTTAAGATGTCCAAATTTATTGAAAGCATGAGAATAATTCTCCACCTTCAAAATAAAAAAATCCTTTCAAGCTATTAAGTATAAAGCTTGAAAGGCTTTTTCGATCACATATTTTTATCTAGGTAAGAGAGTTGATACTGTGGTTTGCCTAAAGCCGCTCTTACTCTATGTTCAATATCGATTTCGCCACAGCTTCGGCCACTTTAATGCCATCAATCCCTGCTGATAATATACCACCTGCGTAACCAGCGCCTTCGCCTGCAGGGAATAAGCCTTTGGTATTAATGCTTTGAAAATCTTTATTGCGTTTAATACTTATCGGTGACGATGTTCTGGTTTCTACGCCAGTGAGTAAACCGTCATCAGATGAAAATCCTTGGATTTTTTTATTAAACGCTGGAATGGCTTCACGTATGGCATCCACGGCAAAGTCTGGTAGTGCTTTGCTTAAGTCGGTTAAGGTAATGCCCGGTGTGTAGGAGGGTTTTACATCGCCTAATTCTGAATTTGGTTTACCTTTTAAGAAATCGCCAATGGTTTGCGCTGGTGCACTGTAGTCTTTGCCGCCTAATTCAAACGCTAAAGTCTCTAGTTGTCTTTGCAAATCGATACCGGCAAGAGGGTGACTTGGGTAATCTCGCTCTGGGTCGATACCTACAACAATAGCACTGTTGGCGTTGCGCTCGTTTCTTGAATATTGGCTCATGCCGTTAGTGACAACACGGCCCTCTTCTGATGCTGCGGCAACAACCGTTCCGCCTGGACACATGCAGAAGCTATAAACAGAACGACCATTTTTGCAGTGATGAACCAATTTATAATCCGCAGCGCCAAGTATTTCGTTTCCAGCATTGTCGCCAAAGCGTGCTTTATCTATGGTTGACTGCTTGTGTTCAATCCTAAAGCCAATCGAGAAAGGTTTTGCTTCAACATACACGCCTTTATCATGGATCATTTGGAAGGTATCACGGGCGCTATGACCAATAGCAAGAACAACATGGCTAGTTTTCAAGGTTTCGCCATTATTCAGCGTCACGCCAGTTACTTTTGAGTCAGTTATATGCAAGTCGTCTACGCGAGTAGCAAAACGGATTTCACCGCCAAGCTCTATGATCTGGGCACGCATTTTTTCTACCATACTAACTAATTTATAAGTACCTATGTGCGGTTTACTAACAAACAAAATCTCCTCTGGTGCGCCTGCTTTTACAAATTCTGTCATTACTTTACGGCCATAATGATTTGGATCTTTCACTTGGCTATATAGTTTGCCGTCGGAGAACGTACCCGCGCCGCCTTCACCGAATTGTACGTTTGATTCTGTGTTTAATTTACGCTGACGCCAAAAGCCAAAGGTATCTTTGGTACGCTGTCTTACTTCATTACCACGTTCAATGATAATAGGTTTAAAACCCATTTGAGCAAGGGTGAGTCCTGCTAATAAACCACAAGGTCCAAAACCAATAACCACAGGGCGCTCAGTTAAGTTCTCAGGTGCTTTACCTACATATTTGTAGCTGGTATCTGGTGTTGGTTTAATATGGTTGTCTGACTCAAATTGAACCAGTAAATCATTGGCCAAATCTGAGTCGGTCAGTATGATGTCTAGCGTATAAATTAATTGGATATTTCTTTTATTACGAGCATCATAACCACGTTTAAACATCACAAATGACGCCATTTGCTCAGCAGAGATTTTAAGTTTTGTCGTTATAGCAGTCGTTAGATCTTCAGGTGCATGATTTAATGGCAATTTAATTTCAGTTAAACGTATCATTGGTTACTCATAAACTCGTGTAGAAAACAGTCTCGCATTTTACTGGTACTGATACAAATAAGCGAATAAATATTTTACTTACGCAGCCTGATGGTAAAAGTCAGGCCACATCTTTCTTGGCTATCTATAGCTCAAACCCTTTTTAATACTCGTTTCACTGTGAGCACAGCTCTTGTCTTGCAGCACTGCAAAGCAGTATTCTCAAAACCCAAAAAGCCTGCCAAGCTTTATATTTCATCGCTTGACAGGCTTTGTTGATGTCATAGGTATTATCTAAAAACTATAATAGTTCTGGATCATTGCAAATTAGATAATAAAGCCTTTACAGAATGTCGATCAAAGAGAAACATCAAACTCTATAATTTCCTCGATAAATTTGGCTTCGATAGCAGACAAAGCGCGATGCTTGTGCCAAAAAATATATATAGGTATGTCCGCAATCCCATCACTTGGGGGCAAACGTCTAAGTTTAGATGCTAGATGAGTCGCAGCAACGAATTGATCTGGCAAAGCGCCTATGCCATATCCTGTGTAAATCAGTCGAACCAGTTCATCTAAGTTATTTGTGTAGGCACTAACATGACCAGTAAAATCATGGGCTTCTTTAAATAACGTTATTGGCGAGAGCACATCACCAATCGCTTCGCTATTAAATGCAATAAAATTTTCTTTTAATATATTACTAAAACTCAATTCCTTCACCGAAAATAAAGGATGGTGATAGCCACAATATAGATAATAACGTTGATTAAAAAGCATCTTTTGATTGAGTGTATCGGATGTATGCTTTGCTAAACAAATACCAATAGCGGGATTTTTTTGCTTTAAATCATTTAAAATATCCATACTTGATTTGACCGTCAAATCTAACGTAATGTTTGGATACTTCTTTTTGAAATAGACTAAAAAATCATTATATTTAGGATTATGAAGGCGACTAGCGACCAATAGTTTAATGTTACCTTCTAAAAGGTGTAGATTACTGCCTCTCATCGCTTCAATAGACGTAATCTCTGTAAATATTGTTTGAGCCACTTGAAGGCAATAGCGACCAATCGGTGTAAGCTCCAGCGGCTTGGTATTACGAATCACAAGCTGGCTTTCAAGTTGCTCTTCAAGCTTTTTGAGACTTTGGCTAACGGCAGATTGGGTAATATTGAGACGATCAGCCGCCGCGCTAATACTGCCCTCTTCACATATAGCAATTAATACGTGCAGTAATGTCCAGTTTAAATTGTCTGCTAATTTCCGTTGTATCATGGTAATTTCAGCACTTATATTCTAAATATATTGATAACCAATTAATATGAAAGGCCTACCAAAACTATGGCAGGCTTAGTCTTTGCGATACGCATTTAACCGCTAAATTTTCAGCGCGCCTTTCATTGTTGTCCTTAGTCCATAATACAATACAGCTAGAGATAATGGGCCAGTATAAATGCTTATTTATTGTATGGCTTGTCATGACCCTGTTTTGTCAAGACAAGCTAATGGATAGCTAAGGTGTTAGCTCATCAGGATCTGTAATCACATGTAGCAATACAGTCTTGCGCTCTTTTGTGACGATTCTCAACGCATCGGTCACACTAGTTGCGATATCTTTGTTATTATCGATTCGTATACCATGTGCCCCAAAAGCGTTGGCGAGTGCTGCAAAATCTGGGTTCTGCAACTGAGTGCCAGACACTCGATCAGGATAATGCGCTTCTTGATGTTGGCGAATGGTACCAAATTGCTGATTGTCCATTAAGACAATTAAAACAGGCGCATCATAACGAGTAGATGTGGATAGCTCTGCCTCATTCATCATAAACTCGCCATCACCAGTAACCACTATCGATAAACGTTCAGGCGACTCTAATGCAGCTGCGATACCTGCCGGCACACTATAGCCCATTGCCCCATTTCTACTACTCAACTGACTTGGAAAAATATTCGTTGGTAAAAACTTCTGCGCCCATAGGCAATGATTGCCAGCGCCAAAACTGTAGACAGCATCATCAGGTAACTGTTCAGTCAACGCTTTGATAACTTGGGTCATGCTGGCGTATGTCTGATCAGTATTTGTTTGCTCAGCACTATCAGTTGTTACGAGTATTTCTGGAAAAACACAATCTTTTCTTTGCTGCTCATGACAATAGTTAAACCAAGCTTTTCGAGAATCTGAACTTGCCAGCGACGTTTGGCTAATTGCTTTGGTAAAGCTAATAGGACTAGCGACGATATGCTCAGTCACTGAACCACTATGACCGCGCAAGCTTGTATCTAAATTAACAATATAATTAGGCTTTTCAAAGGACTGTCTTAACTTATACCCATCACTAGCCACGTCCCCTAATACAGTACCTATCGTCAGCACTATATCGGCGTCTTCAATTAACGCGGCACAGTCATCCGAGCGCCCATAACCTAGGTAACCTGCATGGGCAGGAGAGTCAAAAGCTACTCTGTCTGAGGCACGCCAATCATGAATAACAGGAATGGCGTTGTCTTCGGCGAACTTCGTTAGCTGGGTAGAAGTCTCTGTCGTCCAATTTTGCCCTCCTGCAAAAATCAGCGGCTTTTTGGCAGTCGATAATGCATCTACTATTATATCAAGCTTGCCATCACTTACCGCACCTTCAGCGATGGGAATCACTGGATGCAATTGCCCATGGAACTGCTGTTTGATGATATCTTCAGGCAGTCCGACAACCACAGGACCCGGTCTCCCCTCTAACGCTGCATGAAATGCTTTTGCGACAATCTCAGAGGCTCTTGACACTTCATCTAATATTAATACGCGCTTACATTGACTGCCAAACCACTGATTGGGGTCAAACTCTTGGAACGACTCTCGGTCTCTGTCAGAAACAGGGATAAGTCCAATAAACAATATAAGCGGTACACCATCTTGCCATGCCGTATGAATACCAGTATAAGCTTGTGCCGCTCCCGGTCCACGAGTCACCATAGCGATACCAGGCTTACCCGTAAATTTACCATGAGCGTCTGCCATATAGGTACAGGCCGCCTCATGTCGACATACGATTGTTTGGATATCAGCACTGTATAATCCATCTAATACCGATAGATAACTTTCACCAGGAACAACATAGGTACGATTAACCCCATGTAATTGGAGACTGTCTACGATTGCTTGACCACCATGGATTGTATTACTCATTTTTTATCTCCACATTACTTTGAAAATATTGACTATGACGCTATGATTTAAATGATAAGTTATCTGATTACCCCATAAATCCCTTTATTAGGATAATGAAGGGACAACCACTTTAAATATTAGACTTCTTGCAAAAATAGTGTTTTATTGACCTCTGCTAATATGGTGTATCAATGGTTAACAATAATTTATATAAGAGATCTTCCCATCATCATTTTTTAGTAAAGAACGATAGTTGAGTACATAACTCGTCAGTTATCAAATATTACTACTGTTATCACTAGTCATTAACGACACAACAATAACTAACAAGACTGAGACTGGGAAACCAATAAATATCGGATGCAAACCAAATGGATGTCCAAGTATTTGCCAAGTTACTGCAACGATTAAACCAACCCACATGGCCACTACGCCACCCAATCGAGTCGCTTTTTTCCAGAATAGACCAGCAATCACTGGCGCTAACAAACTTGACACTAACATAGCGGCACCTGTCACCCATAAACCAACCAATTTCGGGATAGATAGCGCTAGCAGTAAAGAGAATATTGAAACTATCAGAACTGAAAGGCGACTATACTTTAACAAGCGACTATCAAGATCCGGGCTATCCTGTAGTCTTGGTTTAATGATATCGTTTATAATTGAGGAGGCGCCAGCCATACAAAAAGAGTCGGCTGTTGATATGACCGTTGCAAGTAGGGCAATAATCATCACTACAATCATCGGAAAACTAAATACGTCTCCAATAACTATGTAATAAGTGAGACTAGAGTCAATGTCTCCTAGATTCAATCCAAAGCGGGCCATAACACCGATAGCAATAATCATGAAGGCAGTCACAGCACCTAAGACAACAGCTATCCAATATCCGTTTCTGGCTATTTTAGCGCTGCCCGCAGCCCAAAATCTTTGCCATAAGTCCTGTCTAAGGAACTGATAAGCCCCAATGGTTAATAGATAAACAAATACTTCAGAAGGTGAGATACCAAGTATACTCAAAAACTCACTCTGATTAGCAAGTTCGGCTTGTTTAGACACTACTTGCAAGCCACCAGACGCCAAGATTACGGTTACAAACAGGATAAAAACACCAACTGTCTGTATTGTTCCATGAAAGGCGTCTTGCCAAATTACGGACTTCATTCCACCGTAATAGGTTTTTAACGTCAGTAAAACCCAACTGATTAAAATACCAGTTGTTATATTTAATCCCATTGTCAAATTAAGTATGGTGGCAATGGCTGCAAATTGCATTCCTGTCAACGCACAGTTTGCAACTAAAACACTTACAACTGTAGGAATTCTAGCGCCCTCGCCAAACCTTAAAACCGTATAATCTGCAATGGTCACCATTTGATACTTTTCGCCAATTGCCCGAATTTTCTTTAAAAAGAACGCCAGCATCAGCACGCCTGATATGAAAATCGCAAAATTTAGCCATTGTTGTCCCATCCCATATAAAAAGCCATTCTGCATAAAACCTAATAACGTCGCACCACCAACACCGAAACAACTGACCACTTTTAGAATGGAGGGAGGTTCTTATATTGAACATCCTTGTTATATTATTAAGTCGAGCAATTGTCCTCATAAATTTTATATCGCTCACCCTTAAGCATTCATCGACAATGAGTCATTATCAAAAAAACTTGCTTTGTGAATACTGTAGGGCATAGGAACGTTACTGATTTATAGAGCGCTTCTATGCTTTACGATCATGAAATACCTATTAAATGCCCTGCCCATGGTACCTATCAGTTTTCTATAATCGCTGTTTCTAACACCGCATGTAACAACACATTAGTGCCTGCAATCGCCCATTCAGAGAAAATCTCTTCATCTTCATTGTGCGATATACCATCCACGCAAGGGCACATAATCATTGCGGAAGGTGCCACATCTGCTATCCAAAAGGCATCATGTCCAGCACCAGAACAAATATCAATATTCGAGTAGCCCAACTTACTCGTTGCACCACGAATGATGTCTACTAATTTAGTATCAAAAGCGACAGGATTTTTGTGCCCTACTACCTCAATTGAGCAACTCACATCCAGCGCAGATGATATTTGATGAACTTTAGCTTTTATCTGATCACATAACTCATCAAATTTATCTTGCGCAGCTGCCCTGATATCTATGGTGAATACCACTTTGCTCGGAAGCACATTACGAGAGTTTGGAGAAACATCAATCTTACCCACTGACACTGCGGTATTGGGTTGGTTATCCATGATCAAATCATGGGTAACATGAATTATTTTGGCCATTGTTAAAGAAGCGTTTGACCTCATCGTCATTGGTGTCGAGCCAGTATGAGCAGCCTTGCCTGTCAATGTCACTTCAAGAGCAGCCAAGCCTTGACCATGCGTCACCACCCCTATTAACTTATCTTCTGCTTCTAAGATGGGACCTTGCTCAATATGGTATTCGTAATAAGCCTGTATTTTAGGCTCCCCAACGGGCATATCGCCGAGCCAACCTGTGCGTATCAACTCATCTTTTATGCTAATGCCGTCTGGATCTTTGCAATGATATGCATATTCGAGATCATATTTATCAGCATAGACGCCTGATGCAATCATGGAGGGTGCGAAGCGTGAACCTTCTTCATTTGTCCAGTTTGCGATAACGATTGGGTGTTTAGTTTTAATGTTATGCTCATTAAGTGAACGCACCACTTCTAGGCCAGCCAAAACGCCCAAAATACCATCATATTTACCGCCTGTAGGCTGCGTATCGAGATGAGAACCTATCATGATGGGTCGTGCACTTGGATCAGTACCCGCTCTAAAAGCGAACATAGAGCCAAGCTCATCAACTTTTACCACCATACTTTCAGCTTCACACCAATTCTTGAAAAGAGTACGACCTTCACTATCTTCATCTGTTAGCGCCTGTCTATTGCTGCCTCCAGCAATACCTGGACCAACCTTGGCCATATCCATCAAAGAGGCCCATAAGCGACTCTCATTGGCAGTGATCTCAGTATTTTTTATCATTTTAGTCCAACCTCTAAAGGCTCTAATTTCGTTAGATATCTCGATAAACAATCAGTAATAGCTTAACTATAACTAGTCATTATTGACGATCTTTTCCGCAGTAAACCCAGAGAGGAAAGCTTGTAAATTTTCATTGAGCTTTTCTATGCAATACCCTCCTTCGACCAGCACAATGACCGGTTTGTTTATTGCTTGGATTTTCTCTGCCAAAATTTTGAAGCCTTCAGTGCTAACATGACATTTGGCTTGTGGATCATCTTTATAAACATCAAACCCTAAAACATGAACAATAACGTCTGGGTCAAAGAGTTTCAAAGCGTCGATTGATTGATCGATGTAATGAAAAAATCCAGATTCATCTGTGCCGTGTGGCATCGGAAAATTGATGTTATATCCATAGCCCACGCCTTCACCTCGTTCGTGCTCATGACCGGCGACGACTGGATAAAAATTGATAGGACTACCATGTACAGACGTATATAACACATCTTTGCGGTCGTAGAATATTTCTTGAATACCCTGACCATGATGCATATCCGTATCGATAATGGCGATTTTTTGAAATTTTTGACGTAGATGTTCAGCGATGATGGCAGCATTATTTAGATAGCAAAACCCACCTGCTGCGCTCTTACGAGCATGATGGCCTGCAGGTCTGGTCAGGCATATTTGCACATTGTTTTGATTAAGATTTTGATTGTCACCATCGTTTAATAAGGCCTCGGCTGCATTAAGTGCCGTTTGAGCCGACCAGTAAATAGACGTCCATGAATGTTCACCAATAGGGGCACTGCCATCCGCTTGATACTTAGCGGCTTTTGCCAAAATACTCAAGCCATCATTATTATTTGGCATATAGATAGTAGTCTGGACCTCTTCACCCATGTCTTCGTCTACCGCTATCCACTCACTGTAGGCGTTCTTCAAAAAATTCACGTACCCCAAATCGTGTACTGCTAAAATCGGTGCTATACCTATCTCTTTAGCCATCGTGATTTTCAATTTTAGAGCTTCTGGTGCTTTTAAAAGCTCAGTCAAACGCTCAGGCTTTTCTTGCGGCTGACGCATTTTCCCTCGAGAAAAATAACTTTTCGGATGATGAAGCATTTGATTTTCGTGGTTATAAATTTTCATTTTAAACATTCCTTTGTTTGTAAAGCATTTAAAAAAATAGTATTAAAAATCCTAATATATTTACCGAAGCATATTAGGCTACACCTTATGGTATATAGCTAAATTTAATAGGTTTTACTTGTTTTTCTCTAATATATGTTGCTGAAAAGTCACAGTCAAACGTTATAAATTAATATTAAATATAAGAATAGCTAATACCTATAAAGCTAATTATATAAGGAATTGTTTAATTGAAATTACAGTGGAACTTTTGATTAAAGATTAAAAAACGCATGAGAAAGCGCCCAAGCGTCATTATTGTTTTGTATGAAAAGACGCTGTTTGAGCTACGTTTAAGAAACTGTACGATCAAAATTGGCAAAGTAAGCGTCTTAATCAAAGTTTGCCATGACAAAAAATCAGAAACTAAAGTGACAAATTTAAAGCCAAGGCTGTCAAGAAGATAACCATCTTAGAATAAACGTCAACTTAAAATGGTCGAAGAGAAATGAGAGATATTGAAGGATAAAACGAAACACTGTTTCGCCCTGACGCAAGACAAGAGCCATGCTTGTAGTGGGACTATCACTAAAAAGAGTTCGGTCTATAGATCGCCAAGAAAGGTGTGGTTTGACTTTTGCCGTCAGGACGCGTAACTAAAATATCTCAGGTTTGATTGTACGGACTTGATAGCGGAGTCAGACAATTTGAAAAAAGCAGCATTTCATCCATCATTTTAGTCACTTATAGTGTTTTAAAAAATGCTGAACTTACCAAACTGCGATGATAAATATAGCTTGTAGATAACTGCTAAGCTAAACGTTCGCATATTTTTATTTAGGTAAAAGTTTAAATGTTAAGATATTTTCAAATCCTCTCACGCCTATAGTCAAAACCTTCTGCATCGTAGATTTGATAAGTAACGTTTAGTAATGTTTTTAGCAGCTCCGATTTGTCAAAATGTCTGACACTCATCACAATTGGGGAGGTGATCAATCCATCTTCAAAAGGGATATAAGTCACTTCTTGATTACGCAAATGCTCAAGCGTTTTTGGCACAATGGTCAAGCCCTCACCTGCTGCCACCAGTCCCAGTGCCACATGCAACTCACGCACTTCTGTAAAATAATTGGCTTTTAATTTCCGTGCTACAAACAATTCCAATACATAATCTATAAAGCTAGGGCGCGGCGCGGTTGGATATAACAATAGATTTTCGTTGGTCAGATCAATTAGTCTGAGACTGGTGCGACCTTCTTTTACTAAAGGATGATCAATAGGAACAGCAACGACCAAACTCTCCTCTCGAAGCACCATCCGCCTAATAGAAGCGTCCTCGAATAATAGCCTACCAAACCCCACGTCTATTTTTCCGTCTACCAACCCTTGCGTTTGTTGCCAAGAGTTCAGCTCATAAAGTTTAATCTCTATATTAGGATATGCCTCGCGGAAATGGGCAATCACCTTTGGCAAGAGCCCGTATAGAATCGATGAGACAAAGCCGATAGACAGCGTATTATCAAAATTGCCTTTACGAATAGTCATCGCACGCAGATCATCTGACTTTTTTAATATCTGAATGGCATGATCATAAAAAAATTCGCCTGCTTCAGTCAGCTTAAGCGGACGATTTTCTCGATCAATAAGCATGACACCTACCTCATCCTCTAACTGCTTAATCTGTCTACTAAGCGGCGGCTGTGAAATATACAGACGGGTTGCCGCTTTATTAAAGCTTTTTTCTTCTGCAACTGCCACAAAGTAGCGTAAATGCCTCAGTTCCATCTTCTTTCTTCCTTGATATAGATAACAATGCCAGCTGAGTAAGATTAGACGTCATAGTCTTTATACCTAAAGAACATAACATGAGGCAAGATGAATATCAAAATACCTAAAAGGTATTAAAAGTAGACCAAATAGGTCTTAGACATGCTGATACCTAACATTTATAGTTCTTATTAAGCATACGGAAGCACTATTCATCAATTAGGGACTGTCATGATTCGTTCAATTAATACCTTGCTGGTACCAATACCTACTATCCGAGCACACAAGCTTGCTTGTACCGTCATGAACGAACAAGTACTCGTACTAGTACACATCCAAACAGAAGATGGCTATGAAGGCTGGGGCGAAGCGACAACGATTGGTGGTCTAAGCTACGCTGACGAAAGTCCTCACAGCATCAAAACCAATATCGATACCTACTTTGCCCCATTATTACTAAAAGAGCAGCCTACCAACGCAGCAAAAGCCATGCAACTGCTGAATATTCATATCAATGGCAACCGTTTTGCAAAATGTGCGATTGAAACCGCGTTACTCGATATTGAAGGTAAACGTCTGAACCTGCCTGTTAGCGAGCTCATCGGTGGTCGTGTCCGTGATCGTATCGAAGTGGCATGGACACTTGCCAGCGGTAATACCGCGACCGATATCAATGAAGCCAAGCAAATGGTTGCACAAAACAGACACCGCATTTTTAAATTAAAAATTGGCAGTCGTCCTATACTTGACGACGTGGCGCATGTATTGGCAATCAAACAAGCCTTACCCAACTGCCGCATCACGGTCGATGTCAATCAGGCTTGGACAGAGCTTGAAGCAATGAAAGGTATCAGTCTATTACAAAATGGCGGCGTTGATCTTATCGAGCAACCCGTCTCGATGCGTAATAAGTCAGCACTGAAGCGCTTAACTGAACACTTTGATGTACCGATCATGGCAGATGAAGTGGTTCAAGACCCACAAAATGCTTTTCAATTAGCAGCCGACCACTGTGCAGATGTTTTTGCGGTAAAAATTAATCAAGCAGGTGGCCTAAAAGCAGCCTGTCTGATTGGACAAATGGCGCATTTAGCGGGCGTGGAGCTTTATGGCGGTACAATGTTAGAGGGCCCTATTGGCACAGCAGCATCAGCCCATGTGTTCTCAACATATCCGAGTTTAAGGTTCGATACAGAGCTGTTCGGCCCACTCTTATTGACTGAAGATATTTTAGCGCAGCCATTAGATTATCAAGACTTTGGCCTAAATGTCCCTACAGGTGCAGGTCTGGGCATCGAGGTTGACAGCGACAAAGTCTATCACTATGCCAAGCAGGCCGCAGCCATGCTAACAACGCCATCGTTAGATTATGCAAATAACGCTTATAGTGAGACCGTGTAACCGAGCACTATTGGGTATAAGAATATACCTATAGCAATAAAGGCTGATAGAAAGCCATTATCAGTCGCACTCCCTTCATTAAATGTAAGGAAACAGTTATGTTATATCACGTCAGAATGGATGTTTTGCTACCGACCGATATGGATGCAGATGTCGTCAATGAGCTTAAAGCCACCGAAAAAGCCCTGTCGCAAAAACTACAAGAGCAAGGCAAATGGCGTCACATATGGCGTTTGGCTGGTGAATACGCCAACTTTAGCATCTTCGATGTTGAGAGTCATGAAGAGTTACATGACATTATGATGTCTTTGCCACTTTATCCTTATATGAAAGTTGAGATCACCCCATTACTCCGTCATCCATCCTCTGTGCGTGATGACGATAGCTGATAACTGCTAATGCTATCGATAGGTGTAATCACAACCAGACACCTCTTCAATAGCACAACTGACTAACAGCTCCTTATTTCTTATTACTGAACAGCCGTGGTCTATATGAGACCAAGCGTACTTTATCACCCAAAATTTGCTCAAACAGTCAATGAGACAAACAAAATTCGAGTAAGAATACTCGATAACCTGACCTTTTAAACAGTCCTCAACAAGGAGAGAGACATGGAACGCAGCCAAATTGAATCTTTAGCCACGCAGTTTGTCAAAGGCAAAATAGACTTCCCTGAGCAGGTCAATCCACGCGTACAAGAGATTGTATTGCGTATCGTCACCGATCTTATGCAAGCCATCAATGATCTCAAAATCACGGCCGACGAATACTGGTCTGGTGTAGAGTTCATCGGTGATTTGGGCAAAGAAGCAGGATTACTATCACCCGGTCTTGGCTTTGATCATTTCATGGATCTGATGATTGAAGAAGATTTAAAAGCAGCGGGTCTGGATGGTGGGACGGTTCGTACCATCGAAGGCCCACTATATGTCGCTGGTGCCCCAGAAGAAAAAGGCTTTGCGCGTCTAGATGACGGTACAAACCTTGATATTGGCACCGTGTTATTTATGCAAGGTACGGTTTATGGTGAAGACAATCAGCCACTACCAAACGCCAAAGTAGAGGTCTGGCATGCCAATAGCTTGGGCAATTATTCGTTCTTTGATGAATCACAAACACCTTTCAACCTACGGCGCAGTATCATCACGGACGAAAACGGCAAGTATGCTTTTCGTAGCATCGTGCCACTTGGATATTCAGTACCGCCAGATGGCATGACACAAAAAGTACTCGGGGCATTAGGACGTCATGGTCATCGCCCTGCCCACATTCATTTCTTTGCTAGTGCAGAGGGTTATCGCAAGTTGACCACACAAATCAATATCGATGGCGATGAATACTTATGGGATGACTTTGCTTTTGCAAGCCGTGAAGGTTTAGTACCAGAGGTTATTATGGTCGAAGATGCAGACAAGCTAAAAGAAAAAGAAGTTGATAAGCCTTATGCCAGTATTGATTTTGATTTTTATCTTGTTAAAGACATCGAACAAACTATCCAAGGCAGCGAAGTCGAACGCCGACGCGCCCAAGGTTAATGATTGCTTGATAGCGTCATGCAATAGCAAGTATTTAAGACTACTCACTATTGAATATAAATAAACCATCATATTTTGCGTTTGATACGTCCATAGCTGACGTATCAAACGTCGACTCTTACTCTTATTTTACACCGTTATTATACAAGGAAGGCCACCATGAGCGAGCGTATCAATCTAGTACCTGAAGGATCAGATATTACCATTGATGATTTTTTAGAAGAAAATAAAGAAGAAGGCATTTATCGTTTGCATCGTAGTGCCTTCACCAATCAAGAGCTATTTGAGCTTGAAATGAAACATATCTTTGAAAGCAATTGGGTCTATCTGGCGCATGAAAGTCAGGTGCCAAACAATGATGATTACTACACCTCATACATTGGACGTCAGCCCGTCATCCTTGCCCGTAATAAAGAAGGTGAGCTGCATTGCATGATCAACGCGTGCTCACATCGCGGCGCACAATTATGCCGTCACAAAAAAGGCAACAAGGCCACGTACACCTGCCCTTTCCACGGCTGGACTTTTAATAACTCAGGCAAACTACTCAAAGTAAAAGACCCAAGACATGCAGGTTACCCTGAAGGCTTTAACAAAGAAGGCTCTCACGACCTCAAACCGGTCAAACTTGCCAATTATAAAGGCTTTTTATTCGCCAGCCTAAATGATGACGTTGCTCCTATCGAAGAATGGTTAGGCGGCTCTACCAAAATTCTTGACATGATCGTCAATCAATCTCCAGAAGGTCTCGAAGTCCTACGTGGCACCTCAACCTATACCTTTGATGGTAACTGGAAACTGCAAGCAGAAAATGGTGCCGATGGTTACCACGTATCCGCCGTACATTGGAACTACGCGGCGACGACTGCGCGCCGTAAAGAGCAAGAAGCAATAAAGGCTGACAACATCAAAGCCATGAATGCAGGGAAATGGGGTCGTCAAGGCGGTGGGTTTTACTCTTTCGAAAACGGTCATATGCTGCTATGGACACATTGGGAAAACCCACAAGACCGTCCAAACTATGCCTACCGTGACGACTATGTAGCCAAATATGGCGAAGCGATGGCGGACTGGATGATTGGGCGTTCGCGTAACTTATGCCTGTATCCAAACGTCTACATCATGGATCAGTTTGGCTCGCAAATCCGCGTGCTTCGTCCATTAGCCGTCGATAAAACCGAAGTCACCATCTGGTGTATCGCGCCAAAAGGCGAAAGTGATGAATCACGCACGCGCCGCATTCGTCAATACGAAGACTTCTTTAATGTCACCGGCATGGCGACGCCTGACGATTTGGAAGAATTCCGCTCATGTCAAGAAGGCTACAACGGAATTAAGCTGGAATGGAACGATATGTGCCGAGGCTCAGAGCACTGGATCGAAGGGGCTGATGAAGGCGCGGCTGCCATTGATCTTAAACCTTTGATGAGTGGGGTTAAGACCGAAGATGAGGGTCTCTATACCGTACAGCATCGCTACTGGCATGAAGAGATGAAAAAAGCCTTGGCGCAAAAAAACAACGACACGGTATAGCTGGCGACCTCAGCCTGTCAGTGGCTGATGGTGGCAAGACCAATCAATATATAAGGATATGATTATGAAAAACACAAGCGTTAGTATCGAAGAGATTCGGCAGTTTTTATACCGTGAGGCACGCTTATTGGATGAAAAAAACTGGGAAGAATGGCTCACGTGTTACGACGAAGACTGTCCATTTTGGATGCCGAGTTGGGATGATGATGGCGAGCTAATTAGTGACCCGCAACGAGAGATCTCATTGATTTATTACCCTGATCGTCGTGGTCTTGAAGATCGTATTTTCCGTATCGAAACAGAGCGCTCATCCGCAACCATTCCCGATACTCGTACTGCCCACAACTTGTCCAATATTGAGTTACTTGAAAATAACGACGGTATCGTGACGGTGCGCTTTAATTGGATAAACAAATCTTTTCGCTATCACGAGACCAATACCTACTGGGGTTACTCTCAATACAAAATAGACATGACTCAAGACCGCCCAAAGATTTTGGATAAGTATGTGGTCTTAAAAGACGACTATGTACATCAAATCATGGATGTCTATCACGTCTAACATTTACTCATTATTTGGCTATTAATTATCCACTATCTAATCAGTATTTAGTAAATGCTTCATTTAATACGTGTTGAAAAAAGGATATTTCTCATGGAATACAGTATTGCTCTACAGTTCGAAGACGGCGTCACAGGATTCATCAAGTGTGAAGCAGATGAAACGGTTGCTGAAGCCGCTTATCGTCAAAAATTTAACATTCCAGTAGATTGTCTGGATGGCGCGTGCGGTACTTGCCGTTGTCATTGTGAATCGGGCAGCTATGACATGCACCCTGATATGTATATCGAAGATGCCCTCACAGAAGCTGAGGCGGCTGAAGGCTATGTATTGACCTGTCAGATGATTCCTGAAAGCGATTGCGTCATTAAAGTACCAAGCTCTTCTGAAGCTTGCAAAGTCGGTAAATCAACTTTTAAAGGCAAGCTTCAACAGCTCAATGTCTTGTCTGAATCGACCATTCATTTTGGCATTGATATCGAAAATCCAGATGCATTGGTATTTTTGCCCGGACAATACGTCAATATCAATATTCCCGATTCTGACGAGACACGCTCTTACTCGTTCAGCTCTGTGCCCAATGCCAAGCAAGCTGAGTTTGTGGTTCGTAATATTCCTAACGGCAAGATGAGCACCTTTTTATCAGATATCGCGCAACTTGGTCAAGACATTGATTTTGAAGGGCCTTTTGGTAGCTTTTATTTGCGTCCGCTGGTTCGCCCGACTCTATTTTTGGCAGGTGGAACGGGAATTGCGCCTTTCTTATCGATGCTAAAAAGCTTAGAAGTGAGTGGCGGTCATCACCCTGTCAAGATGGTTTATGGGGTTACCAATGATACAGATTTGGTAGAAATCGAAAAACTAGAAGAGGTAAAACAAAACCATGCTTGGTTTGATTATCGTACCTGTGTGGCAAGCGAAGACAGTAATCACGAGCGTAAGGGCTATGTCACAAGTCACGTGGAAGAGGACTGGTTAAATGGCGGCGATGTCGACGTGTATCTTTGCGGCCCTTTAGCCATGGTTGATGCGGTCAGTCATTGGTTAGATGCCAGCCAGCTCAAGCCCAGCAATTTTTATTATGAGAAATTTACGCCAAGTGAAAAGTAGTAGCATCGCAACATACTAGGAAGATCACGTCATAAAGGAGAACGTGAAAATGGAAAACATGGATAGTTACACAGGTCTAGACAGGCTTCTACTGAAGATTCTCAAGATACCTGGTGCATTAATGATCGTACCCCTTTTTCTTGGAGTTATGTTCAATACTTTTGCACCACAAATATTAGATATTGGTAGCTTTACTACTGCTCTTTTTAAAAACGGGCTTGCGGTTTTAATTGGACTTTTTTTTCTAGCAGTAGGCTCTCAAATTAGTTTTAAAACTGCATTGCCATCTGTAGAAAAAGGCGTTGTATTACTGCTTGCAAAATTTGGTATTGCTGTCATTTTTGGACTATCTGTTGCTTTTTTTACTCCCGAAGGCATGCTTTTTGGATTATTACCTATAGCTATTATTGCAGCGATGTCCAATTCAAATGGTTCACTTTATGTCGCTCTAACAAGTCAATTTGGGAACAAAACGGACAAAGGAGCCATCTCGATACTTTCTATTAATGATGGACCTTTTCTTACTCTGGTCGCTCTTGGTGTAGCAGGACTTGCTGCGTTTCCCTTACTGGCGCTTTTCGCTGCTATTTTTCCAATGATATTTGGTTTTATTCTTGGAAACAGCAGCACAATTGCTAGGAAATTTCTAGCTCCAGGAGAAAAACTAATTATTCCTTTCGCCGCTTTTGCTATTGGTGCTGGAATTAATCTAGAAGTATTACTAGGGCAAGGATCAGTTGGCATCTTATTGGGAGCTGCTACCGCAGTAATCTCTGGTGGTACTGCCCTGCTCGCTCTGTATTTTTGGCACAGGGTACGTCGACATCCCAAATCTTGTAGAAATCTAGTGGCAGCAGCCTCTGAAGCCAGTGTAGCAGGAAATGCGATTGCAACTCCCGCTATGGTCACTGCCTTGGACCCAAGCTATTTGGCTATACAAGGGGCTGCCACTGCGCAAATTGCTGCTGCAGTAGTTACCACCGCTTTCATTCTGCCATTCTTCGTCGCTTGGTTAGCTGCTTGGCAAAAACGACAAGGAATTACACCTGAAAACGAAGATAGATTCTATGAAGAAAAAAGTATAAGACATGAACATGTTTTAAAAGCGGAAGTACATATAAAAAGTTAAAAATGACAGCTATTTGAAATGACGTTAATACATCACATTATAAATCGAATATAGGTTCATAGGAGATAGCAATGAATAAACGCTTTGATAATAAAATCTGTATCGTAACGGGTGCCGCCCAAGGTATCGGGCGCGGCGTTGCTATACGTCTTGCAAATGAGGGCGCAAAAGTCGTCATGGCAGACTTCTCGCCGTTGGTGGAGGACGTGTTAGCAGAAATCACGACAAACGGCGGCGATGCGATAACGATTCAAGCCAATCTTGAAACCTATCAAGGGGCACAAGATACGGTCAATAAAGCCATAGAGACTTATGGTCGTGTCGATGTACTCGTGAATAATGTTGGCGGTGCGATATGGATGAAACCCTTTATCACCTTCTCAGAAGAGGACATTCAAAAAGAAATCAGTCGCTCATTATTTCCCACACTTTGGTGTTGCCGTGCGGTATTACCAGCCATGGTCGAGCAGCAATCAGGCACTATTGTAAACGTCTCCTCCATCGCTACACGTGGCATCAACCGTATCCCCTATTCTACTGCGAAAGGCGGTGTCAACGCCATGACCGCTTCACTCGCTTTTGAGTACGCCAATGACGGCATCCGTGTCAATGCGGTCGCCACGGGTGGTACTGATGCGCCGCCCAGAAAAATCCCTCGAAATGCTACGCCCTTAACAGATGATGAAAAGCTATGGATGCAAGCAGTCGTTGATCAAACCATTGATCGCACTTTTATGAAACGCTACGGCACAATCGATGAGCAGGTCAATGCCATTGTGTTTTTAGCGTCAGATGAGTCTTCCTATATCACTGGCAGCACGGTTCCTGTCGGTGGCGGCGACGCAGGCTAAAAGCGTTCAGCAGTATTGTAGACTGACTCATCGTTACTACCCTTTGATTACCGCTCATTTGCAAGGAAGCAATATGGCCTCTGTCATCCAAACCTTAAAAGAAGACTGGTCACTCTCGGCGTCCGTGGCAGGATTTTTGGCGGTGCTCATCTCATATGCGGGCCCGTTGATTATTTTCTTTCAGGCCGCGCAAGCCGCTCAGGTCTCAGACGCCATGATGGCTTCTTGGATTTGGGGCATATCTATCGGCGCTGCTGTCTCTGGCATTTACCTGTCTATTAGATATAAGGCACCTATCATTACTGCTTGGTCAGCGCCTGGCACGGCACTACTGGTGACCGTGTTTCCTGAGATGAGCATCAATGAGGCTATATCTGCTTATATTCTCTCAGCCGTGGTGATATTTTTGGTGGGCGCGACTGGTTCTTTTGACAAGATTTTGCGGTGGATTCCTAATGGAATTGCGGCAGGTATGATGGCCGGTATTTTGTTTCAGTTTGGCTTAGAGTTGTTTGTTGCCACCAACACCATGCCATTTATCGTATTTAGCATGCTCGGTTGTTATTTATTGGCCAAGCGATTTTCACCACGCTACACCATGATTTGGGTTTTGCTATGCGGGGTCATATTAAGCGTGTTACTTGGCAGAATGAATCCTGTCGATATGGATTTGGCGATTACCATGCCAACGATTATCTGGCCTGAATGGACATGGAATGCGACGTTTAACCTTGCTATTCCGCTTATCTTGGTCAGCTTAACGGGACAGTTTTTACCCGGCATGGCCATTTTGAATCTAAGTGGTTACGACACGCCTGCCAAACCCATCGTCAGTGTGGCAAGCCTTGCCTCATTAGCCGTCGCTTGTGTGGGCGGCATTACCATTGTACTCGCGGCCATCACCGCAGCCTTGTGTACGGGTAAAGATGCGCATGAGCTACAAGAGAAGCGCTATATCGCAGGGGTCGCCAACGGTATCTTTTATTTATTAGGCGGCTTGTTTGCAGGCAGTATTGTCATGGTGTTTAGTCTGTTGCCAAAGGAGCTGGTCGCGGCATTGGCTGGATTGGCGCTCATTGGCGCTATTTCTACCAACATCACGATTGCCATGAAAGACGATGAACAAAGAGATGCCGCCTTAATCACTTTTTTAGCAACCGCTTCTGGCATGAGCTTTTTGGGATTGAGCTCGGTGTTTTGGGGCATCGTTATCGGCATGGTGGCCCATTATGTGTTAAACAAAAAACGTCTATTGTCATTTTCTTAATCGCAAATATCATGAGTTATTGACAACATTATCTTCGGATAACCCTTGTTAAAACCACAGTGTTCTTATGTTTTATTAAAGAAAAGGCTAGCCAGCGTTAACCAACTCTCCCTTTTTATAGGATATCAATATGATTAACAAAGCAGATAAAAGCATCAAGGATGTGCTCAGTCAAATCAAAGACGGTGCCACTATTATGATTGGTGGTTTTGGCACAGCAGGACAACCTGCCGAACTGATTGATGCGCTCATTGATTTGGGTATCAAAGACCTTGTGATTATCAACAATAATGCTGGTAATGGCGACCATGGACTTGCCAAGTTATTAAAAACAGGGGCGGTGCGCAAAATTATTTGCTCGTTTCCGCGCCAATCGGATTCTTGGGTATTTGATGAGCTATATCATGCAGGCAAAATAGAGCTTGAGCTGGTGCCACAAGGCAATCTGGCATGCCGTATTCAAGCCGCTGGTATGGGGCTTGGGGCGGTCTATACGCCAACGGGGTTTGGCACCTTACTCGCCGAAGGCAAAGAGACGCGCCATATCGATGGTAAAGACTATGTCCTTGAGTATCCGATCAAAGCAGATTTTGCGTTAATCAAAGCGGATAAAGGCGATCGTTGGGGCAACTTAGTCTATCGTAAATCTGCCCGTAACTTTGGTCCCATCATGGCGATGGCAGCTGATATTACTATCGCTCAAGTTTCTAAAACGGTCGAGCTTGGTGAGCTGGATCCCGAACACATCATCACACCCGGTATCTTTGTGCAGCACGTGGTGCAAATTGAACCTACTTCCTCTACTACCGCAGCGATCGCTTAATACGATTCATCATAAGGAGCGTCACCATGAGCCATACATTACTCACACGGGATCAAATCGCTGAGCGTGCTGCCCAAGATATTCCAGATGGTGCCTATGTCAATTTGGGCATTGGGTTACCTACCAAAATTGCCAAATACTTGCCTGCTGACAAAGATGTATTTTTGCATTCAGAAAACGGCCTACTGGCTTTTGGCCCGCCACCTGCCAAAGGTGAGGAAGATCCAGAGCTTATCAATGCCGGCAAGGAATACGTCACCATGCTAAAGGGTGGGAGTTTCTTTCACCATGGCGACTCATTTGCCATGATGCGCGGTGGTCACATTGATATTTGTGTACTGGGTGCATTCCAAGTGGCAGCCAATGGCGATCTAGCCAATTGGAGTACGGGCGCGCCAGATGCCATACCCGCTGTCGGCGGTGCAATGGACTTAGCTGTGGGTGCCAAAAAAGTCTTTGTGATGACCAACCACACGACCAAAACAGGCGAGCCAAAGATAGTCAGCGAACTCACTTATCCTGTGACAGGCAAGCACTGCGTCGATCGTGTCTTTACCGATCTGTGTGTCATTGATGTCACAGTGAAAGGATTGGTCGTGACAGAGATAGTAGACGGCATGAGCTTTGCTGAGTTGCAGGCTGTGACTGGCGCCACACTCATTGATGCGACTAAATAAAAATATCTCACAATTAAAACTTAGGATAATCGCTATGATCGATTCAACTACTGGTTTAAACAATGCTTATATTATCGATGCCATTCGCACGCCGTTTGGGCGTTATGGCGGTGGCTTGGCACCAATAAGAGCAGACGATTTAGGGGCTATTCCCATCAGAGCATTAATGAAGCGTAATGCCAATGTCGACTGGGTACAAGTAGATGATGTCATCTATGGCTGCGCCAATCAAAGCGGAGAAGACAATCGCAATGTCGGACGCATGTCATCACTGCTGGCTGGTCTGCCTTATCAAGTACCCGCGACCACGGTGAATCGTTTGTGCGGCTCATCGATGGATGCCATCGCTATCGCCGCCCGCGCCATTAAAGCGGGAGAAGCCCACCTCGTCATCGCAGGCGGTGTTGAAAGCATGAGCCGTGCGCCATTTGTGATGGGCAAATCAGACAAAGCATTTGGTCGTGCTCAAATCCTTGAAGACACTACGATGGGCTGGCGCTTTATCAATCCAAAGCTTGATAATTTGTATGGTACGGAAACCATGCCACAAACTGCCGAAAATGTCGCTGAGCAGTTTGATATCAATCGCGCTGATCAAGATGCGTTTGCGCTACGCAGCCAACAACGTACCAATGCGGCGCAAACGTCAGGGTTTTTCAAAGATGAGATTACCCCTGTCATTATTCCGCAGCGTAGAGGCGATGCAGTCATTGTCGATACGGATGAGCACCCTCGCGCTGATACCACGTTTGAAAAACTAACCAAACTTCGTGCCATCGTCAAAGAAAACGGCACCGTAACGGCAGGTAACGCCTCAGGTATTAATGATGGTGCGGCCGCTTTTTTAATTGCCTCAGAGCAAGCAGTGACACAGTTTGACTTAAAACCACGTGCTCGTATTGTGGCGGCAACGACGGTCGGTGTAGAACCGCGCATCATGGGATTTGCTCCAGCTCCTGCCATAAAAAAATTACTGGCACAAACAGGTCTGTCACTTGACGAGATGGATGTCATCGAACTGAACGAAGCCTTTGCTGCCCAATCATTGGCCTGCACACGTGACTTAGAATTGCCTGATGATAGCGCGCACGTCAATCCTAATGGCGGTGCGATTGCACTTGGTCATCCATTAGGCGCATCAGGGGCAAGATTGGTTTTGACCGCGCTCAATCAGCTCGAAAAAACCAGCAAACGCTTTGCCATCTGCTCGATGTGTATTGGCGTGGGACAAGGTATCGCCATGATTATTGAACGTATAGATCACCAGTCATCGTAGTCATAACCCGATGCGCCACTACCATCATAATCACACCACAATGACAAATAAGGATGATCGTTATGCCTGTACTTGAAAATAAAGACGTTACCTTAAACTATGCCACTTTTGGTGATCGTCACAACCCTGCCCTGATATTCTCTAACTCTTTAGGGACCAACTATCAGATGTGGCAGCCACAAATCGCTGACTTGCAAAACGAGTACTTTATCATCTGTTATGACACTCGTGGTCATGGTAAATCCTCTGCACCAAAAGGCCCTTATAGCCTTGATGAGCTTGGACAAGACGTCATTGATTTGCTCGATCATCTGAATATTGATAAAGCCTTTTTTTGTGGTATCTCAATGGGCGGCATGACAGGTCAATGGTTGGCTATTCATCATCCTAACCGCTTTTATCATTTGATGCTGTGCAATACGGCTGCAAAAATTGGTAACGAAGCTGCTTGGAACGATCGCGCGCAATTGGTACGAGAGCAAGGTTTAGATCCTATCGCGGCCACAGCAGCATCGCGTTGGTTTACACAAGGATTTATCAGCTGTCGTCCTGATGTGGTCGAGACCTTGTCTGAGGCGCTTGCCGCTGGTAGTAGCGAAGGTTATGCCAGTTGCTGCGAGGCGTTATCGACCGCTGATACGCGTTCGCAATTACAAGATATTGATGCTGCTATTACCGTATTGGCAGGATCAGCCGATCCGGTAACGACAGTTGAGGATGCTCGGTATATGATCGAACGCATTCCCAATGCTACGCTCGCTACCATTGAGGCGTCACACATCTCGAATATTGAACAACCTGACGTATTCAATCAGTTTATACGGCAATACTTGGTGCGTTGATCACGTCACTGCTACGGCGTATCCGAGCCAAGCTATAAAAGCACTACCCACAAGGACGTTACCCCAAACAAGGAAGAAATATGAAAAAATCATTGCAAGCATTGGTTATTGGCATTGCAGCCTGTAGTGCATTTAGCGCGCACGCTAATATCAATATCGATAAAGAAGTTAAAAGTGTTGAAAAAAAGGTGATTGAATGGCGACGCGACATTCATCAGCACCCTGAACTGAGTAACCGGGAAACCCGTACCGCTGCTCTCGTGGCTAAGCATTTAAAATCTCTCGGTATGCAGGTTGAAACTGATATCGCCCATACTGGTGTTGTGGGCTACTTAAAAGGGGCAAAACCCGGCCCGACCGTAATGCTACGCGCAGACATGGATGCCCTGCCCGTCACCGAAAAAGCCGATGTCCCATTTAAATCAACGATCGTCACCAAATACATGGGAGAAGACGTGGGTGTGATGCATGCTTGCGGACACGATACCCACGTGGCCATGCTCATGGGAACAGCTGAAGTATTGGCTGCGGTACAAAAAGAGCTGCGCGGCAATATCATGTTCGTGTTTCAGCCAGCAGAAGAAGGCGCGCCTAAAGGAGAAGAAGGCGGTGCCAACTTGATGCTAAAAGAAGGCATATTTAAAAAGTATCAACCAGACGTTGCGTTTGGATTACATATTATGTCGAATCTAAATACTGGACAGATTGGTTATCGAAGCGGCCCTATCATGGCCAGTGGCGACACGTTTGATATTACCGTAAAAGGCAAACAGACTCATGGATCAGCACCGTGGAATGGCGTTGATCCTATCGCGGCCGCGTCACAGATTGTGACTGGGGTCAATCATATTGTCAGTCGTCAAATTGACATCACTAAAGAGCCTGCCATTATCTCATTCGGTAAAATAAGCGGCGGTGTCCGTGACAATATTATTCCAGATAGTGTCAACATGATTGGTACGATTCGTAACTTCGATATGGACAATCGCGCCAAGATTTTTGACAACATAAAAACAACGGCCTCCCATATAGCCATGGCATCAGGCGCAGAGGCAGACGTCAAAATCACCAAAGGCTATCCTGTCACCATCAACGATCCCGCGCTTACCGCGCAGATGCTGCCCACACTCAAAAATGTAGCAGGGGCTGATAATGTCTTTGATGTGCCAAAGCTAACAGCCTCTGAAGACTTTGCGTTTTATTCTCAAGAAGTACCGAGCTTGTTTATTTTCTTAGGCGGTACACCTGTAGGACAAGACGCCAGTAAAGCCCCTTACAACCACTCTCCCTATTTTTACGCCGACGAATCCTCTTTTAAAATCGGTACTAAAGCGCTGAGTCAGCTGGCCATAGATTATTTAGCCATGAATCAGTGACGCATAAAACCTGTAAATCAAGCCTAGTCATTTTAATGACGCTAAACCATTACCACGAGCGTTGCCATACCAACAAGGAAAACATATGAGTATCAGTCAGGCCATCGAAAAAGTCGAAGCACGTTATGCCCATCAACCTGAATTCGTTCAAGCGGTAAAAGAAGTTGCCATGACGATTGCACCGCTATATGACGCCCATCCTGAATACAGTGCATTGAAAGTATTCGAGCGTCTCGTTGAGCCTGACCGCATTATGGCGTTCCGTATTAACTGGGAAAATGATCAAGGCGAAGTGCAGGTCAATCGCGGCTGGCGCGTTCAGTTTAGCAATGCACTGGGGCCTTACAAAGGCGGTGTTCGGTTTCACCCTACCGTCAATCAGTCTGTGTTGAAGTTTTTGGGTTTTGAGCAAATATTCAAAAACGCACTGACTGGATTGCCAATGGGCGGCGGTAAAGGCGGCTCAGATTTTGACCCCAAAGGCAAAACGGACAGCGAAATCCGCCGCTTCTGTTATGCCTTTATGCGTGAGCTACATCACTACGTGAATAAAGACATTGATGTACCTGCGGGCGACATTGGCGTCGGCGGGCGTGAAGTCAGTTATATGTTTGCCATGTATAAAAATCTTACGCACGAGTATGGCGGCGTATTGACTGGGAAAGGCGTTGGTTTTGGCGGAAGTTTGATGCGCACAGAAGCAACGGGATATGGCGCGGTATATTTTTTAGAAAACATGCTTACGGCGCAAAATGACAATATTACAGGTAAAAGAATACTCATTTCAGGCGCAGGTAATGTCTCACTACATGCTGCTGAAAAAGCCTATATGCTGGGCGGTATCGTCGTCACAGTATCAGACTCACAAGGTACTTTGTACGATGCAGCGGGTTTTAACCAAGAAAAAATCGACTGGCTCAAAGCGCAAAAAGCAAAAAGTAAACCTTTGGCGGACTATGTAGCTGTGTACGGCGGTGAATGGTGTGCCAAGCAAAAACCGTGGCAGTTCAAAGGTGATATTGCGATTCCATCAGCGACCCAAAACGAAGTCACGGTAGACGACGCCAAGCTCATGATTGACAATGGCGTTACCTATGTCGTTGAAGGTGCCAATATGCCGCTGACTACCGAGGCAATCGATTATGTGCGATTGCACCGTGTGCATTATGCTCCTGGCAAAGCTGCCAATGCAGGCGGCGTGGCTGTCTCTGCACTTGAGATGTCACAAAACTCGGTACGTCAATACAAAACGTTTGAGCAAATAGATTTACGTCTCAAAAACATCATGAAAAGTATCCATGATAGCGCAGCCGATGCCTCAGAACAGTACGGTCAAACCGATAATGGCTATATCGATTATATGGCGGGTGCCAATATCGTTGGCTTCAAGAGAGTTGCCGATGCGTTGGTTGCTTATGGTATTTTGAACTGAT
This sequence comes from Psychrobacter piscatorii, assembly GCF_904846415.1. Taxonomy (GTDB): domain Bacteria; phylum Pseudomonadota; class Gammaproteobacteria; order Pseudomonadales; family Moraxellaceae; genus Psychrobacter; species Psychrobacter piscatorii. Next base: position 54,486 of record NZ_CAJHAR010000006.1, on the reverse strand, counting down.
CCAGTTTGTAAATACTCAACACGCTTAAATAAAAAACCGCTCATCTATTTAAAAGATAGATGAGCGGTTTTTTATTGGTATTTTTACATTGGCATTGTTAGGGCAATGAGTTTTTTAAAGAGAATATAACCATTTATACTGATACTGCGCCAATCAGCTTCCATACCCTTTAGGTATAAATTTATACTTAGAGGGTTTTTGACTTGATCCTTATAAAACCCTAACTTAATAAGTACTTATAGGGACATTACCCACGGAGAAAGTCGAATGGAATCACCAACTTTAAATATCAATAAGGTCATTGATGATGCCAAATTTACACCCTTTCATTGGAAGGTGCTTTTTTGGTGTTTGCTCATTATCATTTTTGATGGCTACGATCTTGTCATTTATGGCGTAGCACTACCACTACTTATGGAAGAGTGGTCATTGACCGCCGTACAGGCAGGATTGCTCGCGAGCGCGGCACTTTTTGGTATGATGTTTGGCGCAATGATTTTTGGTACGTTGTCTGACAAAATCGGCCGCAAAAAAACGATTATGATCTGCGTTGCACTTTTTAGTAGTTTTACCTTTTTTGGTGCTTTTGCCAATGGCCCCATCCAATTTGCCACTTTGCGGTTTTTTGCAGGGCTGGGTATCGGTGGCGTCATGCCTATCTGCGTGGCCCTAACGTCTGAATATGCACCAAAACGCATTCGCAGCACCTTAGTCGCGGTGATGTTTAGTGGTTATGCTATCGGTGGCATGGCATCAGCACTATTAGGATCATTTTTAGTGGTGGATTTTGGCTGGGAAATCATGTTTTATATTGCTGGCATACCGACTTTATTACTCCCTATCATCTGGAAAATGCTGCCAGAATCTTTGATGTATTTGGTCAAAGAAAAACGGGATAATGAAGCAAAGGTTATTGTACAAAAACTGGCTCCACAAGAAAACATTACTACTTCAACAACCTTAATATTAGATGAACCCACCAAAGGGGATGATGCACCTATTAAGGCACTGTTCCTAAAAAACCGTGGCTTTACGACGATTATGTTTTGGGTTGCTTTCTTTATGTGTCTACTGATGGTTTACGCCTTAGCCAGTTGGTTACCCAAACTGATGATTCAAGCAGGCTATTCGCTAGGAGCAAGTATGATTTTCTTATTTGCTCTCAACATCGGTGGCATGATTGGCGCCATTGGTGGCGGTATCTTGGCTGACAAATTCCATCTTAAACCTGTCTTGACTACTATGTTTACTTTAGGTGCAGTCTCATTGATAATGCTCGGTTATAACAGCCCGCAAGTAGTGCTCTATACACTTATTGCTATTGCTGGCGCGACCACGATTGGCTCACAAATTTTACTTTATACCTTTGTTGCGCAGTACTACCCGACCGCCGTTCGTACAACAGCTATGGGCTGGGCATCAGGTATCGGTCGTATTGGCGCGATCGTCGGACCCATCTTGACGGGTGCATTACTTACGCTTGAGCTGAGCCATCAGACCAACTTCTTGTTCATTGCCATCCCAGGCATCATTGCATCGATTGCTATATTCCTTGTAAACCTAAATGCGGCTGTTGATAGCAGAAAAGCTGAGGTTAGACCAATAACTTTAGACACTTCCTCTATTTGACTTTGTCATTTAGCTTATTAATTGGACTGAAGGTATTAGGTGGATAGACTGACACTCAATTAACACATGTTTTTAGTTCATGTAACTGGCATTTTAAGCAACTGTGCTTGAAATTTCAGTTACACTATCTTAATAGGTAGTTAAATTCTTTTAACGAATTTAGCATTAGCAGAATTCTCTATCGTTAACCAGCGAGTTTTCATGAACACACAGACAATATGCTTTAGTAAATTTTTGTTTACCTTTTTAAAGAAATCAGAATGGTACAATCTCAAAACACAAAAAAGCTTTTCAAGCTTTATATTCAATAGCTTGAAAGGCTTTTTTATTTAGGCAAGAGGTTTGGCTGAGTTTACTTCATTTGCTTAAAAACGCTACTATTTAAACATGCTAAGAATTGAGATTAATAAAATATTCATCTCAACAAGCTAAATTTAGTTATTTATTTTCACTAAACAGTGTGAATTAATATCAGCAATCGTTTTAGCGCCCGTCAAGGTCATCGCAACGCGCATCTCTTTATCTATCAAATCTAGCAAGTTACTTACTCCTGCACCGCCATCCGCCGCTAAAGCATATATAAATGCGCGTCCTAGCATGCAGATATCAGCCCCTAAAGCCAACATACGTACGACGTCTAAGCCACTGCGTATGCCAGAGTCTGCTAAAATTTTAATCTCTCCTTTGACGGCATCGGCAATAGAAGGCAGAGCACGCGCACTTGATAAAACACCATCCAATTGTCGTCCACCATGATTGGACACAACTATACCGTCTGCACCAAAACGTACAGCGTCTTTGGCATCTTCTGGGTCCAAAATACCTTTGATGACCATCGGCCCATCCCAGTATTCACGAATCCAATCTAAATCTTTCCAAGAAATAGAGGGATCAAAATTATTACCTAGCCAGCCTATATAGTCCTCTAGCCCTGTAGGCTTACCTAAATAAGTAGAAATATTACCCAAATCATGCGGTCGACCTTGCAAGCCCACATCCCAAGCCCATTGTGGATGCGTCACAGACTGTAAGTAACGGCGCATAGCTGAATTTTTACCACTCATACCAGAGTGCGCATCGCGGTAGCGTGCCCCTGGTACTGGCATATCTACCGTAAAGACCAATGTCGAACACCCCGCAGCTTTTGCACGCTCCAGAGCATTTCGCATAAAGCCTCGGTCCTTTAATACATAAAGCTGAAACCACATCGGACGGTTGATTTTAGGTACCACTTCCTCAATCGGACAAACAGAAACCGTTGACATTGTAAACGGAATGCCTTTTTGATCGGCTGCTATAGCGGCCTGTACTTCTCCGCGGCGGGCATACATGCCCGTCAAACCAACGGGTGATAACGCTACAGGCATAGACAGTGTTTCGTTAAATAACTGCGTCTCTAAGCTCAGTTCTGACATATCATTCAGTACACGTTGCCTAAGAGCAATCTGTGATAAATCTTCAGTATTACGTTTTAAGGTATATTCATCATAAGCACCGCCATCTATATAATGAAACAAGAATGGTGGCAGTCGGCGCTTGGCAGCAGCTCTGTAGTCATTTGCAGATGAGATAATCATACGTTTACCCTTTTTATTTTGTTAGATAACTAGGTAATATTTTTGGATGTCTAATTGTACATAGCTCAGTATTAATCGATGGATACGACTGACTTATTTTGAAGCAGCAAGCCGCAGCCCAAACTCGATATTACAAACAGCACGAGCAATTACGTTTGATTTTCGACATTTTACCGACACCTGGATTAAAGGTGTTGGTTGGGTCTAAGCTTTTATAGAAGTTTTGCAAATCAGGCTCCGCTTCGTACAAGTGACCGACATTATGCTCAGCAGGATATTTTGCCCCGCGTGCGCCCAATAACTCTAACATCATTTTTTTGACATGCTTGATGTCACTACCTTTCTTCAAAATATAATCTTGATGAAATACATAACAAAAGAAGTGTCCGTAATAGAGCTTCTTTTCTAAGTGTTGTATGATTTCTTCAGGTAGCGTTTCAAGCCAGTCTAACTCATTACGTGGTATGGCAATATCAAGCGCTAATATCTCCCCTACTTCTTTTTCATGTATAATTTCATACCTCAATGCGGCACCTGCTGCTGCAAAACGATTTAAAAAGGCGCTTTCTGACTCTTCCTCACTACATTCAAAATAGCTACCGGTTTTTGATGACGCAAAAAAAGTTTTCAAGAAACCTTGTGCTTCCTCTATGCCCTCATCACTCATTTTTAATATTAGGTGATGCTCATATTGGTCGCGATACTCAATCATTTGCTTCGGTAAATGCTTTGGAAATATATTGGCGACAAACTGCATGACTTTATCTGTGAAATGCTTTGGCATCCACGACCACTTATGGAACTTTGCGTCCATAGCGCCTTTGATAGAAAACAGTCTAGGTAAAGCATTTGTACCAAGGTGCTTAATACTCAGGAACGTGTCTTTACCGTATTTAGCGGATACATCAAATATATCGCGATGCATATATTCACCAACTTCAGGAATACTTTCAAAGCTCGATAATATCTGCCGTCGCAACTGTGCAAGCTCACTCACACTGTTACTGCCTATATAAAAAGTCTTCTCCCTTGCAGCGGTTGGATAAGTGTCAAGGCGTACGGCAAATACAGCAAGCTTGCCAGCACACCCACTTGCTTCATACAGTCTCCGCTTGTCAGCATTAAAACGACTTGGTGTGCTTGCATTAACATCTTTTACTCTAGTGATGTACTCTTTATCAGATGCCAACTTGCCAGTGTCAGGTAGCTTTCTTTTATCAAAATTACCTGTTTGTAAGTTAGTGAGTATTTCTTCAGGGGTATTTCCTAACTCTACATCTAGATGATTGACTAGCACCAGCTGACCGTGTTTGTTTATTTGTGCAAACAACGCAAGCTCGGTGTAAGCAGGACCCCTTTTCACAAGAGCCCCACCTGAGTTATTAGAAACCCCACCAATAATGGACGCACCTAAAGTTGATGAACCAATGACTGAATGCGGCGCTCTATCTACGGCATTAAGTTGGCTTTGCAACTGGTGCAATGTAGCCCCAGGCAAGCTAATTACTTGTTCATTACCATTCACTAAGTACAGCTGGTCTATAGCAAGGGTATTGATAACAACCACGGGTCTATCGTAGTCATTACCGCTTGGCGTTGAGCCTTCAGTCAGTCCTGTTTTTGCCGCTTGCATGATAATAATGCAATCGCCTTCAACACACACTTCTAGGCTACGCCAAATGTCTAACAACGTTTGTGGAAATAAAACTGCTAATGCATTTCCACCACCAGAGCGCCATCCCATTCTATAATGCTCGTTTTTCTCTGGGTCTGCTTGTACATTACTGGCTCCTAATAAAGTGGTGAGTTTTTCTAACACGTGGTCAGGACTCATTATGTCTTGAGAAGCTCGATTTGACGAAGAGATATGATGCTCCTTATCTTGTAATGGTGTATCACTCATGATGCTAAAGGGCCTTGAAAATCGAAAATATAAATTGCGGCCATGACGATTATTCCACAGAGCAATACATAATATAGAGTGGGTAAAATAGTACGTCTCAATGTGGCGCCTTCCATACCAAGCAAACCCACTGTTGCTGATGCAGCCACCACGTTATGTATGGCAATCATATTACCAGCTGCTGCACCAACTGCTTGTGCCGCGATGATTAAAGAAGGTGAGATCCGTAAGCTCATGGCGGCTTCATATTGGAATTGGCTGAACATCATGTTAGATACGGTATTAGAGCCCGCGATAAACGCACCTAAGGCACCGATGGTTGCACTAATTAAGGGGAAGGTGTTGCCAAAAGTACCCGCAAACAACTCTGCACTTGCAACCGGCATACTCGCCACATCTGATAAATTTATGCCCGAATTGATAAAGATTCTAACCATTGGAATCGTAAAGATAAGTACGAAACCTGCTCCCAATACGGTTTTACTTGATTCTTTAAAGGCATTATTTAGTGCGCTGACGGGTTTTCTAGTTTGAAGAATGGCGGCAACCAAGGCGCTGATGATTAACAGGCCACCTGGTAAGTACAAAGGACTAAAGCTGGCACTAATATCTGCCTCACTTAAAATTGAGGTTAGGTCGACCGTTACACTATTAAGTAAAGACTGAAAGCCTGTAAATACTCTTGAAAACACTAGTAAGAGAGCCACTAGTAAATAAGGAAACCACGCCATAAAAGTGGACATATTTTTATCACTCAAAGCCGGCGTAATATCTTCTTTACTGATCACCAACTTACCAAGCCATTCACTTGGCCAGCTTTTTTGCGGCTCAAAATCCCATGTGGTTTTTGGTACTAAAAACCCTCTTTTAGCAGCATTAACAACGATGGCCATGCTGACCAGACCACCAACCAGTGATGGAAACTCTGGTCCTAAAAAAACGCCCGTCAATGTATAAGGAATCGTAAATGCCAGGCCTGCAAAAATAGCAAATGGCCAAATAGCGAAGCCTTCTCTCCAGCTTTTGTTTTTACCAAAAAAGCGAGTGAGCATCATCACCATGAAAAGTGGCATAAACGTACCAATAGCGCCATGAATCATAGCAACTTGGCTGGTAATCAGTTGTAAGAAGCTGTCCCACTGCAAGCCTTGTTGTGCAAGTTGCGCGCTGATAGCGACTGTATCCAACCCCTTATTTACCCCAATAACGATAGGCGTACCGACCGCACCAAATGATACAGGTGTACTTTGTATCATCATCCCCATCAACACCGCACCCAGCGCTGGGAATCCTATTGCCACCAGCAAAGGTGCGGCAATAGCGGCAGCTGTACCAAAACCAGAAGCACCCTCAAGAAAGCAGCCAAAGCACCATGCAATAATAATGGCTTGCACACGCCTATCTGGCGATACATTGGTAAATCCAGCACGGATAACAGCGATTGCACCAGTATGTTTCAATGTATTTAGTAAAAAAATAGCACCAAAGACAATCCACAACACTGAGACAGTTATCACCAAACCCTGAATAATAGATGATGACACTCGATTAAGCGTCATATCCCATATAAAAATGGCAAGCGCAGCGGTAACAACTAAAATAATTGGCATTGTTTTTTTGGCCGACCATTGCAAGCCTATAAGAAAAATACCACAGAGAACAATTGGCAGTAATGCCAGTAGACCATATATTGTTTGATTCAAAACTATATCCTTTTTTGTCGCTTAATCTTCCTTGAATCAAGTCATCGAAGCCTTTATCTTGACGGCTCAATAATGACTAAGTTGTGTTAAACACTCACGAACACAGACTGCTAATTTAACCTAGCGGTCTTTCAGACAAAGCCAAACACAGCTTCAACTAGTCTATGATCTAATGTTCAAAACATCCTAAAATAGTCTACGCCTTGTTAATAGATTGATATATTGCATCAAAGGAAAATATTATTTTCTTTTTTTGCTATAATCCAAACCGCATTGTATCAATTGGAGCACAAATATGATTAAAGCTGACGATATGGTTTTATTCGTCCAAGTTGTTGAGGAAGGGTCATTTTCTAAGGTCGCTGAAAAACTGTCATTAACGAATTCAGTTGTTAGCAAGCGTATTGCCAGATTAGAAGAAAACTTAAATACTCAGTTACTTTATAGAACCACCAGAAAGTTGAGCTTAACCGATGCAGGTATGGTGCTTTATGAAAAAGCTAAAATTGCTAGATCTGCCTTTAAAGAAGCCGAAAATGCTGTAACGGGTTATGGTGAAAATATGAAAGGCAACATACGTATAACTATGCCAGCGGTCTCTGCCAAATTAATACTGAGCGAATCGATTGCCGAATTCTGTAAGCAACACCCTGATATTTCCGTAGACTTACACATTACCAATCGATTGGTTGATCTGATAGAAGAAGGATTTGATTTAGCAGTAAGAACTGCTGAGCTTGAAGACTCTTCGCTCATTGCAAAGCGCCTGATAGACAGCCAATGGGTGATATGTGCGACTCCAGACTATGTGAAGCAATATGGTATGCCTCAAACCCCTGAAGAATTAGAGAATCACGAGTGCTTGATTTATAAGTTTGATAACAACTCTAATAATGTATGGCCATTACATATAGACGGCACAAAGCAGTTAATGCCTGTCTATGGTCGATTTCATAGCAATCATCTTAGTGCGATTAAACAAGCCACGCTTAGCGATTTAGGTATCGCTTTTTTACCGCAAGCGCTAGTTTATGAAGAGATGCAGCAAAATATGCTCACGCAAATTTTGCAAAGCTTTACGCGAAAGAAATTGGGTATGTATGCGGTTTACCCTAGGGCAAGGCAACCTGATCAAAAACTCAAACTACTTATTGCCCATTTGCAAGAGTCACTACATCAAAAACAAGCTTATTATTGCTAAGTAACAAGCCTGTTTTTGATGTATGTAAAAATGGATATAATCAAAAAGCTAGCAATATATTTTGGGGTTGTAGTAGATAAGCACTGTGCTAGACTACTTTTATTGAGATAACTCTTTGTAAAGTATTAAAAAATATAGCGAAGGTTATTAGAGTTTTTCATGGTTGAAGTAGCCGTTAGAACAGCAGCATATTTGCTATATATCCAGCCTAATATTGCTGCGCTTTTTTATTAAAAAATCAAAATTATTAGATATCGTCAAGCTGCTTAACTAAAATCTCCTAAGTTTATTTCTACGGATTTGACGGCAGGGGTCAATTACAGGATAGAAATGTGCGAAGCATACACCTAAACACTCATCCGAAATTAGCAGCTAAAATGATAGCTGTTAAATCATTTAATGACTACCATCTGACGTTTATGCTAATGTAATATTTTACAAGCATCGGCTAATGAGGCTCAATAAACACTCAAGTATTGATGTTTCATAAGAGTCTAATAGATATAAAAGCACTCTTATTGTTGCATTGATTAGGCTCAGGAAGATAGTCTCTAAGCGTGTATATATACAAGGAAGAATAAAATGGCAGGGATTGAATTTTATACTAACGGTCATATTGTCAGCGAAGCTGACATTATGCGCCAAAAGCTAGGTATTTTAGCAAAACAATATTCTGCAACGTCAGCTATCATTATTACAGATACTGGTATATCCGAACTAGGATATGTCGATATCGCTCAGCAAGCCTTACAGGAAGTGGGTGTCAATGTAGTTGTGTTCGATAGTGTCATTGCTGACCCACCGATTGAAGTTGTTGAAAGTGCCATTGAGCTCGCAAGAGACAATCAATGTGACTTAATTATTGGTTTAGGAGGTGGAAGCTCTATTGATACAGCAAAAATTGTCGCCTTATATCCGAACGACTTTCAGTCTGTTAACGATATTTTGGATAAAGATATCAGTGGTTTCAAAAAACTACCACTGTTTGCCATACCGACCACTGCAGGTACAGGTGCAGAATCCACCTTTGTCTCCGTAATTACCGCAAAGGATGGCAGTAAAAAAGCCATTTATACTCCTAAAATCCTACCTGACGTTGCCATATTAGATGCAACCCTAACATTAAAACTACCCCGTCATATCACGGCAGCAACCGCGCTTGATGCTATGGTGCATTGTATTGAAGCCTACACGAGTCGTACTAAAAAGAATCCTATTTCAGATGCACTGGCCCTAAAGGGCTTACAGATGCTTTGGCATAATTTTGAAAAAGTGTTAAACCAAGGTGACAATATTGATGCTCGTGCTGATATGCTGTTAGGTTCTACATTGGCTGGCATCGCCTTCGTTAATGCCTCTGTAGCCGCCGTTCATGGACTCTCCTACCCTCTTAGTATTAACTTCCACATTCCACATGGACATGCTAATGCACTCGTTATGTGTGGTGTTTTCACATTTAACTTATCAGAAGCTGCTCCTCTCTACGCAGAGCTTGCTCGTGCTGTCATGCCTACTCAAATAGCTGGAATGACAGATTTGGACGCAGCGACTTCATTTATTAGTCAACTAAAAATGTTTTTGGAAAACAGTGGTCTTAAATACCGTTTGAGTGAATTGGATATTACAAAGAACGATATTCCTGCCCTAGCGGACATAGTCATCAATACTTATTCACGACTAATCGCGACCAATCCCAAAGATATGAATTTAGAGGAAGTTACTGCAATATATGAAGAAATAGCCTGATAAGAAATTTTTTTAAATAATTTTGTCCATCAATCAAGGAAGATGATCATGTCGAAATATGAATTAGAAGTTGCTGTTGATGACTTTCACTATCTAGAAGGACCTCGATGGTATCAAAATGCCCTATGGTTTGTCGATTTCTATACTCAAGGCGTTTATCGAGTTAATGATAAAGGAGTGGCAGAAAAGATTGTACATGTTGAACAACAACCTTCCGGTTTAGGGTGGCTGCCTGATGGACGTATGCTGGTCGTATCAATGAAAGACCGCAAGGTATTACGGTTAGAAAATGATGGTAACTTGGTCGTTCACGCGGATATTTGGGAGCATTGTGGTGGTCATGCCAATGACATGGTGGTAGCCTCTAATGGTGACGCCTATGTGGGCAACTTTGGCTTTGATTTGATGGGTGGCGCTGACCATAAAAATACAGGGCTTGTATTGGTTAAGCCTGATGGAAGCTCACAGATCGTTGCAGAAGGATTGGCATTTCCAAATGGTATGGTTATCTCTGCAGATCAAAAAAGATTGATCGTTAACGAGCTTTTTGGCAATAAAATTACGCAGTTTGATATTAACGAAGACGGTAGCCTAGGAGAAAAGCGTGACTTTGCTAATTTTGGAGAATTAGGTGATGAGCTAAATCTTGGCCTACGTATAGAGAATGCCAGCATATTACCGGATGGTTTAGCTTTAGATGCCAAAGGTGCTGTGTGGATCGCAGATACTTTAAATCAGCGAGCTGTACGTATAGCAGAGGGTGGTGAAATTTTAGACACTATCGATACTGCACCTGATGGTATCTTTGCAGTTGCCCTTGGCGGAAAAGACGGTAAGACATTATTTATGTGTGCGGCACCAGACTGGGATGAGACCTCTCGCAAGGCAGAAACTAAAGGACGTATGTTAGCTGCGCAAGTTAAGGTGGGGCATGCAGGTACGCCATAGTTAAAAAGTTTTTCAGAACGTAAATCTAAAACAAGCCACTAGTAAGTGGCTTGTTTTATCTTTGAGTCATCAGTTTTTTATAAAAATATGCAACGTATATCATTTTTTCTTGTCTAGCCTTCAAAAATTAGAAGGTCGATACTAATAGTATTTTTATATACTAATAACTACATGCCAATTTGGGTCACTATAAAGTAAATAGTAGTACCTATATAGTGACCAACTGCATAACCTACAGTACCGACGTATTCAAATGCTGCGGCAACTCCGAAAAAATCTTAACCACCCAATCAAGAAAAACATCCAGTCGACGCGATAGTCGTCTATCACCAGGGTAAATCGCGCTTAAGTGCATAGGTTCTGGCAACGTGTCAGAGAGAACTTGCACCAATTACCCAGAAGCAAGCAACAGCTCGAAGCGGTAATGTGGTGCCTGAATCAGTACAAGACCGTGAAGTGCAAGATCTACAGCGGTGTCTAAGTTATCTGTCATGACTCTAGCAGAGATCTTGCGCATTTCAATTTTGCCATCACGCTGAAACTCCAGTGGCATGATATCACCTGTGCGAGAGGAGACAAAACCTACCATGAAATGATCTGCAAGCTCATCGATACTCTCAGGTCTACCATATTGTTTTAGATAACTTGGACTGGTGCAGGTGATTTCGGGCAAAAAACCCAAACGGCGCATACGCATACTACTGTCATCTAGGGTTCCAGCTCGCAACACGCAATCCACCCCTTCTCACACTAGATCAACAAAACGATCGCTCTGGCCAAATTGAATAGTGATGTCAGGATAAGTAAGCAGAAATTCTGGTAAGCGAGGCGTGATGAATGTACGGGTTAATAATCCAGAGGCGTCAATCCTTAAGTGCCCGCAGGGCGTTGTCGTTTTAAACGAGCTATAGGCGTCCTCTACTTCATCTAGAATAACTCTGGCAAGGATATTCGTGCCCTCTGTGAGAGCACATCACCAGACCATGAATAATTTATCTCTATATAGAGATAAATTTATTTTTAGACAGTAGGAAGCTGATTTTCGACTTTCTTTAATAATAAATTGATGATAAGTAGCTCTTCCTTACTAATATCATTCATTAATTCATTCTCCAGTTGCACGTGTGATGCGACGGCTCTATCAATCAAGTCAAGGCCCTTGGGAGTTAGTTTGACTAATAAGCTTCGTTTATCATCTGGGTTGTCAATGCGCTCAATAAGCTTTTTCTTTTCTAAATGCTGTAAGCGATTGGTCATCGTACCAGAACTCACCATCATACTATCAAACAAAACGGTTGGGCTCATTAAATATGGGGTGCCTATGCGCCGTAATGTCGCCAACACATCAAATTCCCAATGTGATATTTGGTAATTTATCTTATAGTTAGCAGATAATTTTCGCATCAATATCACTTCTAACCGCTTGATACGACCTATAGTCTCCATTGCCAACAACCTATCAGTAGCAAATCCTTGGTCTTGCCACTGGCTAATAATCTTCTGTACCGCATCTTCTTGTACACACCCTTCAGTTTGCATTGATTTATTCCTCGTTACGATCAAAATTTTTATGATTTTGGAGATATTAAAATGTCTATTTCTACTGAGAAAATTACTCTTAAGCAGTAATAATAGCAATATTTTTATCTTGAAATAGAGATATTAAATGATATTCTGACATCAAGGTCATTTTCGGCCGTTAGGATATTGTATGACTAAGTTTACAGAGCGAAATAGCTCTCCTTGTAGAAGTGTATGGTTAGTTCCTTTAATTTGTCTTCTGGTTGGAGGCGCGTTACTTGGTATCTCTACCAACGTGGCAAAATATGCGGGTGAAATCGGTTTATCTCCGCTTGCCTTTTTATTTTGGTCAATTGCTGGTGCTGCCACAATCCTGTTAGCTATTGCGTTACTACGCCATGAACTTCCACCTCTCAATACACGCAGCTTTGAGTATTACTTTGTTTCTGCTTTGGTCAGCGTTGCAGGGTCTAACTTACTTTTCTTCTCCGCTGTTCCTCATGTTGGTGCTGGCTTTGTAGCCCTAATTATTTCTTTACCACCACTTCTCACCTATCTTGGGGCATTAGCGTTAGGGATGGAACGATTTCAAACTGTTCGAGCGCTTGGGGTTGCAGCGGCACTTGCCGGTGCTGGTGTACTGGCTGCACGCAAATTTTCTGCACCAGATGCCAGTGTGTTTTGGATTTTTATAGCACTTTGCGGTCCTGTTTTGCTTGCCATTGGCAATCTCTATCGTACATTGCGCTGGCCGAAAGGAGCATCTCCCAATGCACTTGCTCCAGGAATGCTTATTGCGGCTGTGATATTACTTGGCGCAACAAGTCTCTTACCAATATTCTCACTTGCTGTCCCACTGGGAGATTTCCTACCACTTGGTTTGATCGCCTTGCAGGCCTTTATCTTCGCTGCTCAGTTTCAATTATTGTTTCTACTTCAAAAAACGGGTGGTCCGGTTCTACTAAGCTTACTAGGGTCTGTTGGGGCCGTTGTGGGTGTTCCTGTTGCTATTTTTTTACAAGGTGAATCCCCGCCGGACGGACTAGTTCTAGGTGCATCCTTGATCATACTCGGTGTCATACTTGTTACATGGGGTGGAATGAAGATGATGGCATCTATTGCAATAAAAAGTTGAAGTGCCTGATGAAACCTAGAATTAGTAAGTTTGTTCTCCTTTTTAAATTCATTCAAAAAATCTGATAACCCTCAATACAGTGAGATTAATGACCTTCTATCTAACAATATTTAAAAGGATGAAAAATATGCCTCAGTACAACTTAGCCAGTCTGCAACGAATTTCTAGCAAACATCATTTCACTTGTTTTTTAGATAATAACTTACCAGTAAAACCACAAGCAATTGCCACACGTAATCCATCACATGAGGTAGTCAATGAGTAAGCTTGGTTATAATCAATGGATACTAGCCACTATAACAATACTTGTAGGTCTTAACCTTAGACCTATCATGGCTTCGATATCTCCAATCATACCCGTTTTAATAGATACTGTAGGAATCAATAATCAAACTGCCGGTCTATTGACTACTGTGCCAGTTGCAATGATGGGTTGCTTTGCCCTTTTAGGTCCTAGAATTCAATCTAGAGTAAGTGAGTATTTAGGCATATTGGCTGGATTGTTGGCTATAGCACTTTCTTGTACCTATCGATTTTTTGTTGATTCTGTATTACTTCTACTGATAACTTCGCTTATTGGAGGTATTGGTATAGCAATTATCCAAACTCTAATGCCAGCTTACCTAAAAAGAATGACGCCAGAAAATGCCAGCGTTTTTATGGGGTTGTTTACAACGGGTATTATGGCTGGGGCTGCGATCTCAGCGGCTACGGTATCCCCCTTAGAAGGAGTGTTTGGATGGAATATCGCTTTATCGATTATGGCTATCCCTACCATATTAGCAATTATACTGTTTGCTTCTGGTATGCCACGTATCGAAAGTAGTAGAAACGGTTATTTACCTTTACCTCTAAAGTCTAAAAATGCATGGTTGCTAATGCTTTTCTTCGGTATAGGTACTGGCGCCTATACATTAGTTTTAGCTTGGTTGCCGTTGAACTATACGCAGCTTGGATGGAGTAGAGACGCCTCTGGTGCTTTACTCAGTATTTTGACGGTGGCAGAAGTGATTTCTGGTATCTTAATTTCTATATTCATCAAAAAACTCACTGATCGCCGCAAGCCTTTATTTATCACTCTATCGCTCATATTGATTGGTCTAGTGTTACTTATTTATATTCCCTCAAAGCTTGCTTTTTTAACTGTGATAATTTTAGGGTTGGGGATCGGTGCTTTATTTCCTTTATCCTTAATCGTAGCACTTGATTATGCCTCTAGCGCCAAGCAAGCAGCGACTTTATTAGCGTTTGTACAAGGTGGTGGATACTTAATTGCCTCTGCTTTCCCTTTAATAGCGGGTGTTCTAGTTGATTCTTCAAGTGATTTGACGGGATCGTGGGTTGGAATGATTATTGGGATTTTGCTATTACTTGCTATGTGCAAGAAGTTTTCTCCACGAGATTTTGTAGTTTGGTATTAATATACCTATAATGAACCAATCAAGCGCTTTCATTGGTTCGGTTTCCTAATGAGGACTTGAATATTCAGCTATGCTCTATGCTCTATTCTAAATTGAGTTTTTATGTCTAATAAACTAAGTAATGAACCTATAATACAATACGATCCACAGAGCCTACGTCCAATAGTAGCTACTATTGGAGTGCTTTTTAAAGATGGAAAGGTGCTTTTAGTACGCCGTGCTAACCCACCCGATGCAGGTCGATGGGGTTTTCCCGGTGGTAAAATTGAACGTGGGGAAACTGTTAAAGATGCTGCCGTTCGTGAACTTTATGAAGAGACAAGTATTGTATCAAATGCCTTCAAAACATTTAACGCTGTAGACGCGTTTGACTTTGACAATAGTGGTAAGCTTCGTCATCATTTTGTTCTTGTAGCCGTACTTTGTATTTGGGTTTCTGGTGATCCTCTAGCAGGTGATGACGCTCTAGAAGCTAGATTTTTCGATATTGAAGATTTTATCAATACAAATTTAGCGCTTAGTTTAGATGTTACAGAGATAGCATTACAAGCCTCTGAGTTACTCTAAAAAGTAAGAATGTTCGATATTCTATACCTTACAGGAACCAGTTATTTCACTCCTTCAAACCTATTGATAGACCACTCAAAACAGAGTAACATAGTGGAACCGCTTGTATTAGACCACTGAATTTATTGTATTTATTACATCTTATGCAAATAATTTATTTCTATCATAGTAAGCTTGAACAAAATAATTTTTATCATAAAACCAGCTCATAACTCGTACTACGTCCTGATGCCTCAGATTTTTGCATCATACCCTTCTCTATTAAATCATTAATATCTCGTAGTGCCGTATCTATAGAGCATTTAGTAATGGTCGCCCATTTTTTAGTGGTGAGCTTACCATATAAACCATTCAGTAAAGCGTTCAACATTTTCACTTGCCTATCATTCAGAGCGTGCTGTCGATGCGTCTGCCAAAAACCTGCTTTACTGATAATTTTATTCGTGGTTTCTTGAGCCGTAGCGATTGATTGCTCTAGCATTTGTAAAAACCACACCAACCAATAGTAATAGTTTTTGTTCGATCATTGCTACTCAGTCCAGTTTGGATGCTCATGAATATAAGTAATATAGTTCATATTTTCCTTAAAGATATGCACAGATAAAGCTATTGACCTCCTTATATTATGCAGAGAATAAACAATAGAAACAGCACCTACGAATTTTGAAACTAGAAAAGTGACATTAATAATAGATGTAATAAAGAAGAGTTTTTAATAACAGTATCTATAAAAGCGATAATCCTCATGATCCATTTAATAGTTAAGCCATCTGCTCATACTTAGCAGGTGGCTTAACTATTAAATGGAAGAGCCAAACATACCCCTCCATATAGCCTCAATTCAGTCCATTACTCCTAAAATAAGATGACATAGTGGATGAATCGCTTGTTTTTACAAGATCTGACAAGCCTCATCAAAATCCAATCTTGGCAGACGGCTGTATAACTGATCCTCTTGACCATAACCTATATTGATGAGTAGGTTTGAGGAACAATTAATGTCTTTAAGAAAAGTTTTATCTATTAATTCATTATTAAATCCAGACATAGGGCCGGTGTCTAAACCCAAGGCTCTACAAGCCAAAATTAGATAGGCTGCTTGCATAGAACTGTTTCTAAACGCCGTTTCTTTTATAAGTTCAGGACTAGAGTTAAACCACGATCTGGCATCCGTATGTGGGAATAATTTGGGAAGCTGATCATAAAACTCATTATCATAAGCGACAATCACTGTGACAGGTGCCGTCATTGTTTTTTCGATATTACCTGATGACAATGCTGGCTCTAAGCGTGCTTTAGCGTCATCAGATTTGAGAAATACAAACCGCGCCGGTGAACAGTTAGCCGAAGTAGGCGCCATTTTAACCAAGTGATAGATCTCTTCAAGTAGTACATCTGGCACGTCTTTTTTTTGCCAAGCGTTAAAGGATCTGGCCTTACCAAACAGCTGATCAAGACCTTCTGAGGATAACGATAGGGAGTCAGTCATAACATTTCCTTATTGATATTAAATTTTGGATAAGAATTGAAGAATTTTGCTATTGGTTGAGCAGGTCTCTGTGATTGTGCTGGCATGGCCACCCGTCACCATTAACTCAAACTGGGCGTTTTGCATACTATCGGCTAGCGCCAGACCGCGTTGCCATGGCACCAACACATCATCAAGATTGCTTAAGACTAACGTCTTATTTTTGATATGCTTGGCATTTATCAGGGGCTGATAAGCCTGCAAGGCTTTTAGTCTCGTTGAGACGTTCTCGACTGGCGCAAAGTGATCGATGGCTTTGTTTTCTTTTTGCGTGAGTGCGTCTATGTTGTCTGAGATCCATATTGGCGGGTACAAAAATATCGCTTGGGCGCGCACAAATGCTTCTATACCTGTGTTTTCTATCAAGCTTTGTCGCATGCTAAAACATTTAATCGTGTGAGGATCGAGGCTTTCCCAACCATTTAAGATGACCAGTTTATTTAACAATTCTGGCGCTTTATAAGCGACTTCCATACCGATAAATCCGCCAAGCGCGTGACCGACGAAATGACAATTAGACAGCCCTTCTTGTTTTAATATTTCAATTAATTGTTCTGCTAAATCTTGCATAGAATAGTCATCGGGTAAGAGATCACTATCAGGCGATACGCCCTCTTGTTCATAGCAAATCACATTATAATACTCGGTAAAACTCTCAATTTGAGGTAACCAAAAATCAGCATGCCCGCCTAAACCTGAACTAAATACGACCGTTTCTGACGTGTCGTTCTTACAAGGATATTTTTTAACTAACATAGGGTTTCATCCAATTTTAGTAAATTTCAAATTGCGGTAAAAGTATCTAATGGCTTATAAAATCAAGTTAAATTAAATTTACTAAATCAATTCAACGGTATGCTCATCGCTTTCATCATATCCGTACGCTAGGGTTTCTTCGAAGTTTTCGACTTCGCTTTCACCTTTACTTTCGACAGCCTCTTGAGACTTAATATATTTAATTAACGCGTCTATGGTGCCGACCTTTAGATTATGAGTATCGGCGAATTTCATCAGATCGTCTCTACGAGCCATCTCACCATCTTGATTGATAATCTCTACAATAACCGCCGCAGGTTCCAAGCCAGCCAGTCTCGTTAGGTCACAACCTGCCTCCGTGTGACCAGCGCGTTCTAAGACACCGCCTTCTTTAGCCACTAATGGAAAAATATGACCTGGGGTTACGACGTCATCAAAGGTAACGTCTTGAGACACAGCAGTTCTGATAGTCTGAGCTCTGTCTGCCGTTGATATACCGGTACTTACGCCTTTTGCTGCATCAATGGAAACAGTGAAATTTGTACTGTAAGGTGCCTTATTGTCTTTGCACATGAGAGGTAATTTTAATTTCTCGCAACGCTCGGACGTCAAGGTCAAACAAACCAAACCTCTGGCATGTGTAATCATAAAATTGATATCATCAGGCTTGGCTAAAGTAGCTGCCATAATGAGGTCACCTTCATTTTCTCGATCCTCATCATCCATGATGATGACCATCTTGCCTGCTTTAATATCTTCAATGATTTCTGGTATTGTATTGATATTCATAAAACCCACCATTTACATTTATATTTGCTTTTATATGTTGTTCTGTAGAGCCTATTGTCAATTGATCACACGCTCTACATAACGTCCTACGTTTGCTAAGCCGTATACCTACTTCATAGAGATAGTGGTATTTACGCCTTCACTAGCATCTTCATCAAACCAGCGTGATATCACTGTTTTAGTCTGCGTATAAAACTGCACCGCTTGCTTGCCGTAAGGACCTAAGTCACCGAGCTTACTGGCTCTAGACCCTGTAAACGAAAACATCGGTAGCGGTACTGGAATTGGTAAATTAATACCAACTTGTCCAACATCGATATCTTGTTGGAACTTATGTGCATGGGCGCCAGACTGGGTGAAAATTGCGGTACCATTACCATTCGGATTGGTATTGATAATCTTAATGGCTTCCTCAAGCGTGTCGGCATACATAATGCATAGGACAGGACCAAAGATCTCTTCGGTATAGCAGCTCATATCAGCTGTTACATTGTCCAAGATGGTTGGACCAACAAAGTTACCATCCTCGTAACCTTCTACCTGACAACCACGACCATCTAATCTGAGAGTTGCCCCTTCGTCTATCCCTGCTTGAATTAAGCGCTCGACACGGGCTTTGGCTTGCTTAGATATTAGCGGACCTAAGTCTTTATCATCCTTTCCAGCAGACACTACCAGCTGTGCTGATTTTTCTACAATCTCATCGACCCACTGTTTAGACTCTCCAACCAATACCACGACAGACAATGCCATGCATCGCTGCCCTGCTGCACCAAATGCGGCCCCTGCTAACTGATTTAAGCTTTGTTCTTTATTGGCGTCAGGCATGATAACGGCATGGTTTTTTGCACCCATCATACATTGCACACGTTTGCCAGCCTGACCTGCTCGATCATAGACATGCTTACCCACCGCAGTTGAGCCAACAAAAGATATCGCTTTTATATCTGGATGATCGCACAGTGCATCCACCGTATCTTTACCACCATGAACCACATTTAACACCCCTTTTGGTATACCCGCTTCAAGTGCCAACTCGACCAACCTCATGGTAACGATTGGATTTTGTTCAGAGGGTTTTAAGATGAACGTGTTGCCTGTGGCGATGGCCATTGGAAACATCCATAGCGGTATCATGGCAGGGAAATTAAAGGGAGTAATACCTGCACAGACACCTATTGGCTGTTGAACGGTGTACATATCAACACTACTGGCAACGTTTTCAATGTAGCCACCTTGTTGCAAGTTACCGATACCTGATGCGTGTTCTACGACCTCCAAGCCTCTAAATACATCACCTCTAGCATCTGCCAGTGTCTTACCTTGTTCTTCAGTCAGTAGCGCTGCCAGCTCATCCATATTTTCACGTATCAGTTGTTGATACTTTAGAAACACACGCGCTCGTTTGCTGATGGGTGTGACACGCCAACTCTGAAAGGCCTCAGATGCCGTTTTGATCGCTTGCTCGATTTCCGCAGGTGTTGATTGTGGTACCTTGGCGATAACTTCTTGAGTAGCTGGATTGGTGATATCAATCCATTCTGTGGTCGTTGATTCGGTAAATTCGCCATTGATTAATTGTTGTACGCTGCGTGGTTCTGTATTCATGACACGATTCCTTAAGGTGATATCAAATAGGGATTAAAATTTATGGATTGAGTTTTAAGAGCGGCTCTGATGTAGCGACTTCTCTCTCAGTGGTCACGCTCACCTCTTTTTGTTTGTTTTTAAAATTGAAAGCGAGGTTCATAAGAATGGCTAAGAAAGTAGCGGTACCGATGCCGCCTAAATCAAAGCCTGCAATGTTTAATGAATAGTTGCCAGTACCTAGGATTACTGGGACGGCGGCTACCAACATATTGCCATTCTTACTAAAATCAATTTTTGCATTCATCCAGATACGCGCACCAGCGATGGTAATCAAACCAAAGACAACGATTGAAGCTCCGGTCAAAATAGGCACAGGAATGGTACTTACCAAGGTGCCAAACTTAGGGGATAAACCCAATAAGATTGCAAAGACACCTGCTATGACAAAGACGACTGTAGAGTAAATTTTGGTCGCGGCCATCACGCCGATGTTTTCTGCATAGGTCGTCATACCAGTACCGCCTACCGAGGCTGAAAGCGTGGTACAAAGGCCATCAGCGAAGAACGCTCTACCCATATAAGGTGAGATACTTTTACCAGTCATAGCTTCTACTGCTTTGAAATGCCCAAGATTTTCAGCGATCAAGATGATAAAGACAGGTGCAATGACTAATATGGCACTGGTCTCAAAGACAGGAGAATAAAGGGTTGGAATACCGAACCAAGCGGCATTTGCAATTGGACTAAAATCAATAGGCGTGCCCATGCCCAATACATTCGTTAATAGGAAATAAATAAAATATGCAGCGACCAATCCGATTAACAGTAACAGGCGCCTGACCATACCTTTGGTAAATACGGCGACCGAACAGATACACAACACGGTGACCAACGCCATCCAAGAATCAAAGCTACTGCCAATGACGCTTTGTATGGTGACAGGCGCTAGGTTCAATCCGATAATCATCACAATGGACCCAGTGACCACAGGTGGCATCAGGTTCTCAATCCATCCTGCACCTGTTTTCATCACCAGCAAACCCATCAATGCGTATAAGACCCCACAGACCAGTGTGCCCCCAAGCGCAATACCAATATTTGGATTGATACCCGTGCCGCTATAGCCTGTTACTGCTGCGACCGCTCCGATAAATGCAAAGCTAGAACCCAAATAACTGGGTACGTGACCGCCCGTGATAAGAAAGAAAAGTATCGTGCCTATACCAGTGATAAGCATTGTTAAGCTAGGATCGAATCCCATCAATAACGGGGCTAAGATTGTCGCACCGAACATGGCGAATGAGTGCTGTGCGCCTAACACCACGCTTTTACCCATTGGTAAGTATTCATTGATACCTACCGGTGTCTTTTCTAGGTTCCCAGTGTAGGGACGCCATTTAACAAACCATTTATCCATTTTGAATATCCTTAAAAAGTAGAGGGATGACACTTAGTACACTTAATTCGTGCACTT
Organism: Psychrobacter piscatorii; assembly: GCF_904846415.1. Lineage (GTDB taxonomy): Bacteria > Pseudomonadota > Gammaproteobacteria > Pseudomonadales > Moraxellaceae > Psychrobacter > Psychrobacter piscatorii. The sequence continues at coordinate 32,998 of NZ_CAJHAR010000006.1, read as the reverse complement.
ACTCAATTGATGGTAGCCTCGATTGAAATAGATGAGACTTTCACAATCAGGCTTGTGTTTGATATCCAATACTTCACAAATAAGAATATCGTGGGTTCCTACCGAGCTGATGAGCTTGATTTTGCAATCAAAAGAGATACTGGCATCTTCTAATACAGGCGATCCGGTTGACAGCGTGGACCAATTGCCTTGCTCAAATCTTTCTTCTAACGCCTTTTTACCCCCGAACACACCGCTTAAATCTTGATGTTCAAGACCAAGTGTGTTGACGCATAGCACCATATTTTCTTTAAAAAATTTGTATACAGACGCGCTTCTGTTTAAACATACTAATAGGGTTGGCGGTTCGTCAGTGACACTACACACCGCTGAGGCGGTAAACCCTGCCCGCCCTGCTGGACCCTCAGTGGTAATAATGTTCACGGCAGCCGCCAGCTTGCTCATCGCATCTCTAAAAGACTGCTGCATGTCGGTTAAGTTTCCTGCCGTAGAGGTGAATGATTCTTTAGACTTATGTTTCATTAATGAGGATTGCGTTACTTGGCTTTCTTTAATTACTGTATTCATCTGTCATTTCCTTTTAAACAATATTCCGCCACATGTGTAGTCAACTAAAGCGCCCTACTACAGTCCAATGCAATGCTAGAGGGTTCGATGTCAGGTGACTTTAAATTCACTAACTGCAGTTATTTTTAAGCAGGTTTTCATCCAATGTGCGCTATGGACGCGATTTCGACGAGGGCGTCTGGTTTGACCAATCCACATTGGATACAAAATCTTGCTGGCTTTTCATTGGGAAAAAATTCTGCATAGACTTGATTGACTGCGTCATAATCTGCCCAATCTTTTACAAAGATTGAATTAAACGTCACATCATCCATATCACCGCCAGCGGTTTGAATAACGTTTTGAATCGTTGTTAACACATGGCGAGTTTGCGCGGCGGCATCACCCACATGTACGACATCGTTGTTTTCATCAAAAGGCAAAGTGCCCGAGACATAAACGATGTTATCGGCCTTAGTTGCGGGTACATAAGGGGCTAATGGTTTGCTTGTACCTTCAGGTATAATCACTTGTTTAGACATATCTACATTCCTATTTAAGTTAAGTATGAAGCGCTTGGTTTAGGCTCCTAAAAAGCCAGATATCAAAAAGATTAAGTATCCAAAAAGCACTGCTGCATGCTGGCAACATCAGAGACCCAACCAAAAAAGGTTTTTACGTTATAGAGAGTGGCGTCATGAGCCTCTACTGGCCCTGCTTGATAACAAGCGTCATCTAACAAAACTCCAAAATACTCAAGAAAAAACCCATCTCGAAGCGTAGATTCAACACAGACGTTGGTCGCGATACCAGTGAACAATAGATTACGTATGCCTCGTGACCGCAATACGCTATCGAAGTTGGTATTGGCGAAGCCGCTATAACGAGGCTTATCTATAACGATGTCTTGCGGCGCAGGGCTAAGCTCGTCGACCAACTCATAATCCCAGCCTCCTTTTGCCAATAGTGTTCCCTCAAGTTCAGGGTTTTTACGCATGGTTTTTAAGGCGTTTGATTTGTGATAATTGGGCGACCCGCTACCACCAGCCTCCACATATTTGTTATCCCAGCCATTTCTAAAATAGATGACTTGTATGCCAGATTGATGCGCAATATCCACGGCTTGCTTGATTTTATCGATGACGGGTTTGGTTGACGTCACATCAAACCCAGCCAAATCCAGATAACCACCTTGGCTGGCATACGCGTTTTGCATGTCCACGACAATCAATGCGGTTTGCGATGGATCTAACTTGATAGGTTCAGGCAACGACTCTAAAACGGGAGAGGATTGTTTGGTAAAGTCTGCACAAATAGTATTAACCGAATTCATATCCACTCCTTTTATTAGGCTTCGCTCATGGCTTGGCTGGCAACTGGTGTATCAACATTGATGCGGCTTTTCATCAGGGGCTGGATTTTGCTGCCAAAATCCTCAACACCTTGCACGAAATCATCAAAGGTCAATAAGACACCATCCGTACCTTGTACTTCAGCGACTTCGTCTAACATGCTGGCGACGTTTTCAAAAGAGCCGACCAGCGTACCCATGTTGATATTGACTGGCGAAACGCTTGAGGCCATATGGCGGATGTTGGTATCTTTGCCTGAGGTTTTGTCCTTACCACCTTGCGATTGCAACCAATCAATGGCTTCAAAATCCGCACCGTCATTGTATGATTGCCATTTTGCCTGAGCTTTTTCATCGGTCTCATCTGCAATGACCATAAAGAGCACATAGGTGGGAACATTACGGCCCGTCTGATCTGTATGTACTTTTAAGCGGTCATTAATACCAGCGTAGGCAGTTGGCGTGTTCAGACCTTTACCAAAGACAAAGTTGTAATCAGCATATTTCGCAGAGAACGCCAAACCTGTATCTGATTGACCCGCACAGATAATTTTCATATCCGCTTTTGGAATAGGCTTCACCTGACAATCATTCATCTGAAAGAACTCACCCTTCAAATCAGATTGGCCTGTCGCCCACAGATCTCTTAGGATTTGTACATATTCAGATAAATACTCATAGCGCTTACCAAAATAATCGTTGCCTGGCCACATTCCCATCTGTCCGTATTCTGCTTCTTGCCAGCCAGTCACGACATTCAATCCAAACCGTCCGTTCGAGATACTATCAAGCGTCGACGCCATTCTGGCTACGATTGCGGGCGGCATCACTAACGTTGCTGATGTGGCATAGATTTTTATTTTGGACGTGACTGCTGCGAGTCCTGCCATCAAAGTAAAGCTCTCAAGGTTATAATCCCAAAACTCAGTCTCACCGCCAAAACCGCGCAGCTTGATCATTGAGAGCGCAAAATCAAAACCGTAATGCTCGGCACGTTGCACAATTTGCTTGTTGAGCTCAAATGTTGGTTTGTACTGAGGCGCGTTTTTTGAGATTAACCAGCCATTGTTACCAATCGGACAAAAAATTCCTATTTCCATGAGGTCACCTATAGATTTTGAGAAGAGAAGAAGAAAGCTATAAAAGAAATGAAAATTCTTTTACATTTTTATCAAAGCAAAACTCATGCCATATTTTTTTATTTATATTTATCAATAACTTATATAATTTTTACCCAAAATTTTTTAGACCATATGGTTTAAAAAAATGCATAACAATAGTGCGGACTGTTATAAAACGGTGCGGTTTGTTATAAAATAGTGCAGAAACACTTGAAAAAGGAATTTTGGTGGTAATCTGGACACGGTGAGTTAGATTAGTAGTAAAAAGGATGTTGGTGAGGGCTATCGCTGCGATTAGTGATCCATAGAATAATAAGGTGTTGATCGCTGCTGAGCGAGCGATATTGGTCAATAAATGGCGCTTGTAATGATTGCTTTGGCCATTTTTAAATTGAATCAACCATCATCTAAAATTAGGTTTATACGACTTTATAATGAAGGACATGACAGTGAAAGACAGCGTGCTCAAAGAAGAGGCAGAAACGAGTTCAAAAGTACTAAAGAAAAAAGCACATATCATTAATGCGGCATTGATCGTCTTTTCACAAGAAGGACTGAATGGGGCACGAATGGAGAGGATTGCGGAAGAGGCTGATATTTCTAAATCGAATATATTTTATTACTTCGACAGTAAAGAGGTTCTGTATATTGCTGCTTTGGAAGCGGTGCTGAGTGAGTGGTTGTCCCCTTTGAGCAATATTAACGTCAACCAAGATCCAAGAAATGCGCTCAAAACTTATATCGAAGAAAAATACAAGATTTCAAAGAAATCACCTGCAGCATCGAGACTATATGCATTAGAGATCATGCAAGGAGCGCCTCACTTAATGGGGGTGCTGAAGGGACCTTTAAGATATTTGGTGCGAGAAAAGGTGGCAGTGATTGACGGGTGGATTGCGGACAATAAGATTAAGTCCGTTTCTGCGATCCATTTAATTTTCCATATTTGGGCAGTCACTCAGCACTACTCTGACTTTTCTACGCAAACTGAAGCTATTTGTAATCATAGTTTAAGAAATAAGAAATTTGCTAATGATGCGTTAAACACTAGCATTCAACTTCTTGTAGATAGTTTGATTATATAATTTGATATTGTTATCGATGTCTTGCGTCTCTATACCGCCTTTGCTGTAGTGGCATAATAAAATTGGACAGCGCATAAGCGGTTATACTACCCCAAAGAGGATAAGCAGTATGACTACCAAACGCCGCGAATATACCCGAGAATTCAAATTAGAAGCCGTCAGTTTAGTGATTGAGCATAATCGCAAAGTTGCTGAGGTTGCCCAGTCGCTAGGAATAGGAATCTCCACCTTAGACAACTGGGTGCGCAAGTATAGAAAAGAGCAGCAAGGGATTACGCCAACTCAAGGTTTGGCACTTACCGATGAACAACGAGAGCTACAGGCGCTTCGCAAATAAGTTAAGCAATTGACCATGGAGTGCGACATCTTAAAAAAGGCTTCAGCTCTACTGGCATCAGACGGTCTCAAAAGCTACTACTGATAAGTAGGCTTGTAGAGCAAGACAAACGCCTAAATAAAAGCCAGTTGTGTCGTCTATTTGGTATAGTGAGAAGCACCTACTACTACAGCAAACAGACTAAACCCATTGATATTGCGCGTGTCAAACTCAAAGCTTTGATACGTCAGGTATTCAACGAATCAAAGCAGTCAGCAGGCACTCGCATTGTGAGGGCATGACACAAAGTATGAGCCGTCGTGGTAATTGTTGGGACAACGCACCCACTGAGCGCTTCTTTAGAAGCTTTAAGACAGAATGGGTGCCTAAGGGTGGCTACGAGGATATAGCTGAAGCATCAAGTGCTATTAGCGATTATATCTGGGACTACTACCAAACGGTAAGACCGCACAGCTTCAATCATTATTTGCCGCCGGCTGAAAAAGAAAGACGTTACTTTAATCAAAACCTCTTATCAGGTGTCCTAAATTAGTTGACCACTACAACACCTCCTGCTGTACCATTAGAATGTCTTCACTCATGCCCTTATCAATGAGCGCTTTAGCTAGCTTAGCTTGTACTTCATCAAGCGTAGGCGCAGCAGCCACACCACCTGTGGTTAAAGCACCTTCTACACTACCCGTCCCTAAGGCACCAAGCGCCGTGTGAGCCGCGACTCTATAGATACCGCCTTCATCCCACTTGGCAATAGCTTCATTTTTCTCCGTATTACTAAGCGTAGTGTCAGCTATGATCGCTTTGATTCGATTATTGGCAAAGTCCCCAACCGCCTTCGGTGCTTCCTTGCCAAACTCCTGCGTAATTTGCGTCTGCGCTCCTAACTCCTCATTCACTCGACTGGCATCAAAGTTATTCTCAAGCTTACCCGCTAAGGCTTCACGGTTATCAGTGGTGAATATGCCTTGTGGATCATTGTAACCACTGACCCCGCCTTCGGTAATACTGCTGTCACTGTCACTATCGCTATCGCTATCGCTATCGCTATCGCTATCGCTGCCATAACCTAGGCCGTTCATACCAATTCTTCAAATAAAAATGAAAATCATTTGCATTTTTGAGTGATTTTTATTTAGAATGCTTCATTTACTTTAGACGGCTTACTATGATGCACATGAACAATTTGGGCGTGGCACAAGGTCTGCTTCGCTATATGGACAATGACTCAAACACCATACAAAAACAGGTTTTACATTCCATATTTTGGGTAAGCGTTACGCTGCGTACTCACCCTGATGTTAGTCAACAAGTAGCCGTTATATGAAAGCAATGTCTCTCTTCATCCGTCTGTTTGTGACAGCATGCCTAGGCTTAGTGTTGAGTAGTTGTCACTCATCTGATGCCACCTCGCCCGCGCCTGCCCTAGAGACGCAAAACACCTTAACGCAGCCCCTGTCGGTACAATCGCCTTCTAAGGTGATGACACCAGATTGGGGCATCGCTGCGACATTAACTGCCATGGGCTACCCGCCAGTGGCAATGGGTGATAAGCCTTTTTATAAAGAATGGGTGGGCAAACCTATTATCCCTGCTACCACATACGACGTGGGTACCCGTTATCAGCCCAATCCCGAAATGTTCTCTCAGCTCGATCTAGATGTGGTGATAGACACCGGATTTTATGAGCATTTGCGTCCTATGTATGGCGACTTGCCCATTCACTCTATTGAGCTGAGCAGTCTAAATAGAGTTGCCAAATGGGAAGATTTCATAGAGCCCACGTTAGAATTGGGTCACTCTATTCATCAGCCTCAAGCAGCACAACACTATCTTGAGCAGAGTAAAAGTCAAATAACGCAAGCAGGTCATACGTTTCATACGCGATATCCTCATATCAAAAAACTGGCGGTAGTCCAATTTGCTGATACCAATAATTTACGTATGTTTTCATACAACAGCTTGTTTCAGCCGGCACTAAACGCCATGGGGTTAGAACTGGTGGCTTTCGCAGATGGCAACCAATGGGGCTTTGCACCCATTATGCTAGGGGATTTGGCACAGCTCGATGACGATACTTGCTTGGTGGTCGTAGAACCTATCGGTGATCTACTTAAGCTGGAGCTAGAATCCAGCTTGGTATGGCAACGCTTGGGATACTCGTTTGAAGATGACCCAAAATCTGCCGATAAAGGTCGCTGTCTAACCCTACTACCGGCCACTTGGAACAATAGTGGCGTGGCTTCTATGAATGTCTTGGCCGATCGATTAATGAATGCCACGCTTGTAGGCAATACCGACTTATGATGAAAAACAATGTTTTGTCTATTAACCGTCTTTATTTAATGGTTACTTTTTTGATCGTGATGGCAGTAGTCAGTAGTTACGCTGTCATACATCAGTTATGGAATCTACCATTCATAGAGCTGTTCACTCCATCATTTGACTTGTCGCTTTCGGATATGAGTATCCAGCTGCAAATCGTGCCGACCATGATCGTGGCATCAACTGCAGGTGGCCTTTTAGGCTTAGTTAGTGTCTTGCTACAACAGTTGGTAAAAAACACGCTGGCGTCAGACACAACATTGGCGGTGGGCAGTGGCGCAAATATGTCACTGCTACTTGTGACATTATTTTTCCCTAGTTTCAATCTAGGAGGTAGCTTTTGGGTCGCCTTTATAGGGGCCATTAGCAGCATGGCAATTGTATTCATCCTTGCCGCACCAAGTCGCATGAATCCCCTGGTAATGGTACTAGGAGGGTTGGTCACCAATATCTTATTGGGTGCTATCGCCGCCTTGTTGATGATTTATTATGCCGAAGAATCCTTAAATGTCATGGTATGGGCGGCTGGCAGTCTTACGCAAAACAATTGGCAAGTGTCTATTGTATTAACCATTGCTAGTGTGGTCGCCTTTATCAGCTTAATGCCCTTGTTAAAGCCGCTAGAAATCATGAGCCTAGACGATAGGCAGGCAAAAAGTTTGGGCATACCTATCAATCTTATTCGAGGACTGGTAGTGGGATTGGTGGCGATATTAACGGCCCTTGTCGTGAGCCGTGTAGGACCTATTGGTTTTATCGGACTGGGTGCCGCTACCCTCGTCAACGTATTTTCTGTCAGAAATATCGGTTACCGTCTGCTCTTGGGCTATGGATTTGGGGCGCTTCTGCTATGGGTGACCAGCAATGTCACCACGGTACTACAGCATTACCTAAGCCTAAACATTCCTGCTGATGCGATGACTGCCTTACTTGGCGCGCCATTGGTTATATGGCTAATCGTAACCCAAAGCCGGCCGCATAAAGATGAGATTAGCCCAACGCTTATTTCAGAACGCCGCGAACCGCATTTACTTCTCTGGAGTATCGCCTTAGCCCTACTAATTGTCGGCATACTTGTTTTCACTGCCACAGCAAATGGCTGGCAATTGAATGCCGTATGGAGTTTGATTGTTGATTTTAGACTGCCTCGCACCCTAAGCGCGGCGGCCACTGGCGTGATGCTAGCGACTGCGGGCGTACTGCTGCAAACCTTGACGCGCAACCCTATGGCCAGTCCTGAAGTGCTGGGCATCAGCTCAGGTTCAGCAATCGGCGTGATATTTGCCTTTGTTTTCTTACCCAGTTTTGGCTACGCAGGCATTGTGCTGTCAGGATTATTGGGCGCAGCGATTGTGCTCAGCTTGATATTATGGCTGGCTCGTAGAATAAATCCTGCCTATTTGCTGTTGGTTGGCGTGGCAATTGCCGCCCTGATGGGTGGTTTGTTAAGTCTGGTCAAAATATCTGGAGATCAGCGGTTGCAAGCAGTTCTCAGTTGGCTATCGGGCTCCACTTATCTGGCCAGCCCTGAGACTGCATGGCTACTTGTGATATTTGCCCTATTGCTTTTTTTATTGAGTTTTATGCTGATAAAACCACTAGAGATACTGAGCTTAGGCAGCGGGATAGCGCGTGAGCTTGGTGTCTCTTTAAGGCTGTTTCAAAGCTTGATATTAATCTTAGTGGCAGCGCTTAGTACCATATCAACATTGGCAGTCGGTCCGCTCAGTTTTATTGGTCTGATGATTCCACATCTTGCCACGACGCTCGGCGCGGTTCAGCTCAAGCGCCAATTACCACTGGCGGCTATTTTAGGTGCCGCATTAATGGTGCTGGCGGATTGGCTTGGGCGTTATATCATATTTCCTTACGAGATACCGGCTGGCACCATTGCCGCTATTATTGGTGGTGCGTATTTCTTATACCTGATGCGCCGTATCAAAGCGTGATTTACACCATTACTTATGACACTACTCTATAAAGAGGTGTCTTGTTTAATGTCATTCACGCTTCTATGAGTGTTGATGAGGCATTGGTTCATCATGGCTTTATCATACTATGCGTTGATACTGTTGTATGCTCATTTCTTTCTTCATCGAATAGGTCAGCTCGCACCCTATTCATTCATGCAATTTTATCAAATACTCAAGTTCACCGATCAGACACACAAGCAAATGTATCAAAAATATCTCTATATTGTATTGCTAATAATTCTCATTATCATTATCATGTACGCAATTGATCGTGACATGTTAAGCCTATCAAACAGTCTGTCACTGACAAAACCATATATTGATTATTCATTCAATGCTGCATCAAGAGAATGTTAAGCCAATTAACCCAATACTTTTATCGAGATACCATCTGATGTTTATCATTACAAAAGGCACCAAGCGACATAAACCCAGCTCCTTGAGTTGGTTCATCAAACAAACCATGCATCTGTCAGCCATTGCTTCATTGGCAGTCAGCTCATCTATCATTCATGCTGAAACCACCGACCAATCCGCAACTGGTGATAGTATCACCATCAATGATGCTGACAAAAAAGCCGAACCTAGTACCACGCTAGAGACTATCGTGGTCACGGCAGATATAGACGCACAGAATACTGAAAATACCGACCGCTATACTATTCCTACCGCCAGTAGCGCCACTGGACTGGCACTCTCTGCAAAAGAAACCCCGCAGGCCACCAGTGTAGTGACCAATCAGCAACTCAAAGATCAAAACTCAACCAATCTAACAGAGGTGCTTAAACGCGCGCCTGGTATTCAAGTGGGCAGTATCGATGGCGCGCGCAGTGGGTTCTCAGCGAGAGGGTTTGGCATTACTGGCTTTCAAATCGATGGCTTAAATACAGATTTTGTTCAGCAAGCGGCGATGGGTGAATATTCAGCCAATACTGCTATGTTTGATCATGTTGAAATAGTACGTGGTGCGACAGGCTTGATGAGTGGCTCAGGCGATCCTTCTGCCAACGTCAACCTCATTCGCAAACGTGCCGACAGCACAGTGCCCGCCACTGAACTCTCTGCCAACGTTGATCGTTATGGCAATTATGGTGTGAGCATCGATCGCAGTCAGTCATTGACCAAAGATGGCGCGGTACGTGGCCGAGTCGTGGCAAGTTATCAAGATGGCGACACCTTTATCGATCGCCAAGAGCTGGGGCAAAACCTAATCTATGCCACAGTGGATGCTGATGTGAGTGACAACACTACTGTCAGTGTGGGCGCAAGCCGTCAGCACAATAAATCAAAATCGACCATGTGGGGCGGTTTGCCAAGTTATTTAAGTGATGGCTCAAAAGCTGAGTGGGATACCAGTAAAAACGGTAGTGCTGACTGGTCAAACTGGGACTCTGACAATGTTTACTACTTCGCTGACATCGATCATGATTTTAATGAAGACTGGAACCTAACCACCAATGCCAGTTACAACGAGAGCGACAGCAGCCCAAAACTCCTTTATATCTATGCCAATGGCAATCAAGTTATTGATCCTGATGTAGGACTGATCTATAACTTAAACCCATTCCATGCCGATACCGAACGCAAACAAGTCAACGTCAAAACTAAGCTGACGGGTAATTTTGATGCACTAGGCAGAACGCATCAAGTCATCGTCGGTGGCTCGTATAATAAAAGCGATCTTGATACCTTTACCTATACAGCGCCGCCTGATGGACTTTTGCCAATATCTGACTTCGATAACTGGGATGGCAGCTACGCTGAGCCAGCATGGGGCGCCAAAACCCAAAGCTCTGATGTCACGACTAAAGAAAAGGCCATCTTTGCCGCCACTCAGCTAAAGCTAACGGATCCCTTGTCAGTGATATTAGGGTCACGGGTGTCTGATTATGAGCGCTCAGGTGTGCAGTATGGCAATAATGTAGACACTGAATCCAAACATATTTGGACACCTTATGCGGGTATTACTTACGCTATCGACGAAAACCACAGCCTTTATACCAGCTACAGCGATATCTTTAAACCTCAAACCGAGCGCGATATCGACGGCAATTATCTCGATCCTATCGAAGGTAAAAATTACGAAATCGGCCTCAAAAGCGAATCAGATAATGGCGCGCTACAAAGCCAAGTCAGCATCTTTAGAATCGAGCAAGACAATCTTGCGCAACTTGATGGCGGTCAAATAATCCCAGGTACCAGTCTTGAAAATGCTTATGTTGGTGCAAAAGGCGCTACCAGTCAGGGCGTTGAAGTAGAGGTCACTGGCGAGCTTAGTGACAAACTAAAGGCCACTATCGGCTACACGCATTTTAATGCTGAAGACAATAGCGGCAAAGCCATCAATACAGGCTACGCCGACACCACGCTGAATTTGTTTGCCACCTATGATATGAACGATATCGTTCCTAACTTGATAGTTGGTGGCGGTATCGATTGGTCAAACGGCTACTATGGTGTGGTCACCAACCCTGTGACTGGGCAATCTGAAAAATATGGTCAAGACAATGTGACACTAGCAAGCATCATGGCCAAATATGCCATCAATGACAACTTAGAAGCACAGCTTAACGTCAACAATTTATTCAACCAAAAATATCTTGCTGGCGAAAACTTCTTTGGATTAACGTATGGCGAGCCTTTAAACGTAGTCGGTAGAGTGACTTATCGCTTTTAGTCTAAATATTAGGGCTTGTTGAGATTGAAAGTTAACATCTAACAAATTGACATTCAGGGTCGGCTTATAATACCATTGATAATTACTTTCATTCATCTCAACGATGATCCTATAATAACTTTTTGGAGTAATCCCATGCAGTGGACTAAACCAGCTTTTCAAGACATCCGTATCGGTTTCGAAATCACTATGTATTTTGAAGCACGCTAAAAACTCATAGACCTGAATACATTAAAAGCCCTAGATGATTAGGGCTTTTACTTTTTTTGACATTTGGAAATATTGCGCTATGTATATTCACGTTTTAGGCTCAGCAGCGGGCGGCGGCTTTCCGCAGTGGAACTGTAACTGCGAAAACTGCCATGGCGTACGCCAAGGCACCATTGAAGCAAAGACCCGTACCCAGTCCTCGATCGCCATATCAGAAAATGGCGTTGACTGGATTTTGTTTAACGCTTCACCCGACATTCGCCAGCAGCTATTTGACTTTAAAGCCGCGCAGCCAGCCCGTCAAGTACGAGACACAGGTATCACCGATGTGGTATTGATGGACAGTCAGCTTGACCACACCACAGGCCTATTGACCTTACGTGAAGGCTGCCCCATCTCTGTTTGGTGTACCGACATGGTGCATGACGACCTCAGCACAGGATTTCCACTGTTTAATATGTTACAGCACTGGAACGGCGGTCTACAATATAATCAAATTGATCCAAAACAGCGCTTTCAAATTGACGGTTACAGCAATTTAGAGCTAACGCCTTTGGTCATCAGAAGCTCAGCGCCGCCGTATTCGCCGCACCGTAACGACCCTCATGATGGCGACAATATTGCGCTGATTGTGAAAGATTTAAAAACACAAAAGCAGCTGTTCTATGCGCCAGGCTTGGGCAAAATTGACGATGTAGTCATGCAAATCATGAAAGCGTCTGATTGCGTGATGATTGACGGTACGCTATGGACAGACAACGAGATGCAAGAACGCGGCGTTGGCACTAAAACTGGCCAAGATATGGGGCATTTGCACATCAGTGGTTACGATGGCTCGCTGCACTATTTAGATCAGCTCGATAATACTCGCAAGGTGCTCATTCATATCAACAATACTAACCCGATATTGAACGAGCAATCTGAACAAGCGGCGACATTAAAACAGCACGGTGTTGAAGTGGCCTTCGATGGCATGCAGATAGAGCTTTAAGACAAACGGTAAGGCAAAGACAGCAATCGCAAGGTGAAAATAATGCAAGAAGAAAACACAGCACTCAGCCCAGAAGCGTTTGAACAAGCGATTATGGCAAAAGGTCAGTATTACCACATTCACCACCCTTTTCATATCATGATGCATGAAGGGCGCGCGACGCAGCAGCAAATCCAAGCATGGGTCGCCAATCGATTTTATTACCAAATCAATATCCCGCTAAAAGACGCGGCAATCATGGCGAACTGTCCTGATCAACGTGTGCGTCAAGAATGGATCCAGCGCATGATTGATCAAGATGGCGTGTATCCTGATGGCGGCGGGCGTGAAGCGTGGCTCGGGTTGGCAGAAGCAGTTGGTCTGACTCGTGAGCAAGTGATTTCTGAAGAGCTGGTATTACCGGGTGTGCGTTTTGCGGTTGATGCTTATGTGAACTTTGCACGCCGTACGTCATGGCGTGAGGCGGCGAGCAGCTCACTGACCGAGCTGTTTGCGCCGCAGATTCACCAATCGCGTCTAGAGTCTTGGCCCAAGCACTATCCTTGGATCAAAGAAGAAGGCTATACCTATTTTCGCTCGCGCCTCAGCCAAGCTCGCCGCGATGTTGAGCATGGCCTGACCATTACCCTTGACTCATTCAAGACGGCTGAGCAGCAAGAGCGTATGCTTGAGATATTACAATTTAAACTCGATATTTTATGGACGATTTTGGATGCCTTGAGTCTCGCCTATGTGCATGACCAAGCGCCTTATCAAAGCGTCACCACGGATCATGTCTGGCATAAAGGATTGTTCAAATGAGTATACCTGCTAGTTTACCTGAGCTGGACCAAACTCTGGTTCCCACATGGCGTCATGGCTATCGCTTCCAGTTTGAGCCGGCGCAAGACGCTTATGTCCTGCTCTACCCTGAGGGTATGATCACCCTTAACGACAGTGCCAGTATCATTGGACAACATATCGATGGCACCGCATCGGTTGCTGATATTATTAAAAAGGTGAAAGCGATGTTTGGCGATGTCCCTGAAATCGAGCAAGATATCATTGAATATATGCTGGTCGCCCAGCGCGAACATTGGATTGATTTAGTATGACTGCGCCAGTAGGGCTACCGTTATGGTTACTGGCGGAGCTGACCTATCGCTGCCCGTTGCAATGCCCGTATTGCTCCAATCCCATTGATTATGCTCAGTATAAAGAAGAGCTGACGACAGCGGAATGGTTTGATGTGTTTGATCAAGCGCGGCAAATGGGCGCGGTGCAGCTGGGGTTTTCTGGCGGTGAGCCACTGGTGCGTCAAGACTTAGAAGAAATGGTCGCTTATGCGCACAAGCAGGGCTTTTATACCAACCTCATCACCTCAGGTATGGGGCTGACTGAGGCTAGAATCGCGAGTCTAAAAGAAGCAGGCCTACAGCATATTCAGATCAGCTTCCAAGCCAGTGACCCTTCAGTAAATAACCTCTTAGCGGGTTCGAAGCATGCTTTTGAGCAAAAGTACGAGATGTCACGTCTGGTCAAACAGTACGACTATCCGATGGTACTTAACTTTGTGATCCATCGGCAAAACATCGATCAGATCGACCAGATTATTGATCTCTGCTTAGAGTTAGAGGCCGATACGGTTGAATTGGCTATCTGTCAGTTTTATGGTTGGGCATTTGAAAATATCGAAGGCTTACTACCGACCAAAGCGCAAGTGGTTAGAGCCGAACGCATTACCAATGAATATCGCCAAAAAATCGAAGAACGTGGTATCAAATGCAAACTCATTTTTGTGGTGCCTGATTACTACGAAGAGCGGCCAAAACCTTGTATGGATGGCTGGGGTAAGATTTTCTTGACTGTGGCACCTGATGGCACCGCCTTACCTTGTCATGCTGCCAGACAGCTACCCATGTCCTTTCCCAATGTCAGGCAGACGCCATTAAAAGAAATCTGGTATGACTCAGACAGCTTCAATCACTTTCGCGGTGATGAATGGATGCCTGATATGTGCCAAAGCTGCCCCGATAAAGAGCGCGATTATGGCGGCTGCCGTTGCCAAGCGTTTATGCTGACGGGCGATGCCAAAAACGCCGATCCTGTGTGCGGCAAATCCCCTTATCACTACCTGATCGAGGAAGCACGTATCAATAGCGAGACGCCAACTCCGTTTGAAGAGCTGCGCTTTAGGAACCCTAAAAACTCTAAACTATTAAGTATGAGTCAAGAGCAACTGATTCCCACGCGTACGGTCACGGATTAATGATGAATAAACAGCCCATAATTTTTGATGGTCATAATGATCTACTAACCCGCCTATGGCTGAGCTCGGCTGATGATCCTGTGCATGATTTTATTTATGGCACACTACCGGGGCATTTGGATCTAGCTCGTTGTCGACAAGCAGGATGGATGGGCGGATTATTCTCTATTTTCTTACCGCCCTACGCTTATGTGAAAAACAACCATCCTGATAAGTTATCCAACCCATCAAACTCGGATTTTACTCCGCAAGAAATCGTTGATATTTGCTGTGCGCAACTAGAACTTGCCCAGCAATTGCAGGCGCGATCAGATGGTCAGATTCAGATCTGTACGTCCTTGGCGCAAATTCAAGCCTGTCAGGAAAATCAACAACTGGCTATCGTTTTGCATCTTGAAGGCGCTGAGTTTTTAGCTATTGAGCCTGACTTGCTGGATGTGTTTTATGAGGCAGGACTCAGAAGTATTGGCCCGCTGTGGAATAGAAAAAGTCTGTTTGGTGATGGTTTAAATGCGTCTTTTCCACACTCTCCAGATACAGGCTCTGGTCTGACTACGCAAGGCAAAGACCTCATTTTGGCGTGTCGTGACAAGCATATGCTGATTGATGTGTCACATATGAATGAGCGCGCTTTTTGGGATACGCTAGAGATTTCGGATCAGCCGATTGTCGCAACCCACTCCAATGCACACGCCTTATGTCCGCAAGCAAGAAACTTAACCGATCACCAGCTGGCTGCCATCAAACAAAATGGTGGTCTGGTTGGGGTGAACTTCGATGTGGCGTTTCTACGTGCGGATGGGCAGCGATATACGCAGACCTCACTTGATGTCATTGTCGATCATCTTGCTTATCTGATTGACCATCTGGGCGAAGATCATGTCGGTTTTGGCTCTGATTTTGATGGGTGTCTATTGCCTGATGAATTGTTTGATATCAGTCAAATATCCAAGCTAATTAAGCGGATGCAACAACGCCACTTCTCTGATGCGCTTATTGAAAAGATAACGTCGAAAAATTGGTTTGCTGTGCTTGATAAGATATGGCAGTGATGGTTCGTATATTTGGATATCGCAAGCTTCATCTGAATTTTTTTAACTAAAACGGTTTGCTAAGCAGGTAACTAGTAACTTCTCTTTCTTCCAGACCTTTAGCACCATTCTTCAACCAGAGTTCAAAATGGTTTGAAAATGAAGAGTTGTCTTCACCTTTCATTATAGGTTGGTGGAAAAAAGATTTATTCTTTCTTAAAACTTCTATGTGCTTAATTGAAAATACATATAACTCTACCTCGTCTTTACTTTTGGGCACATTGTTACAACTATCAGTTGTATGTGTAGATTCTTCTCTTAAGAGATCTAATAAATCTTGAAACCTAGCTGATTCAATCATGTTTCTTACGAAACTTTCCAACATATTATTTACTCGTCTGAATTATTTTCAAGCATTTTTATTAATTCTTGAAAATCAGGATGATCACCTCGAAAGCCTTTAACTGCTTCAAGTAAGTAATCTTTTCCATTATAGTAGTTAACATCTCCACCATTTTTTAACATTAGTTCTAAGACATCTAATCTATCAGGCATTAACAAAGTCATTCTCAAAGGTATCAGGTTATCTCTATTAGGAACGTTCGGATCTGCCCCTGCTTCTAGTAAGGCAATCGCCGCTTCTGCATTTTCCCCTCTCATCGCATAGTGCAATGGTGTCATGCCATAACTGTCTTGAGCATTAATTGGAACACCTTTTTCTATAAAAAATCCAATAGTTCTTTTCGGTGGTTCATCTGGATTAAATCCCATTGAGAGCTGATGTAACCAGTTCCATTGGTAATCCCCCCAATAAATAAGAACACTTACAAATAGAGATTAACTGCTAAAATACACCAGCAGGAGAATCCTATGAAAAAGACACGCTTTAGCGACAACCAAATCGTCAACATCCTAAAACAAGCCGAACAAGGCGTCCCTATTACCGAGCTCTGCCGTGAGCATAACATCAGCCAAAGCACCTTCTACAACTGGCGATCTAAATATGGTGGTATGGACGCCACACTTATCAGCCGTCTTAAAGAGCTTGAAGTTGAAAATGCCCGCTTAAAGAAGATGTACGCTGATGAATGTCTTAAATCCGACATCCTACAGGATGCTATGTCAAAAAAGTGGTAGCGCCCCGAAGGCGCAAAGCGTTGGTTTGTCACTACATTGAAGATCGTGGTATTGGTATCCGCAGGGCTTGTAGCATCTTTAACATCAGCGTCACCTGTTATTATCACAAGTCGGTGGTAACAGATGAGAACCAGCAAATAGCGGACTTACTTATCAAACTGACTGATGAGAACAAGAACTGGGGCTTTGGCTTGTGCTTTTTAACCTTGCGTAATGTGCTAGGACTGCCGTACAACCATAAGCGGGTATATCGCATCTACTGCGAGCTTGAACTCAACCTTAGAATCAAGCCTAAGCGTCGCATTAAACGTGCTAAACCAATACCATTAGCAGTACCTGATAGGATTAACCAAAGCTGGAGCATGGACTTTATGCACGACAGCTTAACTGATGGCCGCGGCTTTAGACTGTTCAATGTCATTGATGATTACAACCGTGAGGCACTCACCGTTGAAGTCGACTTCTCGCTACCGGCGCAAAGGGTCATACGCAGTCTTAATCAGCTTATTGAGTACCGAGGCAAACCTGTGCAGATAAGATGCGATAACGGCCCTGAATACATCAGCAATGCGCTCAAAGACTGGGCTGAGCAGCAAGGTATCATCTTAAGCTATATTGAACCTGGCAATCCACAGCAAAATGCGTATGTAGAGCGCTTTAACAGAACCATGAGATATGATTGGTTAAATCAGGAGCTGTTTGATAATCTAGAGCAGGTACGCGCACAAGCAGAAAACTGGTTATACCATTATAATCATAAGCGCCCAAACATGGGCAATGGCGGTTTTACACCGATACAGAAACTCAATCAGGCAGCTTAATTGGGAGTTTCCCAAACTTTGTGTAACTGCTTATAATCCACTAACAGGAGAATAAGCAATGACTACTCAATCTGACATCAAGAAACTGGCCGAGCAAATGGCTGGTAGCATGAACAGCTTCGATGACATCAAAGACTTCCAAAAGCAGCTCATGCAATCCTTTATTGATACTGCCTTAGAGGCTGAGATGGAAGAGCATCTCGGCTACCCTAAACATGAGAAGGCAGACAAGCCCAATAAGCGCAATGGGCATACTAAAAAGACCGTCCGCAGTGACACAGGCGATCTTGAGATATCCACCCCAAGAGACCGCGGTGGCAGCTTTGAGCCTGTGCTGGTCAGTAAGCATCAAACCCGTATCTCAGGTCTTGATGACAAGATCATATTCCTTTACGCCAAGGGTCAAACCACCACCGAGATTGTAGAGAGCATTAAAGAGCTCTACGATGTCGACATCTCAAGCTCTCTTGTCTCAAGAGTCACCGATAACATATTAGAGGACATCACCGCTTGGCAGAACCGGCCGTTAAGCAGTGTTTATCCTATCGTCTATTTGGACTGCATCGTCGTGAAGATACGTCAAGACAAGCAGATCATCAACAAAGCCATTTACTTAGCGCTAGGTGTTGCTCTTAACGGTAAAAAAGAGCTGCTTGGTATGTGGTTATCAGAGAATGAAGGCGCTAAGTTCTGGCTTGGTGTTCTCACTGAGCTACAAAACCGCGGGGTTCAAGATATTCTTATTGCCTGTGTAGACGGCCTAAAAGGCTTCCCTGATGCCATCAATACGGTCTACCCTAACGCTCAGGTTCAGCTGTGTATCGTGCATATGGTGCGCTATTCGATGAAGTTCGTACCTTGGACGGACAAGAAGGCCGTAGCAGCTGATTTAAAGGCCATCTACGGTGCTGATACGCTTGAGATGGCAGAGGCCAACCTTGAGCACTTTGATGAAGTATGGGGCAAAGAGTACCCGCATGTCATCAAGTCTTGGCGCAATAACTGGGAGGGCTTAACGGTGTTCTTTGACTATCCTAAAGACATCAGAAGAGTGATCTATACCACCAATGCGATAGAGTCGCTAAACAGTGTGATTCGGACGGCGGTGAATAAGCGTAAGGTGTTCCCGTCTGATCAGGCAGCGTTTAAAGTGGTGTACTTAGCCACCCAGCAGGCATCCAAAAAGTGGTCGATGCCTATTCGTAACTGGACGTCTGCTCTGAATCGCTTTATGATTATGTTTGATGATCGTATTAGTAAGCATTTAATCTAAATGGCAGTTACACAGAATCTGGGATGGTCTCGCTTAATTCTATTTATTAGGTGTCTTAAGTTTGGGAGGGTTACCCATTTATCAGTTGGAGCTGTTTCAAAGTAGTCCATATTATTACTTTCAAATAATTCAACAGCTTCTTTTAATTGACCTTGTTTAAAAAGCCTAAAAATTCTCATTCTTAGTTTTCTATATTCATCCATAATTATTCCTATTGACTTCTGTTTTTATCAAAAAATATTTGCATTTCTTCTATTAGATCATCAGGTATATCCTTACCTTTAATTTCATCAGCATGACTTCGGTTTTTGGACATATTTTCTAATCTAAAATATTGAGGGTGGCTATTATCTTGATGTACTACGACTATTTTGACGTGAATGACACAGTTAAAAATATAAAGCCTAACTGATTACGTTAGGCTTTATGATAAAAATTATCGAGCGTTACGCATCATTTTCATCGGTCAAGTACCACTCCATAAACTCATAGAAGCTATCCCAATGCGGTAATGTACCGTCCGCTAGTTGCTGTATCTGTCCCATCTGAAAATTCCATACACTATCATCTTCTGTATTGTAAAAATAACCGCCTTCACCTTCGCCTGTACTAAATAGAATATAATTCTTAGGAACTCCCCAAACTTCATGTGCGAATTTCACTCTAGGGATGAAACTTCTGGTCGGTAAGGGATCAACTATTTCATCGACACCAGAACGATAGCTTGTTGATCCTAATAAATATTTGGTATATATTTTAAAAAAACCACTGTCTTCTTTAACGCCATAGTTTAAGAGAATAGTTTTTGCCTCAAGCTTATGCTCTGGTTTCATCTCTATAGCAGGATATTCTCGATTAGATAATAAGACTTCAACTTCATTGAATGAACTCACATTAATCTCCTTGCAATTGGTTTAAACGATCTTTCCAGTACTAACTCTTATATTTATCAAAAATATCACGATTATCTGGATGACTGTTGTTTCCATAAGTTTGCCACTCTCTTTTTCATATTGTTTAATCATTTCAGTTTGTTTACTATGTATTTCTTTTTTAGTACCCAAATCTATTTTTTGATATTCAACACCCATTTCTTCAATTTCATCAGCAGGATAGCGCTTTTGGTTACCCTGCGTGACGGAAGTACTGTTAGAATTTTAATACGACTAATTATATAACCACACCAACACAAAAAAACCATCTTAGCTAGGATGGTTTTATATTTTGATTTTAAGATTATACTTTCTAAAACTATAAGCCCTACGCAGGCCAACCTTCTAATACAATCTTGCCATGTGCTTGCTGGTTTTCTAGCATTTGGTGCGCACTACGTACATTTTCAGCCGTGATAGTGCTCAGATGATAGGCAACGGTGGTTTTGATCTCGCCTGCATCAATCATGTTTGCCACGTCCGTCAATAAACGATGCTGTTCGAGCATATCTGGCGTATGGAACATAGATCGCGTAAACATAAATTCCCAATGTAGGCTCAGACATTTAGTTTTAAGAAGCTTGGCGTCTAATGATTCAGGATCATCGATGAGTCCCAATTTACCTTGTGGCTTTAAGCATTTAATGATTTCTTCATAATGCTCGTCGGTGTTATTGAGGCTCACTACGTAATCTACCTCAGTGATACCTGTCTTCTGTAGCTCTTCAAACAATGGGTTGCGGTGATTAATCACATGATCTGCGCCTAGATCCTTTAACCACTGTACGCTCTCATCTCGTGATGCAGTGCCAATAATCGTGGCAGAAGTCCGTGTTTTTAATAACTGCGTTAAGATAGAACCCACCCCGCCTGCCGCACCAATAACCAATATCGAGACGTCATTATCACGCTCATCACTACCATTTTTATCTGCCGAGCTATTAGTAACAGGCACTTGCAGGCGCTCAAACAACATCTCCCAAGCCGTAATCGTAGTGAGAGGCAGTGCCGCCGCTTCAGCGAAAGACAACGATGCTGGCATACGCCCAACGATTCGCTCATCAACCAGTTGATACTCAGCGTTGCTTCCTGAACGGGTTAAATCCCCTGCGTAATATACCTTATCTCCTACTGAGAATAGGCTTACCTCGTCGCCAACCGCTGTCACGATGCCCGCCGCATCCCAGCCAATCACTGCATACTCACCCTCTGGTGCAGGACGCGATTGACGGATCTTATAATCCACTGGATTTACGGATATGGCTTTGACCTCTACCAGAATGTCATGGCCTGATGCAGTTGGCTTATCAAGGGTAATGTCTTGTAGCGCTTTTTCGTTATCGATAGCTAGGTTGTCTTGATAGCCAATGGCTTTGATGGTGGTCATAATACGTTGTCCTATTTTTAATAAAGGTATTTTTGGTTATTTAATTTCTGATGGTTAATTGATGCCATAAAACATGATTTAATTGCTAGGCAAAAATGGACTGCAATACGGTTTGAGTTTGCGCTTCAAGCTCGGCAATGGCTTCTTTATCTAACGCATCGGCATGCGGTTGTCCAAATTCGCCCCTAGCATCGCCATGTGCACCATCTTTGATATCGTTATCAAAGTATTTACCCGTGTCGTCCGCGAACTCATCCGAGACAGCCAATGCTGTTAGGATATTTGCGCCTTTGTCTGCTGATGACCAGTGATGACCATACGCTTCGTCAACCATCTTGGTGTTCAGCAATGATCCCGGATTGACAGCGATCACATTAATATCATGGCTAGCAACTGTGCCAGCTAAACCCATACTCCACATCGTGAGCGCCAGTTTACTTTGCGCATAGGCAACTTTGTCATCGAGACGCTCTTGTCCTACAAATGCCTTATATGATATTGGAGCTTGGGCAGCCGAGCTCAGATTCACAATACGCGCTTTACTAGATTGCTTGAGTAAAGGTAACAAAGCATTAGTCAGCTCATAAGGCGCTAGGTAATTGACCACAAAGCGTATGTCCAAACCATTTTTAGTCATCGCTGATGCCGTGGTATAAATCCCTGCATTGTTTATGAGGACGTCAAGCTTTGGTAGCTTTTCATTGACGTCTGCGGCCATCTTGAGTACAGCGGTTAAGTCAGAGAAATCCGCGACAAACCCATCAATATGATCTACCGCGTCGCCTGTTGCCACGGCTTTTACTTCGGCGATGACACTGGCAAGTTTGTCAGCATCGCGGCCATGCAGGTACACCTGATGACCCGCTTCTGCCAGTTTTAAAGCCGCCAATTTGCCAATACCGTCGGTGCTACCAGTGATTAAAATTGTTTTAGTTTTACTCATGATTGCAACCATCCTTATTATTTGATTATTTAACTTATGGTTATCTTATTAGGTACACGCTACATTTTATCCGCCGTCATGATATCCATTGTTATGAAAGTGTTGTGATTCATACAGCCACTATTGATCATTTTTCAGCATTATTTTAAAAGTAGCGAACGCTTTATATAATTGTTTACTATATGAAAATCATAAAGACAGCCAATGTCGACTGTCTATCTGCGGGCATCTATACACATAAAGATATGATGGACAAAAAAACGCTAGTAAGTGAGTACTTACTAGCGTTTGAACAACAACTGTCTATCTAAAGCTTCAGTTAGCGTCAATTAACGTAAATCATCAACGACGGCTAGCATGGCAATAAGCGATGCTTCCCCTAACTGAATAGAACGCTCTGGTGACCAGCCCATTTCTTCATCAGGTAGATTATCATTGTCTTTGAACGGCATCTCTAAGGTATTGGCAAGACAGTCAAAACGCTCTGCCACCCAATGGGTTGCGAGCGTCATATTCGCCGCGCCTGGCGCATCAATCTCATAACCGAACTCTGTCTGAAAGTCAGCACTGGCTAATTTCAATACGTCTGAGAACCGATCACGTAGATGTGCGAGGCGCTCATTATAACTTGGTGTGCCTTGAGAGCCAGCAAGGAATGCATAAGGTAGTGCTTCATCGCCATGCACATCATAAAACAGATCAACGCCCGTCTCTTCCATCTTTTTAATCACATGAAACACTTCAGGGCTTTTGTCCAAGCTTGGACTTGCCCATTCACGGTTTAGATTCGTACCTGCGGCGTTCGTACGTAGATGTCCGCGTACACTGCCATCAGGATTCATATTAGGCACAATATAGAAGTTGGCTTTCTCTAACAGCAACCGACTATTGGCATTATCTTTATCTAACAAGCTATAGAGCAAACCTTCGACCAGCCATTCCGCCATCGTTTCACCTGGATGCTGACGCGCAGTGATCCAGATGTTGCGTTTGGTCGTATCGCCATCACCAATCTTCACTAACGTTAGGTCGCGCTTATCAAGGGTGTCGCCTAAATGCTCTAACGTCACTAGCGGATGCGTCTGTACAGCGGCTAATAAATCCTGATGACGCTCATAACTATAAGGCGCAAAATAAGCAATTTGGATGGTTTCGCACGCCAACTCTGCCACGATGGTTAATTTGCCATCTTGATAAGTCGTCGGTAGACGAAACCAATGCTGACGATCATAAGAAGCGACTGCTTGATAATTTTCCCACCCTTCTAGATAGGAAGCCTCCCCTGCATTCATAATATGAAGAACGTACTCTTCTCCAATCTCACCAGAGAGACGGAAGTTGAACCATTGGAAAAATTCTTCGCCAACGTCGGGACGAATGGCCAGTTGAATATTGTTTTTATCTTCTATGTTAAGTACGTCAATATTACCTGCGTCAAAATTGGCAGTGATACGCATGATCGCTCCTTGATTTGTTTTTTATGATTGGGTCTAATCGGCTATGTGCGGGATGCAAAGGAATATGACAGATTTTTTATTCTAGATAATCTCTAATCTAACACAGTAGCGTTATACTTTATTGGTCATCACACACTCTTTTTCAAGTCATTGGCTGACCAGATTAATCTCTAGTGTTTTCAGAATAACCCACAGCGCTATATTCATATTTATCCAAACTGGAAAGCAGATAACTGCGTTTTTAGCACTTGCTCGGAGTAGATTTTATCCCCCTTATCATTACCTGCTGCGCCTACCGCCACCATAAGCGGTAGCAAATGCTCCTCCGCCCCTAATGGATGCGACGCTGTTGCATAAGGCGCTTTTAACCAGTTAGCCAGCGCTGACCACCGCGTCTCCGCATCCGCTGCAACAGTATCGGTCAGCCAGTCGTCAAAGCGCTCTGACGGTGCGGTGAAATTTGCATCACCATAGCCACGCATATTATGAAAACTCATACCGCTTCCGATGATTAACACCCCTTCTTGACGTAATGATTGCAGGGCTCGACCCGCTGCCAGATGCGTTTTTGGGTCTAAATTATTGCGTAGTGACATCTGTACTACAGGAATATCTGCCTCAGGAAACATTACCTTTAACGGTATAAATACCCCATGATCAAATCCACGCGCCGCATCTTGTTCATTTGGGATTCCTGCCTCAGTTAGCATTTTACTGACTCGCTCAGACAATACTGGCGCACCTGATGCTGGATAAGTCAAATCATAGGTATGCTTGGGAAACCCATAGTAATCGTAAATCAGATCAGGTTTTGCACCAGCAGTAATACCAAACTCAGCCGTCTGCCAATGGCCGCTAATGATCAAGATAGCCTTTGGTCGCTCAGGCAATCGATTCGTAATGCTCGCTAAAAAAGTCGCCATCCCATCCCACATATCTGCAGGTTGCCAATCCATAAAAAAGCAAGGTCCCGCGCCATGCGGTATAAATAGCACAGGCTGACTTACTGACTCGTTAGATACGTGTACGCTCATCACTTGCTCCTCGTCACTTTTATGAAATGGTGTTATTAATTGATATGACGTTATCAACGTGAGTCATTACTGTTATTAGGATGACGACTCTTTAGCGTTACTGATAGTCATTAGAGGGAGCTATGCCGCGCGTCCTAGATTTTCTGATAGTGCCTTATCCATGCTTATAGCGCCGCCACCTTGTACCGCTAAAGCGAGCAAGGCAACCATCAAGGTCAATGCGTATTCGTAGCCGCCCTCAGCAGCGAATAGGCCATTACTGATATGGACAGAGAAAATAGCGACTAGCATCGTAAAGGCGGCGACCAATGCAGCAGGTCGAGTCAGCAATCCTAATACTAAGGCAAGACCACCGAAGAACTCAGCACCGCCTGCTAAGATAGCCATCAGGTAGCCGGGTTCCATACCCATACTACTCATCCACCCAGCCGTACCTGCCAGCCCATTGCCACCAAACCAGCCAAATAGCTTCTGCGCGCCATGTGCCATCAAAATTAGGCCCACAGGCACACGAAGGATTAAGGCAGCAACGCCAGCTTTCGATGTTAAAACTCTATTTAATAATGAGGATTGCATTGATGAGTACTCCATAACGTAGTAGTAAGATAAAGTGTTTAGATATTGGTATAAACATACTTTACTATCGTCGCTATAAAAGAGTAAGCCAAGTTATATTGAATAATTATCAACGTAATGTTGTTAATTGATTGGATATAAACCTTAATAAGTGTGCAAAAGACACAGACAAAATGCCATCGCAGTATGACTCATTAATGTATTATTACATCCAAAATAGGTTGGCCATATTCCACACCGATCCCATCCTCAACCACTATATCGCTAACCATACCATCATGCTCACTCACGACAGGGAG
The DNA here is from genome assembly GCF_904846415.1 of Psychrobacter piscatorii. Lineage (GTDB taxonomy): Bacteria > Pseudomonadota > Gammaproteobacteria > Pseudomonadales > Moraxellaceae > Psychrobacter > Psychrobacter piscatorii. The sequence goes on along the minus strand of NZ_CAJHAR010000006.1, from coordinate 7,250 downwards.
CATGCGCGTTAGCTCTTCGATAAAGCAAACGGTTTGGCCTTTTTCAATACGATCGCCTTTTTTAACAAGATTGTCCGTCACAGCGTCTGCGCGTAGATGCACGATACCGACATGCGTGGCACATACCTGCGCAGACTCATTGCTGTCATCTTTAGCGAGTTTCTCACCGCTGCCTGCTTCGAATGGTAGACGATGGCGCTGCGAATTGTTGGTAGAATTGACCACTTTGATTGACTGACCACCCTCTACGATCGTCATTTCCTGTAATTGGCTGCGCTCAATGAGCTGCACCACGCGCTCGACTTGCTCGATATCCATCATACCCTCCTTATATTATATTTTTTAGTCGATACTGTTTTTAGCCTAGCCCAATGTTTAGCTTAGCCCAAGATATTTGGCAATGGTCATGATACTGAGCACACTCATCGCAATGGCAATTAGCCAGCCAAAGGCAGCAATCCAGATAGGATGCTTGTAGTTGCCAACGATGTTTTTTCGATAAGCGGCAATCAGAATAATTACCATAGCAATAGGTAAGACCAAGCCGTTCAATGTACCTACCAATACCAGTACCTGAGCGGGCTTACCAATGGTGGCAAATACAAGCGTTGAGATGACGATAAAACCGATAATAAAATAGCGCTTATAGGTTTCGATAAAGGGATGGAAATTGGTCATAAATGACACTGAGGTATACGCTGCGCCAATGACTGAAGTCACAGATGCCGCCCAGATAACAATACCAAAGATCACTTTACCCACGTTACCTAAGATATGCTCAAAAGGCGACATCGCTGGGTTTGACGGATCTAAAGTTAGGCCTTGTGATACCACGCCCAACACGGCGAGGAACAAAAACACTCGAATCACTGAGGCGACCAAAATGCCCGTGACTGAACTTTTGGTCACTGAGCTTAGATTTTCCTCACCTGTCACGCCCGCCTCTAGCAAGCGGTGTGCGCCAGAAAAAGTGATATATCCGCCGACCGTACCACCGACCAAGGTCACGATGGCTACCGCATCGATTTTGTCCGGCATGATGGTTTTGGTCGCCGCTTCTGCCAAAGGTGGGTCTGATTTGAATACCACATAAATGATTAAGACAATTAAGATAAAGCCCATGAGCTGAGCAAATTTATCCATTAAAGGCCCTGTCTCTCGACCCAAAAATATCGCGACGGCAATCACACCACTGATTAATGCGCCCGTGATGGGTGAGATATTAAACATCGACTGCATGCCAAGGCCAGCGCCGCCGATATTACCAATATTAAAGGCAAGCCCGCCTGCAATAATCAAAAAGGCGAGTAGATAACCGACTCCGGGAAACACCAAATTGGCGATTTCCTGCGCCCGTTTTTTGGATACGGCAACCACGCGCCAGACATTAAGCTGGACGCCAATATCCATGATGATTGATATTAAAATAACAAAACCAAAGCTGGCCATCAAACTTTCGGTAAAAGTAGCGGTTTGGGTTAAGAATCCCGGTCCAACCGCAGAGGTGGCCATCAAAAAGGCCGCGCCCAAAATGGCGGTATTGTGCTTTTTTAAGGTACTCATAAACATCCTTGTATAAAACGAGACAACAAATTTGAGTCATTAACGTTCAAACAGTTATCCGTCAAATGATTATTATGCGGATATCGTAATACCCTTTCGTTCTAATTGTTCTTTGATCTCTTCAGCAAATAAAATGGCGTGCGCGCCATCGCCATGCAGACAGATACTCTCTGCCTCAACAGGCACCACCTCACCGCAGACACTGGTCACCGTCCCCTGGGTAATCATCTGCAATACATGGTCAATAGCCGCTTGGGTATCGGTGATAAGCGCGTTGTCTTTACTACGCGAGACCAATGAGCCATCTTTTTCGTAGTTTCTATCCGCGAACACTTCAGATATCGACACCAGTCCCTGACGTTTGGCGGCAGCAACCAGATGACCACCTGACAGCCCCATGACTTTTAAATTGGGATCAAAGCGTTTGATCTCACTGACCAAAATATCAGCGAGCGACTCATCAACAGCCGCTTGATTATATAAAGCACCATGCGGTTTGACATAATCTAATGACACACCGACCAGATCACACAGTGCTTTGGTTGCACCAAGCTGATAGGCCATCAATGCCCGATATTTCTCTTCGCCCAAAGACTGATTGGTGCGACCAAAGTTTTCTCTATCGTCAAGCCCTGGGTGTGCCCCGACTCTAACATTGTTTTGTTTTGCCAATTGCAAGGTTGCTAGCATCTCCGCATAAGAGCCTGCATGCAGCCCGCAGCAAACATTGGCAGAGCTGACGATGGTAAGCAGTTTATCGTCTTGCCCGCAGCCTTCAGCAACGTCTGCATTCAAATCAATGTTCATAACCATACTCCTGTATCTGATCGATATAATGTTGTCGGTTTTGGCGTGCGCGGTGCGCCTGCCTGCGATCTACGAGGGTAAATTGACAGGTTTTACCAAACCTTATTTGTGCCATCAATCCGATATCTGCATCGATAACGGTAGCAATTTTAGGATAACCACCCGTGGTTTGCCCGTCTGCCATCAATACAATCGGCTGACCTTGCGGCGGCACTTGAATCATACCCATATCGACACCGTGCGAGCTCATCTCTTTGGGCTGTGTTAACTCAAGGGATAACTCACCTGCCAAGCGATAACCCATACGGTTACTGCTGGTCTGTAGCTGCCACGGCTGGGAGACAAAATCTGCCTGCGCAGATGATGTAAAGCAATCATACTCGCTACTTTTAATCACACGAATAGTGTTGGTTGGTGCAAGAGGAGCCACACCGATGATCGGCAAGCTTGACGGTGCTTTTACCTTTAACCTGTCATCCGCTTGTAAGTACCTACCGTTAAAGCCGCCGAAACCAGCTTTTAAATTGGTACTACCCGATTGCAATATAGACGCAATATCAAATCCACCATGCACGCAAAGATACGCATACATGCCTTCTATCGGACGTAGTAACTTGAAGGTTTGCCCCGCTTTTGCATTGATGCGCCAATAACTGGGTATACGCTTGTTATCCAAATATGCCTCATAAAGCGCGCCTGTCAGACAAAAGCTGACATCTGCTTCAAACTGTATGGTCAACTCACCCATCGCCAGCTCAATTGCTGGCTCGTCACGCTCATTTTTTAGCAAGGCATTGCCTGCTTGCAGCGCCCAGTGATCCATTGCGCCACTTCTACCCACGCCCATACTGCGATAACCAAAACGCCCCAGGTCCTGAATACTGGCCATACCATTGGTCGTTAAAATCTTCATTGCTGCCACCTATTGACTCATTTTTTACAGGGTCTTGTTTTATTCATGGATATCTATTGCGGTAAAGCACAAAGTATCACCTGCACTCAGCAAGGTTGGCGAATCTTTGGTCAAGTCAAATAGCGCGGTATCGGTCTGACCCAACAACTGCCATCCACCTGGGGAAGCAAAAGGATAAATGCCTGTTTGCTCGCCACCAATACCGACTGACCCTGCAGGCACTTGCGTCCTTGGGGTAGTATGTCTTGGGAAATGTAGCGACTCAGACAAGCCGCCAAGGTAAGGAAAACCGGGCTGAAAACCAATAAAATAAACGGTGTAAATGGCACTGGTATGCAGATCGACCACAGCATCGACAGACATACCCAAAGTCTCTGCCATTGCTGCTAAATCAGGACCGTATTTGCCACCATAATGCACGGGTATCTCGATATGCTTACCATCGATGGTTTTTTCAGGCATCTCCTCAAGCAGCGCAGTCAGTTTGTTTTGTAATACCTGAAACTCATCCCATGCTAGCGGATGACTAAACACACTGAGTGTATTCATACCGATAACAACTTCGATAACTTCGGGCATTTTTTCAATAATATCTGCCAGCGCCCAACATTTTTTTTGCTTATCAAGCGTGATTGGTTTAGGGAAAAACAACACAAGGTTGGTTTCGCTGCCAATTTGCCATTGTAGGGTCATCCTTTTACGCTCCTGGTTTTTATTATGTGTTCTGGCTATTATCTTGATAACTTGGCGTTTATATCTGTTTTATATATTTTCTTTGATCCATTTTTCTAAGTAATGAATGCTCATTTGACCCTCACAGAAGCCTTTATCGGCAAACAAACACTGATGCAACTCAATATTGGTATCAATACCCGTGATCTGCGCTTCTGACAATGCCCCTTGCATCTTGGTGATAGCGTGCGCTCTGGACTCATCCTGTACACATATTTTGGCAATCAAACTGTCATAAGTGGGTGGCACGGTGTAGTTGGACTCGATATGACTGTCCACTCTGACGCCAAAGCCTGCAGGCAAATGACAATAGTTGATGTGGCCTGCATTGGGTAAAAAGGTCTTTGGGTTTTCAGCATTAATGCGGCATTCAAAGGCATGACCACTGATGGTGATGTCTTGCTGCTGGTACGCTAGCGGCAACCCTGCGGCAATACGTATTTGCTCACGGACGATATCAACGCCCGTCACCATCTCGGTGATTGTGTGCTCCACTTGCACCCGCGTATTCATCTCAATAAAGAAAAATTCGCCGTTTTCGTACAAAAACTCAAACGTCCCCGCCCCTCTATAACCCATTTGCCGACAGGCCGTGGCACAAGCCTCGCCTATCTGCTGCCGTTGCTCGTCGGTAATCCCAGGTGCAGGTGCTTCTTCAATGACCTTTTGATGGCGGCGCTGCATAGAGCAGTCGCGCTCGCCCAGATAGATGGCATGACCATGGGTATCAGACAGCACTTGTATTTCGATATGACGCGGATGTTGTAAGTATTTTTCAAGATAGACCACAGCGCTGCCAAAGTTGGCTTTGGCTTCGGTTTGGGTCAAGGAGATGGCAGATAACAGATCGGCTTCTTTTTCAACGACACGCATCCCGCGACCACCGCCACCGCTTGCGGCTTTGATAATGACTGGATAACCCACATCATTGGCAATCTGTATGACAGCATCGGAGTCTGTTGGCAGCGCGCCCTCAGAACCAGGCACACAAGGCACGCCAGCCGCAACCATTTGCGCTTTGGCCGCGACCTTGTCGCCCATGGTGCTTATATTTTCAGCCGTTGGGCCTATAAACTGAATGCCTGATGCTTCCACCAATGCCGCAAAGTCTGCATTTTCTGACAAAAACCCATAGCCGGGGTGAATGGCATCTGCCTGTGTCATTTTGGCCGCTGATACAATCGCTCTTTGGTTCAGGTAGCTTTTTGCGGCATTAGCAGGACCGATGCAGATCTTTTCATCCGCCAAACGTACCGGCAAGGAGTCTTTATCTGCTTCTGAATACACGATGACTGACCCAATACCTAACTGTTTGCAAGCCCGAATGATACGTAATGCAATCTCGCCACGGTTAGCGATTAAGATTTTTGAAAACATATACTTTTCCTAAAAAAGAGAAATCAGATGTTTATTAAACCACTGCTAGTTAGTTTCTAGGCTGGCTTGCAGGTTCAGTGACGAACAAAGCCTGACCGTACTCGACGATATCCCCTTCCTCAATCAGAATATCTTTGATGATGCACGCCGTCTCTGCTTTGACCTCATGCATCATTTTCATTGCTTCAATGATACAAAGCGTCTGTCCCACCTCGACCTGATCGCCTATGCTGACAAACTCATCAGCGTCAGGCTCAGAACGCCGATAAAACGTGCCCAACATTGGCGCTGATATGTCATTTTTTTGTGGCGTATCAACACGCTCTTCATTATTTATATCATTTTCGTGTTTGTTATTATCACTATCGCTAGATGCAGGCTTGGCCTGTTGCTTATTGGATGCGCTGCTGACAGTGCTGGTAGAAGACTGGCTCGTATTTTGCGCAGTAGAGTGACACACAATAGCGATACGTGCGTCACCGTCGGTCACCTCTAGCGATTGTATATCGGCGTTTTCTGCGATTTTTATCAGTTTCTCTAAATCATCAAAATTGATATTCATATTGGACACTATTCCTTTAGTTTTTATAAAAAGTTGGCTTGAAACAACTGGCGTAAAATCAAAACAAATATGATGGTTTATAAGACTGCTAAGTCTTCATCTCTGGGGTCGCAAATAAACATATATCCCGGTGCATGAGTAATCATCAGTTCCGGACGGCTGGTCATGGCGATGCTCTGCGGCGTGACACCGCACGCCCAAAATACAGGCACTTCGCCTGCTTTTATAATGGATGGGTCGCCAAAGTCTGGAGAACTGATGTCTTGGATACCGATTAGGCTGGGATCGCCAATATGAATGGGTGCGCCATGTACTTGCGGAAAACGTGAGGTGGCTTGCACTGCCTTAGTGATTAACGGATAAGGTATCGGTCTCATACTGACCACCATTTTTCCGTGAAATTTTCCAGCAGGCTCTGTTTCTATATCAGTGATGTACATCGGTACATTATGATTGTCTTCGATGTGTCTTATGGGGATGGACGCACTCAACATAGCCGTCTCAAAAGAGAAGCTACAGCCTAAAAGAAAGCAGACCAAATCGTCGCGCCAATAGTCTGTTAAGTCTGATACTTCATCGACCAGCTCACCATGTCGGTATATTCGGTATCTGGATAGATCAGTTCTGAGATCAGCTCCTTTTGCCATTAACTTTGGCTCAGCGCTACCGATATCGGTGACGTCTAACACAGGACAAGGCTTGGGATTGCGCTGTGCAAATAACAAAAAGTCATAAGCCAAATCTTTGGGCACAATGACCAAGTTCGCTTGTATGTGACCTTTGCACATACCCGAGGTAGGTTTGTCTATTTCGTTATTTCTGATCAGTGCCCTGACGTCTTGTGGCGACAAGTTCCCTATGTCTGGCATGGTTGTTCCTTTTTATGCGTCATACTAAAAAATAGTAAGCGATTGTCTGATAAAAACATCCTAACAAATATAAATTGATGTGATTGATTTGGCTTCAAACTGTTACAAAAAACACCACGCTTTATATCGTGCTGAGTCATGCGTTAACCACTACAATATTAGTGACCGTTTAATAATGACAGCGTGCGATATATGAAAGCCATCTCATATATATCGGCGACCTTTAGGAGCATAACCATGTTTGACTCTCATAAGCACTTATTATCTCTTAGATTAACACACCAAGTGCAACGCTAATTAATATTATAGAACGCCTGCATAGGCGTTTTAAACCCTAAGCGTTTTCTTGGTCTGTTATTTAGTTTGTTCTCAATGTCCTGCATCTCATCATCAGAGACTTGTCTAAAGTCACAGCCTTTAGGCAGAT
>NZ_CAJHAR010000005.1 GCF_904846415.1 Psychrobacter piscatorii | reverse complement strand
CTATCATCGTTTCCGCTCGACTTGCATGTGTTAAGCCTGCCGCCAGCGTTCAATCTGAGCCATGATCAAACTCTTCAGTTTAATCTTGCTATGAAGCTCTTTAAAGAAGCTTCTAAACTTGGCTCATTTAATCTGGCAAAATCGCTAAAAATTATGTTCGTAATGAATTAACTTTGAGTTTTTCTGCTGTCTTAAATGATAATTTTTATAGTTAATAATCTTTCCGAAAGGAAAAGATAGTCAACTTTATTTTTTAGCATTCTGAATCAGCAAAAATCCACACAAGTTGTTCTTTAGTTATGCTTTTAAATAGTCTCAATCACTGTCGTCCAGTCATCGATATATAGGGTGTTACTTACGCTATCTGCTTCTCCCGTTGCCGGTTAAGCTATCTAGCGAGCCGACTATCTTATCATAATGATTTGAATTGTCAAGCTTTTTTATAATTTCGTTTCACCAAGTTAACCGCGTTATTAATGTGTAATCTACACATCATCTACTGCCAGTCCGTCTGATGAGGGCGTATTATAGACCCTTTATTTATGAAGTCAAGAGGTATTTTCTATTTAGTTTGAAATAACTTAATTACTTAAGATTCCTTACCACTTCCCTTTCGACTGGGTGGCATTATACGCAGGTTTGAGGCTGGGTCAAGGGGTTATTGTGGAGATCTTGCTAACTGGTTTGGTAGAAGCTAAATAGTGAAGACATTTCAATGGATTATATACTTCAATAATTTTACTTATTTGACAATGGTTATGCAAAATAGGGTTTAGCGATGTTTTTAGGATACTACTGTTAAAGGGCTAGACATAAAATGGAATAGACATAAAAAAAGCCACTATTCGTGTTAGTGGCTTTTTAGTGGTGCTCATCAACAGTATCTTTTACTATACGGCTTTATACATAATCAATCGCCATCATTAAGCATAGCGCCATCATGATGATAATGGATAGTCCAAAGATCTTATACGCCCACTTAATCTGCTGTTGGACTTGGTCTTGTTGACTGGTGACCTTGATCGGTTTCATAGCAACAAGTAACCAATAGCCTGACAACAGTAGATGGACGCCCAAATACCAATAGCCAGTTGCGTTCAACGCTGTGAGCAAACTGCCCACGACTAAGAAACAGGCAATACTAATCGTAATATGCCACTGAGTCGTTCTAAAGGAGTGCTTGACTGGTAATACAGGAATACTGGCTGCACTGTAGTCTTTTTTGCGAAAAACAGCGATGGCATAAGCATGCGGCATCTGCCAAATAGCAAACATAGCAAACAGTACCCAATACACCCCATCGATAGACGGCGTCAAAGCAGCATAGCCAATCACTGGCGGAATAGCACCAGAAAAACTACCAATAAACGTTCCCCAGACGGAGTGCCGCTTAAAGTACAGACTATAAAATCCAACGTAAACGACATAACCAAATAACGCTGAATATAAAGCCAGTGGCGTGGTAGCTGCTAAACATACTACCCCGATACCTAGTAGTAATACTGCATAGAGTATTGCGTTGGTAATAGAGAGCTCACCTGTCACCAAAACACGGTCACAGGTGCGCTGCATCCTCGAGTCAATATCACGATCGATGATGTTATTAATTACACAACCAGACGCTATCACGGTCAAAGTTCCAATCAAGGCTTGAAGCAATATCAACCAATCGGGATTGCCTTTGGCCGCTAAAAAATAGCCACCCAAAACGGTGATAGCATTGCCAAACACAATGCCAGGTTTGATGACCTGAACAAGCGGTTGTTTGGCGACATCGAGTTTTAACTGTGCAAGTTTATTCATGATAGTCCATCAGTTAATATCGTCAAATGCCTGAGCCATATGGATGAAACAGTGCCATATAGGGATGATGAGCCTATATATAAAAGCTCATCATTAGACATTTGCGATAACTTATATACGCAAGCTTGCGGCGCAAATAAGAAAGTTAGGAACTTACTGTTGCATATCAGCCATGTCTGAATGATCAGCCATGTCCGAGTGGTCTTCTTGTGGTGTAGCAGCAGGCGCACCTTGATTAGACGGCTTGTAGGTATCTGGTAGATCTAATTTATCTTCAAAACCTTCAAGTTCACGATCCAATCTCGGTGTACCATCAGCATTGGTCGGCATCTTCATGCCCATGTCCATCTGCATTTTACCCATGCCAGGCATCATGTTTTCGTTGGCGTTGTGCATAATCCACAATGAACCAACCATAACAATCGCTACCACAAACAAGGTGAATAAGAAGCTATAGAGCGTATTACGCTGTTCAGGGCTAAAGTCCACATGCAAAAAGAAATATACTTGCACAAAAACCTGGGCAGCAGCAAAAACAGCAATCATCCAAATCGCGCTCATGCCTGACATTATATTGCTCATAATGAGCCAAAATGGAATGACCGTCAGAATGGCTGATAGTACAAAGCCGATAATATAACTCTTTTTACTTCCATGACTGCTCTGGCCGTGACTTACATCGCCATGTGCATGAGCGTGCTCGGCTGCATGCAAATTCTCATTTTTCATAATGCCACTCCTACCAGATACACTAGCGAAAAGACGCAAATCCACACGATATCCAAAAAGTGCCAAAACAGACTTAAGCATCTTAAACGCGTCATCATGCGTTCAGAAAGACCAAATTTGCTCAACTGGAACAACGTAAATAGTAACCAGCAGATACCGACCGTGACGTGAATACCGTGCAAACCTACCAGACTAAAGAAGCTCGATAAGAAGGCACTGCGATCAGGCCCGAAGCCTTCGACGATGAGATGATGGAACTCATAAACCTCCATCCCAATAAAGCCCATGCCGAATAGCGCAGTAATCATCAGCCAAAGCTTAAGCTTTGACATGTTGTTTTGATAAGCACCAAGCATGGCAAAACCAAAGGTGATACTACTGATCAGTAGCAAGAACGTTTCAACCAAAACAAACTTAAGGTCGAAAATATCTTTAGGACTTGGACCATCTGCTACGCCAACCTTCAATACTGCATAAGCGGCGAAGAACGTGGCAAACAGAACCAAATCTGTCATTAAGTAAACAAAGAAACCGAGTACTTTATTACCCTGTGCATCCAAGTGGTCTGGATGATGAGGATCACTATGGTTAAAGTAATCTATATTGCCTTTGTGATGATCATCAGACGGCAACAACTCCTCGCCGTTGTCGTCTGGTAAATTACTATTTACTTCATGCGTATGCATAGTTTCGGTACTACTCATAATCCGTCTCCTGCGTGAGCCGTACGAAGACGCTTATAATAAGCATTTTCAATTTTTTCAATCTCATCCACTGGTACGATGTAATCGATATCACGTTTGTTGGCTTCACGAATCACAAAGAAAATGATGACTAAGAAAGAGGCGATTACCAACCACCAGATGTGCCAGATAAAAGCAAAGCCAAAGACGAACGTCAATAAACCAATAATCACACCAGAGTCTGTATTTTTTGGCATATGTATTGGGCTATAGTAATTGGGCGCTTTATCTGACGTCCAACCGCTGTCTTTAAGATGAGCGAGAGCATCAAGATCGTTAATAACTGGCAGTTGAGCAAAGTTATAAAACGGTGCAGGTGATGGCGTGCTCCACTCTAACGTACGACCATTCCAAGGATCCCCACTCACATCAGCAAGACGCTCACGATCGCGATAACTGACATAGAACATCATAAGCTGGCTGAAAATACCGAACAAAATAATAAAGGCACCAACCGCAGCAACGATCAACCAGATCTGCCAAACATCATTGGCATAGTGGTTGGTACGACGCGTCATACCGAAAAATCCTAAAACGTATAGCGGCATGAAGGCCACAAAGAAGCCGATGAGCCAGCCCCAAAAAGCACGTTTGCCCCACTTCTCATCCAAACGATAGCCAAACATTTTTGGCCACCAAAAGGTAATACCCGCAAAGTATCCAAATACAGCACCACCAATAATGGTGTTATGGAAATGCGCGATTAAGAACAGACTGTTATGCAAGACATAATCAATCCCAGGAACCGCCAGCATGACACCCGTCATACCACCAATGGTAAAGGTAATGATAAAGCCAAGTGTCCATAAAATTGGCGTACCAAAGACGATCTTGCCTCGATACATGGTAAAGAGCCAGTTAAAGACCTTAACCCCAGTGGGTATGGCAATAATCATGGTCGTAATACCAAAGAAGGCATTGACGTTCGCACCTGAACCCATGGTAAAGAAGTGATGCAGCCAAACGATGAAACTTAAAATGGCAATAACCATCAAGGCATAGACCATACTGACGTAGCCAAATAGTTTTTTCTGCGAGAAAGTCGAGATAACTTCTGAGAAAATACCAAAAGCAGGTAGTACCAAGATATATACCTCTGGGTGACCCCAAATCCAAATCAGATTGATATACATCATGACGTTGCCGCCTGCATCATTGGTAAAGAAGTGCATACCAAGATAGCGGTCTAGCGTTAGCATTGCCAACGTTGCTGTTAGTACAGGGAAAGCCGCAACGATCAAGATGTTGGTACAAAGTGCTGACCACGTAAAAATCGGCATGTGCATCAGATTCATGCCAGGCGCACGCATCTTTAGAATCGTCACTAAGAAGTTGACACCTGTCAGCAAGGTTCCCAATCCTGACAGCTGCAAGGCCCAGATATAATAATCCACCCCCACTGTTGGACTGTATGTCAGCTCTGACAATGGTGGATAAGCCAACCAACCGGTTGCCGCAAAATCACCAATGACGAGTGACACGTTGACCAATAAAGCACCAGTAACGAACAGCCAAAATGACAATGAGTTTAGGAACGGAAAGGCCACATCACGTGCACCAATCTGTAGCGGTATGATCGCATTCATGAGTCCCACAACCAGAGGCATGGCAACAAAGAAAATCATAATCACGCCGTGGGCGGTGAAAATCTGGTCATAATGATGCGGCGGTAAGTACCCTGTCTCAGGATAGTTAGCCAGCATCTGATGGGTACGCATCATAATGGCGTCACTAAAGCCGCGTAATAGCATCACAATCGCGACGACGATATACATGATACCGATTTTTTTATGGTCAACTGAGGTTAGCCAATCGTGCCAAAAAACGCCCCAAAGCCTCTTTTTGGTTAGAAAAATTAAAACTGCTAGCCCAGCCAAGGCCATCATACCACCAGCCGCCATAATAATAGGCTCGTGGTAAGGTATTGCCTCAAGGGACAATCTACCGAATATTGCTTCCATAATCAGCTTTCCTATTATTGAGCGTCAGCTTCTTGCGCATCATCTTTATTTGATGGCGCTGCTGGGTTAATGCTACCTTCGCCGTCATCCTTCAAATCAGACTCTAAGCCCTTGTTCACCGCATTTTTATTATCACGCTGATTGACTTCATTAGACTCTATAAACTGATTTTGTTGCTTTGTGTCTGAGCCATACTGATTCACAATATAGTCAAACATATCAGGCTGAGCCGATTTGAAATATTCGATGGCATGGTTTTCTGATGGTTTCGATAACTCTTCATAAACCGCAGTATCGAGAACCTTATTGTCTCCCGCTTTGATTTTAGAAACCCAGTCATCGAAACCTTGCTTATCGACAGCATGGGCCAAAAATTTCATATCCGAGAAACCAGGACCACTATAGTTGGCAGAAAGTCCGTTATAGACACCAGGCTCATTAGCGATCAGATGCAATTGTGTCACCATGCTCGACATGGCATAAATTTGGCTGCCCAGTCTAGGAATGAAGAACGAATTCATCACCGTATCGGAAGTGATTTTAAAACTAACTGGACGATCTACTGGTAGATAAAGTTCATTGACGACGGCAATATCTTGTTCTGGGTAGATAAATAACCATTTCCAGTTTTGTGCCACAACTTGAATCTCAAGCGGAGGATTGTCTTTTTGAGTGTCTAATGGCTTATAAGGATCAAGCGCGTGAGTACTGCGCCAAGTAATCACAGCTAAGATTGCAATAATAATAATGGGAATCGTCCACATTAAAATTTCAATCCAAGTGTTGTGTGACCACTGAGGGTCGAAGTCTTTATCAGCATCTGGTCTATCCGCGCGATAACGGTAAGTAAACCAGAGCGCCATGACGATGACTGGTATAACCACAATCAACATCAAGGCAGTGGTAACAATGATAAGTTCTTTATTTTGCACGCCAACTGCACCCTGAGGATGCAATACACCTTTATCACAGGCGGTCAGGAGCAAGCTGCTTATCAATACCACTAAGTTGGCCTTTAGCCAGATCGGTAATTTGAAAAACGTCATGCCTTGTTAACCTTATATTCGGTCAGTTTTGTTAGTACATGTTAAATGTTAGAAACACTCCATGGCTGTCACATTTTTACAATGGACAGTCAAGAGATGACGCTAATTTTTGACCTTATTTATACCCTCAGTCGCGTTGGCTATCACCATGTCAGCACTGTTACCAATCAAAATTTGGTGGGTAACACTGCTGACAATTTTAAGCAACGAAGTATGCATTCGGTCACTAGATTGCGACCATCATCAATAGAGTAGGTCTTAACGCTATTTGCCCAACCAAATCAGCCGCACAGAATGACGAAACAGTAGCAATAAGGTACTGTTTGTATTAATGTACAAGACTGAGAAGATTGGGAAATCGATTTACTAAAAGGGTATCGATATTTGAGTGTGGCTTATTGTGAGGCTAAATTCTGTCTGGCTACCACAGCATTATTCCATGCTGTCTATAGGGTATAGAACTATCAAATGTGACCCTTTTTAGTTCACAGGCACTATACGCTTCTTTTTTTAGAAAATCTTATCTGCAATAAACTAGAAATAAAACAACATATTTTTACTATCCAAAATCTATAAATCAAGCTTGAAAGTTTTATCAATTTGCGCTTATTAGCTTTCATATACATAAATATTCGTTTGGATGTACATTCCATTCAGAAACATAATGAATGACTGTCGTACAAAGATAAAACGTATCTGATAGTAGAATATTCTTTGATGGCACCATGTTTTTATAGCAAATAAAGTATAAAAAAAGGGACTTACCTATCGGTAAGTCCCTTTTTTTATCTCAGTAAAGCTCATATTGACTCTTACATCTTTGCTCTAATCGTAGTCACAATACCAGATAACGCATAAATGATACCAATCGCTAAGATACCAACAGGTATGTCATAGAGCACGATACTCATGACAAGTACGCCAATGATAAGCACCACAAAGGGTACTTTCTTTTTATCAAACTCTTTAAAGCTGTAGTATTTAACATTACTGACCATGAGCAGACCACAAATAACTACCCAAGCTGCGAACAAAAACATGATCGCCGTATCGTACTGTCCAATCCATTCATTGTGATCAACTGCAACCATAACTGCTGCTGTTACTAATATGGCGGCAAGCGGACTTGCCAAACCAACGAAGTATTTTTTATCGACAATGCCAACCTGCACGTTGAAGCGTGCAAGACGAAAGGCAGCACAGGCAGTAAAGACGAACGCACAACCAATCCCAATACGACCCAGCGGTTCTAGCGCAAAACTATAAACCAAAATAGCAGGGGCCACGCCAAACGCGAGCATATCTGCTAATGAATCATATTGTTCACCAAACGGGCTTTGGGCATTAAGCATACGAGCGACGCGGCCGTCGGCACCATCTAGAATACCTGATAAAAAGATAGCCAAAGCCGCCTTGTAAAACTCGCCTTGCGTACTCGCTAAAATCGAGTAAAACCCTGACAGTAATGATAATGTGGTAATCAAATTGGGTGCTAGATATACACCGCGACTGACGACCCTCTTACCTTCCGCGACTTCTGCCTCAACGACCTCAAAGGTTAAACCATCGTAATTGTCGTTGTCCGCTAGACGAATATTAAACTCATGCTCATCCATGTATGGAGGCTGGGTCGCTGCATTGTCCTGCAACGATCCCTCTCTTGGAAGCATACTATTTGGTTCGCCTTCAGGTGGCTGCATATTCGTCATCTTGATATCCTTATTGGCCAATATTGCTTTTCACTGACATCATCTACTGACGTCACTATTCACCAACCAGCCAGCGTACATTGGTCGCACTGTCAGGCGTTAAGTCTGGGGCATCTTCTACTTTTAGTACTGGCTGCAAGAAACGTAATATCTCGCGTGCATGATTATCAAACTGCCATGGCGGATTGATAACCAGTAGACCTGTACCGTTCAGACCAACGGCAACATCATTAGGATAAATATTTAGCTCACAAACCAGCTGACGACGCATCTCAGTACGCTTGAGCTTTTTATAAAACAGCTCGACCGCTTCGATATTTTTGATTGGGAACCAAAGCGCATAAGTACCTTGTGGCCACTTGTTATAAGCCGCGACCAATAGGTCGATAAGGCGGGTAAAGTCTTTATGCTCTTGCTCATAAGGCGGATCAAGGAAAATCAAACCGCGCTTTTCTTTTGGTGGAATAACAGCGGTGATACCTTCAAAGGCATCACGATGCTGGATACCAATCGGCAACTTATGTAGCTGATAGTTCAACGCATCATATTCAGTCGCTTTGGCTTCAAAAGCCTCAGCACGCACGCCAGCATCAGGCTTTTTAGCCGCAGTTTTTTCGACATGATGGGCAACCCACCACGGCGAACCAGGGTAGACTTTATTGTCGTAAGTGAATTTGGCTTGCTTAATGCCTTCCATATAGTCTTTGACAGCGGCAGGTGCTTTTTCGGTATCTGCTTTTAGAAAAGCTTGAATACCGCCTTTGGCCTCCCCTGTCTTGCGCGCTTCTTCACTGCTTAGTGAATACAGTCCACGGCCGCCATAGGCGTCAAGCACATAAAACGGTTTGTTTTTCTGCCCCAATTGATTGAGCAGTTGTACCAATAAAATGTGTTTAACCACATCAGCAAAGTTACCAGCGTGGTAGGCGTGTTTATAGTTCATAATCTCAAAAGTTTAAATAAGAAAAATTGCATCTATGGTAGCATAGGCGGAGTAAAAGATAATGTGGTTTTAGTAAGCGCTTTCAATAAAAACGCATTGAATGACGTTATATTGACCACTGATTGATAAGAAAGAGATGAAATGACGCAGATTATTAGCAACCTGAGCAAGACAGCGTTGGTCGTTGATCATCCGATAGGACAAGACAACCCTCCGTTACTATCTCCAGACAGTCATAACGACGCCCAAAACGCGCCTACCCAGAAGATGCTGCAACTGTCTGATTTTGCAGTCAGCTGGGAAAATAGGCTGACGGACAAACAGCTTGATACATTTGTCACTGATGGCTGGCTCATCATTGATAATGTGTTTGATGATACAGCGTTGCTCGCGCTACAAGCAGAAAGCGGTTTTATTGATTATCGTGATGCAGAGCTGACCGCTGGCGTTCGTATCAGTGATATCCGCGGTGATAGAATACGCTGGATCACTGAGAACTTCTTTGCAGGCTACTATTATCTGCAAAGCATTAATGCTTTGGCCTCGCTATTCAATCGTAGTTTGTTCGCTGGTATTCGCCATAGTGAAGCGCATTATGCGTGCTATCCGATTGGCTTTGGCTATCAATGGCACAGCGACAATCCTGCTGGGCGCGATGAAAGGGTGATCTCGGCAGTTTTTTATCTCAATGATGATTGGGGGCAGACTGACGGCGGCGCGCTAGAAATCGTTGATAAGCATGGTATTCATCATGAAGTCATGCCAGTTGCCAATAGACTCATTATCTTCGACAGCGATCTACAGCATCAAGTGCAAACAGCCCATCGTCAGCGCTACTCTATCGCTACTTGGCTAAGACGTGATGATGCTGTAGTTTTGTTTGCTGCGTCCTGAGTATATCTATCATTTGCTACGGCTCTAAGTAAGCTTTGTTAATTAAGGACAATAATAATGCGTAAGAATCTATTCAGATATTCTATTTTAGTTATTATGTTACCTTTGCTTGCAAGCTGCACGGCTATTAATCATCAAGCCTCAACTCAACAAATCAGTGAGCCTTTCTTTACCTATCACCTACCAAAATCCACCTCTGAAAAATCTGTGATAGTTACACCAACTGCTATCACGACTGAGTTCAAGTATGAGAACGGGTGTCTGCTTGCATTTGATGGAACAAGATGGATGACGCCAGTATTTCCAGAAGGACATGCCACTTTCGATATTAGTAATAAAACTTTAGAATTATTAGGAACAAGTTATCAAATGGGCGAAGTTGTTTTTGCTGGTGGCAATATTAGTAATTATGACAGAGACAAAGCTAAAACTTATAGTAATACTCCAGCTGAAAAATGTATTACAGAGTATTTAGCAAAATTTTATGGTGATTATGAAAAAATTTACTTAGACAGAGACTAAGATTTTTTTAACTATAGAAATCGATTAACCTTTATATATTTGCAACATATAAATAATTAGTACCAAATAGACCTGATAAAAAACAAGCTATCTTTTATAGCAAAAAACATTAACTCAACTTACCTAGGACTGTCATGAGTTCAGAAAACAATAGCAAAACCCACCAGCAAGAAACCTTAGACTTAAGTATCGCGCTACTCGAACGCCCATCTGTCACACCAGACGATGATGGTTGCCAAGACATATTGTCAGAGCGTTTGGAGCAAGCCGGCTTTGACTGCGAGTTCATGTACTATGGTGATAGGCAAGCAAAAGGCGAACATGCTGAAGTTAAAAACTTGTGGGCACGCCGTGGCACGACGGATCCCGTAATTTGCTTTGCCGGTCATACAGACGTGGTACCAACGGGTGATGAAAAAAACTGGACGTATCCACCATTTACGCCAACCATTGCTGATGGATATCTATGGGCGCGCGGTGCGGCTGATATGAAGACGGGGATTGCTGCTTTTACCATTGCGGCTGAGCGTTTCGTTGCCAATCATCCTGAGCATAATGGCTCTATTGCTTTTTTGATCACCTCAGATGAAGAAGGGCCGTCAATCAACGGTACGGTCAAAGTCATCGAAACCTTAGAAGCTCGTCAAGAAAAAATCACTTATTGTCTCGTGGGCGAACCATCAAGCACGGATACGTTAGGCGATATCATCAAAAACGGTCGTCGTGGCTCGCTAGGCGCAGAGCTGACTGTCACAGGTAAACAAGGTCATGTTGCCTATCCACATTTGGCTTGTAATCCGATTCACGCGGCGATGTCTGCCCTTGCTGAATTGACGTCGATTGCATGGGATAATGGCAATGACTACTTCCCAGCCACCTCCTTGCAGATATCAAATATTAATGGCGGTACAGGTGCAACCAACGTCATTCCTGAAACGCTAAACGTTGTCTTTAACTTCCGCTTTTCAACTGAAACGACTGAAGATGAGCTAAAGGCAAAAACCCATGCTATCTTTGACAAATATTTTAACGAAAGCAAGGCCAGTTACGACATTAACTGGAAGCTATCTGGTCAGCCATTCTTAACCCCTGAAGGAAAACTGGTCTCGGCCTGCCAAAATGCGATCAAAAAAGTTACCAATGTTGATACGACATTATCTACTTCTGGCGGTACATCTGATGGACGTTTCATCGCGCCAACAGGGGCACAAGTCGTCGAGCTTGGCGTACGTAATGCGACGATTCATCAAGTAGATGAAAAAGTAGAAGTCGACGATTTGGGTAAACTGGCGCAGATTTATGAAGGGATATTGGAAAATCTATTGCTAGATTAATTTTAATTTCTAGTAGCAAAAAGCGCCGTCTATTACAGATGGCGCTTTTTTTATGAGCATTTATTTTTAGTATAGTGGTTTGTTTAAAGATCAATACCTTTTTCTGGCGAAATATTCTCAAGTTTCTGCTGAATATTTATTAGCTCTGCTTGAAAAGCGTCGACTTTGTCATTCATGTCTTCATCTTCCTTCTTTAACACACCTTCTGTTCTAAAATCTTCTACATCAACCACTCGTCCACGCAAGGCATTTTTGATTATTCCTAACTCGTAAACTGAAATATTATCATCGTCCATTTTTGCTATCCATCTTTAGCGTCTTTGAGAATTTTCTCATATAGACATAGTATTCAATATACGGTAAAGCAGACGATGGTTGGTAAATTTTCGTAATATCATTATTTGAAAGAGAAGGGATTTTTTAGAGAGATATAAGGTCGTTTCTTATAAAACAAACCTGCTCATCGTTTAACGCTACATCAAGAAAAGAAAAATAGCGGAGAAAATGCTCAAATCCAATCGCTCAACCAATGTTTCAAAAGTGATTGAGCGATTTATATAGCACACTAACTAATGCGTTCACAAAGACAGAAGTTTATAACACTTACCTTTTACGGTCTAATCCGTCTACTCAATACCAATATAAACATCCACTTGACCGTATTCTAAATTACCACCGATATAATGCTCAAAATCCACATTAAACGTTCGGTTATGCTCACAATCTGGCGCATTGAAATACTCCCAAGCACTCTCCCAAGCATTCATGACGGTATTAGGCATATGGCCTTCTTCAGAAAATACCAAGTACTTTCCTGCAGGAATAGTGACTTCTACCACATTACTAGTGCTGGCGGTACTTTCACTGTCTGATTGAGCATTTTGCTCGGTAGCCGTTTTCCAGCTAGCGACAACATCAAACGCCCCTGCTAAATCATCACTTTCATAGTTATGATAGATACCATAGATATCTTCGCCTTCAGGAAGCTGACCTGCATGATTTTGATAAAACTTTTGCCATAATCTACCAAGCTTGGCAGTATCATGGCTAATCTCAGCGTTATTAGTGGTACGAACGCTGATACCGCGACAAGCGATCGCTTCTGGCAGCTCTTTAATTTGTGATGTCATGATGCGGCCTTTTTAATCTATTTATTGAATTTTTATGGATAACACTGCTCAACGTTATAGAGTCGATTAGTCGGCTTCATCGATCCAATTCATTTGAATGGCTTCTAAGATACCTTCATTTGATTTTTGTGGATCATCATCAAAGCCTTCAAGCTCAGTCACCCAGCGATGCAAATCGGTAAAGCGTATGTACTGCGGATCAGTCTCTGGGAATTTTTCATAAAGCTCAATCGCGATATCTAAGCTGTCTGTCCATTTTAATTTTTGTGGCGTCATAACGGTACCTTTTTTTAGTCGTTTTAGAAATAGTAGTGTCGCCTTAGTATTGGCGATTTGATGGACTCTATCCTACCAAAATTCAGCAAATGATTATAGCCAAGTTATTATCGGGTGCTATTTTTCAATATTTTTTATGCTGACTTAACCGACTTAACAGCGACTTGGTGGTTATTCCATGTGTTAATCACATCTGTCAACTGCTCGCCTTTCATGTCCAATACATCTGGCGTGCGCATACCTGTGTCATCAGTAAATACAAACTTGGTCATACCAACGCCCATCAGCTGATTTTTGACAAAAAATCGATGCTCAAAATATACGTATTTGTGATCCCAGCCTGCAACCACACTGCTGAGCGTCATTTTATCCAAAAACTTGATTTGTTTGAGATAAATCATCTCTTGCATGGCGATGACCCAGTTTAGAGGCTTGATGCCTTTCTCATGACAGCGTGCCATGACCCAGCGTGTCACGTTTAGCTCAATAAATGACAGATAACGATAATTGGGCAAGTGATCGCGAAACCCCATGTCATGCGGTAATACCCGATAGTGACGGACAGTGGGCGCGGTCAATGCCTCTAGACTAATCGTTTCGCTTACCGATTGACGCTTGAGCTGCTGCTTAAGCAAACTGACCATAATAAAAAAGCGCAGTAACATATTCATAAACATTTCTCTTATTTCGTTGTATTTATAATTGATGGTTATAGTGGGCAATGATCTCGGCTTGTCACCCTTTCATAAATGCCGCTCACTTTAACGCAAAAAAGCCACCTCAGTGACTTTCTTTGTTTAAAAACTTATCGGCAAAAGCGAATAGTCAAAAACATCGTTTAATTACTAATGACCACCGCCATTGATACTACGTACCATCTCTTCGACCATTTTCTTAGCATCACCGAAGATCATCATCGTTTTGTCCATGTAGAACAAGCTATTATCCAGACCTGCGTAACCAGTGCTCATTGAGCGCTTGATGACCATAACGGTTTGCGCTTTGCTGACTTCTAAAATTGGCATACCAAAGATTGGAGAGGTCGGATCGTCTTTTGCAGACGGGTTGACGACATCGTTTGCACCGATAACTAAGACAACATCGGTACTAGCAAAGTCTGAGTTGATCTCATCCATCTCAAGAATATCATCATACGGCACGTCAGCTTCTGCCAATAGTACGTTCATGTGACCTGGCATACGACCAGCAACTGGGTGGATGGCAAAACGAACGTTAACGCCTTCTTCTTTTAGCAGCTCATACAGCTCTTTTACCGCATTCTGTGCACGGCCTTGTGCCATACCATAACCCGGTACGATGACCACGTTGCTGGCATTAGACATAAGGAACCCTGCATCCTCCGCTGAGCCTGCTTTATAGTTTTTCGGTGCACCATCATCGCCGCCTGCTGCCACAGCTGACGTACCCATTCCGCCAAATAATACATTGAGTAATGAGCGATTCATGGCTTTACACATGATATAAGACAAGATCGCCCCTGATGAACCAACGAGCGAACCTGCGATAATCAGCATTGAGTTGCCAAGGGTAAAGCCAATCCCTGCTGCCGCCCAACCAGAAAATGAGTTCAATAGAGACACGACCACTGGCATATCACCGCCACCGATTGGCGCAATCCACATCCAACCAAAGATAACGGCAATCACGGCCATTGCATAAAACGCTGGTAGCGAATCTGTGACGAAATATACCCCGCCAAAACCAATCATCGCAATAAATAACAATGCCTGAACAGGTTTTACCCAGCCGCCGACCAGTGTTTTCGCCCAGCTTTTTGCTGCCAGTTTACCAAAGGCAAAGACCGACGCTGAGAACGTAATCGCACCGATAAAGCAGCCGATAAATAGCTCAACACGGGCAACAGCGCCATGTTCTTGCTCAGTATGTAATACCGTTGCAAGGGCAATTGCCACTGCTGCCAAACCGACAAATGAATGCATCAAAGCAACCGTTTCTGGCATCTGCGTCATCGCAACGGTTTTTGCCTTCCACATACCAACGACGGCACCTAAGATCATCGCGCCAATAATGAGCCAAAGGACAGGGCCTTCTGCTAAAAAGAACGTCGTCACAACGGCAATTGCCATCGCTGCCATACCAAAACGGTTACCACGGATAGCGGTTTTTGGACTCGATAGACCACGTAAGGTTAAGACAAAAAGAATCGCGCCAACCAGATAGAACCAATCCGCATTCACCGCAATCATTGTTGATAAATCATTCATGCGTCGCCTCCATTATCAGTGCTTGCTGCTGGGGCTTTTTTTACTTTGGGTTTGAACATCGCAAGCATGCGCTCAGTCACCGCAAAACCACCGAAGATATTAATACTGGCTAAAAATACGGCAAAGGCACCAAGCAAACTGGTTGGTGTAAACATCGAGCCATCAATCGTGACGGTCTGTAGCATCGCACCGACAATGACAATACTCGATAAGGCATTGGTTACTGCCATCAATGGTGTATGTAATGCAGGCGTAACACCCCAAACCACGTAGTATCCGACAAAAATAGCGAGTACAAATACCGTAAAAATCGCTACAAATGGTGTGCTACTCATGGCTGCACCCGCTGGCGCTGCCGCTAAAATGGTGGCGATCATCTCATCCTCCTAAAAATTTATTCATTACTGGCAAATGTATAGTGACAAAACATATCGTGCTAGGCAGTCGAACCTAGCGTTTGGCTAGTCGTACCTGACCATCATGTGTCACTGCCAGTGCGCCCTGAATTTCGTCTTCCATGTCTAAGTTAAGCGAAAGGTCGTTTGCTGCTGCATCGTCGCCAGCAGGAGCGATCAAAGTCGTGATAAAGTTAACCAAGTTATTGGCATATAAGTCTGATGATTGTGCGGCGAGCATTGATGGGATATTGGCAGCACCAACGATACGTACACCGTTCTCTGTAGTAATGGTGTCATTCGGTACACTGCCTTCGACATTACCACCTGTACCAGCAGCCATATCGATCAGGACAGAACCTGCTTTCATTTTGGTAAGGGTTGCTGCGTGCACTAGACGTGGAGCATTACGGCCAGGAATCTGCGCCGTGGTAATAACGATGTCAGCATTGCTGAGTGCCTTGTCAACGACAGCGGCCTGGTCTTTGATATATTGCTCTGATGGGGTCCATGCATAGCCGCCCGTTGCTTTGGCTTTTTGCGCCTCTTCTTCACTCATCGGCACATCAAGCCATTTTCCTCCAAGTGATTCGACCTGCTCTTTCGCCGCAGGACGCAAATCACTTGCCTCAACCACCGCCCCCAAACGCTTCGCCGTTGCAATCGCCTGTAGACCTGCCACACCTACGCCTAAGACGACTACTTTGGCGGGCTTGACCGTGCCCGCTGAGGTCATAAACATCGGGAAAGGACGAGAGTATTCGTTAGCTGCTAGCAATACCGCTTTATAACCGGCAAGGTTGGCCTGCGAGGATAGTACGTCCATGTTTTGCGCACGTGATAATGTGCGCGGTAATAACTCCATTGCAAAAGCCGTCGCACCTTTGGCAGCATAAGTGTCAAGCTGAGTGTTGCGATATGGGTCGAGCATGCCAATAACAACCTGATCTGATGACAAATTAGCGGTGGCCTCAGATGGTAAGTCATTGACGGTAGTAATAATTCGAGACTGGGTAATCACCTCGGTGCTACTGTTGGTAATATCGGCACCAGCCGCTTGATACAATTCATCAGCATAATACGCTGCTTGGCCTGCACCTGACTGAATGACGACTTCAAACCCAAGCTTGCGCAATTTTTTGACTGCGTCTGGGGTTAGTGCGACACGGCTTTCACTCGCGGTATCTGCACTGATTACACCGATTTTCATATCGTCTCCTTACTTATATAGAATGACTTACCCTTAATACCCTCAACGCATTTTCAAAAGCATAGGGGACAAAAATCCTTAACCATGACTTATCCAGTATCATAAATAAAGACTATCAATTTAATAAATGATGTGTTGTTTACCATCATGCCTTTTTATTATAGAGACATAATCTGCCAACTTTCATTGTCTAATGATGACCAACAAGTAAGATAAAAAGTTAGGCATTGATACCATCTGCATAACTTTTGTTGTTATATTAAAGTTTTTTATTTTTTCAAAAAACCTCTATCCCTTATATAACAAGGTCTCGCTTTAATAACAGCCAACTCTATGCATATTTACGCATTGCCATATCCCTTTAAAAAAACATAAAACACTCAAGGTCAAGTCAAGTTAAACCCGCAGCTGTCGTATAATAAGAATGCTTGACACCTGAACAGGTCGGTCATTGACTCACGATAATAAGGACTCACCATGTATTTTTTACTCTCTCCTGCCAAATCTTTGAATGAAACAGACGCTGTACCAGTGAACTTGGGCAACTACTATAGTCAGCCTGAACTGATCGCGCACTCACAGTCACTCATGAAAGTATTGAAGTCTAAAGAGCCCGTTGATTTACAAGAGCTGATGAGCATCTCTGATGATCTTGCGCAACTCAATGCCACGCGCAATCAACAATGGCGTTGGAGCGAAGATAAGCCGTTTACTGATGATGAGTCTGGTAATGCAGCAAAGCCAGCGGGCTACCTGTTCGACGGTGATGTCTATACCGGTCTTGATATGTATAACATGGATAAAGAAACGTCCATCTACGTCAATGAGCATCTAGGTATTTTGTCAGGTCTTTATGGGGTATTAAAACCATTGGACCTTATCCAGCCTTATCGCTTAGAGATGGGCACGAAGCTAAAAAACGAACGCGGTGATAATCTTTATGAGTTCTGGGGCGAAAAGATAACTGACGTGATCAATGCCCGTATGGCAGGCAGTAACGATAAAACACTAATCAATCTGGCATCGAATGAGTATTTTAAAGCGGTAAAAAAGAAAGCGCTGAATGCGGACATCATCACGCCACGATTCGAAGATGAGAAAAATGGTCAATATAAAGTGATTAGCTTTTATGCCAAAAAAGCACGCGGTCTTATGGTGAAATATGCTGCTGACAATAAGCTGAGCAATGCGGAGCAGTTAAAAGATTTTGATTTGGCGGGCTATTATTACTGTATCGAGGCGTCTGATGACAAGACGTGGGTGTTTAGAAGAGATGCGGCGGATCAGTAACTTGATATAAAACCATATTTACTACAGTTGCTAGAAGCATGGCACTCAGGGCTTCTAGCGACTGTATTACATCTTCTTTAATTTAACGGATCACAACAGTCCTTCTTGCTGTTGCGATTAATGAATAAAACCATTGCCTTGAGCGATAAAAATTATTCTCTAACGTGAAATAATCGACATGATAGCATCAGCCAGTTGAGGGATTTCCGTCATTTTCAAACCGGCAATATTTATTCTGCCATTTGGCATGCCGTAAATCGCGAACTCATCTTGCAATATCAGCATTTGACTCTCTGTTAGCGGTAATAAAGAAAACATGCCTTTTTGGTGTGAAATGTCCAAAAACTCTGCAGGTGCACCTCTATCTTTTAAGGCTGCGCCTAACGCTTGGCGAATAGTATCTACTCTATCACGGTAGCTTGCCAGCTCTACTAGCCAAGCATCTGGGCTGTCTAGTAAATAAGAAGCCACTGCGGCACCGTGATTGGGCGGCATGGAGTAATTGGCGCGGGTAATGGTTTCTAAAAGTGTCTGTATATCTGCGTGACGCTCATGGTTCGTCGTTATCACCGTGGCAATACCCGTACGCTCATTGTATAGACCCATATTTTTTGAGCAGCTGGCAGCGATAAATGCAAAGTCAGAGTCTTCAATTATTAGACGAAGACCTGCAGCATCGGTATCAGGATCATCTCCGAAACCTTGATACGCCATATCAATAAACGGCACAATATTTTTCTGTTTACATTTATCAGAAAATAGTTGCCACTGCTCTAAAGAAGGGTCTATACCGGTAGGATTGTGACAGCACGCATGTAATAACAGTACGTCTCCTTCTTTTGCTTTTTCTAGCGCGGCAAAACACGCATCAATGTCTAATTGGCCGTTTTTATTTTGCCATGAATACGTCTTAACCGCTAACCCAGCCCCTTCCATCAATGGACGATGATTGATATAGCCAGGATTACTGATCCAAACGGTTGAATCTGGAGAGAGTATAGCGATTAAATCAGCAATGAGTCGTAATGCACCTGACGCCCCAACCGTCTGAATCGTGCATTGGTTGTTTAGACTTGGACTCTCACCCAGTACAAATTTTGCCATTTGCTGGTTAAAATTAGCGTTACCCGATAACATGCCATAAGCCTTTGAATGAGCTTGGTGAGCAAGATGTATTTCTGCGTCTTGCACAGTTTTCATCACAGGCGTATTGCCATACTCATCTCGATAGACACCAACCAATAGATCTATTTTATGTTTGCGCTGGTCAGTACGAAACCTACCTAGCAATGCCCACAATGGATCACCATTGATAACAGGCATATTATCTAACATCATGATACTTCCTTAATTAATTTATTGCGCTCGATTGGACAAGATGACACCAATGGTACTGAGTACGATGCCGCATATCATGATGACTGATAGAGACTCATTGAGTATCAGCGCAGCCAGTATAGCGGTTAATCCTGGGGACAAAGAGCCCAGTAATAAGGTACGAATAGAGCCCAACTGTTTGACCGCATAAGAGAATGCAATGGTTGATACTACCCCTACACCCAGTCCTTGTACTAGGATAAACGGAAGCGCGTCATCAAAAGACACAGCGCCTATATTCGTCTCCACGATGCCAAATAGAACCATCATCAATGTCAGAAAAAAAGAGGTATAAGAGAGCACGATCGCGATAGCTATTGGACTTAACTTGGTGCTTTTTAACCCTAAGGTATAACCCGCCCAAATCAGGCTTGCCATCAATAATAACCCCACCCCATACAGAAGACTATTAGGTATTGCCTGTGCATGCCCGCCAATCATAGTCGCGATACCAAAGAGAATAAGGATTAATGCGGCAAATTTTCTTAATGATATTCGTTGACGATAAAAAATAAAAGACAATAATGCGGCAAAGAAAACTGGTGTCCCTGTCAAAATAGTTCCCATGTAAGCTGCTGGCACTGTAATTGCGCCAAAAGCCGCCAATAAAAGAAAAGGCACACCGCCAAATAAAATAAACATGATATCTGGCAGTCTTATATTTTTGATTTCATGCCAACTAGAGAGTACCCAAGGGGTCAACAAAACTAGCGGTACACTAAAGCGAATGAGCATGACATCGGCAATGCTGAGCGACGACGCCCCAACCGCTCGTACAGTCAATGCAAATCCTGACCAAATCAATAATACAACGCTCATCGCCACATAGCCTTTGGTCAGTGGCGACATTATAAACAAAGGACTTTTGCGTGATGAGGGGTGGAATATCGTATTCATAGTCGTGTCTTATGCTGGTATACAAAGACCAATTATCGATTAAAATACGCGCTTTTATCTCTATTTATTCATTGCAATTTTGCAAATATTTGGTGGATAATGCTAATTGAATCAAAATTATTGGCTTAAAAAACCAAAAGGTAAATTATGGACAAAATCGACCGTCATATCTTGGAGGTGCTTCAAAAAGAAGCGCGCTTATCTACGGCAGAACTGGCCGAACGCATAGGGCTGTCGCCGTCTCCTTGCGCAAGGCGCCTAAAGCGTTTGGAAGATGAAGGTTATATAGAGAACTATCAAGCGAACGTAAACAAAGCCAAAGCGGGTATTGCGATGAGTTTTTTTGTGGAGGTCAGTCTCAACAGCCACCAAGAAGAATCTATTGCAACCTTTGAAAATGCCCTATCCAATATGGACGAGGTCATCAATGGACATGTAGTGTCGGGTTCTTATGATTATTTATTAGAAGTGGTAAGCCCCAATCTCGATGGTTATGAGCGGTTCACCCGTAAGCTGCACAAGCTTGCTAGCGTCAAAGACATACATACTCATTTATCGGTGAGAAAGGTAATCAATAAAACGACTTTGCCTATTTTTGTGTGAGATTCTTTTATACTGACTAGGGGCACAATATCTTGTTCGATAATTAGTGAGTAGAAAGACCTATAGTGAGTTCATTTGAACTTGATAGAATATTGCTATGATAAAGAAGTGTCTGATGATAAGACTTGGGTTTTTAGAAGGGATGCAGCGGATCAGTAGTTTGATATAGAAATCTATTGATAACGCATATTGTAAAATTTCTCCATTATTTGAGGTATGTGCATCGGTAGGCTATCTATATAAAGATACTGTAGAGCTAGTACCTTTTGTATCATGTCGGCAGAATTTACCACGGTAGCTAAAAGCATTGCATTTAATGCTTCTAACACATTAGAGTTCTGTAATATCTGAATAATCAACGGCTCAGGAAAACCATCCTTCTTTCTTGAAAACGCATGCATACCTGTATGGACATATGAGTTTGCTGGTTTCATCGTTAACTCTTTAAACTCTCTCATCATTGCTACTGCTCTCTCAGGAACTATTCCCTCTCTCGCAGCGTCGTCTAAATCCTTTAAAATAATATTAATTGTAGGTATACGTTTCTCGGCTTGCGATGCATTTTGTTGAGTCAAAGGTTTATAGAATCTTTCAACGATATCATCTTTAGCAACCCAATATATCCATTGCGCTCTTATTAATGATTCAAATTGCAGGCGCAACAAGCTACTAGCCGAAATATTACACCCTTCTTTAGCTAATAAGTGTACAGCATGACCATGTTCAGATGAAATATCTGCCAAAATCAAAGTTGCTATCTCTCTATTATTAAAATCATCGATATTAGGAATTTTATTCGTTTCACTTAACAGAGATGTACGGAAATCCATTGATTGTGAATAAAACCTTTTGAAAGCAGCGCTCAATATACTTCCTCTTCAAAAAATACAAATCTAATTTAATGACAATCTATCATAACTCAAAGATTTTTCACATAAAAAAACCGTCATATTAGATTGCATAAAAAAGCTCTGCTATCTTTCGATAGCAGAGCCTTTAGTGGTCAAATAGACTTTATGAAGTTGATTTTACTTTTTGCGAAAAGTGATTTGTCAAGGAAGACGAGCGAAAATAGTACTTATTGTACATTGAGCGCGTCTGACGAAGACAAACCGCTTTGCAGCGACAGTAAAATTACATCATGCCGCCCATTCCACCCATACCGCCCATTCCACCAGCACCGCCCATGCCAGCCATACCATCATCTTTTTCTGGTAGGTCAGTAATCATAGCTTCGGTGGTTAGCATTAGACCAGCAACAGATGCAGCGTTCTCTAGTGCTGAGCGTGATACTTTTGCTGGGTCAAGGATACCCATCTCAAGCATATCGCCATATTCACCAGAGGCAGCATTGTAACCGTAGTTACCAGTACCGTTTTTCACTTCGTTAACCACAACTGAGGCTTCTTCGCCAGCGTTGGTTACGATTTGACGTAATGGTGCTTCCATCGCTCGACGTAGGATGTTGATACCTGCGTCTTGGTCATCGTTGTCGCCTTTTAGCTCAGACAATGCATTCATGGCACGAACTAACGCAACGCCGCCGCCAGGTACAACGCCTTCTTCAACCGCTGCACGAGTGGCATGTAGCGCATCGTCAACACGGTCTTTCTTCTCTTTCATTTCAGTTTCAGTCGCTGCACCAACTTTGATGACTGCTACGCCGCCTGCCAATTTCGCAACGCGCTCTTGTAGCTTTTCTTTATCGTAATCAGAAGTAGACTCTGCGATCTGACGGTTGATAGACTCAACACGGTTTTCGATGTCAGCTTTGTTACCAGCGCCATCAACGATCACGGTGTTTTCTTTACCAACAGTGACTTTTTTCGCAGTACCCAATTGCTCAAGCGTCGCAGTCTCTAAGCTCAGACCAATCTCTTCAGAGATTACAGTGCCGCCCGTTAACGTTGCGATGTCTTCTAGCATGGCTTTACGACGATCGCCAAAACCTGGTGCTTTAACGGCACAAGTTTTTAGGCCACCACGCATGTTGTTTACAACTAGGGTTGCCAACGCTTCGTTTTCTACGTCTTCAGCGATGATAAGCAATGGCTTGCTTTGCTGCATGACTTGCTCAAGTAATGGCACGATCTCGCGAATGTTGCTGATTTTTTTGTCAACCAATAGGATGTATGGGTTTTCAAATTCAGCAGTTAGGCTGTCTTGCTTATTGGCGAAGTACGGGCTGATATAACCACGGTCAAACTGCATACCTTCGACAACTTCTAGAGTATCTTCAAAGCTTGAACCTTCTTCAACGGTGATAACGCCTTGCTTACCAACTTTTTGCATCGCTTGCGAGATCAACTCACCGATTTTGGTGTCTGAGTTTGCAGAGATAGAACCTACTTGTGCGATGGCTCTTTCGTCATCGGCTGGGGTTGATAGGTTATGGATTTCTTTCACGGCGGCGCGAACGGCTTTGTCGATACCGCGCTTAAGATCCATTGGGTTCATGCCAGCGGCCACTGATTTCATGCCTTCTTGCAAGATTGACTGAGCCAATACGGTCGCAGTAGTCGTACCATCACCAGCGACATCATTTGTACGGCTAGCAACTTCACGAACGAGCTGAGCACCCATGTTTTCGAATTTGTTTTCAAGTTCGATTTCTTTGGCAACTGATACACCATCTTTAGTGATGGTCGGTGCGCCAAATGACTTATCGATAACCACGTTGCGGCCTTTAGGGCCTAGGGTGACACGTACTGCGTTTGCTAGAACGTTTACGCCGTCCATCATTTGTTTACGGGCATCTATGCCGAATTTTACGTCTTTTGCCATGTTAAATTACTCCACTATTATAAGTATGAGAATACAATTGAATGATTTGATATCTGTATATCAGAACCTGTGATCAAGATGTGCTGAGTATAAAAACATACTCAAGAGGACTAGCCTTCTAGCACACCCAATACGTCAGATTCTTTCATAATCAACAGTTCTTCACCGTCAACCTTCACGGTTTGACCAGCATATTGACCGAACAAAACTTTGTCGCCAGCTTTTACATCTAACGCACGAGTTTCGCCATTGTCACGAACTTGGCCATTACCAACTGCAATCACTTCACCTTGTGAAGGTTTCTCTTGTGCAGAACCCGGCAATAAGATACCACCAGCAGTTTTTGTCTCTTCTTCTATGCGGCGGACGACGATACGGTCATGTAAAGGACGAATGTTCATCGATATGACTCCAAAAATTGGTTGTTTAAATAAAGGGTTTATTTGAATTAATAGTCTCAATACCAGTATCTATAAGAGTCGCCATTCAATCATAGCAATCTAAAGATACGCTTTGAGCTTGTAACAAAAAGTGGGGGCAAGATAGGTTGGCTTCAAGTGTAAAGCCCAAAAATTTACAAGATTATTCTGCTGGTACTTGATGGCACCTAACAAAAATCATGCCTAACAAAGAGCATGCGTTTTATTTACCCTCTATTGCTGGCTTTACAGCACGTTACCCCTAATCGACTTATCAATGCTCATAGCAACATTCGCTACAAGCACTACACGCGTCAGTCGACTGTTACTCTTGAAAATGTAACAGAGTATGACCATTATAAGCGTTGCGAACATAATAAGAATGACCAATAGACGTTGCTATATCAGCATCATATTAATAAAGAGGTATCTATGAGTTCTCCATCAATGCATAACCAGTCACTGCACAACGATTCTAATAATACGAAACGCAGTCCATCTAAGTTTTTATCTGCCTTAATGACAGGTATCAGTATTTCTACCATTGGAGCCTTGAGTATGACCGCACCCACACTTGCCAGCGCAAAGACTGTTCAGCCATCAACGGCAAATTATAGCTTTACTGTTGAAGACAAATACAAAGGATCCGCGACTCGTACGCTAAACAAGTCTGGTAATACGTGGAAATACAACGTTAAGGCTCGCGTCGCTGGTGTGGCTAGTGCCTCGCAAAGTAGCACTTTCACCATCAATGGTAATAGTGTCGTCCCAACCCAAGCGAGCACCACTTATAAGCTATTAGGTTTGGGTCGCACACATAAGCTAGACTTTAACCCAACTACTAAGAAAGTCACTAGTAACTATAAGGGCAAGACCACGACCATGAATATGGCACAGCAGGCCTTTGATGACTTGAGCCTTGAGGTGCAAATTCGCCAAGATCTGCTGAATGGCAAATTCTCTGGTAATTATTACATGGCGAAAAAAGACAAAATCGAAAAGACCCCGTTTAAAAAGTCTGGCAGCACCAAAATTACCGTTCCAGCGGGTACATTTGATACGGTGCGTGTCGACCGCGTCCATGATGACGATAGTCGCTCTACCAGTTTTTGGTTGGCACCAAGCTTAGACTACTTACCTATCAAGGTTAGTCAGATCAATGATGGTAAGAAGATGGATTTAGAATTGACCAAGGTCAACTAATACCAGTAAGTAAAAGAATCGCTTTATCGTATTAAAAAAGCGGCGTCCTAAATAGGGCGCCGCTTTTTTATGTCTCAAGTTTATATGTTGAGATTAAAAACTATTAACGATGAATATCGTCTCTTAGATAACATATAAGTGCTAACGGGAGCGAGGTTTCTTGACCACATTATTCATTGAAGGCAGGCGTTTCAGCAAAATAAACAGCCAGACATTGATGGCAAGTAACAGCACAAAGTCGGTCAAGTACACTGCTATCTCAGCCCAGCTACTGCCGTATATGCGAGTAAATAGCACTACCCCGCTCGCGCCCAAATATACGAGCGTAAACATGCTACTTATCAATAATGCGTAAGGGGAACGCCCACGCAGTATCCATGGTGTCAAGATAAAAGCGGGCACTAGCCACAATGCTTGCCAAGCAATACCACCGACGATATCAGGGCTGCTTGGATTAAAGATACTGATAAAAATAGGCAGTCCCATTAATCTATAAACTAGCCAAATCAACCAAGTGACCATCAAGCGCTGCGCAATAGGTGCGATAGGCTTGGTAACTTTAGGAGACTTACTGTTAGAGTGGTTTGTGGCCATTAGAGATTTTTACTTCCTAAATGAATAGCATGGGTGTCTAGCTATTAGCGATTAATTATCAGTATTTGAGTGCAAAAAGTGTTTAAGTATCAAGTTTGAGCTATGACACCGGTTACATGAGACTCGATTAGCGACCCCAGTTTGCTTGTGCTAAAGCAGTAGCAGCTATTGCCAAACGGCGACCCTGTGCGATACCTAGATCACGCTCGTCTGCCGATACTGGCTGATCATGGGCGGCCCCGCTAACATGACTGGCACCATAAGGTGTACCGCCACGATGAGTGCGATTCAGTGCAGGTTCAGCATAAGGCACACCCACGATAACCATTCCGTGATGCATCAATGGTAACATCATCGTCAGTAGTGTGGTCTCTTGTCCACCATGCATAGAGCCTGTCGCTGTAAATACGGACGCTGGCTTATTTTGTAAGTTCCCTGCTAGCCACAGGGTGACGGTATTGTCCCAAAAATACTTCATGGGCGCGGCCATATTGCCAAAGTGCGTCGGGCTACCCAGTGCCAGACCGCTACAGTCTTTTAGATCATCCATCGTACAATACAAGTCACCTTCATCAGGTATTGCAGGCTTGCTCGATGTGGTTTCAGGGGCCACCGTTGGGACAGTACGAATACGTGCGGTCATGCCAGCATCTTCGATCCCTTGAGCGATAGCATATGCCAATGTCTTAGTCGTACCGTAATTAGAATAATAGAGCACCAATACATAAGGGGCGGTCTGACTCATTAGCAAAGCTTCCTTATAAAATCGTTAATGTTATCTTTTGTGGCAGACGCTATAGTCTAGTCTCATACTGCCGAAATATAACCTATAACTGCATTGTAAAATATGTGCACATTATGCCCGAGTCATTCACTGACATGCAAATAACCGTGGTATATAACATGGCTTATATTATATCGAGTTTCACTCTACACTGCTGTACGCTGTGCATATTGACACAATTAAACCGCAGATGTGAGCAGCGCATGTTTGTTACACTATTGTCACTCTTACTTTTGCTAACTGGTCGACATGGAAAAATTCTCACAAAAACTCCCATTTCTACAACAACGCTGGTTTCAATTCTTGCGATTTTTGGTTCGACATTTTTTTGAAGACAACTGTCAGCAAAAAGCAGCATCGCTAACCTACACGACTATGCTGTCGATTGTGCCTGTGCTAACGGTATTATTGATGATTTTATCTTCAGTGCCAGCACTCGCCTCTGTCAGAGCACAGATATACGAGGTAATTTATAGCAACTTGTTACCCCAGTCGAGTCTACAAGTAAGTGAGTATATCAATGACTTCGCCGAAAAATCCTCCAACCTGACCATTATCGGTGCCATCATTTTATTTTTGACGACCATCATGACACTGACAACCATTGAGCGCGCCTTCAACCAAATCTGGCGGGTAGAGAATCGTTCAGGTGGCCTCAAAAGCATGATGCGCTATTGGACGATTGTGACCTTGGGACCATTGGTCTTAGGTACGGCTTTTATTGCCTCAAGTACGGTTCAGAGTTTGAGTTTTTTGAATCGACAAATCGCAGGTTACGGGATCGATTGGGGGTTTTGGGTACAAGCCGTATCGATTGGTATCACTGTCGCAGGTTTTATTGGCATGTATTGGTTCATTCCTAAGGCGCGTGTACCGCTAAAAAATGCAGCGATTGCTGGTGTGTTTGTCGCGATAGTCTTTGAGCTGATGAAGCATCTGTTTGGTACCGTCATGGCCAACTTTACCAGCTATGAGGCGATCTACGGGGCTTTTGCCGCGCTTCCTATATTTCTTCTGTGGATTTTCTTGTCATGGAACCTTATCTTGCTGGGCGTTGAGATCAGCTACACCTTAACGATTTTTGAAACCGAAGAGGTCTATCCTCGCCATCCCCTACTTAGCTTGCTGGACATGCTGAATTTGGTATATACCCATCATCTAAAAGGTGAGGCCGTCAGCGAACAAGCGCTGCGTAATGTGCTGGGACGAAAAGAGCTACCCAAATGGTATACCTATATCAATTATCTACAAGACAGCAACCTCATCACCATGACAGAAGACGATGACTATGTACTCAAAAAAGATTTGAGTAAAATGACATTATGGGATTTTTATCGCACCTTGCCTTATCCATTGCCTATTAAGGATGAGCTTGATGAGATGAAGCTAGAAGACCAAAAACCTTGGCTCAGCTTACTGGTAGATCGTTTTGAGCACACAGAAGCCTATGCTAAGCAGCAGCTACATCTGCCATTGAGTGCTATATTCGCCAATAGTGAGCCGCGCAAAAAATCAGCTTCTGGTAAAAATAACAATGGTGGCAAGTTGTTTAGAAAAACGACGGCGGCAAGCCATTCATTGACAAGTGATAGCTTAAATAGCAGTGGCGCTTATAGAGACAATGTGGATATCGAACCATCACCCCACTTCGACCCTATCGCCTATGATAAAGACAGCAACATTGATTGCGACTATCACCATAATGAGGCGATCATTCCTATAGGTTCTGGTGAGCCATCGGCTGAGACAGAGGCTGACAGACGCGACTATAAAAGTGCCATTATTACTGAAGCTGATAATCCTAAAGCTGGTTAATGACAAGTTAGCCAAAACCCATTACCCTAAAAAATTCATCGTTTGATGCTCTGATCAAGATTATCAAACGATAGCGATGAGCCACTTTACGACTATTTTTGGATACTTTGAGTATATGGCAGTGTATAAAGATGATGAAACGAGCTTGTGGATTCGTACTATTAGTACAGGTCAGAGCAAGCTCAAACAGTTTACTCAGTTGTGGTCACTGCAAACGTTGACTGACTTGCCTGATCGCCTAAGAGCTTTGTGGCAACAGCTTATTGGGTCTTACTGGTTTATCCCAACGGCTTGTGTGATTGCAGGGATTTTGCTGGCGCCTTTATTGGTGACTGTCGATCAGCATTTCGATCGTGAAACGGTCCGAGAAATTTCTTTTGCGTTTACAGGCGATGATGATGCTGCACGCGCTATCATGACCGCTATTGCTGGTGCGGTGTTGGGCGTGGCTGGCACGACGTTTTCGATTACGATCGCCGTGCTGTCAATGGCATCATCACAATTTGGTCCGAGATTGTTACGTAATTTTTTGACAGACACTCCGAACCAGTTTGTACTCGGCGCCTTTATCGGTACCTTTAGTTACAGCCTGCTTGTCTTAAAATCCATTCACAAGTATGACGTGTCTTATGGTGTGCCACAATTAGCCGTAACCTTTGCCATTATCATGGCTATTATCTGTGCGCTGTTGCTGGTGTATTTTGTACAACATATGGTACATGCCATTCAAGCGTCTCACGTCATCCAAAATGCCAGCAACGATGCGATTAATAATATTTATTATTGGTACAGCGATCGATGCGACATCCAGCATCAACGTGATGCCGAACATCATGATGTCGAGCAGTTTCATAACTGGCCTGCCATGCCTATCTACTCACCAAGCTCAGGCTATCTACAACAAATCTACTTTGAGTCATTGATTGCGCTGTCACAAGACTACGGCGGTGTGGTACAGATGCATGTCAATCTTGGTCAATACATTACTGACAAAAATGTCATTGGATATTTTTACCAACGTCCAGCAGATCATCCAAACAATCAACAAAAAACAGCAACACCGCATCTAGCTATGATACCGCGGTCACCTGATGGGATTTTTTGGCAACGCTTTACTGGCTGCGTGCGGATAGAACAACGCCTAGCACATTCTGATGACATTGCCTATAGCTTGGGGCAAATGACTGAAATCGCAGTACGAGCATTATCTCCTGGTATCAATGACCCAAAAACAGCCGTCAACTGCGTACAGTCCTTGACAAGTTGCTTAAGTATTATGATGCGACGCCAGCCTCCAAGTCCCTATCATTTTTATATACCAAAATCAGATGATAGCTCTGAAGATGAGGTAAAGCAAAAACGATTGGCCATACTAGCCTTGGTCACTCACACCCCAAAAATATCAGATTTTATCAACGTATCACTTGGTGAAATACGCCGCTATGCAGCCGCTGATTTGATGGTGCTAAAAGCATTGTGCGAAGCAATGGTCAATCTAAACTATGCAAGGGTGAATAGTGCACAGCAACAAACGCTACTGCATGAGCTACATCTGATCAAGCGAGCTGGAGAAGAAAACTTAAACTACCAAGAATTGATAGATGACCTTGTCGCTATGTGTGAGCAAGCCAAGCAATTTATTCTTGATGAAGACGCACAGCATCAACATTTTAATTATGTCAGTGAATTTGCTGTCAATATCCGTGAAGCACTACAGTCACAGTCGAGTTAGTAATATGACAATTGGATCGCATAGCGTATTGGTAAACACGGTCCTTATCATTTCAATATTTATAGCTAAAAATCTTTACGTAACTCTCATAAGTCATGGGCTTAGGGTTAATTTTATATTCATACGAGATCTGCTTTATGGCATCTGCAACCAGCCTCACCATACTTGAAATCAGCGCCATATTTTTATCGATTACTGCCTCACTGACCTATGTCAATCATCGCTTTATCGGGTTACCAACCACGATTGGCGTGATGGTTATTTCTATATTATTGTCTATCGGTGCGATATTTTTAGGGTTTTTAGGGTTTGATCAGCTGATTGATTATGAAGTCAGTCTATTAGAGCAGCTTGATTTTACTGAGGTGCTATTAGATGGCATGCTCTCGATGTTGCTATTTGCAGGGGCGCTGCATGTCAATATTGGTGATTTGAGGCGCTATAAATTGCCTATCGGTATTCTAGCCGGACTTGGTACTATCCTATCAGCCATGCTCATTGCCACCGCGATTTATTTTATGCTGCCCCTATTCGGTTTTGGTCTACCGTTTCTTTGGTGCCTACTTTTTGGCGCCCTCATCTCCCCTACCGATCCCATTGCCGTCATGGGGATTCTTGCATCAGCAGGCGCGCCAAAAAGCATCGAAACCGTCATCGCTGGCGAGTCATTATTTAATGACGGTATCGGTGTCGTGATTTTTGTTCTATTACTGGGGATTTTATCTAGTGGCGATATTCCAACCATTAACTATGTGGCGCATACCTTGGCGGTCGAAGCTGGCGGCGGTGTCATCTTTGGATTGGTACTCGGGGCAATTTTGTACTATTTGCTAAAGAGCATCGATAGTTATCAAGAAGAAGTACTTTTGACATTAGCAGGTGTCATCGGAGGCTATGCGCTTGCGAGCCATTGGCATTTGTCAGGGCCGCTCGCTATGGTCATGATGGGGTTGATGGTTGGTAACCGCGGGCGTGCGCTTGCGATGAGTGATCAGACGCGTCATTACATTGATCTGTTTTGGGAACTGATTGATGAAATCTTAAATGCTATTTTATTCGTCCTTATTGGTCTAGAAGTAGTAATGATTGCTTATTCAGCAAACTTATTTATTGCAGGTGGTCTAACCATTGTTATTGCTCTAGTAGCTCGTTTTATCGTTGTCGGGATGACGACCAAAACGTTTCATCGCCAGCTTGATTTGCCCACTGGTGCATGGAAAGTACTAACGTGGGGTGGATTGCGCGGCGGTATCTCAGTTGCTTTAGTATTACAGCTACCCATCGGTACCGAGCGCGATATTTTATTGGCACTCACTTATGCGGTAGTAATATTTTCTATCTTGGTACAAGGTCTAAGTGTTGGCAGAGTCGCCAAGAGCATTCGTAAGGATAAAGAAATAGCAGAGGCATAAGCCAAAAATACAGCATGTATAAAAAAGCCAGCCTAAGACATGATGCTTATGCTGGCTTTTTTGAGCGTTTTAATAACTATATCAAACCCTTTCTTTTCATATTACGATAAACTACGATAATAATAATAATATTAAAGATTAATATTCCCAGTTTAAACCAATCAAATGGACTGGTTATCAGATAATAAACTTCTATAGGAATAAAGACGCCATAGCCCAGCACACCAAACCAATATGCCCATGTTTTGTCGCGCCATAAGCCATAAGCTTCTAGGAATCGCAAACTGGCATAAGCAAATATCAACAATAGAAACACTGGCCAGTTTTTGCTTGCCTGTTGGGCAATACTTACCGCACTGTCTATTTGCGGCGCAAGCAGGTGGCCAAAGGTGTGGCGCCAAGAGCCAGTCGCGGTCGTCAGCCAATGCTCAAGATCGGTATGCCACGACCACAATGCACCTGCACCTAATAATGCCCCCACACCTTTGACGACTTCATAAATAGCTACCGCTTTGATAGACTCACTGGCCGTACTGCGTGGCTTTTCTAGATGGTCAGTCATTTCACCCCCTTTATCCTTCGAGGATAGCGGCAGACTATCATCCTGTCGGGGCAAATTAGCCAAAGAACGTCTCCACAACACGTCCTTGCAGCTGCTGATTAAAAAATGGTGTGTTTTTACCATTCGATAGCATAGATTGCGCAGTCACTTGCCACTCCAGATTGGGGTCAACCAATACCGCGCCGCCGATCGCTTCATACTGCTCATGAATACCCGCAATCTTTGCAGGATTGAGACAGATTTTATCAACCAACTCTGGGAGTGTTAACACTTCATCATGAACCAGCTGACATGCCAGCGCCATAAAAGTATCAAAATTCGAGATACCTGGCGTACTCTCAGCAAATGGCGCTTTTTTCGCCGTACTGTTTAATGGTTCGTGATGACTACAGATAGCATCGATAGTGCCATCTTTTAAGCCACGGCGGATGGCTTGCTGGTCAGTATTACTACGTAGTGGAGGCAATACGTAAGCCTGAGCATTAAAGCCTTCAAGATTGTCATCAGTCAAATACAGCTGATGCATCGCAACGTCGCAAGTCACCGGCAAGCCTTTATCTTTTGCCCAGCGCATGAGCTCAATGGAAGACTTACAGGATAGCTGACTAAAATGAGCGGCTATCCCCGTCTCTTCAACCATCAATAGCTGCGTAGACAGTGCAACCGTTTCCGCAATCCAAGGAATCCCTTGCAAACCATGATAAGAAGCAATATAGCCCTCATGTGCCACGCCATCTCCAGACAGACTTGGCTCGTCAGGATAAAAGAACACTTTCATACCAAAGGTCGCCGCGTATTCTAATGTTCTTAACAATACTAAGTCATTGCGAAAAGGTCTACGCGCATTAGACACTGCGATACAGCCGCCCTTCTTAAGCCCTGCGATATTAGAGGGTCGTTCGCCCTCTAACCCTGTGGT
The DNA here is from genome assembly GCF_904846415.1 of Psychrobacter piscatorii. Lineage (GTDB taxonomy): Bacteria > Pseudomonadota > Gammaproteobacteria > Pseudomonadales > Moraxellaceae > Psychrobacter > Psychrobacter piscatorii. The sequence goes on along the minus strand of NZ_CAJHAR010000005.1, from coordinate 118,645 downwards.
CAATGCACCCAAAATATGTAAGTAAATCCCGCCATCACTCAAGGCACGCTCACGCAAGCCCTTTAAAAGTGAGCCATTTTCTAAAATAGGATTGGTATCAGGTGGCGTGACTACATGCAAGAACCCATTGCCACGAGCTGCCCTACCCTCTGACTCTAGCGTACCGTGTTGTTGTTGGCCCGGCTCACGCAAGCGCGCGCATAGATCTACCAATGGTGGTAGCAGCCACATCTCACGGTCAGAATCGAGTGTAGACAGTTTTTCTGTTGCAGTTTGCGGCAATGCATCTTTAAACGCTTTTGGTAAATGGTCAAAAATGGGTGCATCCGTATTAAGCATGGTAGACATAACGTTATTACCGTATCAATAAAATGAATTAAATGAGAATAAGTCGCGCAGCAAGCTGTTACTTGCCAGCCGCTTGATGAGCACGCTGACCTTCCATCGCAAGCGACAAGACCGCCATACGAATGGCAATACCGTTATTTACCTGCTTTAAGATAACGGATTGCGCGCCATCAGCCACACTAGAGGCAATCTCAACACCGCGGTTCATCGGCCCTGGGTGCATAACTAGCGCATCAGGCTTAGCAAGCGCTACTCGCTCTGGCGTGATTCCATAATGCTTATAGTATTCACTTGAGGATGCCAATAGCGGCGAACCGATACGCTCATTTTGTATTCTTAATCCCATGATGACATCACAGTCCGTGACGCACTCATCCATATTTTCATATACTTTTACGCCAAAACGCTCAATACCTTTTGGCAGTAGAGTACGCGGCGCACAAACACGGATATCTGTCACACCTAGCGTTTGCAAAGCACTGATGTCAGAGCGTGCCACGCGTGAGTGCTTAATATCACCAACGATTGCGATAGACAGCTCTTCAAATGGGCGCGGCGCCTCACGATGAATGGTCAACATGTCGAGCATTCCCTGAGTAGGATGCGCATGCCAGCCGTCGCCGCCGTTAATGATAGCAATATCAGGGGTCACTTCTGTCGCCATAAAATGCGCGGCACCTGATGCTGAATGTCGTACCACAAAAATATCTGCGGTCATCGCCTGTAGATTCCACAACGTATCGCGTAGACTCTCACCTTTTTTGGTACTAGAGCGTTCGATATCAATGTTGAGTACATTGGCACCCAAGCGTTTTTCTGCAACCTCAAATGTCGTCCGGGTACGGGTCGATGGTTCAAAGAACAAATTCATGACCGTATAGCCGTCTAATTCAGGACGGTTGATGAGCTGTCCATTTTCATCAAAGAAAGTCTCTGCTTTTGCGATAATAGCTTTGAGCTGTGCTTTATTAAGACCTTCAACACCCAAGAAATGCCTGATACTGCCATCGGTATTGAGCTGCGGACGACTCAGTGAGGTGTTGAGTCTTTGATGAATTGTATTGGGATCAAATTTTGCATAATCAGTCGGTGAGACTGGTTGTGTAGCGCTACTATCAAGAGAATTTGACATAATGGCGAGTCTTTATTGTGGGTTTATATGAGTCTGTCGTAATCGCTTATTCATCTTTGTTCGATCATTTAGCACTGATAGGCACAGAGACAAGGACATTTTGACGCTTATTTGCTACAATTTACCGTAATCAAATTCGACCAAAAATCGCCTCAGCAGACAATCAGAAAGCGTAAATAAACATGCTATATTCTCATAGAGAATAATTCTGACAAATCTATAAATGAATAACAATAGATATAGTGTAGCCGATTTTGTGGTCGGGACAAAGATACCGTATAAGCTATTTAAGAATTTACCCATTTAAGGTGTGCCAAATGCCGCTTATGGCCTTACTCTGAGACCATCCATTTTTTACTTTCCATACCCTTTATTAGGAAGCTTTATGACGACCTTAGCAGATTATCTAAACCAACATGCCTCTAGTCCTGCACTCAACGACGTAATTACCACGGTTACTAATGTTGGTAAAACCATCTCACAACTACTTAGAAAAGGTGCTCTGGCAGATATTTTAGGCGAAGCTGGTAATCAAAACGTCCAAGGCGAAGATCAAAAAAAATTGGATGTATTAGCGAACGACTTACTGCTAGATGCCTTAGCAAAAAACACCCATTGCGCTGGTGTCGCGTCAGAAGAGCTCGATGACGCGACTCCTGCTAATGATGATGGTAGCCTACTGGTGTTATTTGACCCATTAGATGGCTCATCAAATATTGATATCAATATGGCAGTAGGTACAATTTTTTCTGTTTTGCCGTATGAGCGTCAAGGTCAAACCAGTGAAAACAGCGACTATCTACAGGCAGGTAACAAACAGTTAGCAGCAGGGTACTTGTTATATGGCACCTCTACGGTACTGGCATTAACCATCGCAGATAAAGTCGTGATGTTTAGCCTAGATCCAGAAACTGAAGACTATGTGCTCATAGAAGACAACGTACAAATCGCTGCCGATACGAGCGAATATGCGATCAATAGCTCAAATTATCGCTACTGGCGCGCACCGATGCAACAGTACATCGATGAGTTAATCGCTGGCGAGACAGGCGTACGTGGACGCGATTTCAATACCCGCTGGGTCGCCGCTATGGTTGGTGACGTCCATCGTATCTTATGCCGTGGCGGTCTGTTCACTTATCCGTTTGACACCAAATATGCTCATAAAGCGGGTAAACTACGCTTGATGTATGAAGCCAACCCAATGAGCCTATTGATTGAACGCGCGGGTGGCGGCGCAACAGATGCCGTCAATCGCATCTTAGATATCGAACCCACTGACATTCATCAGCGTGTGCCTGTGGTGCTTGGTAGCAAAAATGAAGTCAATTATGTGAAAGACTTACACGTCAATTATTCTGAAAAATAATTGATTTGCACGCCTGTTAAGAACAGCCAGCAGAATGCTAAATTAATCATAGATATTTTGCTGGTCGTTTAAATAACCCCTTTACTCTTCTCTAAGCGATCCACTATGGTATTAAATCCCACCGAGCTGATTACCTCAGATAAGAACACAACCGTGAAGCTTGTAAAAGCGCTGTTGTCCCAAGCACGCCAGCGTAAAAAGAACGGTCAGACAGTCATAGAAGGCGTCCATTTGATAGATGCTGCACTGCGTAGTGACTATCCTTTTGCACAGATACTCCTGTCTGAGTCAGCGCGTAGCCACCCTGAAGTTCAGCAGGTATTAACTCGCCTGCCCACTTATACGCCTATTCTTACTTTGTCAGACTCACTTTATGAGAGTATTCGTAGCTTGGGTACAGGCATCGATATCATGGCGATTATCAAAGTACCAATGCCTAGCCTATCAATGATCGATGAAGACTGCTTAATCTTGAATGATGTACAAGATAGCGGAAATGTCGGTACGCTACTGCGCACAGCAGCTGCGGTTGGTATTCGTAATATCTTATGTACCAGTGCCACCGCTCAAGCGTGGTCTCCGAAGACGCTACGAGCAGGTATGGGTGCACAGTTTGCGCTGACTATTTTTGAGGGCTTGAGTACGCAAGATATTTTAGATCACATACAAGTGCCGCTCCTCGCGACCAGCTCACATACAGATACTATCATTTACGATCACGACTTATCTGCGCCTGTCGCTTGGATTATGGGTCATGAAGGTCAAGGCGTTTGTGACGAGCTAATGCAATGTGCCACGCCGATAGCCCTACCGCAGCCAAATGGTCAAGAGAGCTTAAATGTAGCGATTGCAGGGTCTTTATGTCTGTATGAAACCTTACGCCAAAGACAATATTCTTAGCGTCCATTTATAACTGCTATTAAAACCCTATCTATCAAGCATAAAAAAACCCACTACCAATTGATAGTGGGTTTTTTATTATCTGTCTACTACTGATGTAGTCAAAGAAGTCTAAAACAGATACAAGGCAGCCGACTGCAGATTGTACAAGTAGTACATCTAAGGAGGGTAACGCCGTAGCCGTTTAGTAGTTCTGTGACTATATATTAAACCTTGCTAGTAAGCTCGGGTAGTGCTTCAAACAAATCAGCTTCTAAGAAATAATCAGCAACGCTAGCGATAGGTGCTTCTGGGTCATTGTTGATAGCAACGATGACTTTAGAATCTTTCATACCAGCCAAATGCTGAATCGCGCCTGAGATACCAGCGGCGATATATAGCTGCGGTGCAACGATTTTACCCGTTTGACCGACCTGCATATCGTTTGGCACATATCCTGCGTCAACAGCAGCACGTGATGCACCAACAGCTGCGCCTAGCTTGTCAGCCAATGGCTCAATATATTTGGTGAAGTTTTCACCATTTGCCAATGCACGACCACCAGAAACCACGATACCAGCTGAGGTCAATTCTGGACGATCAGACTTAGCCATTTCTTCGTTCACAAAACTAGCTTTGCCAGTTTCTTGCACATTGTCGATAGTTTCAACAGTCGCTGAACCACCTTCGCTTGCTACTGGGTCAAACGCAGTCGTACGTACGGTTAGTACGACTTTGTCTTCTGTCGTTTTTACGGTTGCCGTTGCATTACCTGCATAGATAGGACGCTCAAACGTTTGCGCATCTACCACACCTGAGATTTCAGACAGCATGCTGACGTCAAGTAACGCTGCAACGCGTGGCATAAAGTTTTTACCAGTCGTAGTCGCAGCTGCTAGGATATGGCTGTAATCACCAGCGACATCAGCAACCAATAGCGCCACATTGCCTGCCAATTGATGCTCATAGGCTGCATTGTCAGCTAATAGTACTTTCGTCACGCCTTCTGCTTTTGCTGCTTCATCAGCGACTGCTTGAGCACCACTACCTGCCACTAATACATGGATGTCATCGCCGATTTGCTTAGCAGCAGCGATGGTGTTCAAAGTTGCCTTTTTTAGACTGGCATTGTCGTGTTCTGCATATACCAAAATTGCCATGGTTTTAATCCTTTATTTATTCGTATTATCTATTCATGCGGTTGTTTGTATACAAAGCTATTTGAGCGACTATTATTCAATATGAAACAAATCAGTCAAATGGATAGCTTTGTACAGGATATGCCGTAACGAAGCGTCAAATCATTAAATGACTTTTGCTTCGTTTCTTAGCTTATCGACCAACTCATCAACTGATCCTACTGTAATACCAGCTTTGCGTTCAGCAGGTGGCACGACTTTAATGATTTCTTGCTTAGATGTCATATCAACACCGAAATCCGCTGGCGTTTTTTCATCAAGCGGCTTTTTCTTCGCTTTCATGATGTTAGGCAGTTTCGCATAACGTGGCTCATTCAAACGTAGATCAGTTGTGATAACTGCTGGCAAATCAAGGGCAACCGTTTGTAGACCGCCATCGATTTCACGCGTTACGTTGACTTTGTCGCCTTCAACCTTCACTTCTGAGGCAAACGTACCCTGACCGATGCCCATCAATGCCGCTAGCATCTGACCCGTTTGGTTATTGTCGTCATCAATCGCTTGCTTACCTAGCAAGATAATATCAGTGCTTTCTGTTTCAGCGATACTTTTTAGAATCTTGGCAACTTGTAATGGATACGGTTTTTCGTCACTCACGACTAAAACGCCACGATCAGCACCCAGTGCTAGGGCTGCACGAATTTGCTCTTGCGACTCTTTTGGACCGATAGACGCGACGATGATTTCATCAATGACGCCAGCTTCTTTTAGACGAACGGCTTCTTCTACTGCAATCTCATCAAAAGGGTTAATCGACATTTTGGTGTTTGATAGATCAACGCCAGAGTTATCGGCTTTTACACGAACTTTTACGTTATAATCAATGACACGCTTGACCGCTACTAATGCTTTCATACGTTCCTCGTTTATTAATGTTATGAATTAAAAAATATCAGTTAAGAACCAAATTTTCGTTGTGGTTCAAATCGTCGTTCAAAATACTACTCAAGGTTATTACTATATCAACAGATGTATAACTAATTAAGAAAAATACGCCAATATTCGAAATTATATTAGCATTGCACTTCTTACGGATAAAATCTGCTAAAGCTAAGCCAACCGTTATTATCAGACCTATGTATCTTGCGTCAGCCTGCAGATAAGGTCAAGACAACGCCGTGAATAATGCGTCATAAATTTGTCACTATTCTATAATAAATAGTTTATAAGCACGTGATCTGGTGATTTTTCTTTGACAATAGCCTTAAGAGTCCTCCCCTTTATAGCACTCTCAATGGTATGTTTATTTAATATTTTGTTATTATTTATTTCCTAGGGTTCAACTAATAGCAGTCGTGAAGAACCCAGCATCTATATGTTGCTATTTTTGCTAAAGCCAATTAACAACTCACTATCACGTATGTCATCGAACAACGCCCAGTCAGGGGTCACGCCATTATTTTTGATGACACTCATATTGCCTGTTGTTTCCATAATGACGGCAAATATCTCCGTCTTGGCTTTGATACCGTTTTTGCGCAGCACTTCCTGAACGTCACTAGTACTTAAGTTTGCCTCTTTCAAATTATCTGCAAAGTATTCGCCATGCGCCATGAGTATAATAGCCCGATTATCTATCAGCGCTTTTAGTGGCTTCACCTTGCGTCTGATGACTGAAATGACGCCTTGAATCAAAAACAACATGGCAACTGCACACAACCCTTGCAACAGAGACGGCTTGTCAGCCAGTACAGTCGACGCCAATATACTGCCAATGCCGACCGTCATTGCAAAATCATGGCTTGATAGCTTGGAGAAACTACGTAGACCCATCAATCGGGTACAGAGCATCAAACCAATATAGAAGCCCACCGCAGATAAAGAAATACCTAGTGCTTGTTGCCAGTCAATTGAAAACCAAGTTTCCCATTTCATAATAGAACCTTATTTATTATTGAGTCAGTACCTATTATGAACTGATGATTATTAAGAAAATCAATCAAACGCTACTTCAGACAAAATGATATAAAAAAAGCAACCTGATGAGAGGTTGCTTTTTTTTAAAGTCGATACAGTATTTTTATTGTTTTAACAAACAAAGTAATCAATGCATATTGGTAATCTTATTATTATTAAGCTTACTGAAAATCAGTTAACTTAATAGTAAATGAGATTAGATAGCTTCGATTTGCTCAGCTTGTGGGCCTTTTTTGCCATCACCTAAGATGAAAGACACTTTTTGGCCTTCGGCTAGCGTTTTGAAACCGTTACCTTGGATAGCGCTGTAGTGAGCGAATACGTCTTGTCCACCATTGTCTTGAGCGATAAAACCAAAACCTTTAGCTTCATTAAACCACTTTACAGTGCCTTCAACTTTATCTGACATAAATTTTCCTGACTCTTTAACTGTTGGCGAGACTTGTGTCATCACCGATTAATTGATATATACCCATGCATCTTTTGCTGAACGCTACGGTTCAAAATTTCAAATAATCTAAGAGAAAACCTGAATTTTTTACCTCAAATACTTTGAGTACAATCTGATTATAACAGTTTTCTATACAGGTAACAGTCTAAATTGATGATTTTTGTAAATAAATTCTAGGTATCAGAACCTATTAAAATAGCTAGCACTTTTGCCGTTATCACATTGATATTAAATAAATTTTTAATATCTAAATATTAGGCTGTAATTATGGAAGCATCGTTAAATACAAAAAGAAAGACCGTTATAAGCCAAAAACTCAGTCATTGCCTATTGCAATATCGGTAACCATGGTGAACTTAATACAAGCAAACATAGCCCAAAAAATATCAACGAAAATGACTGACTATAAGCAATATATTTGGCCGGTATGACCAAGTCTTTAGGAGAATCAGGGATACCTTTGCGCTTTAATAGTCGCGTACCGTAGACCCAACCAAAGGTCGTGTAAATGCCATAAGCGGCAGGTACAGCAATCGCGAGCGGTGCCAAATCAATCACGTATAGGACAACTACAGAGATAAAGAACCAGATGGTATCTAAGATTGAACTGATTTGGAAAAACTTAGATTCAGGCAGTTTACCATCGGTTTTCTTAAGCATTTCCCCTTCTATCCAAATTAAAACTGCTACTACAGCGCTAAGAGTAATATACACGAATTGCGGCGTTAGCCAGTCTGGATAAGATATTTGCACAACATACAACCTGTAATCTATAGAAAATATGAATGAGGGCTCATCTACTTTGATCAATCAAAGATAAATAAGCACAGTAAAAGCCCACTGGCTAATGTGAAGATGCCTGCCTATATTGGGCAGTTTTTACTGGTTTTCAACCAACACATATAGCGTTGTAACCATATGCTAAAAGTAGGACATAAAAAACCCGCGCTATCAGGTGATAACACGGGTTATTTAATAAATTATCAAATACTCTATTTAAGTAGTATCGAATTAGTTTTTGTCTTTATCGATGATTTTGTTACCACCGATCCAAGGCATCATACCACGTAGCTTGGCACCAGTAGTCTCAATTTGATGCTCAGCATTGTTACGACGACGCGCAGTCATTGATGGGTAGTTGGTTGCGCCTTCAGAGATGAACATTTTCGCGTATTCACCAGATTGGATGCGTTTTAGCGCGTTACGCATGGCTTCACGTGACTGCTCATTGATGACTTCAGGACCAGTGACATATTCGCCGTACTCAGCGTTGTTACTGATTGAATAGTTCATGTCAGCGATACCGCCTTCATACATCAAATCAACAATTAGCTTTAGCTCATGTATACACTCAAAATAAGCCATTTCTGGTGCATAGCCTGCTTCTGTTAGCGTCTCAAAGCCCATTTTGACTAGCTCTACTGCACCGCCACAAAGAACCGCTTGCTCACCGAACAAGTCAGTTTCAGTCTCATCTTTAAATGTGGTTTCGATGATGCCTGAGCGACCACCACCAACACCAGCAGCGTATGATAGTGCTAACTGTTTGGCTTGACCTGAAGCATCTTGGTAGATTGCGATAAGATCAGGGATACCACCGCCTTTAGTAAACTCTGAACGTACGGTATGACCTGGTGCTTTTGGCGCAACCATAATCACATCAAGATCGCCGCGTGGTACGACTTGGTTGTAATGGATCGCAAAACCATGCGCGAAAGCCAATGTCGCGCCTTCTTTGATGTTTGGCTCGATCACATCATTATAAAGCTCTTTTTGGAATTCATCAGGCGTCAAAATCATGATAACGTCAGCAGCTTTTACAGCTTCTTCTACTTCAGCGACTTTTAGGCCCGCATTTTCAGCTTTTTTCCATGAACCTGAGTTGGCACGTAGACCAACCGTTACATCAACGTCTGAGTCTTGTAGGTTGAGCGCGTGCGCATGGCCTTGTGAACCATAACCGATAATGGCAACTTTTTTACCTTGGATAATTGATAGATCACAATCTTTGTCATAAAAAACGTTCATAAATAGAGTCCTTGTCCTCAATCATGGCGTACCATGGATAGTAGGCGCTTATACTGTAATCAAGATAGTGACTAAGATAAGCGCTTTGTTGATTTAGATAAATATTTTTTGATTAAAATATAGCTTGATTAAAATAGGTCGTAATAAATACTAGGTGCTAAGTGTTTTTTCGCCGCGAGCAATACCAATCACACCCGAGCGAACCACTTCCATAATACGCTCACGTCCAAGTACGTCAATAAAACCATCAAGTTTGGCTTTATCACCAACGATTTGAATCGTATATAAGTTGGCATTCACATCGACAATCTGTGCACGGAAAATATCTGCGCTGCGTTTCACCTCTTCACGTACGCTGCCAGTCGCTCGTACTTTAATGAGCATCAACTCACGCTCAACGTGTACATTCTCCGTCAGATTATGCACTTTAACCACTTCAATCAATTTATGCAATTGTTTGGTGATTTGTTCAATTCTTTCTGGTGAAGTAATGGTTGTCAACGTCAGACGTGAAATACTTGGGTCATCAGTAGGTGCGACGTTTAGCGTTTCGATATTGTAGCCACGCTGTGAGAACAAGCCGACTAGACGCGACAACGAACCCGCTTCGTTTTCCATCAATACCGAAATCAGATGTTGTTGTTGCATTAGGTACGCTCCCCTTTTGTTAACCACATATCACGCATTGCCTGTCCAGCGATTTGCATCGGATATACATGCTCATTACGATCGACATAAACGTCGATAAATACCAGTTTGTCTTTCATTGCCATGGCTTCAGCCAACTGTGCTTCCATGGTCGCCGGGTCAGTAATCTTGATACCGACATGACCATAACTTTCAGCCAATTTGACAAAGTCTGGTAAGGAGTTCATATAAGACTGAGCATGGCGACCTTCATACAGCATATCCTGCCACTGCTTGACCATACCTAGCTGTGCGTTATTCAAGTTCAGGATCTTGACTGGTAAGTTGTATTGTAAGCAAGTTGATAGCTCTTGGATATTCATCTGAATAGAGCCTTCACCTGTGACACACACCACATCACGCTCAGGATTGGCAAGCTTTGCTGCCATGGCATACGGCAAGCCAACGCCCATCGTACCTAGGCCACCTGAGTTCAGCCATTGGCGAGGCTCATTATAAGTGTAGTAAAGGGCTGCGAACATCTGATGCTGACCGACGTCACTGGTAATAATCGCATTGCCATCCGTGACCTTGCACAGGGCTTGTACAGCGCTTTGTGGCTTAATACCATTATCTGTACTGGTGTCATAACGCAGACCATGACGCTTACGCCATTCGTTGATCTGTGACCACCAATCGAGCAATGCATGTTGCTCTAACTGCTTATCTTCTCCAACAATCTCTAGCATATCGGTTAAGACAGATTTTACATCGCCAACGATAGGAATATGCGCAAGAATGGTTTTTGAGATCGAAGCAGGATCGATGTCGATATGAATAATCGTCGCATTCGGACAGAATTTCTTGACGTTATTGGTCACACGGTCATCGAAACGCGCACCAACTGCCAAGATAACATCAGCGTGATGCATGCTCATGTTGGCTTCATAAGTACCATGCATGCCAAGCATACCTAGGAACTGACGATCAGAGCCTGGGAACGTACCAAGACCCATCAATGTATTGGTCACTGGCAAGTTCAGACGATGAGCAAGGTCGGTTAGCTCTTCGTGGGCATTACTCCAAATCACACCACCGCCTGCATATACGACAGGACGCTGGGCAGATAGTAGTGTCTCAACCGCTTTTTTGATTTGACCACTATGACCTTTGAGTGAAGGCTGGTAAGAGCGTATAAATACCTCTTCTGGATACTCATAGGCAAACTTTTCACTAGGAGCAGTCATGTCTTTTGGCACGTCAATGACAACAGGGCCTGGGCGTCCAGACTGTGCAATATAAAAGGCTTTTTTGACAATCATCGGAATTTCGCTAGCATGGCGTACTTGGAAACTATGCTTAACGATCGGACGTGATACACCGACCATATCCGTTTCTTGGAAAGCGTCTTCCCCGATTAGACTACTTGGCACCTGACCTGAAATCACGACCATCGGTACTGAATCCATAAAAGCTGTCGCAATCGCGGTAACCGTATTGGTTGCACCAGGTCCTGAGGTTGCCAGTACGACCCCCGTCTCACCAGTAACTCGTGAATAAGCATCCGCCATGTGACCAGCAGCCTGCTCATGGCGCACTAAGATGTGTTCAATGGCTTCTTGCTGAAATAGCGCATCATAGATGTGCAGAACGGCACCGCCTGGATAACCAAAGATATATTTGACACCTTCGTCTGTCAGCGCTTGTACCAGCATTTCAGCGCCCGATAGCATCACAGGCTGTGAGCTGCCTTCTGCAAGACGTTGTTGCTTTTCTTCAAAATTTTTGGCGGCATTACCCGTTTGGGTATGTCCCGTCATATTCGGACTTTGCGTGGTTTGCGTCACTGTCATCACCTTTTTTTGCGGCGAGGATTTGCGGTATTCTATGACAAGAGATAATCCCATATAGGTATTACTTCCAAACTCATAAAATGATCGCTAATCCTTGTCCATATCAAGAATATTTGCCTATTATATTTGAGCAACGTTGTTTTTTAAGACAGCAAATTACTCAAACACAGCAATGTATTTAAGGTCAGCTTTGTGATGGATGTTTATCGATATACAGTGACAAGATGCGGGCGCACCTATAAAGAAGCTTATTATTGAATATTCATGCAAGCAAGTACGGATAATAAATTCATTGATACAGATGCATCGATATAGATGAAATGACTTTTATAGCCAAATACGGTGTCACAAGCTCAGTAGAACTGATGACAAGGCTTTAAGGAAATCTCATACCTAATATTATATCGTGTTTCATACAACTGCTAGAATCACATTTAGCACATGTCAAATAATAAGTTTATCTTAGTCATTGTAGACAGATAAGTCCGGAGACGATGATCAGCTATCAATAGTAATCGTTCTGCTACTACATCTGCTATATCATTATCACAAAGGAAATAAAACTGCGTAAGCTACCGATAAGTAACCCGTAGTTCTCATTCTCAAGTGCCACGGCAATATCATAAAAGCCGCTCACTGACCAATCAACATCTATTATATTCGATTGTTTGTCTGTTATTGTCAAGAAAAACTTCTAAAGCCTATCCCAAACTATTAGTTATTAAATAATATACATTGATAATTATTATTTGCTAAAATCGGAAGTCGATACATTAGTGCTGCTAATAAAGTGCTCAAATGCTATATTTACCCTTATACAAATTTGCTTTTATAAAACAAGAGGATTGCTGCTATGGCATATGCGTCTAAAATAGCTACCGCTACCAAACTGCTAACAAGTACTGCGTGTATGCTAATGCTGTCCATGAATGCCAGTCAGGCTATTCAAGTTTACAAATCCATTGGCGCACATGGCGAAGTTAAATATAGCCAGCACGCACCGCAAAATGGTAAAAATATTGAATTGATTGAGTTTCGTAGTGACGGTAGACAAAACAACGCCGGAGAAATGGCAGGCAAAACCGATGCCAGCCAAAGCAATAATACTCAAACGGCAGAAGAGCAGCGTGTAGCAGCGCTCGAAGCACGTATCAAAGAACAAGAAGCGCAAGCCAATGCCCAGCGCTGTCAATCATTGCGTAACAACCTAACCAACTTAAATGTTGGCGGCCGTATCTATGAGATGGATGCAAATGGCAAGCGTCAGTACTTAGATGGCCGTGAGATTGAGCTAAAACGTGAACGTGTACAGCAGGCAATCGACCAATATTGTGGCAGCGCTACGACCTAATCTTTATACTAATGATGGTTACTCAACCATCATTAGTTGCATAACATGACGAATGGCTGCTGGCATATCTTGAGCTTGTAGCCCTCGTTGTCCAATCAATAGCTTATTGTCACTACGACATTCATCACCTTGATTAACCAGTGTGTCCCCTGCAAACCCATGAATAAGCACTGCCTGAGATAAACTGCGCGACTCTGCTGCTAAGTCTTGTTGTGCTAATAATCCAGCAGTTACTCCAGATAGAACATCACCCATGCCAGCGGTTGCCATACCAGCATTGCCCGCATCACAAACATATACTTGTGCTCGTCCTGATTTTTGCTCCAAAACTAGCGACCCTGCTCCTTTTAATACCCAGTTACCACCATAAACAGCAGCGCATTTTTTTATGGCTTGCAATCTATCACTTTCTACCTCGCTTATTTTTTGATCGAGCAATCTAGCCGTCTCACCACTGTGCGGTGTCAAGCAAACTCGATGATTGATGCTATGTTCGCGAAGCTCTGTTACCAGTTCATGATTGTCCATTTGCAGCGAGGCCAAATGATAAAGACCGTCTGCATCGATCACTATTGATTTTTCATGAGCTATCGCAGTCTGTATGTAGTCAATAAATAGCGCCTTTGCTTTTTCGTCACGGCCCAATCCCATACCAATAGCGACAACACTGGCTTGCTTGATGAGTGCCTTTACCCCATCTGCATCATACAAATTAATTGTCATCGCATCTGGCAGTGACGTTAGTAATGCACCATGAAAAGCCTCATGACAGGCAACGGTTATTTTACCAGCGCCAGTTGCCATGGTGCTTGAGGCAGACAGTATCGCAGCACCGCCCATCCCTTGAGAGCCACCAACGCGATTTCCACCGATGATTAGCGCATGACCGTAGCTACCTTTGTAACTATTTTGGCGGCGCGCCTGCACACTATGTGCAGCCGTCAGTAGCGTGGCAACAGGTTCAAATGCTTCAATAGCATTTTTATCAGATATTTTGTGAGGTCTAGCTGTTTGATAAGGTATTAACGGTATATCGATTATGTCTCCGCTATAATCCGTACCATCTTTGGTATGCAAACCGAATTTGCGTGCAATCAGGCATAAGGTGACATCAGCTTGTACTGCTATACGATCGAACACCTCACCAGTAGAAGCCACCAATCCACTTGGAATATCGACGGCGACTGCTAGTGCCTTATGCTGCTGAGTAGTACGATTAAAAGTACTAATAGCCTCTTTATAGATACCTTCTGGAGCACGATCTAGCCCAATACCAAACAGTGCATCAATATAAATATCAGCTGATAAAGCCATTTTTTCTGAATCATTATGACTGCTATAAATCTCTTCAAAACGTTGATAATGACAGTTGGCAGATAGCGCTATTTGAAGAGCCTTTGTTGCGTCAGTCATATTGCTACTGTCGCTGTCTTTGCTGTTAGAAGTGACTGATTTATCATCAATAACAAAATCGTTTTCATCAAAACCAACGGCAATTACTTCTACTTGCCAGCCAGCTTGTTGCAGATAGTGAGCAATGAGCCAACCGTCCCCGCCATTATTACCCTTACCTACCCAGACACTTACTCGGCGCAAACGCTCCGTACGATGATAAACGTTGGTATTAGCAGAATGATTAGCATTGAGACATTTTTGTTCATGAAGCAGCTCTATCTGCTGTGCCATTTGCCAAGCTGCTTGCTGCATTAAGCCAAAACTATCATATCCTCGAGCAAACCACGCTTGCTCCATGGCATAGAGTTGCTCACTACTATAAAGCGCAACGGGTTTTGTATTTTTTATCGTTGATAAATTGGTCCAGTTTTTCATTTATTATCCTCGGCTATATTTTTCTGATATTTTTATGGTGTTGAAAATCTAGTTGCTAACCTTCGGTATCAGCTTAGCAAAAGCTCATGTCTACTTATGTATCAATATGAATGTGAGTTTATTTTCTTTTCTACTTGCGCTTATCGCTCACTGGCTTATCATAAACGGTATTTATATGATCACTGATTGTAAGATATGAATAATCTGATCAACCCAAACAAGCAGACAGCCAATAAGCCTCTATCTATATGCCTACCGATAAAAACAAGATTGCCGTTAGTAACTCAACAGTCTTTGCAACAACAGCAGATGTTAAACAATGGATCAAAACGCAAGCGCAAACATTAGGATTTGCTGATTGTGGGTTTTTATCTGTTCATCATCCACTGTTTGCTAAGCAAATCGAACAACTACAGAAGTGGCTGGATAAAGGCTATGAGGGTCAATTGCAGTTCATGCACAACAACCATCATCTGCGCGCTCATCCTGAGCAATTGGTAGATGGCGCAAAGACCATTATTAGTGTACGTATGGATTACCTCACCCAAGCCCCGACGCCACGTGCTGTCACAGATAATGACCATCCCAATCAAGGCATCATTGCGCGTTATGCAAGAGGTCGCGATTACCATAAGACAATGCGTAGCCGTTTAAAGCAATTGGCGCTGAATATCGAAGCTATGCTTCCTGAATGGCAACATCTCGATATTGGTTCAGATAAAGAGTTTGTTTTTAGACCCTTTAGTGATTCTGCGCCTATCTTTGAGCGCCCTATTGCAGATGCTGCTGGTCTGGGCTGGACAGGTAAGCACACGTTATTAATAAATAAACAAGCTGGCTCGTTTTTTGTGCTGGGTGAACTTTTTTTAAGCTTAGAGCTGCCCGATGACCAGCCTGTTAAAGAGCATTGTGGCAGTTGTAGCGCTTGTATTGATGTATGCCCTACCCAAGCAATTGTAGCGCCTTATGAGCTCAATGCCTCTGCCTGCATTTCTTATTTAACGATTGAGCACGATGGCGTTATTGATACCAAGTATCGACGCGCGATTGGCAATCGAGTGTTTGGCTGTGATGACTGTCAGCTAATCTGTCCGTGGAATCGCTATGCCAACCTGACTACCGTTGAGGACTTCGTACCAAGGCATGGGCTTGATAACAGCAGTTTGCTTGAATTATGGCAATGGCAAGAAGCGGATTTTTTGAAAAATACACAAGGAAGCCCGCTCAGGCGCACAGGCTATATAAATTTCTTACGTAATATCGCGATTGGTCTTGGCAATGCCAATGCCAGTTTGGAAGTGGTTGAGCAGTTAAAATCTAAGCTCACCATACATAGTGCTATGCTAGACGAGCATATCGAGTGGGCATTGGATGAGCAACAAAAAAAGCTGAAGGACAGCATCCATTTTTAGATAGTTCAAGTATTCGCCACTATTGGAAATTCGTGTCTATTGCTATATCGTTTTAAATAATAAAAAAGCCTCTTATAAAAGAGGCTTTTTTATCATCGATTTTTTGTATCGATTATTTATTGCTTATATCATCAATTTATTACGGCTTAGGAATACGTAACACTTGACCTGGATATATTTTATCTGGGTCAGATAGCATTGGCTTGTTGGCTTCAAAAATTTTCATATAATCGCCAGACTCACCGTAAACATCTTTAGCAATCTTAGATAAGCTATCGCCAGATTTTACCGTATACATCGTTGACTCAGGTGCATCTTCTTCGATATCGATATTGTCGATAACCTTAGCAACATTTTGTACGTTACCAATAGCAATAATCGCTTTTTCACGATCGGCTTGAGTCTTGGCATTACCGCTAATTTCTGCCGTATCTGTAGAACCATTATACTTGATTTTTAAATTACTGATATTTAGGTTCTGTTGCTGAATACGACGTAGCAAAATGTTAGCAACTGATTGAGCTGAAGGCTCACTGCTCTTCACTGGTGTATTGGCGTCTGCCTTGGTTTCTGTCTTAGCGTCGTGCTTTTCATCATCACGATTAAAGATTTTATCACCGATATCTTTTGCAAAACTGAACATACCCATATAACTGCTCCTTGAAATATTATTATTTATTATTCATATTTATTTTCGGTAGTGTGTTATTTAACATCACATCACCGTGCTTTGTACTGTTTACCATGATGAGTATAGACAAACGAATCAAATGTGAATAGTAAGAGTATGTTGAGTAATGTTAATTGACGTAGCTTATGTTAATGCAACCGATAAATTAAATCACATTCATAAAAAAACCGCCTATCTATTAAGATAAGCGGCATTATAAAAATTGCTAAACGAATAGCAAATTATAGCTGGGCTTGTACGTAGTCAATTGCTTTTTGAACAGTAGTCAGTTCTGCAGAGTCTTCGTCAGGAATAGTGATACCAAAATCACTCTCAAAAGACATAACCAATTCGACTAGGTCAAGTGAATCTGCGCCTAGATCTTCCATGAATGAAGCATCGTTGTTGATGTCTTCAATGTTCATGCCTAGTTGCTCTGCTACTGCTGATTTTACTCTTAGCTCGATATCATTACTCATATAGATCACTCCGTTATCATCTATTATTTTTAATAAACTGCTATAGCGCCTCATTTAAGCTCTGTAGCATGGTATATAAAATGTGTTTGCCAGACTAGCAATGCTGTCTGAGTACTCTATGACTTGTTACACAGTCTGTCTAATAAAGCCCTGCTATAATACAGGGCTTTGAATCAAAAGTATTCGTTATTATAACACCCTTTATTATAGTTTACACTCGTTCACACAGTTTTTTATTATAACTATGTAACGCCTACATATACATGCCACCATTGACCGGAATAACCGCGCCGGTGATATAGCTGGCTTCATCACTGGCTAAGAAATGTACGGCTGCTGCAATGTCTTCTGGCTGGCCAAGACGGCTGATAGGAACAGCATCTAGCATAGAGTTCAATAGGCGCTCATCAAGCTCATCTGTCATATCCGTTTCGATCAAACCTGGTGCCACACAATTGATAGTCACTTGGCGTGAACCGATTTCACGTGCAAGCGTACGGCTGAACCCTTCTACACCGGCTTTGGTCGCAGCATAGTTAGATTGACCTGCGTTACCCATTTGAGCGACGACGGAGGTTATATTGATAATGCGACCACGACGTGCTTTCATCATGCCACGTACTGCACGCTTACTCATACGGTATACTGATGTCAAATTGGTATCGATGACGTTTTCCCAGTCTTCATCTTTCATACGCATCAATAGACCATCTTGAGTGATACCTGCATTGTTGACGAGTACCTGTACCGCACCGTAAACGCTTTCGATCTCTTCAAACAGTTTATCAATTTGAGCAGTATCACGTACATCTAACACACGACCGATACCGCCAGTATCGTGAAGATAATCATCAATCAGCTCAGCACCTTTCTCTGTAGTGGCTGTGCCAATGACGAAATGTCCTTCTTTAGCAAAGCGTTTAGCAACGGCCTTTCCAATACCACGGCTAGCGCCAGTCACTAATGTAATCGTACGACTCATGATAACACCTCTAATAATTTTTCTAGACGGGCAGGCTTGTCGGTAGGATAGCTCGTAATTGGCTGTGCTTGACGCTTAGCCAAGTTACTGAGCACATTACCGCTGCCACATTCGATTAATATGTTAATTTGCTTATCGGCCAGCTCTTGCATGGTTTTTGACCATAATACAGGCTCACTCAACTGTTCAGTCAATGCTTGCTTGATGCCGACTGCACTAGTTTCAACGCGCGCATAGCGATTTTGAATCACAGGAATGGTCGCTTGATCAAATTGAATACCTGCTAATATCTCAGCTAAGGCATTACTTGCAGGCTCCATTAGTGCACAATGAGATGGCACACTCACTTTTAGGGGCACAGATTTTTTGCCCGTGTTTTTTACTTTGTCGATTACAGCGTTAACGCCAGCAGCGTTACCCGAGATCACTACCTGTCCTGGGCTGTTAAAGTTAGCCGCGCCCACAATGGCACCCTCGACATGCTCTGTTGCTTGCTCACACAGATTTTCGACTCGGTTGTCCTCTAATCCCAACACGGCAGCCATAGCGGTATCTACACCTACAACAGCCTCTTGCATCAACTGACCGCGCTTATGCACTAAGGTGACGGCATCACCAAGCGATATCACATTGGCAGCACACAGGGCGCTGTACTCGCCTAGAGAGTGACCAGCTAAATAGCAAGGAGTCTCTTCTATTTTTTGTTGTAAGACACGCCACATGGCAATGCTAGCTGTCAGTAGCGCTGGCTGAGTATATTGAGTTTGATTGAGTTTTTCTTCATCCTGACAGATTGCCCACAAATCCTCACCAAGTGCCTCACTCGCTTCGGTAAATGTATCGCGTATCTCTGGATAGATTTCAGCAAGCTCACTCGTCATTGCGACTGCTTGAGATCCTTGTCCAGGAAAAATGACCGCGATACGAGCGGGTTGCTTTTTTACCATATCGGGTACAGAAGCCATAACCAATATTCCTTATCTGATTAGAAATATCCCTAAAACAATGGGGTGTATTATATTATTAGATGTGATACAAAGCCGTTAGTTCAATTATTTGTATAAGAAAACGGATTGTCAGTAAACTATACACTGACACATACTATTATCATAGCGGATGCAGACCAAACAACGATAGGAAAACACGATACCAATCAAAAGCACTAACGATATGAGTACGCTTTTCTATCTGCTAAAAATAAAAAGTCATCTAAGCAATGAGTTTAGTCATAAATAACAAAAAGCCAAGTTATCCAGCCACATAATATATGATAGCGAAATAACTTGGCTTTTTTTAGCTCAAAGCTTATTGACTAATGATAGCTGGGCAAATATAACAACAGTCACCAGTACTGTTACTACTTTACCTAGCTATCATAGGACCAATGTCTTAGGCATCTTGACTAACTTTGAATAGCTGACGACCACGGTAGAAACCATCTTTAGTCATGTGATGACGACGATGTTTTTCACCAGTAGTAGCATCTACGCTTAGTTCAGCAATTTCCATACGGTGATGTGAACGGCGCATGTCACGACGAGAACGGCTTTTACGACTTTTTTGAACAGCCATGATATAGCTCCTATACTTAAAAGGGATAAGCTTGAAATTCAGCTTTAGTCGATACTGACAGAGGCTATATAATCACAACAACCTAAGTCTGAAGCATCATTAGTTAAATAGATTGTTACTTACATAAAGCGCTAACTATGTCTGAAATTTATAAAAAATTTACCTAGTCAGCTTCTATCAGCACGCAACAGGTTGCTCGAATGCAATAAACCGGACATTATACGCATGTTTATTAGATTAATAAAGCCCTGCCTTGCACTCTTCTGTACAAAGCAGATAAAAGGCTTCTCAAATACATTGAATAAATAAGTTTGGCTCTTATAGCTTACCTTTTAAGGAGGCTAAAGCAGCGAATGGATTTTCATTCTCTTCTTCTTCTGGTATCTCGCCAAACTGCTCAACTGACATCTCACAATCATCATGCTTTGGCGCCATTGGTGTTTTTAGCAAGATCTCATCTTCTACCAGTTTTTTAAATGGTAATAGACGCTCGGGAGACTGCTCGGTGACGATTTCATCAAGTAACAAATAATCTTGCTCGTCATTAACCAGACGCACTTGGCTGTCATTTTCAAGTAGTGCGATGTCGTAATCATCAGATAAGTCTATCGCAATTGGTTGTAAACAGCGTTGGCACGTTAGCCAAACATCACCTGTCAACGTAAATGCCAAATGCAAAACATTATTACGACGATAGAGTTCAGCATTTAGCTGAGTGTTTGACTGATCATGCTCGGTACTCAATGTCGTGGCAAGACGCTCGAAAGAGTTTGGATCGACTTCGCCTGACCACTCAAAACCCGTGTCTGCCCACTTGTCCAAAGAAATGTGCTCAGGCATGCTAGTAGATACAGGCGCTTTTTTATTGTCAGCGCAAGGTGCTGACGGTTTAGTTTCTGGAGTGCTTGACATGCGCGGCCTCATTCATAAAAACGGTGTATAATATTGCCTGCCATACTAACGGAAAGTGCCATATTCTGCTAGCGCTAGTATGTTAAGATTTTTTGATAGCAAATATGTTCAAGCTTTTTTACTACTTACTTTTTTACCTAAAATTTTTTGCCTTTAATATTTATTAAGTCAATGTCTTCTCTATGAATCTACCTGATAATAAAATTAATTTTTCTGATTTGCTTTCTCCTGCTACAGCAAGTTCGTTGCTGCAATATCTTACTCAACTAGGGCGTCATACTGAAAATGCTCCTAGCAATAGACTGTGCCTCGATGAAGATGCGTATTTAAACAAATGGAGAAATCAGTGGCAAAGGTTGTCTCCTACTCAGCCTGGCAATACTCACTCAACAGAATGGATAGTTGATAGCGAACGATTAGCTACCGATTGGCTCATACAGCTATTTAATACTTTATTTACTAACCAGCAAGTGATATTGGTTCGTAGTGGAGGTGAGCCAGAGTATTTCCCTGCTCAAGACAATGAGCCTGCCAGAATTGAATTCGCTCATGGATTTTTTGCCAGTGCCCTGCACGAATTAAGTCATTGGTGCATGGCTGGTGACGCTCGTAGACAATTACCTGACTTTGGTTACTGGTATGCCCCAGATGGTCGGACAGAGGCTCAGCAGCAAGCATTTGAGCGTGTAGAAATCAAACCTCAAGCATTGGAGTGTCTATTTACTCTGGCGTGTGGGCGAAACTTCCAAGTCTCACAGGACAATTTGTTTGCCGACTTTGATACGAGCAATAGCACCTTTGCTAGTGATGTCTATCAGCAAGTAGAAAGCTATATAGCCAAACCTTATACTCTGCCGCGTGACGCTAAGACTTTACTGACTGCTTTGCTTAGCGTTTGTACTTCTTTATCTGAAATCAACGATTAATTCAAATTACTAAGTGTTCCTACTTATTAACGATTTTCTACGGTTGGTAACGCCTTGCCACTAAACTTATATTTGCTTTAAGCTATACTGATAACTAAAGTAGTATTTTAAAAATACAGATTTGCTTAATTTTTAAAATAACTTTTTTAATATGTCCAATGATTGAACTACATCGAATTAATGAAAAATTTGTCTCAATTAAAAACCAATAATTATAAAATAAGGAACCATTATGGAAGTCTTCTACATTCATCCAGACAATCCGCAGCCACGTCTCATTGAGCAAGCCGCTGACCTACTACGCAAAGACCAATTAATCATTTACCCAACCGATACCAGTTATGCTTTCGGTTGTCGATTAGGTGCAAAAGACGCTTTGACTAAGCTCAAGCAAATTCGTGAGCTTGACGATAAGCATCAATTTACACTGTTATGCCGTGACCTAAGCGAAATTGCCAACTATGCAACCGTGGATAACGTACAATTTAAGCAACTTAAAGCCCACACCCCTGCCCCTATCACTTTCATCCTCAATGCAACAAAAGATGTACCCAAAAAACTGGCGCATGCGAAGAAAAAAACCATTGGTATTCGTGTGCCTAGTAATCCAATTGCTCAGGCATTATTAGAAGCGATGGATGAACCTATTCTGACCAGCTCGTTAATTCTTCCCAATCGAGATGATATATTGGATGATCCATTTGAGATTGAAGACTTATTAGGTAATCAAATAGACGCACTCATCAACGCAGGTATAAAAACGACTAAACTGACCACCATTGTAGATATGACTAGTAGCCGCCCTGAAGTCATTAGACAAGGTGCTGCTAATGTCGATTCATTACTACTGTGATCAGATAGCAATATGATTAACTAGTTTTAAGCACAAAAAAAAAGCTCCAATTGAATTGGAGCTTTTTTATAAAATATGTCTTTAATGCAAAACTAGTCGCGATCAACTAATTCTACATAAGCCATTGGCGCGTTGTCACCATCACGGTAACCACATTTTACGATACGCAAATAACCACCTGGACGCGTCTGGTAACGAGGACCTAACGTGCCAAATAATTTGCCTACCATAGCTTTGCTACGCATACGGCTGAATGCTAAACGACGGTTAGCAACGCTGTCTTCTTTAGCCATAGTGATCAATGGCTCGGCAACGCGACGTAGTTCTTTAGCTTTTGGTAAAGTTGTTTTGATCAGTTCATGCTCAAATAATGAGTTGGTCATGTTCTGAAACATTGCCTTACGATGACTGCCGGTACGACCCAGCTTGACTCCACTCTTACGATGGCGCATAGTCAAAAATCCTTAAAGTTTAACGGCTACGATAAGAAAAGCGATCATCAACACGTAAATCAGCTGGTGGCCAGTTATCTAGGCGCATACCGAGCTCTAAATCTTTAGACGCTAATACGTCCTTGATTTCTGTTAATGATTTCTTACCAAGATTTGGGGTTTTTAGAAGTTCAGTCTCTGAACGCTGTACCAAATCACCGATATAGTAAATGTTTTCAGCTTTCAAGCAGTTGGCTGAGCGAACCGTTAGTTCAAGATCGTCCACAGGGCGTAATAGCACCGGATCAACCTCTTCTTTTTCTTTCACAGGCTCAGGCGCTTCTTCAGCTTCTAGGTCAACAAAGATAGAGATCTGTTGCTGTAAAATAGTTGCTGCTTTACGAATTGCTTCTTCTGGATCTATAGTGCCATTAGTTTCAAGCTCAACGATAAGACGATCAAGATCAGTACGCTGCTCAACGCGAGCGTTCTCAACCTGATAAGCAACACGAAGCACAGGACTAAAACTTGCATCAAGCTTTAAGCGTCCAATTGCTCTGGTATCACCATCTTCACGGCGCTGGTTTGCTGGCTCATATCCACGACCCATCACTACACGCAAACGCATCTTAAGATGACCACGGTCGCTCAATGTACCCAAGACCAATTCTGGATTGATGATGTCAACATTGTGCGGTAACGCGATGTCTGCAGCAGTAATAGTGCCTGGACCTTGTTTATCCAAGGTCAAAAATACTTCATTTTGGTCATGAAGGGTAATCGCCAAGCCTTTTAGGTTCAAAAGCAGGTCAAGTACGTCTTCTTGTAGTCCTTCAAGCGTTGAGTATTCATGGTCAACACCATCAATCTCCGCTTCAATGACTGCAGCACCAGGTAATGAAGATAACAAGATGCGACGCAGAGCATTACCTAGGGTATGCCCAAAGCCGCGTTCTAACGGTTCGAGCGTGACTTTCGCAATCGTTTCGTTAACCGTGTCCACATTAATGGCGTTCGGCGTTAGAAACTCAGTTGCATTTAGCATCATGATGTCACCTCGATTTATTAAACTGGTTTAATTAACGTTAATTGCTCAATGCCATTTTCATAACATTGAGCATGACGTTATTACTTAGAGTATAGCTCAACGATCAAGCTTTCGTTGATTTCAGCAGGTAGATCAATACGATCAGGCGCTTTTTTGAACGTGCCTTGTAGTTTGCTGTGATCAACATCAAGCCATTCTGGAATACCACGTTGTGTCGCTAGTTCGATAGCGTTTTTGATACGTAGCTGTTCGCGAGACTTCTCTTGGATAGCGATGACATCACCATCTTGAAGCTGAATTGATGGAATGTTCACACGAACAAACTCATCACGACCAGCTTTTTTTACCATAACAGTACGATGACTGACTAGCTGACGTGCTTCAGCGCGAGTTGAGCCAAAGCCCATGCGATATACCACGTTGTCTAGACGGCTCTCAAGCATAGCTAACAAGTTCTCACCAGTAGCACCGCGCTTACGAGCAGCTTCTTTATAGTAATTAGCGAACTGACGCTCTAATACACCGTAGATACGCTTAACTTTTTGCTTTTCACGCAACTGTAGAGCATATTCTGAGGTCTTGTTACGGCTTACACCGTGTTGACCTGGTGGACGACCAGCTTTTTTCGTTTTTACGTCGTATGGTTTAACGCCAGACTTAAGACCTAAGTCAGTGCCTTCACGACGTGATAATTTAAGTTTTGGTCCAATATAACGGGCCATTGTTATGTCTCCTATAAGCTTTTGGGATAAAAAGCTTCGTCTTTAATATTAGACGCGGCGCTTTTTCGGCGCACGGCAACCATTGTGTGGGATTGGGGTTACATCAGAGATGCTGTTAACTTTATAACCCAATGCACCTAGTGCTCTTACCGCAGACTCACGACCCGGTCCTGGTCCTTTGACCAAAACGTCGATATTCTTAACACCATATTCTTGAGCCGCTTTACCAGCGACTTCAGCTGCAACCTGAGCTGCAAATGGTGTAGATTTACGTGAACCACGGAAGCCTTGTCCACCTGAAGTGGCCCAAGCCAATGCATTACCTTGACGATCGGTAATCGTAACAATGGTGTTATTAAAAGACGCATGGATATGGGCGATGCCCTCCGATACTGAACGACGAGTCACCTTTTTGCGACTACGAGTGTCTTTTGCCATCTTTTAGCTTCCTAAGTTAATTATCTTTTGAGAGGACGTGTCGGACCCTTGCGAGTACGAGCGTTGTTCTTGGTGTTCTGACCTCTAACTGGTAGGTTACGACGATGGCGGATGCCACGGTAACAACCAAGATCAACTAAACGCTTAATATTCATTGAAACTTCACGACGAAGGTCACCTTCAGTCATGTAATTTGCAACTTGTGCACGGATAGCATCTAACTGTGTATCATCTAACTGACTAACTTTAGTAGTAGGGGCAATGCCAACTGCTTCTAAGATTTTCTGAGCAGTGGTACGACCTACACCAAAGATGTAAGTTAGTGAAATAACAGCATGCTTATTATCCGGAATGTTTACGCCGGCAATACGAGCCATTGATTTCTCTCCATTAAAGAAAAATAAGCGTTATTTATCAATAAGGCATTATTCTTCAGATTTGTTGCTGTTAATACTAGATTTTTTATAACGATAGTCGTTCTTTTGACTTAGTTGAAAGCCTATCGATCGAAAACATTATAAAACATTCTGCATAAACACGGCAAGTGGCGGATGATATCGCATCCGCCGTTATTTTTCAAGTATTAATTTATTTGGTAACAAAAGTTAAAAAACTCATGCTATCAAATATTAACCTTGACGTTGCTTGTGGCGCGGTTCTGCTGTACAGATAATATGTACACGGCCTTTACGGCGCACAACTTTACAGCTACCACAAATCTTTTTAACTGATGCTTGAACTTTCATAGCATGCTCCTTGAAATATCGTACCGCTCATTAAGGTTGAGTGGGCGATTGAATTAACGTCTGATCATGATATTGATGGGTCATCAAATGCGCTTGAATCTGCGAGATGAAATCCATTACCACAACCACCATAATCAGTAGCGACGTACCACCAAGTTGAAACGGTACACCAAACGATGACTGGACGACCATTGGCATTAAACAAATAACCGTCATATACATCGCGCCAATAAAGGTCAGTCGGTTTAATACATGATCGAGGTAACGCTGAGTTTGTTGTCCGGGGCGAATACCTGGGATATACGCACCACTACGTTTAAGGTTCTCTGCTACTTCACGTGGACTAAATACTAGCGCCGTATAAAAATAACAGAAGAAAATAATCATTGCACCAAACAGTACTAAATATAGCGGTTGTCCAGGAGACAGTACCAATGCCATATTTTGTAGTATTTTTTGTACGAAGGTAGGATCAGTTGATTGACCGACCCACTGCCCTAAACTCGCTGGAAACAGCAACAAAGAACTGGCAAAAATAGCTGGGATAACCCCTGCCATGTTGAGCTTCAACGGCAGATGTGACTGCTGCTGAGCATAGATTTTGCGACCTTGCTGTTGCTTCTGTGCATAGTTGACAGGAACACGGCGCTGAGCACGTTCGATATAAACGATGCCTGCAGTGACCGCGATGCCTAACAATACAAAAATAAATAGTACAATCAAGTTCATTTGACCTTGATTGACCTGTTCGATAGATTGTGAAATCATACCTGGCGTACCAGCAACAATACTCGCAAAAATGAGCATTGATATACCATTACCAACGCCACGTTCTGTAATCTGCTCACCAAGCCACATTAAGAACATTGCGCCCGCTACCAATGAAGTAACGGCTGGAATATAAAAAGTCAAACCAGATGATAAGGTAAGATTTTGGCTGATTAAGCCAGCACACATTCCTAATGACTGTACTAGTGCTAAAGCAAGCGTTCCTTGACGGGTATACTTGTTCAGCTTGCGTCGTCCCGCTTCACCCTCTTTTTTGAGAGCTTCAAGCGATGGCAATACCGCAGACATCATCTGTACGATAATCGATGCTGAGATATATGGCATGATGCCAAGCGCCATAATAGACATACGCTCTAGCGCACCACCTGAGAACATGTTAAACATGCTCAAAATGGTATTTTCGTTGCGCGAAAACAGATCAGCCAGATTAACCGGATTGATACCCGGGACTGGAATGTGCGACCCTAAACGATAAACAATCAATGCGCCGATTAAGAATAATAAACGCGACCATAGCTCATCATACTTGCGTATAAATGCGAATGGATTAAGCGGTATACCAGCCGATGACATTGATTGTTTTGACACGTTACTACTCCTCGATGCTACCACCAGCAGCTTCGATTGCTTGCTTAGCACCTTTAGTCACTTTGATACCTTTAAAGGTATAAGCCTTAGTGACTTCGCCTGATAGCATTACACGAGCACGTTTCATATCGTGACGGATAAGGTTAGCAGCTTTAAGTGTTTCAAGGCTAACTACATCGCCTTCAATTTTATTCAGTTCAGAAAGACGTACTTCAGCAGTCTTCATAGCCAGTTTACTGGTAAAACCAAATTTTGGTAGACGACGATATAAAGGCATCTGACCACCTTCAAATCCTGAGCGAATGCTAGAACCTGAACGAGATTTCTGACCTTTTACACCACGACCACCAGTCTTACCAAGACCTGAACCGATACCACGACCACGACGTTGGGCAGTTTTCTTTGCGCCAACACCTGGTGATAATTCATTTAATCTAAGACCCATTACGCTTCCTCCACTTTTACCATGTAGTTAACGCGATTAACCATGCCACGTGTCGAAGGAGTATCTTCTACTACAACAGTGTGATTAATGCGGCGTAAACCCAATCCTTTCAAGCTCGCTTTGTGGCTCTTTAGGCGATGGGCACCCGATTTAAATTGAGTGACTTTCATTTTTTTCATCGTAACTCACCTAGTCTAAGTTAACCCAAGATTTCGTCTACAGATTTACCACGTTTAGCTGCCATCTTCTCTGGAGTTGACATATCACGTAAACCGTTAAACGTCGCGCGAACAACGTTAGCAGTATTGGTAGAACCATAACATTTAGTCAAAACATCTTTGACACCAGCAACTTCTAATACAGCACGCATTGCGCCACCAGCGATTACGCCAGTACCTTCAGATGCAGGCTGCATGTAGACTTTACTAGCACCATGACGTGCTTTGATCGGATGATACAAAGTTGCATCATTTAGCTCAACAGTAATCATATTACGTTTGGCAGCTTCTAGTGCTTTTTGGATAGCAGCAGGCACTTCACGCGCTTTACCACGACCAAAACCAACACGACCATTACCATCACCCACTACGGTCAACGCAGTGAAAGAGAAAATACGACCACCTTTAACAACTTTTGCAACGCGATCAACGGTAACTAAGCGTTCTACTAGACCGTCAGTCTGTTCATTTTTATCATTTTTATCATTTCTAGCCATGATTAAAACTCCAATCCGTTTTCGCGAGCAGCTTCTGCTAAAGCTTTAACTCGACCATGATATTTGAAACCACTACGGTCAAAGGCAACTTTAGTAATGCCAGCTGCTTTTGCGCGTTTTGCGATCATTTGGCCTACAGACGTTGCTGAATCAGCATTACCAGTCGCGCCTGAACGCAAGCTGCTGTCTAAGGTAGATGCCTGAGCAATCACTTCACCACCATTTGGAGAGATAATCTGGGCATAAATATGTTTTGACGTGCGGTTAACCGTTAAGCGATGAACGCCTAAGAAACGGATATGTGCGCGTGTTTTCTTAGCTCGACGCAGACGAGCTGCTTTTTTATCAAACATTTCAACTCACCTTATTTTTTCTTAGCTTCTTTGCGAATCACATGCTCGTCACTATAACGAATACCTTTACCTTTATAAGGCTCAGGTGGGCGGAAACCACGGATATTAGCCGCTGCTTGACCAAGCTGCTGTTTATTGTTTGATTTCAAAACAATTTCAGTTTGCGTTGGGGTTTCAGCTGACACACCTTCAGGTAACGTGTACTCTACTGGATGAGAGTAACCAACGTTCAAGGTTACTTTGTTACCAGCGACTTGTGCGCGATAACCAACACCAATCAATTGAAGACGTCTTTCAAAGCCTTCGTTCACGCCTTTAACATAGTTGTTAATAAGAGCGCGCATGGTGCCAGTGTGCATCATAGCTTCTTTTGAATCGACTGTAGGTGAGAAAATGATAGCATCATCTTCCTGTTTCAGCTCGACCAATTCATGCAGGTGTAAAGACATAGTACCGTTCTTGCCTTTAACTTCGACCTGCCGATCGTTCAAAGTAACGCTTACGCCATTTGGCAGCGTCACTGGGGCTTTAGCCACACGAGACATAGGAATATTCCTTAAAAAATTTAACTTCTTTATATTAGCGAAAAAACTAACAGGCTAAAAAGCGTGTTAGTTTAGCATAGTTGACTGTGTTAGACACCTATCAATTTGAAATAATTTAACATTACTCAATCGATAGAAGTCTAACAAATATCAAATAGACTTCATCGTCGTATAGCTTACGCTACAAATGCAACGATTTCACCACCGATACCAGCAGCGCGTGCAGCACGATCGCTCATGATACCTTGGCTAGTAGATACGATAGCAACACCCATACCTTGCTTAACAGTAGGGATTTCGTCTTTACCGCGGAACTGGCGAAGACCAGGACGGCTATAACGTTGAATAGTTTCGATAACCGCACGGCCTTCGAAGTATTTCAATTCAATAGTAAGGGTTGCTTTGTTGTTTTCTTGCTCAGTAACAACAGCGCTCGCCACATAACCTTCGCTAACTAGCAAATCAGCAATTGATTTACGTAATTTAGAGCTCGGCATTGCTACCGATACTTTGTTAGCCATTTGTGCGTTACGGATACGGGTTAGCATATCCCCAACGGTATCTTGCATACTCATATAGTTACTCCTTACCAGCTTGCTTTACGAACACCAGGCACATCGCCTTGCATGACACGCTCACGCAGCATATTGCGTGATAAGCCAAACTTGCGGAAGTAACCGTGAGGACGACCGGTGATAGCACAACGATTACGCAGACGTACTGGTGATGAGTTGCGTGGAAGAGCTTGTAGCTCTAACATCGCTTCCATACGAGCTTCGTCACTTGCAGTCATATCACTGATAGTTTCTTTTAGCTTGATACGCTTTTCAGCATATTTAGCAACCATTTTTTCGCGCTTTAATTCGCGGTTAATCATGCTCTTCTTTGCCATAACGTCTTTACCTTATTTAAATGGGAAGCCGAATGCTTTAAGCAACGCACGACCTTCTTCATCAGATTGAGCTGACGTGGTGATTGTCACATCCATACCACGGATACGATCAATCTTGTCAAAATCTACTTCTGGGAATACGATCTGTTCTTTGATACCCAATGAGTAGTTACCACGTCCGTCAAAGGCTTTAGGTGAAAAACCGCGGAAATCACGAATACGAGGAATTGCAATGGCAACGAGACGATCTAAAAATTCGTACATTTGCTCACCGCGTAGCGTTACTTTACAGCCAATTGGCCATTCTTCACGAATCTTAAAGCCAGCAACTGATTTACGCGCTTTGGTGACAACAGGTTTTTGACCAGCAATCGCGGTCATGTCAGCTACAGCCCCTTCAAGCAATTTCTTGTCTTGAGACGCGCCGCCTACACCCATGTTAAGTGTGATTTTAGTGATTTTAGGCACTTGCATCACATTGTCCAAACCAAGATCTTCTTTGATTTGCTGCTTTAATTTATCGTTATATAAAGATTTTAATCTTGCCATTACCATTACACCCTTAGTGTCTTACGCAGTCGCCACTACTTCACCGTTTGAACGATAGACGCGTTGTTTCTTGCCGTCTTCGCCAAACTGATAAGTAATACGGTCTGCTTTTTGGGTTTGCGCATTTAAGATTGCGACATTTGAGATATGCAAAAAAGCTTCTTGCTTAAGAATGCCACCTTCAACGCCAGTCGCCTGATTTGGCTTCTGATGTTTAGTGACAATATTAATGCCTTCAACTTTAATACGATCGTTTTTTACAGCTTGTACAGTACCTTGCTTGCCTTTGTCTTTCCCAGCAATCACGATAACTGTATCGCCTTTACGTAATTTTGACATGGATTACCTCACAATACTTCTGGTGCTAGTGATACAATTTTCATAAACTGATCACCACGTAGTTCACGAGTTACCGGTCCAAAAATACGAGTTGCAATCGGCGCTTTGTTTTGGTTCAACAATACCGCAGCATTGTCATCAAAACGTAACACAGAACCATCTGGACGACGAACGCCTTTTTTGGTGCGTACAACTACTGCATTCATCACGTCGCCTTTTTTAACACGACCACGAGGAATGGCTTCTTTAACCGTTACTTTAATAATGTCGCCAACTGATGCATAACGACGATGAGAACCACCCAGTACTTTAATGCACTGAACTCGCCTTGCACCGCTATTGTCTGCAACTTCCAGCATTGACTCAACCTGAATCATAGCGTTACTCCACACGTATGAGCAATAAAAACCAGTTGCTGCCGCTAGCACAGAATGAGTAGGACGGCATTTTAATATAAATAACCGCGACTTACTCTTAATGTGAGTGATATACGCTCGGCGCAATCAGCATCCTTAAAAAGGCGGCTATTTTAACAGCTTCTGGCTTTTAATGCAATTTACTTAGATTTTTTCTACTTTTTCAACCACATCGACTAAAGTCCAAGACTTAGTTTTTGAGATTGGACGCGTTTCTTTGATACGGACAAGGTCGCCTTGCTGGCAAACGTTGTTCTCATCATGTGCTTTGATTTTAGTAGAACGACGAAGCTGTTTGCCATACAAAGGATGACGAACCAGACGCTCAATCAAAACTGTGATGGACTTGTCCATCTTGTCGCTGACAACTCGTCCTGTCAATACGCTAGCATTGGTAGCTGTTTGATTGTTATCGCTCATGAGTCGCCTCGTTGTTTCTCGTTGATCAAAGTCTGAAGCTGAGCAATCGTGCGACGATTGCCTCTGACTTCATGGGTATTACCCAACTGACCAGTTGCTTTAGCCATACGAATACGGAAAGCATCAAGTTGCTTTTCATCAAGTAACTGGGTCAGTTCTTCTAATGATTTATCACGTAATTCACTGATCTTCATTACATTATCGTCCGCTTAACAATGGTAGTTTTAAAGGGCAGTTTTGCTGCAGCAAGCGTGAAAGCTTCACGTGCAAGCTCTTCTGGCACCCCTTCAATTTCATATAGCACTTTACCAGGCTTGATTTCGCATACCCAATACTCGACTGGACCTTTACCTTTACCCATACGTACTTCTAATGGCTTGTTAGTAATAGGCTTGTCTGGGAATACACGAATCCAAATCTTACCGCCACGCTTAATTTTACGAGTGATGGTACGACGTGCTGCTTCGATTTGACGGGCTGTCATACGACCGCGCGTCAATGATTTTAGACCAATTTGTCCGAATGCAACGGTGCTTCCACGATGAGCTAGCCCAGTGTTACGACCTTTGTGCATTTTACGAAACTTGGTACGTTTTGGCTGTAACATAGTTTAACCTCTGTCTGAGTTTCGACGGTTTCCGTTTCCGCGACCACGGCGTTTTGGCGCACGAGTCTGCTCTTCTTTGACGGGATTATAAACACTGTTCATACCGTCAAGGATCTCTCCGCGGAAAATCCAAACTTTAACACCGATGGTGCCGTAAGTTGTCTCTGCACGAATTGACGCATAGTCAATATCAGCACGAAGTGTATGCAATGGCACACGGCCTTCACGATACCATTCGCTACGAGCAATCTCAGCACCGCCAAGACGACCAGACAGCTCAACTTTAATACCTTTAGCACCAGAACGCATGCTGTTTTGTACGGCGCGCTTCATCGCACGACGGAACATAACACGACGCTCAAGCTGGCTACTGATACCTTCTGCTACCAAACGTGCATCAAGGTCAGGTGACGTGATTTCTTCAATGTTGACCTGAGCAGGCACGCCCATAATTTTGGTCAATTCTTTTTGAAGTCTTTCGATATCTTCGCCTTTCTTACCGATAACGATACCAGGGCGCGCAGTGGCGATGGTAATCTTAGCAGCGCCAGTAGGACGCTCGATCATGATGTTGCTGATCATTGCGTTATCTAGCTTTTTGCGTAAATATTCACGGACTTGAATGTCGTTGATTAGGTATTCTGAGTATTGTTTAGGGTTAGCATACCAGTTTGCATTATGCTTTTTTACAACACCAAGACGAATTCCGATTGGATGTACTTTTTGACCCATAACTTATTCTCCTACCTTTATAGTGATGTGACAAGTACGCTTGCTGATACGATCAGCGCGACCTTTGGCACGTGGTAGGATACGTTTTAGCGTAATGCCTTCATCAACATAGATAGTAGCGACTTTAAGGTCGTCGATATCTAGGCCGTGATTATGTTCGGCATTGGCGATGGCTGAGTTAAGACATTTCTTAACAAACACAGCGCCTTTTTTATTGCTATACGTTAGGATATCCAAAGCACGCTCAATAGATTTGCCACGAACTTCATCAGCAACGAGTCTAACTTTTTGTGCCGATATGGCGGCACCGCGTAATTTTGCAGTTACTTCCATGGTAAGCACCTTATCTCTTAGCTTTTTTGTCAATGCCATGACCACGATACGTACGAGTCGGGGCAAATTCACCTAGTTTATGACCAACCATCTGCTCACTTACGATAACCGGTACGTGAGTACGGCCGTTGTGGACAGATAAAGTTAGGCCAACCATTTGTGGTAGGATCATCGAGCGGCGCGACCAAGTTTTAATTGGCTTGCGTGAGTTGGTGTCTAATGCATTCTCAACTTTAGCAAATAAGTGCGCGTCTATGAATGGACCTTTTTTCAATGAACGAGGCATGAAATTCTTCCTTTATTTCTTCTTGGCGCGACGGCGGATGATCATGTTGTCAGTACGCTTGTTATGACGCGTTTTAAGTCCTTTAGACTTCTGACCCCAAGGGCTAGTTGGATGGCGACCTTTGTTACGACCTTCACCACCACCATGTGGGTGATCAACCGGGTTCATAGCGACACCACGAACTGAAGGACGAACACCACGCCAACGTGAAGCACCAGCTTTACCAAGTGATTTCAAGTTGTTTTCAGTGTTAGAAACTTCACCAATAACAGCACGGCAGTTTACGTGTACACGACGTGTTTCGCCTGAACGTAGACGTAGAATAGCATAGATACCGTCACGGCCTAATAACTGAACGCTAGCACCCGCAGAACGAGCCATCTGTGCACCTTTACCGATTTTAAGCTCGATATTGTGAATCACAGTACCCAATGGGATGTTTTTTAGCGGTAAGCAGTTACCTGGACGAATTGGAGACGTCTCGCCTGACATTACTGTATCGCCAACTGCTTGTTTTTTAGCAGCGATGATGTAACGACGTTCGCCATCAGCATACTTAAGTAATGCAATATGTGCAGTACGGTTAGGATCGTATTCAATACGCTCTACCACAGCTGGGATATTGTCTTTAGTACGTTTGAAGTCGATAATGCGATAATGTTGCTTATGACCACCGCCAATGTGACGAGTAGTAATACGACCATTATTGTTACGACCACCTGACTTACTTTTTGATTCTAGAAGCGCTGCATAAGGACGACCTTTATAAAGGTGTGGATGCACAACTTTTTCAACAAAACGACGGCCTGGTGATGTTGGCTTTGCTCTTACGATAGGCATGAGTGTAATCCTTATTCGTTATTCGCTGTTTCACTAGTAGAAGTAGTAGTGTTCACTACGTCTTCACCAGCATCAGCCATTTGTACATCTTGACCAGCTTTTAAGGTAACATAGGCTTTTTTGTAGTCATTACGACGGCCGATGCTTTTACCAAAACGCTTTGTCTTACCTTTAACATTCAAAGTGTTTACTTTAGTAACTTCAACACCTTCAAACATCAACTCAACTGCTTTCTTGACTTCAAGCTTAGTAGCATTAGAATCAATTTTAAATACCTGCACACCAAGTGAGTCGCCAAGCATTTGAGATTTTTCTGAGAATACAGGTCCTCTTAAGACCTGATAAAGTCTTGCGTTGTTCATGCTAGTGCTTCCTCAAATTGTTTCGCAGCTTCAACTGACATGATCACTTTATCAAATGCGATCAAGCTCACTGGATCCACTTCGTTTGTACCAAGTACATTGACGTGTGGAATGTTGCGAGCAGCTAAGTATAAGTTCTCGTCAACTTCTTTAGTGACGATCAATGCACGAGGTGCACCAAGCTCATTTAGCTTTGCAATCAGTTCTTTAGTTTTCGGCCCAGAAACGCTCAACTCTTCTACCAAAATCAGACGCTCTTGACGAATCAATTCTGCTAGGATGCACTGCATCGCACCGCGATACATTTTACGGTTTACTTTCTGTGACCAATCTTGTGGTTTTGCAGCGAATGCACGACCACCTGAACGCCAGATTGGGCTACGAATAGAGCCCGCACGAGCGCGACCAGTACCTTTTTGGCGCCATGGCTTAATACCACCGCCAGAAACTTCGGCACGGGTTTTTTGTGCGCGTGTACCTTGGCGAGCACCAGCTAAATAAGCGGTGACGACTTGATGCACTAGTGCTTCGTTGAATTCACGACCAAATGCCGTATCAGAAAGCTCAACCGCCGCACCTGTAACTGTTTTTAAATCCACGTTAATCCCCTTGCTTAGGCTTTGACTGACGGACGTACGATAACATCGCCACCGGTGGCACCTGGGATAGCACCCTTGATGACAAGTAACCCTTTTTCGGCGTCAACCGAAATCACTTCTAGGCCTTGAACAGTAACACGCTTGTTACCCATCTGGCCCGCCATCTTTTTGCCCTTGAATACTTTACCTGGTGACTGGTTTTGACCAGTTGAACCATGTGCACGATGAGACACTGAGTTACCATGAGTAGCATCTTGCATACTAAAGTTGTGACGTTTGATAGGACCCTGGAAGCCTTTACCTTTGCTCTGTCCTGTCACATCAACCATCTGACCTTGTTCGAACAAGTCAGCTAGAATCTCACCGCCAATCTCACGACCTTCAAGATCGCTATCGTTGACACGAAACTCCCAAACACCACGGCCAGCTTTAACGCCAGCTTTCGCGAAGTGACCTTTTTGTGCGGCTGTTACGCGGCTGTCACGACGAGTACCTGTGGTGATTTGGATGGCTTGGTAACCATCTACATCAGTATTTTTTACTTGAGTAATGCGGTTTGCATCGACCTCAACCACTGTTACAGGGATAGATGCGCCTGTTTCAGTGAAGACACGGGTCATGCCGCATTTTTTACCGACTAAACCGATCGCCATTTTAGACCTCTTTATATCTTATATTAATGGGTTGGGTGTGTAATGTGCATTAACCCAAAGCAATTTGGACGTCAACACCCGCCGCTAAATCTAATTTCATTAGCGCATCCACAGTTTTGTCAGTAGGCTGAACGATATCAACCATACGCTTGTGAGTACGAATTTCGTACTGGTCACGCGCGTCTTTGTTAACGTGTGGTGAGGTTAGAACGTTGAAGCGCTCAATGCGAGTCGGCAACGGTACAGGACCACAAACTTGCGCACCGGTGCGCTTTGCAGTATCAACAATCTCTTGTGCAGATTGATCGATCAGACGATGATCAAAAGACTTAAGACGGATACGGATTCTCTGGTTAGCCATGCCAGCAAGCTCCTAATATGTGCTTTCGTCATTCTTGCGTCGCAAGATCATGATCAAAAGCAGTTTGGTTAAATATTCACTTAAAGCGGCCTTCTGTTCTTAACCAGAATGAGTTCTTTATCCGAACTTATAGCGTGCCAAAAGCAAAATAGTTTAAAGCCCCGCCAACTCTCCTATAACGGATGTCAGCAAAGGCATAATGAAATAGTGCTAGAAACGATGCTCCAGCTGTAATAGCGCCAGCTTTTTTAGTCAGCTGCGCATATATAATTCAGTGGTGTATATTATACACAGTATTTTGGGTATTGCAAGAGCAATCTACCAAAGGGTTAAAGATGCTGACTCCTACAGATCGCTTTAATCATGCACAGCCTCATCACCAAAACTTACTAACTGTACCCAACAATATCAATCTAAAACAATATCATACTGCTCTTGGGTATATAAATTCTCTACATCAAAAGTAATCACTCTACCCAGTAGGTACTCTAAATCCGCTACTGTGTCTGACTCTGACGTTAGTAGTAAGTCAATTACAGCAGCATGAGCGACAACGGTGAACTTTTTGGGAGAGTTATAAGTGCGAGCACAGCGCATGATTTCGCGGAATATCTCAAAGCAAACTGTCTCTGCGGTTTTGACAAACCCGCGACCTTGGCAGGTTGAGCAAGGCTCACAGAGCTGCTGCCCTAGTGACTCACGCGTGCGCTTACGTGTCATCTCTACCAATCCAAGCTCACTAACCTGCGTAATCTTGGTTTTGGCATAGTCTTGAGTCAGCTGCGCCTGCAAGCTCTCTAATACATCATCCTTATGCTGCTGCTCTAGCATATCAATGAAGTCAAGAATGATAATGCCGCCTAGGTTACGCAGGCGCAGCTGACGTGCAATAGCATGTGTGGCTTCTAGGTTGGTCTTGTAGACAGTGTCCTCTAATGAGCGACCGCCTACAAAAGAGCCTGTATTGACATCAATTGTCGTCATTGCTTCTGTTTGGTCAATAATCAAATAGCCACCAGACTTTAGGTCGACACGACGTTTTAATGCGTCACGTAAATCATCTTCAACCCGATGCACGTCAAACAGTGATTGCTCTGCCGTATAATGCACGATTTTATCGTAAATAAACGGTACAAACTCTTTGGCAAAGTATCTGACTTGTTCATAGATTTGCGTATTATCAATGATGACTTTTTCGGTATCAGCATGTACCAAGTCACGAATAGAGCGCAGTGGTAGCGATAGTTCTTGATAAATAAGTTCTGAGCTTTGGTGATGATTGATCTCTTGGCGGCGAGCACAGATAGTACGCCATAGCTGCAACAGATAGTAGATATCTTCTTCTAGCTTATCGACAGGGACACGCTCAGTCGCAGTACGAGCGATGAGTCCACCTTTTAGATTGACCGTTTGCATTAAGCTACTAAGCTCAGTTTTTAGACGCGTGCGCTCTTCTTCACCATCAATACGCTGTGATATACCGATATGATCGCTTGATGGCAAATAGACCAGATAGCGGGATGGTAATGATATGTTGGTGGTTAAGCGAGCGCCTTTGCTACCCAACTGGTCTTTGGTGACTTGTACCAAGATACGCTGGCTTTCGTGTAATCGATGCTGAATCAAGGTCTTAGAAACAGGCACGACCTCTGTACTTTGAGTACTGACAACAGGTGGTGTGACTGCTAAGCTATCCGTGGATGTTTCTGTGGTGGCGCTATTGTCACTATTATCTTTTTTGTCATTCGTAGCGGCTTTGCTTTTGTCTTCTGCAACAGGGCGAGGCTCACGCTGCATATCATTAACATGTAAAAATGCTGTCCGCGATTGACCAATATCAACGAAGGCTGCCTGCATGCCTGGAAGGACACGTACGACTGTACCCAGATAAATATTACCGACCAAACCCAGTTTGTGATGTCGCTCAATATAAATCTCACCCAAGATGCCATTATCTAAAACCGCAACACGGGATTCCATTGGACTAATATTAATCAGCAGCTCTTCGGACATAGTTTTTTCTCTTATCTCTCAGCTTTCTTATCAGACGGTCATCGTCTATTAGATTGACAGTGTAACAAATGCGCCTTGCTCTTGCCCATTGCCCTACCGTGTCATTATGTGCATATGTAATTATAACGGTTCAACAATATCCTCACTGCCTTCTATCATGTCTTTGATTAAGGCCAGCGTTTGCGCCAGTGGCAACCCAACGACATTGGTATAACTGCCGTTGATACGACTCACCCAAGCAGCACCCAAACCCTGAATACCATAGCCACCCGCTTTATCAGCAGGCTCCCCACTGTCCCAATAATTGCTCATCATCTCTATAGTCAACGGTATGAAGGTCACTTCTGTACGCTCAGTAATTTGCTGCTGGTCGATAATCTGAAACGCTTGAGTGCGCTCTGATGCATTGTATTCTATTACTTTAGGTAGCCGCTGTATTTTGGTGGCTTGTACGGCAGTCCATACTTCATGGATATTATCTGACATCTGCTGCCACATGCTATAAGCGTGCTCACGATCGGTCGGTTTGACCAGTACTGTCTTGCCATCTGGTAACACACCGATGGTATCAGAAGTCAAAATGATAATTGATTCGCTGACACCGTTCTCATCGATTTCTAACGTTTCGTTTAGTTGCTCTATGGCAGCTATGGCTTTGGTAGCGACCATACGTTCAATATAGTCTTTGGGTAACTCATTATCTTGCGGCGTTTCATCAATATCTACGCTCAACACTCTAAAATCTAACTGTGCTCTTGCTAGTAGCTCTCGACGGCGCGGCGAACCAGACGCTAAAATGATATCCATCGCTCTTCTCTTCATTTACAGATTTATGAGGTATGTATTTTTTAGATATTCTATAGGTAAGTTAATAAATATCATCAACGCGCAAATTTGCGTAAAGCCAATAAGACAAGTGGCCAGCTGATAATACTCATCATAAGCGACAAAGCAGATTTTGCGATAAAAGTATTTTGGATAAACATCTGCAGCATCCATAAATTTAGCTGAAAAACAACTAACCCTAAACTGGCTATCAACCATGCGCTGATGGTATTTAGTTGTCTAACATAGATACTAGTAATTTTGATCACTAGTGCCACCACGACAGCGGCAAAGGCTTGCTGACCTAGATGGGTGTCCATCAGCAAATCTGCAATAAGCCCGATGGTAAATGCAGTAAAGATACCCACATAGCGCGGCTGGAACAGTAGCCAATATATCAGCACCATAATCATAATCATGGGCCGCAGTGTTGCCATACTTGGACTTAATGGATAGACATTGAGCGATGAAGCAATGATAAAGCTTAGAACAATGACCACAATCAACAGTGCCGTTGAATTCTCAGAATCAGGATACGACATGAGTACTTACCTTAGCGATTGTATAGTGGCTACTGTGAGATGGTTGATTGAATATTGATAGGATACTATGGACAAAAAATTTGATGAGCCATTTGGTAGTTTTGCATAAAGTGTTAATGTATCTTTGCTACTGACCAATAGCAGTGTCGTTTTTATTGAGTAGCTTGTCTTGGAGTATCAATACGTACGCATTATCAATGAAGTTTGCAGAGGGCGTAACCTCGATACTTCTAAAATTATCCGCTTGCTCATCTTTGATGTGTGCAATGCGGCCAACACGATAGCCCGCTGGAATTCGCCCACCCAAACCAGATGATACCAACTCATCACCCACACGCACATCTGAAGTCTTAAAGACATAGTTTAGGCTCAGTGCAGATGGGATACCTTGGCCTGTTACGATAGCACGCTGACCAGTACGTTTGACAGTGACAGCCACTGACTGCTGCTCATCTGTAATCAACAACAAACGGCTTGTATTAGGATAGACGTTAATGATCTGTCCTAAAATACCATCTTCATCGATGACCGTTTGTCCCACTTGTACACCATCTTGCTTGCCTTTATTGAGCACAACAATCTGTCTGAGCAAGTTGGTATCTGTACCAATGACTTGAGCTAAGTTTAGATCAAACTGCTCAGGCTTAGTGGTTGATAAAATCCCCTGCAAGCGTGCGTTTTGCGCCAAGATATAATCTTGTTGCTGCAGTTTGGCATGTGCATGGATGAGTTGTGATTTTAGTTGCATGTTTTCGCGGCGCAGCGCTTCTTTTGACTGCAAACTACCACTCGCCCAATGCTTGGCATAGCTCGGTAATAGAGACATCTCATAAATAGGCTGCATGGCAGCATGACTGGTACTACGTACTGGATTGAACCATTCCGAGTTTTTGCTATCAAACCACATCAGTATCAAGGCTGCTATCAATACAATGGCAGTCTTACGAAGTGATAACGCTTGGCGCGCAAAGATACTTGGAGTCATAAGTCGTCTAATTTAAGAATTCTAAAATGAGCAATAGCACTTATTTAGAGCATGAATGTTTATCGGTGATATCGGGTTCTAGCATGGATTAATGCAATTAAAGGCAGCGCAATTGGCTACCTTTAATGTTATTTACTTGTCATCTCATGGGTTATGTCAGCCATCCTGAAGCGGGATAATAGCGATAGCAAAGGTATGTGGGCATAACACTCATGAGCAAAAGCTGTTTACACAAAAATCATGTTCAGGCTTTTGTTATTGATGAAATCAAGGGCGATACCACCACCACGGCTAACACAGGTTAATGGGTCTTCTGCTACCGTCACTGGTAAGCCAGTCTCTTGTGAGATAAGCTTGTCAAGATCGCGTAGCAATGCGCCACCACCCGTCAATACGATACCACGCTCTGCGATGTCTGATGACAACTCTGGCGGCGTCTGCTCAAGGGCGACTTTGACTGCGCTGATAATACCGCTTAATGGGTCAGTCAATGCTTTTTGTACTTCTTCTGAATTGACGATAAAGGTCTTTGGTACGCCTTCTGCCATGCTACGACCACGAACCTCTACTTCTAGCTGGCTATTTTCATTCAATGCAGAGCCAACTTCTTTTTTGATGCGCTCAGCGGTCGTCTCACCAATCACACAACCATGCGTACGGCGCACATGTGTAATAATCGCCTCATCAAACATGTCGCCACCGATACGGATAGACTCAGCATAGACGCAACCAGATAGCGCGATAACGGCAATCTCAGTTGTACCACCACCGATATCAACAACCATAGAACCACTGGCTTCATGAACAGGCATGCCAGCACCGATAGCCGCAGCCATTGGCTCTTCTAGCAATAACACTTTGCTCGCGCCTGCTGATGATACTGCCTCACGAATCGCCTTACGCTCAACCAAGGTAGACTTACATGGCACACATACCACCACGTTAGGCTGTGCCATAAAACGCTTGGCTTTTACCTTAGTGATGAAGTGTTTTAGCATTTTTTGCGTCACTTCAAAATCAGCAATCACACCGTCTTTTAGCGGGCGAATCGCTGTGATATTGGCAGGCGTACGACCCAGCATTTGCTTGGCATCGATACCCACAGCAGCGACGGTCGGGTTTTGAGTACGATTGCTTCGTAATGCGACCACCGTAGGCTCGTCAAGTACGACGCCTTTATTAGGAATAAAAATAAGGGTGTTCGCAGTACCGAGGTCGATAGCGATATTATTTGATAAAAATCCAAACAGGTTCATGACTAATATATCCAGCGTCTTACGAATGAGGCGAATGAGATTGACTGAGGTGTTACTCGTCAGTGTTGAGCAGGTCGTCGTTAGACATTAACGGGAGCGAAAGTGAATCATCGCAACCAGTCAAACCTAAGCAATAATGATGATATGAAAAACTGAGCTAAATTATACCGATTTAGCTCAAAAAAAACATAGGTATTTGCATCAGTAAGCAAGGAATTTTGTCTGAGACGCTAAAAGTTGTTACAAAGTTTGAAATAGTAGTGACTATCATTCAACTCAATGAAACCGCTTTTAATGTGATAACTAACAAGGCTCTACAGGCAGATAATTGTTTTGCTTAGTAGTAGGTGCATACTGTAACGTATTTTAGAACCTAATTGGGAAGCAATTGAAAATCAATCATGAATTATTCGGTCAGTTTTGCAAGTATTTGTATATTGCTATGTCGGCACTCTGCCCTGATTGATACGGTGTGTTGATGGATATTGTGCACCAATCAAGCCTCATGCTCTGTAAACTTGGGTCAGATGCTTTATAATAAGCCAACTTTATCGCCAATTGTATTTTAGTGCTTACGTATCCTGACTATCGTAGTCAACCATTCTAACTCTAACAAAACTGTCCTTAACTGGAGAAACTATGTCTCAGCAACCAGCAA
Organism: Psychrobacter piscatorii; assembly: GCF_904846415.1. Classification (GTDB taxonomy): domain Bacteria; phylum Pseudomonadota; class Gammaproteobacteria; order Pseudomonadales; family Moraxellaceae; genus Psychrobacter; species Psychrobacter piscatorii. The sequence continues at coordinate 75,367 of NZ_CAJHAR010000005.1, read as the reverse complement.
CGTCTGACAACACTGTCAGCCGCGAAGAAATCCTAGAAGTTGCCAACCTTGCGCGCTTGGGTGTCGATGAAAGCACTGCCGATAGCTATGCCGATGATATCAGTAAAGTATTAAAATTGATGCATACCTTATCTAACGTTGATACCACAGACATCAAACCACTAGCCAATATCCATGAAGCTTGCCAAGAGTTACGTGCTGATGTAGCCAAACACGATATCAATCGCGAGCGCAATCAGTCAGTCGCCCCTGCTGTCGAAGAGGGCTTATACCTTGTACCTCAGGTGATTGAATAATATTGGCTGAATAACACAACCACGCATTTGCCATTATCCTATTTTATTTTATGCTATTCACATTTTGACGGACGACACCTTATGTCTGAACTTCATTTATTAAGTACCGAGCAGCTGATTGCTGGCTTGCAAAACAAACAATTTAGCAGCGCAGAATTAACTGAGCATTACATTAAGCGTATCGATGCGCTAGATAGCAAGATCAATAGCTTTATCACGCATACCTCTGAGACAGCACGCGCACAAGCAAAAGCCGCTGACGAGATGCGTGCACAAGGCGATCAGCGTCCACTACTTGGCGTACCGATGGCGCACAAAGACATCTTTTGTACCCAAGGCGTACTGACGACTTGTGGCTCTAAGATGCTGCATAACTTTGTCTCACCATATGACGCGACTATCGTCTCTAACATCGACAAAGCGGGCATGATTAGCTTAGGTAAGCTCAATATGGATGAGTTTGCGATGGGCTCAGATAACAGCAGCTCATACTATGGCACGGTACAGAACCCTTGGAACCTAGAGCGCGTCCCTGGTGGCTCGTCAGGTGGTAGTGCCGCCGCCGTTGCCGCAGGTTTTGTCCCTGTTGCTACCGGTAGTGATACAGGTGGCTCTATTCGTCAGCCTGCCTCATTCTGTGGCTTAACAGGTATCAAGCCTACTTATGGCCGTGTGTCACGCTTTGGTATGATTGCCTATGCCTCAAGTCTAGATCAAGCTGGTAGCATGGGACGCAGTGCAAAAGATTGTGCTTATTTGCTACAGCCAATGATTGGTCACGATCCACGCGATGCCACTTCGATCAAATACGATATGCCTAACTATGTACAAGACATCAATGATGCAGAGGCTGCGGCTGGTGATAAGCCATTTGACGGTTTGCGTATTGGTGTGGCTAAAGAATACTTTGGTACAGGGCTTGATAGCGAAGTCGAACAAGCAGCACGTGCCGCTTTAAAGAAATACGAAGAATTAGGCGCAACGATTGTAGAAGTAAACATCACTGATCCTGAGATCACGCTTGCCACCTATTATATGCTAGCACCTGCCGAAGCGTCTTCGAACTTGTCACGCTTCGATGGCGTACGCTTTGGCTATCGCTGTGAAAACCCAACGGACCTTATCGATCTATACACGCGCTCACGTTCTGAAGGCTTTGGCCCTGAAGTACAGCGCCGTATCTTGACCGGGACTTATGCGCTATCTGCTGGTTACTTCGATGCTTACTATACTAAAGCACAGAAGATTCGCCGCTTAATCGTTAAAGATTTCGATGAAGCATTTGCTAGCTGTGATGTGATTGCTAGCCCAACTGCACCGACTGCGGCTTATAAGCTCAGTGAAGACCTAGATCCTGCAACGATGTATTTAGGTGACGTTTATACCATCGCGGTCAACCTAGCGGGTCTACCCGCCCTCAGTCAGCCAGTTGGTTTGACGACAGAAGGCCTACCTATTGGCTTGCAATTAATCGGTAAGCATTGGCAAGAGAGTCAATTGCTCACGACTGCGCATCTATTCCAGCAGCATACTGATCATCACCTACAACACTCTACCATCGCAAAGGAGACGGTATAATGAGTACAGCTACTACTGATAACAATGCCGTCCGTGAACACGCTGTGCGTAAAGAGCTATTTGTCGATGGCTATGAAGTGGTCATCGGTATCGAGATTCACTGCCAGCTAAATACAGAAAGTAAAATATTCTCAAGTGCGCCGACTGACTTTGGTCATGAACCAAACAGCCAAGCCAGTATCGTTGATTTGGGTCTGCCTGGCGTATTACCCGTACTAAATGCTGGTGTGGTCGATCGCGCGCTAAAATTCGGTATCGGCGTCAATGCTGAGCTAGGTTTGTTCAATACCTTTGACCGCAAAAACTACTTTTACCCTGACCTGCCTAAAGGCTATCAAATCACCCAGATGGCCAATCCTATCGTAGGCGTTGGCTATATCGATGTCGTGGTTAATGAAGGTGAAAAGAACGAATACCCTAAACGTATGGGTATCACTCGCGCGCATCTAGAAGAAGATGCCGGTAAATCGGTACATGATGCCGTCGATGGTATGACGGGTGTCGATCTCAACCGTGCTGGCACGCCACTAATCGAAATCGTCTCTGAGCCAGACATGCGCTCAGCTCACGAAGCACTTGCCTACATCAAAGCCATTCATCAGCTGGTCACGTGGCTAGGTATCTCAGACGCCGTGATGGCCGAAGGCTCATTCCGCTGTGACTGTAACGTCTCTGTGCGCAAGCCAGGCGCTGATCTTGGTACACGTACTGAGCTGAAAAACCTAAACTCGTTCCGCTTTATCGAGCGTGCTATCAATCGTGAAATCGAACGTCAAATCGATATCCTAGAAGATGGTGGCAAAGTCGTACAAGCAACCATGCTATATGATCCAGAGCGTGACGAAACGCGTACCATGCGTACCAAAGAAGACGCCAACGACTATCGCTACTTCCCTGATCCTGATCTGCTACCTGTCCGTATCGAGCAACATACCGTTGATGAGATCAAAGCAGCAATGCCAGAGCTGCCAGTCGCTCGCCGCGCACGCTTTGAAGAAGCGCTTGGTCTGTCAGAATATGACGCTCGTATCTTGACTGGTAGTCGTCAAATTGCTGATTATTTTGAAGCTGTGGTCGCAGAAGTTGGGCAAGCAGATGCCAAAATGGCTGGCAACTGGGTGATGGGCGATCTACTTGGTGCTCTCAACAAAGATGATAAAGATATTGTCGACTCTCCTATCAGCGCCAAGCAATTGGCTGGTATGCTTAAGCGTATCAAAGATGACACGCTATCTGGCAAACTGGCCAAGAAAGTCTTTAGTGCGCTATATGAGCGTGAAGGCGGCAACGATGATGATGCCGCAGATAAGATCATCAAAGAAAAAGGCCTCAAGCAAGAGACCGATACTGGCGCTATCAAAGCAATGGTCGAAGAAGTCATCGCAAAAAATGAAGCGATGGTTGAAGAATATCGCGGTGGTAAAGAAAAAGCCTTTAACGGTCTGGTCGGTCAAGTCATGAAAGCCAGCCGCGGTAGTGCTAACCCGCAGCAAGTGAACCAAATTCTAAAAGAGCTGTTGGGTTAACACTCCCTATGCAGTAGAGAAGCTGACTGTAATGCGTAGAATAATGTGGTAGATTTTGGCTGATATAAATAGCCCTTGCAATATACATAATTTTGCGTAAAATAGTCAGTCACTCGGGGCGTAGCGCAGTCTGGTAGCGCACTACACTGGGGGTGTAGTGGTCGCAGGTTCAAATCCTGCCGTTCCGACCAAACATAGATTTAGGGCAGACCGTCATAGACCGTCTGCCCTTTATTTTGGGCGTTTTTCAGGTTTTCACCACTTTGTAGGTGTATGGCGTTCCATATAGAATGTTGGTATTATTGTTGGTATCGAGCAATACCAACATGGACAATACCAACAAAGGATAGACCCCATGCCCCTAACCCATACCAGTATCAACAAGCTAGCCCCTAGCCCCACCTCGATTGATACAAAGCGACCTGATAAACATAGTGATGGTAACGGGCTTCAATTATGGGTGCGTTATACGGGCGTTAAGTCATGGATCAGCGCCTACCGCTGGCAAGGTAAGCAGCAAACCCTCACTATTGGCACTTACCCAGTAATGAGCCTACAGAATGCACGACAGCGCAATATTGAGATCAAAAGACTAATAGCTGATGGTATCAACCCAAAAGACGATAAGAAAAAGACACAAGCAGACAATGACGGATCAAGGGCGTTCGATACTATAGCCCAGCGTTGGCACGATGACCGCAAAGCACACATAGCCCCTACCACCTATAGCCGTGACTATTCACAGTACCAGCGCGATATTAAGCCCGTCATTGGTCACATGAATATAGAGGACATAACCGCGCCTGATGTTTTGGCTATCGGTAAAGCTATCGAAGCGAGGGGCGCTAGTGATATGGCAAGGCGTGCAATGCGTCAAACGGGGCAGATATTCAAACAAGCCATACGTGAAGGCTTAACCAACCTCAACCCAGCCACCGACCTAACCGAAGCACTAAAACCGCATAAGGTGAAGCACCATAGCCGTGTGACCAGCCAGCAACTACCTAAACTACTTCAAGACATTAACGCCTATGATGGTGATCTACTGGTGAAGCTGGGCTTATGGTTTTTATGCTATACGTTTGTGCGTACTCAGGAACTTAGGTTCATGGAATGGTCAGAAATAGACTACAAAGATAAGCTGTGGCGCATACCATCTGATAAAATGAAAATGGATAGACCGCACCTAGTACCACTTGCACCGCAAACAATGGCGATACTGGAGCAGATCAAGGCGCTAGGTTTTTCGGATCAATACGTTTTCTTTAATCCCTCGACCCGTAAGCCATACAGTACCAATGCTTTTATCACTGCCCTATGGCGCATGGGTTATAAAGGGCGTATGACAGGGCACGGTTTCCGTGGACTTGCCAGCACTACCCTACATGAACAGGAATATATGCACGAAGCGATAGAGCTACAGCTAGCACATGAGAAAGAAAACAAGATCAGCAAGGCATACAACGGAGCGCAGCATTTACCCTATAGAACCAAGATGATGAATGAATGGGCGAACTTCATTGATAATGCTTATGCTGGCAAGATGGATAATGTGATCCGTGCAGACTTCAAACAACAAACACAAAAGCATGGCTAATACCATGCTGTAACAACTATGCAAGGCTAGGACTAATTACCCGAAAGCCAGCCGTTCACACACCTTTAGGCTGGCACTGCCTTGCACCTATTTTGAATTAAGGGTGTGTAAAGGTGTGAACATGAGTTTTTTTGAACAACAAAAACAGCGTAAAGATAAACAGTTCATATCAATTTTTGATAGCGTTTCTTTTGTATCAGAACATGGCAAAGGCACTCTACAAGAAGCCTTTGAACTTGTAACAAGCTCATTTCTAAGAAAGCAGACTTATTTACTACTGATTACCCCACACTCAGTCAAAGCCGTGTATGTATGCAGTAGTTACGAGCAATCAACTTGCGAACCCTATATTACTTTTGAGTCTATTACTCATGAGTTAAAAGAGTGTATCGACCATAAAGGTATTGGAACAGGCAGTCCAATTTATAAGCTAGGTTTTGGCAAAAAGAGATTTGTAGAACAGCTAGTTAATTTAGGTATGCAGATACCTGAACAAATAATATTTAATACTGAGTCACCCGATATAACAGATGCAGACTACACAAGCGAGGGTGACGAGTTAGCATTCTATCAAGGCTTGCCTAAAGAATACGATATATTGAGAGCTGATAACGAGAAGCTCAAAGCTCAATATCAAGAACTATTCAACAAGAAAGGATCACCTGAAGCTCTTTACGAAATCCGAGAGAAGCTATATAAAAGTAGTAGAGAGCAGCTAGACAAATGCAAAAATGAGTTAGATAAGTTATCAGTAGATTATAAAAATCTTGAGTCAGATTACGACTACTGCAAACGCAACTTTGAAAGCACAAAGAAAAAGACAGCTTTAACTCAACAGGTAGCAGAAAAAAGAATATCAGACCTTGAGAACCAATTAGCACAAGCTAATGCAGCACTGGCAGACAAGCCAGCTGGTGACTATCAACAATTGAGTGAACGTACCGAAAAAAGCTATCAGACTACCATAGGCTTATTATTAGAATTGATGGTCACGCCTAAAGGAATTGACCATAAACAACCATTTTCAAGCCAAGCAGTCATTATTAGTGAAATTACAGATAAAGGAATATACGGACAAGGTAAAAGCACTTTAGAAACTCGCTTTAGTGATGCTAATTCTATTTTGAGTGATGCAAAAAAGAAATAATATAACCATGATTAGACACCACCCCAAAATAAACTCATACCCCATTTAGGGCGTGACTTCACCCCAGCTAGGGTGCTGCAAATAACCCCACCCCCTAAAGTAGAACCACTGGACGTTACATGCCGTAGCGTCATTTAGTGGAGCTACACACAATGACACACCCAACCCAAAACACCCCAGTAATTCCTTTTACTGATAACACCTTGCACGATACCGAACCAACCAACGCAAACAGTCCAGCTATGCAACTGCCTACTACTGGTATGGGCAGAGCAAAGGACATTTTGCCGTTCTTACCTTTTAGCAAAACCACCTTGTTTGAATGGAGCAAGGACGGGCGTTTCCCAGCTGGCAGAAAGCTAAGCCCTACCATGACAGCGTGGAGCTATGCAGACGTTCACGAATGGCTTAATTCTCACACCTCAACCACAAGCGAGGTATAGAGCCATGATGACCACAGCAACCACCACCGCCCCAGTGACCAATGAGCCAGCACCTAAGACACAGATTGACACTGTTAGAGCACACCTGATGACAGGCGCAACCATTACCACATGGGACGCTTACCGCCTTTATCAGATCACATGCTTAGCACAGCGCATACATGACCTGAGAACCGCAGGGCTAACCATTCAAAGCGAGATAGTCACGCACAATGACAAGCGGTTTTCGGTCTATTGGCTTGATGAGCAGACATTACTTGAAAGCGAACTATCTAACAGTGAGGTGAACTAAATGAGCCAATCAAACGACATATTAGAACCGCGCCTAGTGGCAGTAGATAGCTATTATCTGTCTGTCATTAATGACCGCATACAAGACCTATCACACGATGCTGAGAGCCTAGCAATGGCGCTTAGTGCTATCCATACCGATGATGACACCAGTAGGGGCGTAATAGTCGCTGTAAGGTCTGCCCTACTCGCTAATAGTGAGCTGGCAACCATTTTAAGCGAACAGATGGACGGGCTTATCTTACTGCCTGAGTTGGAGGTAACAGGTCATGAGTGATAACCATACCAAACCTAATCTAACAGCCCACCACGGGGCGCACAGTCGCAAACAGACGGGTAAACGTGGCTTACTGCTAAGATTTACTATCTTTATGGCATGGGTGGCAGGTATTGGCTTGCTACTGTCATTGGTAGCGTGCCAGCAAGTACAACCAAAACAGATTGCAACCGATGATAGCAGCGGTTACTATATAGACCTCTCAAAACTTAACAGCGACTTGCCAAGTCGTAAACCTTTGGCTTTTTTTGTGCCTGATAATAGCGCAGCCTCTCAAGCTGTCCCTATCCATTCAAGCATAGCCCCACAAGCGCACCTAAGCGCATCAAGGGGGCAAACCATCATATCTATAGCAAACCATTTGCTAACCGACTATGACGGGTTGACGCTGCAAAATAAAATAGCCTTTGGGCGAATATGCGGGGCGGTCACTGTTAAGACCGAGAGTAAGACCCGTCACCCTATACTTTTACCGTATAGCGTGGCACATACTCAAAAATTAACAGGAGGCTATCATGCCTAATTCAATCCGTACGACCTCAAACACTCAAACCACTACCAACAGCGCACCAGCCACATTCAAGGCAGGTGATAGCGTTCTGTGTCCGTCTGTGGGCAATGGCACATATAAGCTAGTCCAAAAGTCAAAAGACTGCCTAACCATCAATATTGGCAATGTTGAGTGCCTATATCGCGCTGATGGTAGGGCTTATCATGATGACTGCTACGTCTTACCCTCACTATTTCACGACACGCCAGCCAACCGCCAAGCGATAGCCACGCTATACAGGGGCAGCCAAGCCAGCCAACGCATAGTAATAGACATAACCGAAGCAGATGACACCGAAGTTATCATTATGTCGTCACATGAGTTATCAGATATTGCTTGTGATCTTGAAAGCGCAGCCGTTGTTATAAGTGACATTGGCAAACTATTAGCACTTATTCACTATGAAAAAATAGAAACTCATGTTGCTATATCAATGGCACGCTTAACGCATGACACCACTGACACGTGGCACGACTTATTACAAAGCCAGTTAAGTTCAATCAAAGAAACCCTAGCAATGACCCGTTACGGCAAGGGGGGCGAACAATGAAAACCTACCCACCAAAGCAAAGCCGTAAGCACGCCAAGCGCAAAAGCTACTATAAAAAATATAGAGAGCAGCGCAAGCCGAACCAGTCACAAGCAAGGGGGACTAGATGACCACTACACCAACAGACAGCCATGAAAAAGCCCGTGCATTTAGCACAGGCTTTACAGTGGTAATGAATAGTTTTGATGCAGCCACACGGCAAGGGCTGGCAGATGATCCTACTTTGACAAAGCTAATCGCGCTACTACCGCCTGACAGCTTGCTAAGTATTACCGACAATCTTACTACAGATGACGCGCAAATAGTACCGACAGCTGGCACGATAGCCCTACGTTTGCACGACAAACAAGGCGATATAGTAGGCGCGGTATTCTATACACCAAACAGTAAAGCAAAGCCCATTGTCATTGATCCTACAGGGTATGGCGCTATCGTCATTGGTGAGCCAAATAAAGCCAGTGAGGTGATAGCGTTCGATAATATAGATGATGGTATTGATGTTTACAGCTACCTAATGGGCAGCGATAAAACAATCATCATTAGCCCTCACAAAACCAAGCAATGCCTTAAAAAGATGGTGCAGCACTGGAGCAGCGGATCACAAGTAACTGTACCTATAACGCTTGATGATAAGGGTTTAATCAACCTATTGGCAGGTGTAAAGGCTCAGGCATTGGTTACGGTGGCTCATATCGTCACCATGCTGCAGCATGACAGCTATGAAGCGATACTGGCAGCTGATGACACCCAGCTAATCAATTTACAAGATACTGCCTACTATCCTGAATGGCGCGATGATCCACAGCTGAATGAACCAATGATCTACAGTGATGGGCGTTTTGAGCTCTACCACGATGGGCTGTTTTTTGTGAAATATAACGATGATGACCCAGCAAACATTACTTTCAAGTTTAAGGCGTTTGTTTGTTCACCGATAGAGGTTATCGCTAAGACACGGGACACAAGCAGCGGTACATGGGGGCGGTTATTACAGTGGCGTGATGATGATAGCGTGCTACATACGTGGTCAATGCCGTTATCACTACTGCAAGGCGATGCAAGGGAATACCGCAAAGAGCTTGCTAGTCAAGGATTGAACATTACCACCAACCCCAAACAGCGCAATTACTTAGACACCTATATTCAAAACTACCCTATCCACAAACGGGCGTTATGCGTGGATAAGCTGGGCTGGCACGATAAGCAATATATATTACCTGACAGAGCCATAGGCAGCGATGGTAAGCAGCTTATTGTCTATCAGTCTGCAAATAGTATTAACAGCACCCTAATCCAGCAAGGCACATTAGATCAATGGCGCGATAAGCTGTGCAAACCCCTAGCCGATCAAAGCCGTTTTGTTTTCTCTATTGCTTGCGCGTTCGCTGGTCAATTACTGGAATTATTAGAGTATGACGGGGGCGGTTTTCACCTCTTAGGCTCATCGAGCATGGGCAAGTCATTATCGCTTAAATTGGCTGCTAGTGTATGGGGCAATCCTGACAGGTACGTTAAGACATGGCGTAGCACTGACAATGCCCTAGAAGGCACAGCAAGCGAGCACAATGACAGTTTTCTGCCACTTGATGAGATCAGCGAATGTGATCCCAAAATAGTAGGTAAAACCGTTTATATGCTGGCTAATGGTCAAGGTAAAGGACGAAGCACCACCACGGGACACAATCGCATAGCCAAAACATGGCGCATTATCTTTCTGTCTAATGGTGAGGAGTCGCTACAAAACTTCATGGCACAAGCAGGACAAAAAACCAATGCAGGTATTGAGGTTCGAGTGGCGCATATAGATGCTGATGCTGGCAAAGGGTTAAAAACGTTTGATAGTTTGGTACTGGCAGACACAAGCGAAGCACAAGCCGACAGGATCAAAGAGCTGTCACACGCTTACTATGGATCAGCTGGCATTGCATGGCTAGAACATATCACCAGTGACAAGGCAGCGACCACCGCCAACGCTGGGCAGCTTGTAAGTAGCTTTATGAGCCAGTACAGCGACCTGACAGCACAAGCGCATAGAGTGGCTAAACGGTTCGCTATCGTAAGCGCAGCTGGAGAGCTGGCAACACAGGCAGGTATAACAGGCTGGCAAGCAGGACAAGCGACTACAGCCGTGATGACTTGCTTAGATAATTGGCTTGATAACTATGGGCGTGATGGTGAGCATGAGCAGCGCCAAATCATAGAGCATATCAAGGCGTTTATTGAACAGCACGGATCAAGTCGTTTTCAGCCTTGTTATAGGAACACGCGCTTAGACTTTGAGGAGAGAACCCCCAACCGTGTAGGCTATCGCAATACTGATACGGGGGATTATTATTTTTCTAAAGAAACTTTTAACAGCGTATGTGCGCCTTTTAGCAAAAGCAAAGTCTTACAAGTATTAGAGGAAGCCGACTTGTTACTACTCAATCAAGGTGACCGTAAAATCTACAAAACGCCTGATACTTTATTTAATGGCAAGCACCGCCCGTCTGTTTACGCGGTTACTGCTAACATACTTTGTTGTGAACCTATGAAAAAGGACGGGACAAACGGGACGAACGGGACAGGCTATATGCAGCAAGGGATTGCGCTGTCCCATTGCTAAAAACCAAAACGGGACGAACGGGACAGGATTTTACATTTTAACTTTTCTGTCCCGTCTGTCCCATTGCTAAAAACATAAACGGGACGGCTGTAAGCCATACCACGTAAGGGCTGTCCCGTCTGTCCCGTCTGTCCCATGCACAAAAGTAGATGCAGACAAAAATAATCAAAGGCAGCCGTTTATCGTCTGCCTTTTTTTATGGATCAACAATAAACAACACAGCAAGCACAGTCATAGCTTGTTATATATTATCCAAAAGTTTACAATAAATTATAAGTTTACTAATAATCTACCCCTATGATTAATATTGACCAAACAGAACAGTTTGAACGTTGGTTGCATAAGCTCAAAGACCCGTTAGGCAAAGTTGGCATATTGGCACGTATCAAGCGAGCGCAAGGCGGTAACTTTGGTGACCATAAACCATTAGCCAATACAAACGGTATCTATGAGATGCGAATATTTAAAGGCAATGGTTACCGTGTCTATTATGCCAAGCAAGGCGATACCCTCTATCTATTGTTGATAGGTGGCAGTAAAGACAGCCAAACAAACGATATTTCTAAGGCTTGCACCTTGTGGCAGCAAGTTAAGGATCAAGAAAAGGAACACCCCAATGACTAACATTAAAACTAGCCGATTTGATGTAGCGGAATATCTAACAGATGAAACCCTTATCAATGCTTACCTGAACGAAATATTGACTGATGGCGCACCTAGTGAGTTTATCGAAGCATTAAATGATGTAGCAAAAGCAAAGGGCATGAACGAGCTGGCAGCAAAGACAGGCATAAGACGCGAAAGCCTTTATAAGACATTGCGATCAGAGAAGCCACGTTTTGACACTATGCTAAAGATTATTGATGGTATGGGCTTGCAAGTGACCTTGACCCCTAAAGCCAGCCATGAGCCACTGGCAGAAGCGTAAACGGCAATAAAACGGCAAAGGCGCAATTAAAACAAGGGGGCAGCCGTTTAACGTCTGCCTTTTTTCGTGCCTGATGCTTATTGTGAGATCAGTTTGAGCACTGGCAGCATGTTAATAAATGTTAAGGTTTAAAACCTTTATGGAGCAGATCACCACACAGCCAAACAGTGCAATTACTTTTACCACGTTTTACCGATCACCAGCCCCCAATGGGATAAGCGTTAGCCCAAAGCATTACAATCATTAGCCTACAGCTTATAGATGCCACCAAAACAGGATAAAGCCGTCAAAAATTAGATAGGTGCAGTTTTGCGCGTATTGAGCGTGGTTTAAGTTAACTATTTAGTTACGAACTGCCAAAAAGTGAATGGAGCGCAAACTCTTACCAATCACGGGCTATAAGGTGATTTTAGGGTTAAATTATAGTAGGGCTGTATCGGATTATAGATAACCCCAAAGGTGGGGGTATTAAGCATGATTTAGGTTTACCAGTGTTTACGGATCACTAAAACACGAATGAAGCGCAAACGCTTATTAGGTATGGTCTAAGAGGTAATTTTAACGCCAAATTAGCAAGGGGCTGTAAACCTAAATAGATACGCCCAGATTTGAGCCTATCTTTTAATACCACATGATACGAGGTGAGCATTTAGCAGCATTAGATAATTGACGCATGAGCAGACAGTACAAGGCGCACAGATAAAACCCTATTCCATAGCCGTATTAAATTATAGAGAAGCATAGTTTTCGGACACGTTAGGCGATCACTGCCAAGCCCTTTTTATAGTGTAAAGAAACCCTAAGGTTTCCCCTAGGTTTTTGGACATCGCAGAACCCAATAAAACCCAACGTTCCGCACCTCAAATGCGGAATTAAAAACCTGACAAAACCTAACATCGAAAAGTGAATAGCACCGCCTTGCCTGTTAACATTTGTTAACGTTGGCAGCACTGACTACCCCAAGATCACCACAAGGCTAAAACCTGTCAAAACCTGTCATTAAGAACCTGAGAAAACCTGAATCCTCACATAGTAGAACCTCACAAAACTTCACATTCAAAACCGAATAATACACCGCGCAATGCTGGCTTAATCCTTGCCGTAATCTTGCCGTTACCTAGTTTTCGGAGTCCATAAAAGGGACTTTTGCGAGTCCATAAAAAGGGGTAGTTTCTTAACAAGTACGAGGCAGGTTATTACACACGTTAGAGTTATGGGAACAGTACGCGCACGGGTGCAGTTTATACCAATGCTGGCTAGTTTTCGGACATCTTAGAGGGCAATCAAAATAATACTTCGAGTCCATAAAAAGAGCAGTTTTTCGGACTACTATAAAAAGACTGGGGGACTTTCTTGAGTCCATAAAAAAGGACTTTCTGTACAGGTATCAAGGGGGGCTATAAATCGAGATTAAACAGGCAAACCATAGGACACCGCCCCTATCCACACGCACAAAATAAAAACCGTTTCAAAAAGAGGTTAAAGGTAGTTTTGCGACAAGTATCGTAAGCGCATGACTTACAGCGATAATTATCAGGTTAAAGCCATGTTAAAAAGTTAAAAGGAATTAAAGGTAGTTTCAGGACAAGTGAACGCCTTTTTTATAATGCGTAAAAACCTACTGAGCAGATGCACCAATAAATAATCGCCATTGGTGGTAATTAGCAAACGCACAGAAACGCACGAAATACGCACGCATTTAAGTGCCATTAGCGAGCGTATGCAGTTATTAGAGAAACAACCCCATGAAGCCAAAAAGCAACCCCTAAACTTTTAATTTCGCGGACGCATAAAAATTACTTAGGCAGCGGTCACTACTGACAACGCTATGAACAATTACACCGCCCTACCGTGTTGAGAAATGTTGAAACGGCAAGCAGTGAAAATAATTACAAAATAATAGTGAGTGAAGCAGCAAACAGCCAAAAAAGGGCATTATTAAAAACGATTGTTGGTATTATTGTTGGTATCGTTAATATATAAAATTACCAAACCTATATATTACAAGGCATATAGCCTTTACTTTGCTTCCTGCCGTTCCGACCAAACATAGCAGTAAAGAGAAAAGCCAATCATTGTTTTCAATGGTTGGCTTTTTTTTGTGCTAAATTTGGCTAGGGATTGTATGATGTTTTGATTGAGCAAATAATAATAAAAATCTTGCAAGGCATGATGAATAATCTAAAGCCAGTCATCCATATAGTTTTAGGCTGGCTTGTCTTATATCTACTTTGATTTAATGGTGTGTAGAGGTGTGAATATGAGTCAGAGCAAAAAAGAGAAAGCGAGAAACCATAAGTTAATGTATAAGTATTTTGAACTCAATTTATCAAAACCTATGGATAGTCAGATTGCAAAAACGATACTGCTTGATAATGAATGTAGTGAACTTCAATCTGAAAATAACTTTTCCTTCATAAATAGTATAAAGTCTGTTGTTGGCCAATTCTTAAAGGAAAATGAACTAAACTATAAAAATAACAACGACTTTAAAGGCAGCCCTGAATGTGACTGTGATTATAATTGTGAATGTGGTCTTAATGAATTTGTGATGCCAGCTTTCAAAAATATGACTGTTGAATTTGGAGTTTACGTAGAAAGTAATTCTGTAATACATAATGCTTTAAAAGAATTCACATCAGAAGAACAAAATAGGCTTTTAAACTGTAATTTAATGGCAGTAATCAGATTGATTTTATATAAGGGGTTAGCTTATTTAGCTTTCGACCTCAATTTTCATGACGTTTCTTGTTGGCATCATGAAGCTGCGGTATTAATGTATGGAGGTTCGATAGTTGGTGAGAGTTTAAGCCCATCTGAGTATGTAGAAGAAAGCGAAGTTATAGCACGTAATTATAAAATTATTGGAGCTAAGGGAGGTTCACAAAAAGCTCTCAACTATAGAAACTCACAGCAAAAGGCATTGATTTATCACGATAAACACCTCAGTGAAAAGCATGAAAAAGGTAAATATATTTATTCCAATGATAAAGCAGCTAGAGAAATAATCTCTTATTTTGAAAGAAAGTCTGAACATCTCGGTTATACAGAACGCTCATTATCTAACATCATAAGCAAGCATCGTAATAGGCAGACCAAAGACTAAAACACCATTTTACTAGCTAAAATGTCACTTTAGTTGCTCCAATTCTGCAGATAACTTTTTATTTTATTAGGCTCTATTTATTGATTGTTATACAACATAGTGCAACAGCATAATTGGAGCTAGATAATGATTCAGCAAGAGCATACACCGCATAATTTGGAGCAGCAACCACCACATAACGCGCCTAACAACATATCAAAAAGGCTACTGCCAATACTTAAAACAATACTCAGCATCCTTTTACCCTACCTGCTATCACCTCCTGATATCAGCATTCATATCCATCACATTAGTATCATGTTCTAAAGTAAACAACTATGCACTACCCTAACAGATACTTGTCATCTATAGACTTTTATAGAGCGAGCCGTTAGGGTAAATGCTACCTCTTCACACTGGTCTATCCTATGTCCGAGCCTATCAATCAGCCCACATTTAATCGCCTCATGGATAACGCACCTTGGGAGCGTTACCGCCGACCTTATGTACGTGATTTGGCATATGTGTTGGCATGTCCCAATGTTTTGACGCAGTGGCTAGACTTTGCACCACATGAGAACACCCATGCGGTTACCGTTCATAGCGCGCAATTTTGGCAGGTTCAGTTTGAGGCGTATGAGCAGCGATTAACAGAGCTAGACACCACTGCCGCCTATCAAGAGCTGACTCGTTATTTACTTAAACGCCCTAGTCCCAATCGTCTGGGTTTTCATTTTGAGGGACTGCTATCGTTTTGGTTAGAAGATGGCTTTGCGCGCAAGCTGCATCCGTATGAGACCCTAGCAAACAATGTGCAGCTGTACAATGGTAAGCAGACTGTCGGTGAGCTTGATTTGATTTTGTACAACCATGAAGAGAGGCTGGTTGAACATTGGGAGCTGGCCATCAAGTTCTTTATGGGATCAGCGCCTTTTGAGCCTGTGAACTGGGTGGGGATTAACTCTAATGATAACCTACAGCGCAAAATGACGCACATGCAGACCAAGCAATTTCGAGCGGTGTGGGTAGATACGGAAGATCACGGGCAGGTCAAAATAAATAAGCGCTATGGTGTGATAAAAGGACGATTCTTTTTACCGATAAACACAACCGACCTTGGCGATTATGATTGTCCTCATTGGCTAACGCCAAACTTTCCGATACATGAATGGTGCGATAAGAGAGATAAAGCCGCTCTTGCGACGATTGACGCCGCTTCATTACGAGCCGCGCATTATATTGAATGGTTCACCAAGCGCGGCTTTTACGATGATCGTCAGCAGCCGATAGTTTGGTCAGATAATGAGCCACCTAGGACAGGTTTATATTTTGAAGGTGATAGACCTATTGTCATTTATCCAAGACAGTTAGACCAACTAAAAGAATAGTCTGAGCGGAGCTGCTACTTTTGTTTATATCATAGCTACCAAGCATACTGCCCGTATAAGCTGACTTCACTGCGCTTAGCCTCGCCCCAATCGAGACTGTCTGTCAGTAGTCTGATACCACCATATTGACTGTCTAGAGCCAGACCCAGTGCGTGCGTCTGCGGCTCTATGAGTCCTGTGATGGTCATGGGATAAGTACGATAATCTGTCTGATAACCTGCCGATAGCTGGTATAAATCCTGAATATCATTTACTTGCCCTTGTAGACCAAGCTGCCAGTGATTATTTATTTGGTGCTGAAGACTTCCCTCTACCCGCCATGGTAATGTCTGTGTGACATCATCAGTATCAAGCTGCCCTTCTATGGTATATAAAGGTCGACCATCGATATCGTAATCCAACGTATAACGGGTACTTGGCATCTCTTTCCAATACATGCGTCCAAGTACATCGTAAGCATCAATAGATAATTTTGTATTCTCGGATAGATCGCCTTTCAGTTGCAAATCAAACGAATAACCATATCCTGAAGGCTTGTTTGGGTTCCAGCCCAGATTTTCTTCGCCTAATGCGGGCTTATCATAATAATAATTGATATCAGCATGCGTCTCATCTAAGCTGTCGCGTATATTTGTTACCTCACTAGCTGGTAGTCCGATTGTACTCAAATCACCTACTATTTTGCCATCTAAAGCATGCAATCCTTGCCATATGTTGGCACGAGTCGTTAATTGCCAGTTGGGCAAAACCTTTTTAGTAAAACCAATATTAGCCCCTATTCTTTCATTGTGCTTAGCTTCTAAATACAAAGGATAAGTCTGACTGGTGCTTGGGGGCTGCTGGTTTTCATACTGCCAGTAGACCTTAGCAGTCTGCTCACTAAAGCTCATTAAATAATCATAACGCCATCCTAAACCATAGCTAATCGCACTATTCGCAGGACGAATCTCAAAAGAAGCTCGGCCTTGTACATAAGCATGGTCACCTGAGTCTAAAGGTGCATCCCAGTCGTCCAAAAATTCAGATATAGGCTGAGTTGGGCTATGCGCAGTGGCCATGACTGTCCAAGCACTCTGAGTATCTGTTATTTCAGCGTTACCATCTACGAAGTTTATTGTTTGTGGATTGAGGTAAAAATTCACACCGGCATCATTATCAACCCTATCGCTTTGAGCAATTGCAGAGGTAGATACTATAGCAGACACAATGATACTGGTAGTCGTTGGTGTAATAATCATCCTCATACGTTTATATAGAAATGATACGATGTTTTTAGGTAGCAAATGACATAGAGTTGAAGCAGAAGTTGACATTGGTTTCTCACATTTGTCAAAGGGCACAAAAAAGAGACAGCTGGTGCTGTCTCTTTTTTCTTTTTTATACCTCAATCATGAATAGAAACATCTGAGAGTGAGGTATGAACATAGCTCAATTAAAGAATTATTAAACTATTGTCATTAAACTTAGCGGTAATTTTGCCATCATTATCCATCAAATCGCCATAGTCTTTACCATTAACCATGATATCGCCTAACTTGCCCATACTATCTTTGATGAAGTCACCGTCAGCATCAACCTTTAATGTGATCGACGCTTTATTTTGTTCAACTGTAAACTGCGTACCAGTTACATCGTAGTTATTGTCTAAAGTAGATTGGCCTTTTACAAATAACTTTTTACCTTCTACGCTGGCTGTGAGGCCTTGTAATTCGATAATATTACGAGCTGTGCGCTTGAGGTTGGCTTGGAAATCAAGCGGAATAATCGTTGCGCTTTCTTTGGTCACCTTTCCTTTGATCGCCAATACGATTTCCATACCGACATATTGGTCTGCTGCTTCTTCGATATTATCCGCCCCATCAATAGTGATAAATTTCTTTATATCATTATCGTTAGCAGTTGCGTTAAGCGTAATCTCTATATCTGTAGTAGGCTTAGCCTTAGTCAACTTGCCTGTTATTGCAATCTTATAAGGTATCGTTCTGACAG
The DNA here is from genome assembly GCF_904846415.1 of Psychrobacter piscatorii. GTDB lineage: Bacteria > Pseudomonadota > Gammaproteobacteria > Pseudomonadales > Moraxellaceae > Psychrobacter > Psychrobacter piscatorii. Next base: position 57,117 of record NZ_CAJHAR010000005.1, on the reverse strand, counting down.
ATAAGCTATTATCTGCCAACTTTCTACTGATATCTAATGCTGCAAACTCTAAATTTTTTGCTTCAATAGTACTATCATTGGCAGACAATTTTAGACTACCTAATTTGATAACAGCCTTCTCTAGTTTAATGCCAGCTTCATTGACATCATTCATATCAAAGTCATCATTAACCACAACTTTATCACTAAACTGTCCACTAACTGTTGCGCCCTTGGTACTCGAACTCAAAACAACCGCATCAATACCAGTACCAATTTTAATGCTTTCAAAACCTAAGCTGCCATTGAAGTTAGAGGTACTTGTATTAGAGCTTAGCGCATTTTCATAACCATCAAATACAGTCGTAAAAGTATCTACAATAGCCGTAGTTTCATCGTAAACTTTAGTCGTTGGGTTATAAATATAATTATACTCTTGCACATCCACTTTGGTCGTACCCGTCAAAGCAAACTGCCCATCCGCATTGAGTGTTGCCACAAAGTCTGACTCTGGTGTCAGAACGATATTACCCAGCGAGGTGTCAAATGCTTGATCATTAGACAAGGCCATAATATTCGCTGCGGTAAGCTTTGAGAGATTTTGTTCTTTCATATACTCTTGCAAATCGCTTGGGATATGAAACGTATAATTAAGACGCGTGCTTTGATTGTCGGTGAGGATATCACTTGCGCCTTCATAAGCCTCTGTGACTGCTTGGTTGTCACTCACGAATAACTTGGCAGTACGAATCATCTCTTTTGCTTGGTCAAGCTCCGATAGACTATTATCAACAGGTGGCTTGACAGGCACATCTGGTGTATTGCCGCCGTTGCCAACAGAATCGTTACTATCATCACCACAGCCTGCTAACGCTAATACACTCGCTAACGCCAATGTACTCAATTTAAAAAATTTCATCACACAGTCCTTTATAGAGATATTTCAAAGAGTAGAAGTAGCAAAAGTTAGCTCTAATTAAAAACAAACTCAGTCAAGAAGTCTGATAATAAATAGAAAACTTAAGTTTGCTTTTGAATGGAGCAATAATACTCTTATTTAAATAATTTATCTATAAAGTAAACAGATATAACAGTATTGTTACAATAAAAAGGGGCATAACACAGCTAATTTCATTTTTCTGCTGAAAACAAGTCATCAATAACTCTCTATCACCTGCATTAGCTCATATCTCAACATGTCTGCACTAGGCATACGCTCAGCATGAAAACGAACGATGGCGATGCCTGCACTCGCAAGGGCTTTGTCTTTTTTATCATCGGCTTTTTGCCGCGCTTTACTGCTATGTGTCCAGTCATCAAGCTCAATGGCAACTAGCGTGGTCTGAGCATCAACATCCACGATCACATAATCAACACTCTGGCGACAGATACGATTGAACCAAAAGCTGCGCTCGGATGTCTCGTCACTATTGGCTTCAATGATTCGTGACAACTGAACCTGCACAAATATATGATACTCCGGTAGCGCATTTCTTAATTTATTAAAAAATATGACCTCAGTGTCGGTCATGATTGGCATTGGGGCAAATGGCCAGATAGCCAGCTCATCACCGCGCACAGGCTTTGGTTCAGGCTCTGCGACTGGACGTTTTGCCAATAGTTTTGGTAACGTAATCAGCCCTAAAAACCCAACGGCCAAGATTAAAAATATAGCGCCAAATGACATGGTTTTACCTTATACAATATAACAGTGACCAGCTAACGCCCACGACTCTGAAGAATCAATGATCGGCTGATTACCACAGGGCAACCTTTGTAGGCTGACAGGTTATACAAAAATGAGTAATAAAAATGGTGCTCATCGTAACCAAGCTTGCGCCAATCGGCAAACGATAAAACAAAAAACACGACAGCGAATGTCGTGTTTTGATCATTAAATAATAACTCAAGTCAGTACTAAAGAAAATATCTCACTTATCTACTCATCAATCTCTGACGACAGTTGCGAGTCTAAAGCTTAACGCCAGTAAAGCACCCAAGCACCGTTCGTATTGACGTTAGAATCACTATTGATCTTATCTTTTAGTGCCAATGCAGCGACCTTTCCACGTTCAGGACCGACAATGACGCGTACACCGCGACTGGTCGGGCTGGTTTTCACTTGATATCCGGCCTCTTTGAATTTTTTCGCTAGCTGATCCGCTTTGGCTTGATTATCTGCGAGCGCTACTTGCACCCCAAAGCTGCCTTTCGCATCAGTTTCTTTCACTTCTTGACGAGCCTCACGAAGCTTTTGCTGAGCGTCTCGCTTAGCCTCAGCTGCTTTCTCGGCAGCAGCAGCTTCTCGCTCCAGACGTTGCACTTGATTACGCGAAGGTATGGTAATGTTTTGACCCAGCTGTAATGAGGTCGATGGTGAAATGTTATTTGCTTGAGCCAAGACTTCGACAGGCATATTGTACTGTCTTGCAAGCTTAATCAGCCCATCGCCTTTTTTGACTTGATAATCAGAAGGCGACTTTGGTGGTTCATTTTTAGCCGCTTCAGCTGCCTCTCGCTTTTTTTCGGCCGCAGCTTGAGCGTCCGCTTGTCTTTTTGCTTCTGCTTCTTTTTTACTTTCTGCTAGTTTTTCAGCAGCGGCTTCAATCTCAGCCTGTTTTTTGGCCTCAGCTTGTTTCTTTGCCTCAGCTGCTTTTTTGGCAGCAGCTTGTCGTTGAGCTTCTTGCTGTTGCGAGGTTTCTGAGATTTGCGAGGCTTCTGGGGTTATGGGCGATGCTAATGCTGATTCTGCTGAAGTAGTAGTTTCTTGAGTGGACTTTGTGCTGTCGCTTTTTTCATCAGCAGCTGGCATGCTGTTTTTGACATACTGCTGGCTTTCAGCGCGGGCTTTGGCCAACGCTTCTGCTTCAGCCACTTCTTGTTCTGTCAAAAACTCCTGTGCACGCCTCTCCTGCTCGGCAACACGAGTAGCACGTTCTTTTTGCTTTTGCGCAAGAATACGTTTTTCTGTCTCGATGTCAGTCGTTAGCGGTTGCGGAGATTCTTGCTCGGTCGTTGGCTTCTCTATCATCGCTGATGTTGGCTGTGGCTGGTTGCTCTCGCCAATCTGCTGCACCATGGCGTATAACATCACGCTACCGCCTAGAATCATCCCAATGCCCAATAAGGCTTGTCTCGAAAAGTTCATCCGTTTACGTCTCTTAGTTGGTAATAAGGTTGATTGAGCGGCGCAGGGACTGTCTTACAGCAATATAGATAATTGCGCTAATAAGTACCTCGTACCGCCAGTTACTGCCATCAGTGTTCAAAATTCATGCCGACCTATTTTTGCCAGTCTTGCAAATCATTTTGATTATAAAGCATATTTTTCGTGCTGTCTGCTATCAGGCAAGTACTAAGATTAACACTAAACAGGCGCCACCTTAACTTAAATGATCATACGGTAAGTGCAGCGAGCGCCTCTCCAATCGTATGAAACGAACCGCATACGACGATTAGATCTTGTGGCTGACTATCAGCTATCACCGCATACGTCGCTGCATGCAAGCCATCGAATTCATATATGTTGGCCCTATCCACATATTGAGTTAAGACGCCTTGTAGCTGCTCGGTACTCGCGGCACGAGGATAATCAATCTCAGCAATAAACCAATCACTAATCGGCAAGCCTGCTTGAGTCAGACGTTGTACCACTTTGTCGATATCTTTATCACCCAACATAGAGAACAATATTTTGATTTTTGGGAGATCTCTACCAGCTTGGCTACCGTGTTTACTCAAATGCTGCTGCCAAAATGGCAATAACTGCGCTAATAAAAATTCCACACCTTGCTCGTTGTGCGCCACATCAAACAACCAATGGCGATGATGGCTTTCGCGATAATCAAAGCGCCCTGCCAGTTTGACAGTTTGCAATGCCTGCTCGATGGCACTGATATCGACACTCAAGGTGCTTGCAAGTACCGCTGATAGTGCATTGGCAGTATTGGTCAATGATAGCGCAGGCCGTGGTAATTGCAAGGTAACTGCCGCATTACTATATTGCCAAATCGTTGAGTCAATATCGCGGTAGCTAAAATCTTGCCCAGTTTGATAACAAGTCGCCTGCTTATTATCGATAGCGTGTTGCACGCTAGATGGCATTTCAGTAGCACCATAAATTAAAGAAATACCTTGGCGCAATATGCCTGCTTTCTCGCGACCGATGTCCTCAACATTGTCACCTAGCCAGTCGACATGGTCGATACCAATATTAGTAATCACTGCCATATCAGGATCAATAATATTGACCACATCTAAGCGTCCGCCTAATCCGACTTCTAACACCCATACATCACAGTCTGCCTCAGCAAATATGAGTAATGCTGCCAGCGTTGTCATCTCAAAGAATGACAAGGTCAAATCGCAATCTAAACGTGCTGCTTCTACTTTGCTAAAAGCATCAATCAGCGTCTCGTCGCTGACCATCTCGCCATTGATACGCACGCGTTCATTAAAAACGCTCAAGTGCGGCGATTGATATAGTGCCGTTTTATAACCTGCGGCTTTACACATCTCAGCGATGACAGCGGTCGTAGAGCCTTTGCCATTGGTGCCTGCTATAGTGAAGACATAGGCATCATCTTTGGCTGACTGCACCACGCCTAGCGCTTCGGCAACAGGCAATACACGCGATAGCCCCATATCGATTGCAGACACATGAATCTGCTGCATATAATCAAGCCATTGAGTTAGGCTAGCGTTATCACTGGGGCTTTTGAGGTCAGATGCTAAAAGGTCAGACATGAATAAAACCTATATGAAATTTAATAAGAGGTAGAAATATATGTGTTGGCTAAAACCAAAAATAGCATTTACCGTGCAATGACGATAAATGCTATTAGAGGGTCTTGCATATGCAGTAGATGTTAGCACGCGGCTAGACGTTTATGCACTCAATAATTGACTCATGATACTGAGCCATACATCTTATTAAGCATCTACATTAGGTACGCGGCACAGTTTTGCAAGCAAACGATAGATGGTATCAATCAGTTGATGACGATGCACCACTTCATCTACGACGCCATGCTCTAATAAGAACTCCGCACGTTGGAACGGCTCTTCTAATGTCTCACGCACGGTCTGCTCAATCACGCGCTTACCCGCGAAGCCAATCATCGCTTTTGGTTCTGCCAAATGGATATCACCCAGCATGGCCAATGACGCCGTCACACCGCCATAGACAGGGTTGGTCAATACCACGATGTAAGGAATGCCAGCGATTCTCAAACGTTCAATCGCTGCCGCCGTGCGTGCCATTTGCATCAATGATAACAGACCTTCTTGCATACGCGCACCGCCAGAAGCAGCAAAGCACACTAACGGTACTTTTTGCTCAAGTGCTCTTTCAGCGGCCTGTACAAAACGGTCGCCAACCACTGACCCCATCGAGCCGCCCATAAAACGGAAATCAAAAGCACAAGCGACGATATCAAGATTACGCAGCTTGCCATACATAGCAACCAACGCCTCAGACTCACCTGTTTTTTCTTGTGCTTCGCTCATACGCGCAGGATATGGCTTACTATCCACAAAGCTCAGCGGATCTTTGGCAGTGAATTCTTGCCCTGTCTCGCCGTCTATTTGATCAAGCAACCAATTCAAGCGCTCACGAGCACTCATTGGTAAATGATGATCACAGTGTGGACATACATAGCAGTTAAAAATCAGTGCGGTGTTGGTAATCACAGAATGACAATTGCTGCATTTGGTCGACGGTTCAGTCTCTACCGCGGTCAATTGCGCAGTTAATTGCTGCTTGATACCTGGTATAGGACGGTTAAACCATGACTGCCTCTCCGCGTTGCTGTTCAGCTCGGCTTTAGCAGTATTATTATCGAGTTTTGTTGCTGTATCAGTCATATTATTTGCCATCATAAAAGGCTTATTGACAAGTTGGCTCATTCGCTTGTCATTGAGAGTTTAATGGTTGTCTAAACAAAGCGTCAAACCCAGTCATAACATGAGCAATTATGCGACACGCTGATGTATCAATCTTACGTGTCGATCATTCGGTTAGGTGCTTGTTGATAGATGATGTGCTTGTTGAGACTTTTTGGCAAATGCTTTTTGAAACTAGTCACTGACAAACCACGGCTATCAGACGCCATATAATAGTCATGTTAGTTTACACTCGTAAACTAAATTTAGCAAAGTCATTTCACGTCATCTTTCAGTAACGTTTTTGAGTCATTGCTTCCCGTTATCTAACTTCGCGATTCAAGACCAATTACCCAAAATAACTACTTCAAATCAACTATTGTCTTTATAACTATCACCTTTATCAAATCGTCTCAATTAGATACTTAAAACATCATGCCGCTGTTAGCTCAATAAAAGCGATACTAGGATAACGAGCATTAAGCACTCAGACTGTCTAATGCTGCACGCAGCTCATCCATTTTTGCCATGATGTTTTGCTGAGCACTTGCTACCGCATCGGTATCATTGGCATCGATATCTGCAAAATTCTGTACCAATGCACTACCAACGATAACACCATCCGCATGAGTACCGATTGCTTTTGCAGAGGCGCCATCACGAATACCGAAGCCGACGCATACTGGCAAGTCTGTTTCTGCTTTGATTGCTTGAACTTGCGTCGCAACATCGTCTGTATCTAGCGTGGCTGAACCAGTCACGCCTTTTAGCGATACATAATAAATATAGCCACCGCAATGGGTCAATACTTGCTCACGGCGCTCAGGCAACGTCGTTGGCGATAGCAAGAAAATCTCATTCATCGAATGGTCAGTCAAATGCTGCGTAAAGCTGCCCGCCTCTGCTGGAGGCAAATCTACCATCAATAAGCCATCCACGCCTGACTGCTCACATAGCGCCACAAAGTTGTCGTAGCCGATGATTTCAACGGGATTGAGATAGCCCATCAAGATAATTGGCGTCTGCGTATCGGTTTGACGGAACTCTGCAACCATTTTTAGCGCATCACGCGTACTCGTACCTGCTGCCAATGCGCGCTCGCCAGCCAATGCAACCACAGGGCCATCTGCCATCGGATCAGAGAACGGCAAGCCGACTTCGATCATATCTGCGCCGTGCTTGACCAAGTCATGCAATAGACCGACGGTCGTTGCAGGATTAGGATCGCCTGCCATCACATAAGGAATCAGAGCTTTTTTGTTTTGTGATTTTAAAGTTTCAAAAGTGCTTTCAATTCTAGTCATAGTGGTCTCTATAATTTTTAATAGGTTTTTAGGTTTTATAAATATGTTTTTACCAGCCAATATCCATTAAATTATCAGGATTATCCTGCGATAAATATTCGATACTATTAGCTCTCTGCTTATGGAAGGTATTCATAATATTTAATATTTCACGTAGATCAATATAATGTTGACCATTCAAAATATTGTAATGCTCATATAATGTAAATTTTTTGTGAGCTAACAAGCCGTCAATTTTTTTACCTTCATTTTTCATAGCTTCAACATGTTGCTTTTTATATATTATTGAAAAACCAATACCAGAATACCTGCTTTGATTTAGAGAAAACTTTTCAACATCATCAAAGCTTACTATCTGATCATGATGTAGATTATCAATAAATATAAAGAAATGAGATAGAAATCTAATGCTATCTTCTTTGATAACCATAATTGGCACATGCTGCCAGGTCAACCGTTTTGCGACCCATGAATTTGGAACCACAAAACCTTTGTAGGCACGATGCACCCAATACGTCATCAGAAAGAAAAACAACATGGGTATAGCTAAAAGAGACCAAAGCTCAAGAATACTTCTTAAAATTTCATCAATTGTCGTAACCGTATAACCTGTCGAAAACTCCCAAATGGCCATAAAGACATAAATCACTGACCATATAGTGACAACTACAAAGAAACCATAACTCTGCCAAAAACTGACTCTTTCAGTAGGCACACCCACACTTATTGTAACTGGCGCTGTTAGCACTTCTTGATCTGGATGCTTACCCAACTGGCTAGGCTTACTCGGTATTAAGCGGTTCAAATTCATGAAGGTATACTATCGATAATAAAAAAATAGCTAGCAATATTGATAATTACTCTACTCTATAGAGCAATTATCAATTAGCGTATTGAGATTTAGGATATTTAATCGACTTAATATGCTGCTAAACTTTCTTATACAACAATCTAAACTACTCCATTCTCACTACATCTCAATCCCTTCAGCCTTCATCACTGAATGCAAGTCTTTGTCACCGCGACCTGACATATTAACGATGATTGTCTGATCAGGCGTCATGGTTTTGGCCAGTTTCAATGCATAAGCGACGGCATGAGCAGTCTCAAGTGCAGGGATGATGCCTTCTTTGCGCGTTGATTCATGGAAACCTTCTAGCGCTTCTTTGTCGGTACAGCCGACATACTCAACGCGCTTCATGTCTTTTAAGAAGCTATGCTCCGGACCAACACCAGGATAGTCAAGACCGGCTGAGATAGAATGCGTTTCTTGAATCTGGCCATCATCATCTGCCATGAGGTAAGTACGGTTGCCATGTAGCACGCCGATACGACCCGCCGCTAATGGCGCTGAATGACGACCTGACTCGATACCATCACCTGTCGCCTCGACACCATACATTTTGACATCGGTATCGTTTAGGAAATCAAAGAACAAACCGATAGCATTTGAGCCACCCCCAACACAAGCAACCAACGCATCTGGCATTTTGCCTGTTTTTTCTAGATGCTGAATGCGCGCTTCTTTCCCAATAATTGCTTGGAAATCACGAACCAATAGCGGATAAGGGTGCGGGCCTGCAACCGTACCAATAATATAGTACGTGCTATCTACATTGGTCACCCAGTCACGCATGGCTTCATTCATTGCGTCTTTTAGCGTGCGTGAGCCAGAAGTGACGGGCACAACTGTCGCTCCAAGCAAGCGCATACGATAGACGTTCATTTTTTGACGCTCGACATCGTCAGCACCCATATAAACGATACACTCTAGCCCCAAGCGTGCTGCAATCGTTGCCGTCGCGACGCCATGCTGTCCTGCGCCAGTCTCAGCGATGATACGTTTTTTACCACACATCTTGGCAAGCAATGCCTGACCAATAGTGTTGTTTACTTTGTGCGCGCCTGTATGGTTGAGATCTTCACGCTTAAAGTAAATTTGCGCGCCGCCGATCTCATCGCTCAAGCGTTTGGCATGATAAAGCGGTGTTGGGCGACCGACATAATTGACCAAATCGTTGTGGTACTCTTCCCAGAATGCTGGATCGGCTTTGACTTTGGTATAAAGTGTCTCAAGCTCTTCTAATGCCGCCATCAGCGTCTCAGAGACAAAACGCCCACCGTGTACACCGAAATGTCCGCGTGCATCAGGGTATTGGTTAAAATCCTGTACGTTTTCAGGATTGGTGAAGGTGTTTACAGATTGTGCTGTAGTAGATAAATCTTTGTTCGCGACATGACTCATGATAATTCCTACTGTAATAAGTGGTATTTTTTAGAATAAATATAAAGAGAAAAATAAAATAAGATTGGAACAGAAAAATCGGAATAACGATCAGATAAGCCTATTATATATAGAAAACAACCTACGATAACAAACTTAAATGGCGTCAGTGACCGTTTCGTTTTGCCATCGGTCGCGCTTGACTGCTTTCATAAAGGCACGCATCTTGGCAGCGTCTTTTTTACCTTTATCAACCTCGATACCACCGCTGACATCGACGCCGTAGATAGGCAGATTTGATGTCTCTGCGACATTTTGCGCATCAAGACCACCAGCCAATACAATTGGTAGCGCGCTGTCATGGGGAATGAGACTCCAGTCAAAGCGCTGCCCTGTTCCGCCATATGCCGCTTGATGATAAGCATCGAGCAAAATACTACTGGCACCTGCGTCAGCAAACTGTGCAATCTGAGCACGAACGCTATCGAGCGTGTCTTGCTCTGCATTGATACGCAATGCTTTGATCCAGCGTTTATTGACACTGCTTGCCAGCTGCTCGCATTGCTCAGGCGTTTCATCACCGTGAAACTGAATGATATCAAAAGGTACATCGTTTGCTAATTTGACTAGCTCATCTTTAGGTATATTGACCACCAATGCCACCACGCTGACGAAAGCAGGTACGGCAGCGCTTAGAGTTTGTGCTTGCTCTATCGTGACCGCACGCGGACTTGGTGGATAAAACACCAAACCGACTGCGTCTGCACCTAACTGTGCCGCAGTCTGTATATCACTAAGCTGAGTAAATCCGCAAAACTTAACGTGCATTTTGTGACCTTGGATTTTATATTCATAAATCTGACATCGATTATAGCGACATCAGATAGCGTCAGACTAAAGATAAATCGTGAGATATGATGAGAATTTGTTACGCAAACGGCAAAGCCATTGCATCCAAAAACTTATCCTAGCATACTTTTATGCTCAGTTTTGTTTATGATTGCGATTGATTAATATAGGGATACTTTGATGTCAAAGACTACTAACAACAATGGTAGCAATAATAAAAATAATGATAGTAGCGATAGCGACAGTCCGTTGCATTACTTGATGTGGTTTCGTCGAGATTTGCGCATTCATGATAATACCGCATTGGCAGCACTGTGCGAGCGGGCTAATGAAGACAATGCATCGGTATCCGCCATATTCTTTTTGACGTCCGAGCAGTGGCAACAGCATGACACCTCTCTGGTGCAAGTCGACCATATTGCCCGTACGTTACCTATACTAGCAAAAGACTTGAGATCACAACTGAATATCACTTTAACGGTACAAGTCTGTCCAAGCTTTTCTGACTGTATAGATGCTCTGACGAGCTTATGCAAGGACAACGATATCAGCTGCGTCATGGCTAACCATGAATACGAAGGCAATGAGATTGATCGTGATGAGCAATTGAGTGAGCAGCTTGCAAAAGACGACATCGAGTTTGTCCGCTGGCATGACCAATGTATCTTGCCACCGCTGAGTATCACGACAAATGACGGCGATAGTATGTATAAGGTCTTTACCCCATTTTATAAGAAATGGCGACATACGCTAGACGTTAGCACCATTCAAATGCATGACGCACCAGCAGTCGACTGCGATGATAAAATCAATCTAAAATCATCGAAAGATAGTGCCAATACAGTTGATGATATCAAAGCCCTCAGTGAAAAAATGCTTGATGATTATCAAAAGACGCGACAAAAAGAGGACTCGTTACAGCATATTGATATGGACGCCCAACTCACAGCCGCAAGGGACGCCTATCCTGCAGGTGAGTCTGCTGCTTGCCAGCGCTTAGATGAGTTTGTCGATGATGATATCAATGATTATGATGTCAGCCGTGATGTGCCGCACCTGTATGCCACCAGCCAGTTATCCGCTTATCTCACTATAGGCACCATCAGCCCTCGGCTCTGCTATCTACAAGCCAGCAAAGTACAAGAAAAGCTGCACGGTAATGATGGCGATAATGAAGATATCGACCGCTGGATAAGCGAGCTTGCTTGGCGAGATTTTTATCGTCATGTACTGGTTGATAAGCCAAACCTGATTCGCCATAAAGCGTATAAAGAGGACACTGACACCAAAGTGAGTTGGTCATACAATGAAGAGGATTTTGAATCATGGTGCACGGGCAAAACAGGCGTACCACTCGTTGATGCTGCGATGCGCTGTCTGAACGCTACTGGATTTATGCACAATCGACTAAGAATGGTCACGGCGATGTTTTTGACCAAAGACTTGTTGATTGATTGGCGCTTAGGCGAGCGCTACTTTATGCAGCAGCTCATCGATGGGGATTTTGCCTCCAACAATGGCGGCTGGCAATGGAGCGCATCAACAGGTACTGACTCAGCACCCTACTTCCGTATTATGAACCCCTTTAGCCAAGGCAGCACTCATGATAAAAAAGCGATATTTATCAAAACGTGGCTACCAGAACTAAAAGACATCCCCGCGAGCACTTTGCACAGTGAGGATAAAATGCGTAAAGCATTGGCAAAGGGTGGAGAGTTTGCCACTGTTGACTACCCTGCGCCGATGGTCGAACACAAATCAGCACGTAAGCTCGCCATTGCTGAATTTAAAAAAGAGTAAATTAGCTATTAGTGGCTGCAGGCAATTGACATGCGCCTGCACCCTGCGTGTTGACCGTCACAACAGCACCCGTCAAAGCAAACAGCTGCTGCAATTGCGTTTGGGCATTTTGCAGCGCCATATTCATGACATCTCCTCGGCAGGCACGCTCTAGCACTTCTTTTTTTGCCATGGTTTGTGCTTGCGCCAATATCTTAGGATCAACTTGCATCATGCCAAAGGCGCCTGTCTGCCAGTCATAAATCTCGATATCATCTAAATATACTGAAAATATCTCTGTAGGCGGTAAGGTAATATTGATTTGTGGCATGGTTGAAATGGGTACATTACTATCTACTTGCGCTTCATCGGCTTGAACAGGCTGTACCACTTGTACCATCTCAGGTGTCAGTGCACTCAGATCAACCCCTGCTTCGACGCGGCCATGAGCGATGAACAGCGCTTTTTGTTCATCTTGCCACAACTTCATCCAACTTCCCGGACGCTCACTCGTAATCACCGTATCAACACTAAACGCGACGGTATGGAGTCTGTTTAATTGCTGGATTTGTGTGACCACGCCTTCTCGAGTGATGGTTTCTATCGGTTCTTCTTCTGTGATTTTTTGCGCGCTATAAATAGCAAAAACGATGGCTGCTAAGCCAATGAGCAGTATCACCCAAGACATCGTGGCAATAGGCTGCTTCGCTGGCTTGTGGGTGCCATTGGTATTGTTCATATCAGGACTACTCATAGAAGTTACCTTTATAAAAGTGCATCGTTTTTCAGATGACCAATAATTTTATGTAATTAAAACAAACGCTTAACCTATAAATGTGACTATTGTGCAGTAAATTCAAGTAATGGCTACCAATCTTCTACATAATACGTAAATTAGGCCATCTCAAAAACATACATTACCTTTGTCTTAAAAGCTTATAAACAACTCAATTATTCGAGTCTCATCTCAGCCTTTGTATAACGTTCGGTCTGAAAAGACAAAAAGTCATTGCGTCTTAGGCGAACTTTACCTAACATAGTCAGATTGTATGTATAAAATGTCAATCTTTTAGCATTATCGGGCTTTTGCCCTGAATATATTGCATTTCGGCATGTTCATACCTCAAATCAAATCTGCCTCTCTTGTTTACTCTTATAAGAGTGGTTCTTACTGATGTGCTTTTTTATATCAGCATATGAGTAACTAGGAAATACCCTAGATTATTGCTAAGTGATAAAGGTAAGCTTGCGGCGGCAATGAAACGATTAGCCATACGCTCAACATCCTACTATTTCTTATTTTTTTATCGTTGATAAGGTTACGCTTTATTTATGAAAGCCAGTCAATTTTTATTTGCCACATTAAAAGAAACCCCAAGTGATGCCGACATCGCCTCAAGCCAATTGATGGTGCGTGCTGGTCTTATTCGCAAGATCGCTTCTGGATTGTATATTTGGTTGCCCATGGGTCTGCGTATTTTGCAAAAGGTTGAGCGCATCGTTCGTGAAGAGATGCAAAACATCGGCGCACAAGAATTGCTGATGCCGATGACGCAGCCTGCTGAGCTATGGCAGACCAGCGGACGCTTTGAAGACTACGGTCCTGAGCTACTGCGCTTCAAAGACCGTCATGATCGTGACTTTGTGCTGGGTCCAACGCATGAAGAAGTCATCACCAATCTGGCAAAAGGCGAGCTACGTAGTTATAAGCAACTACCGATTACTTTCTTTCAGATTCAAAGCAAATTCCGTGACGAGATTCGCCCACGTTTTGGTGTGATGCGCGCACGCGAATTTACCATGAAAGATGCTTACTCGTTCCATATCGATCAAGCCTCACTTGCTGAGACTTATCGAGATATGTACGACGCCTATACTCGCATCTTTAGCCGTTTGGGTTTTGACTTTCGCGCGGTACAAGCGGATTCTGGCTCTATCGGTGGCTTTGCCTCACATGAGTTTCATGTTTTGGCAGACAGTGGCGAAGATGACATTGCCTTCTCCACCATCTCTGACTATGCGGCCAATATTGAGCTTGCTGAAGCCATTAGCACGGGTGAGCGTCAGCCTGCGACCCAAGAACTGACCAACGTTGATACCGTTAACATGCCAACCTGCGAAGCAGTTGCTGAGCATTTAGACATTCCACTTGCCACCACCGTGAAAACCTTGATTGTCAAAGGTCATACGCCAGAAGGTGAAGAGCAGTTGGTTGCGCTGGTACTGCGTGGCGATCATACGCTCAACGACATCAAAGCGGAAAAAATCGAAGAAGTAAACACGCCGCTGACTATGGCGAGTGAAGAAGAGCTGAAAGCCGCAGGACTGCTCAAAGGCTATATCGGTGTCGATCTAGATATCCCTGTGTTCGTCGATCGCGCAGCGGCTATTCTCTCTGACTTTGTCGCTGGTGCCAACGAAGTCAACAAGCACACAACCGGAGTCAATTGGGATCGTGACGCGCACATCACGCGCATCGTTGATATCCGCAACGTGCTCGAAGGCGACGCCTCACCTGATGGCCAGGGAACCCTACAAATCAAACGCGGTATCGAAGTCGGTCATATCTTCCAGCTGGGCGATAAGTACTCACAAGCACTTGGCTGCAGCGTCTCAGGTGAAGCTGGCAAACCGGTGACCTTGATGATGGGCTGCTATGGTATCGGCGTCAGCCGCATCATCGCTGCTGCCATCGAGCAAAACCACGATGATAACGGTATCATGTGGCCACAAACGCCTGATGTAAAAGACTCACTTGCGCCTTTTGAAGTAGCTATCGTACCGATGAAGTCAAAAGAAGAGACGGTCATGCAGACTGCCACTGAGCTTTATGAAACGCTAAAAGCTAAGGGCGTCAACATCCTACTGGACGATCGTAACGAACGCCCAGGGGTGAAGTTCGCTGATTTAGAATTGATTGGTATTCCACACCGTATCGTCGTGTCTGATCGCAACATCGCTGAAGACAAGTACGAATATGTCAATCGCCGTGACGGTGAAAAAGAGTTGCTCAGCCGTGACGAGCTACTGGCCAAACTTGGCTGTGAGTAGATTGCAGTCCAAGCATGAAATGTCAGTAAATTGAACGTCAGATATGTTTGATTTGATGCACAAAAAAAGCGCCTATCCCATTAGATGAGATAGGCGCTTTTTTATGCTTTTAATACGGCTACTGGCGAATCAGGCGACTCGGCGCAGGCAATAAGCTGATGTCGCTGACACGGCAAGGATTGATATCGATACCGCCGCGGCGTGTATACCATGCACGAACCATCAAATCACTTGGCTCATAATACTCGCTCAAATCTGCAAATATCTGCTCAACACACTGCTCATGAAAGCCGTTATGCTGACGGAAACTCAATATATAACGTAGCATATTTGCATTGTTAAAAGTCTTGTCAGTCGTTATCGACACGGCCAGCGTGCCCCAATCTGGCTGATTGGTCACAGGGCAATTACTACGCAGCAGATTAGAATAAAAAACATAGGGTTGATTGCTGTTATTTGCCACACGCTCACTGCTCGCTTCTGTTTCATCATTACTCAACAGCGATGCATCAGGATGCTCAGTTAATGCGATTTTTTCCGTGCTACCTGACAATGCGTCATCAATACAAATACCGGTTGGCTGAGCGATCAGCAGGCTTGATGCATCATTCAGCGCAAATAACTCTACCTGTACTTCCGCTTGCAAACAGGCGGATAGGTCTTTAGCGATCAATGTTTGCACGTCATTCCAACTGGCGAACTCAGTAAAATTGATACTGTTCAAATATAGCTTGAGAGATTTTGATTCTACGATAAATGGTGAGCTGGCAGGAATACTAAATCGTGCCATCGCCACTTGCGAAATACCTTGCAGATTTAACCAAGAGATCTCGAATGCCTGCCACCAATCTACGCCGACCGTTAGTTTATCAGCGTGCCAACCAATCGCATCACGTCCCATGCTACGTGCAATAGGATATAGCGTCTCTGGGCTATACTCAGTCGGATAATCGGTGGTTTGTTCTCCTAAAATACCATGAATACTCATAAACGGCCCTAACTGCTAAATAAGTTGCTAAATAATGTAAGTAATGTTGATAGGTCGTTATTTTACCGCAATTGATCTGTCTGTGTGCGCCTTTTGTATGCTTGCGGCTGTCACGCTTTAGCCTATGAGGGTAAGCCGACATTCACTCTTATTTTTTAATTTCACGTCATTAAGTATTGTTTTCCCTAGTTCAGATACTACCCTCATTAACGCTCTAAATTAACCAAAAAGCATATCACGTGGAATGGTACAATTGCCTCTTTTTGCTTATCGCTACTTATGATAAAAAGAATCTCTTTAGGCTCAGGCTGGATGATTATTGCGGCATTCTTATTTGCCACGATGAGTATTTTGGTCAAAAACGCCGCCACTCACTTGCATATGAATGAATATGAACTGGCTTTTTGGCGCTCCTTGTTGCCTGCCTTAGTCATTTTTGGCACCACCCTTGCGCGAAAAAAAACCCTCAAGACGCCATTTTTTTGGGGCCATATGCAGCGTAGTCTGGCAGGCACGACGGCATTATTACTGGCATTTTATGGCTTAGGCCATTTACCGCTCGCAACGTCTGTGACGCTGAACTACACCTCTGTCGTCTTTATTGCCTTGCTATCTATTTTTTGGCTCAAAGACAAACCATCGCTCAAAACGTGGGGTGCGCTACTACTGGGATTGGCTGGTATTTGTTTGATGTTAAAACCTGCCTTCGCCTCCGACAGACTGTTGGAAACTTTGATTACGTTAAGTGGCGGTATTTTTACGGCGTTTGCGCTGCTACAAGTGCGAGAGCTATCACTAATGGGTGAGCCTGCGTGGCGGATTGTGTTTTACTTTTCGGCAGTGGCGACCGTTGTCTCAGCCATAGCGGCGACATGGTTTGGTTGGAGTGCTTTGACAAGTGCGAGTTTGCCTTACATCATTGGTATCGGCGTGGCAGGACTACTCGCTCAATTAGCAATGACGCATGCCTATCACGTGGGGCAAAAATTCACGGTCGCGGCATTATCCTACTTAACAGTTGTATTTTCCGCGGCTTATGGGTTCATCTTTGCCGGTGAAAGCATTGGCTGGATAGAGGTTTTTGGTATTGTAGCGGTCATCTTTGCAGGGGTAATCAGTAGCTTACCTGACAAAAAAGCCGTTAAACTTTCTTAATCAGGCATGAGTCACCTAATCAGGCATGAGTCAGACGCCAGCAAGCTGCTTGCGATACGGATGAATCACTGGCAAGCCTTGATGGCTGGTCAAAATCTCAATATCCACGTGATACACTTGACGTAAAATATCGGATTGCAATACGGCGCTCGGCATACCCTGAGCATGAATGTGACCATCAGCCAACAGTAAAACTTCATCTGAGAATTGCGCGGCGAGGCTCAAATCATGCAACACCATAATACAAATCAGTTGGTGCTGCTGAGTATAATGGCTCACTTTGTCCAATAGATTGATTTGATGTGCCATGTCCAGTGCGGAGACAGGTTCATCGAGCAGCAAAATCTTGGGACGGCGCAGTAAGGCTTGAGCAAACATCGCCAGCTGCCGCTGCCCGCCACTCAACAAATGGATCGGACGATGTGCCAAATGAGAAATATTCAGCTCTGCCAATAAGTCGACCGCTTCTGTTAATAATTCATCACCAATATGACGGCTCAAGGCGTCCATGCGTCCGAGCAACACCACTTCAAGGGTAGTTAGCTCGGCATCAGTATGACTGTCTTGCGGCATATAGGCAATGGGTTTTCGCCATGTATTGAGGTGAGCTTTGCTTTGCGCTTTGCCCTGATAATCGATAGCGCCAGAAAATGCCAATTCGCCAAAAATCGCTTTGAGCAAACTCGACTTACCTGCCCCATTTGCTCCCAAGATGGTGTAAATCTTGCCCGATTCAAACTGGGCATCAATCTCCCTAGCAACGGTGTGCGAGCCATATTGGATGGTTAAACGATTAAGCTTGAGCATAGCGACTTCTTCTATTAAATTGTCAAAAATCAGGGCATGTCTCTACTTAAGCAAATAAACTGCTGAACCAATTCATAAGCTTAGTAAACCACGACACATTTTCAGAGGGGTTTTCAGACATATTGGCAGCAGAATCGGCTTGGGTCGCAGCGGTTGATGCGTTGCCCTGATCTTTTGCTTGAACGTTAGCATTGTCATCACAAACACTTGCTCCACAGCCTAGCTGGATGAAGAACGTACCGTTAGGCTTGACTGGCAAATACTTTTCGTGAAAATCCATGTAGGTTTTTTCAGGGTCGACATCAGCAAATGCTGTAGGATATAACGCTTTTGCCATAAATTGTGCGGCTGCCAAATCAGATAACGAGCGAGACGTCGTGTGATAAATGCCATATACACGGTTGTTCTTCACTGCGGGCAGATTTTCCCAACCACTACGGGTGGTAAAGCCTTTTAGGCGACGCTGGGCTTCATCAGTTGGGATATCAATTCCCATTGCCATCGCATTGGGCTGCTTCATGCCCACTTCGGTGCCTGAGATCATAATAACGTCAGGTTTACTCACCAAAACTTGTTCTGGGTTAATGATGCCCCAATCTTCGATGAAGGGTCTACTGATATTATCACCACCTACCGTGTCTGCAATTGCGCCCCACATATTTTTACCAAAGGTGAAGCTATGCTCCTGTGGGCCTTTATCCCCAAACTCCATATAGATTTTGGGCTTAGGTAGCGCTACGGCTTGTACGCGTTTTTGGATGTCTGCGATGCTGTCAGCATATTCTTGCGCCGCTTGGTCAGCGCGTTGCTCACTACCTGCCAATTGTCCAAAAATCTCGGTGCTTTTGACATGGTTTTTTACCGTTTGGTCATTATAATCAACCACGACAACCGGAATGTTTGCCGCTTCAAAACGCGGCATTTCGGCCTTTAGGGTGTCATATTGCCATTTTGCTAATACCACCACATCGGGCTTCATTGCCAAGGTTTTTTCGAAAGAAAATGTGCCTCTATCGATATTGCCAATATCGCCAATGCTATTTAGATTTGGTAATTTTTCGCTATATAATTCCCAACTACCGGGATTAAAATCTTCCCAAAACTCTCGTGAAATACCCACCACCTGCCCAAATTTTTCCGAGCCTGTCGCCGCAATATAATCAGGATAATAGAACCCCAATACCACGCGCTTGGCAGGTACATCGACTTGAACGTCGCGTCCTAGCACATCGTTGATGGTTTTGATTTCTGCGTGAGCAGTTAACGTCGTTAACATCAAACCTACTGCCACTGTCCCACAAATCCAGTTTTTCATCGCTTAGTCCAAATAATCCAGAATAAAAAGGGTACACCCACAAACGACGTGACAATCCCAACCGGAAACAATGCCCCTGGGACAATCACTTTCGATAACACCGATGAGAATGATAAAAACGCTGCGCCTGCGAGCATGGTCGCGGGCAAAAAATAACGTTGGTCTTCACCAACGAGCAACCGTGCCACGTGCGGTGCCACCAAACCGATAAAGCCAATCACCCCGACAAAGCTAATCGCTGTTGCCGTCATCATCGCTACTAAAATTAATGTTTTAATACGCAGTCGCGTGATATTGACACCAAGTGCTGATGCCCGTTGTTCACCCAATCTTAGCGCGGTTAATTTCCAATTGTCGCGCATCAGTAGGGTAATGCAAATGCCACTGACGACAGCGACCACCGACACATTGGACCAAGTCGATTTGGTTAAACTACCGAATAGCCAAAACAAAATTTGCTGGGAGACCTCAGCTGATGCGGTAAATTGCACCAATGACAATAGTGACTGAAAAATGAATAACAGGGCGATACCTACTAGTATCAGTGTAGCGGCCGTAAACTGTCGCAATGACGCAAACAAAAACAGCACCGCAGAGGCGATCATTGTCATCGAAAACGCCCCAATAGGCACAGCATATTGTAGTGGCAAACCAAAACTACCAAACGCAATGACTAGGGAGGCGCCAAATCCTGCTGCTGCCGCAAGCCCTAACGTATAAGGACTTGCCATCGGATTATTGAGTAGTGTCTGCATCTCAGCACCACCAGCACCGAGTGACGCCCCTACTAGCAAAGCCATAAACGCAATAGGCAGGCGCAAATCATAAACGATGGTATGTGAGGTATCATCCACACCGCTTAGCTGCAATAGCGAGCTAATCACCTCTCCCATCGGCAGCATTGAAGGGCCCGTCATCACATCCAGTACCAGACCCACGACACACGCTACCGCAAGTGCCAACAACACCAATCGGCGTTTCGATTCTATGCGACGTTGCTGTCGAATGATTTGTTCGCTGACTGATTGGGTCATTTAGTATCTCAATTACCAAGGTAACCTGAGGCTACCTTTTATCTTAAAAAATGAGAAGTATAATGCTAATGAGGACTATTCGCAATTAATAGCTTATCTTTCTGCTGATTAACCCCTGCATTTACGTAACAAGTGTCATTTTATTCAAAAAAAAACGGATAGGTATGATAAGACTGGTATTTTCTTTTATCACAAAAGAAATTACCAAGACCTACACACCTATCCGAAAAATAATGCGACCAAATTGAGTAAGAAAAAAGACAAGGCGTCAAACTACTGATAATCAGCAGTTTAGACGATAAAGCAAACTACAAACGCACGCGCGAACCGTTACTGAGCAAGCGATAAGCGATGGTATAAAATATCGCACAGAACACAAAAATCGCTGCCATCGAATACCAAACGTTGACATCAGAATAGCCCAAGATACCGTAACGGAATGAGTTGACCATATAGACAATAGGATTTAATAGCGAAATATTTTGCCAAAATGGTGATAAGTTTTCCATCGAATAAAACACGCCGCCAAGATAGGTCAGCGGGGTCAATACAAAGCTTGGAATGATAGAGATATCATCAAATGAGCGCGCAAACACCGCATTGATAAAGCCGCCTAGTGAAAATAAGATAGACGTGCCAAGTACCGTAAATACAGTGACAAATAAATGCTCGATACCAAGGTCAGTAAAGAATAGCGCGACAATCGAGACAATCACACCGATGGCCAGTCCACGGAAAATCCCACCGCTGATATAACCCATCAAAATCGCATGCTTGGAGACAGGCGAGACCAAAAGCTCTTCAATGCTGGACGTGAATTTGGCACTAAAAAAGCTCGAAACCACGTTAGAGTAACTGTTGGTAATGATCGACATCATGATCAAACCTGGCACGATGAACTGCATGTAGGGCACGCCGCCCATCTCACCCACGCGCGAGCCAATCATCTTACCAAAGATGACAAAGTACAAACTCATCGTGATGACTGGCGGTAATAGCGTCTGCGGCCAAATACGCAGAATACGGCGCACTTCTTTGAACCATATCGTACGAAATGCAATCCACTTTTTACTCAGTGACATCGTTTTATTATGATCGATCAGTTCCTGACTCATAATCCCGCCTCCTTCATGCTGTTTGCACTTTCAATATTTTTGTCAACCAAGCGCATAAACAACTCTTCTAGACGGTTGGCTTTATTACGCATACTGCCGACTTTAATGCCTTTATCGGATAACTGATCAAAGACACCATTTAATGACTCGCCTTCTGTCAAGGTGACTTCTAGCGTCTGCTCATCTGGCTGTGAGATATCTGTCACTCCGGTCAAAGCTAATTGCTCGGTGAGCGGCGTCTCTAGATCAAAGACAAACGTCTCTACAGATAACTGCGCCAATAAATCTTTCATTTCTGTATTGATACGAATCTCACCGTGATCCAAGATCGCAATGCGTTTACACAACTGCTCGGCTTCTTCCAGATAATGGGTGGTCAAAATAATCGTGGTATTTTCCTCGATATTGATCTGCTGCATAAACTCCCACATCGAGCGGCGCAGCTCAATATCGACACCAGCCGTTGGCTCATCGAGAATCAATAATTTTGGCTTATGAATCAACGCTCGCGCAATCATCAGACGGCGTTTCATACCGCCAGACAATTCACGTGATTTGCTGTCACGCTTATCCCAAAGCCCCAATGCTGTCAGTAGCCTTTTTGCTCTTGGCTTGGCTTCTTTTGCTGGAATACCAAAGTAACCTGCTTGTGTAATCAAAATATCTTCGACTTTTTCAAACATGTTGAAATTGAATTCTTGTGGTACTACTCCAAGGTACTGTTTGGCAATCGAAGGATTCTCTAATAGATCTGTCCCAAAAATATGGACACTACCCGTGGTTGGCTTAAATAGTGAACTGATAATGCCAATCATGGTGGACTTACCTGCGCCATTTGGCCCAAGTAATGCAAAAAAACCACCTTGTGGTACGGTTAAATCAACCCCTTTTAATGCCGAAAACCCATTGTCATAGGTTTTGGATAAGCCTTGGATAGAAAGTGCTGGTACATCAGACATGAAGACCTCTTATTTTTTATCAATTTGTATAAAACACGATTTTAGAATAATAGGCCGTGTTGAACATTCGACTGTCATTATCATAATGGCCTATGCTATATAAAAATGTTCAACACGCTCTACTATCTAGAAGACACGGTGTAATCTCATAAAATGAGGCTGCTAATCGCAAATTTCAACTGCTTTATATTTGAAGTACCGTATTAATAATACTCATCATAAAAAAGCGCCTATCTCATTACTGAAATAGGCGCTTTATCGATAACTGCTATAAAAGCCAGCAAAGCCGTTAGCAAAAATTAGCTTGATTCTGCAACCATATAGTCTACAGCGTTTTGGACTTCTTCATCAGGAATGTCCGCGCCGCCTTTAGCAGGCATCGCATTGAAACCGTTGATAGCATGGGTATATAGCGTATCTTTACCTTTCGCGATACGTGGTCCCCAAGCGCCAGCATCACCGAAGATAGGTGAACCTAACAAACCAGCGGCGTGACAAGTATGGCATACCGCATTGTATACCGCTTTACCATCACGAGGACCGTCACCAGCAGATGGGCCAGATGAGCGTGCTGTTACGTCACACACTTCATCGTCTTCAAAACATACAGTTGCAACAGGTTGAATACGGGCAATCAGATTAGGATACAAAGCAATCAGCTTTTGTACTTGCGGCGTATCTTGTGGAATCGGCTCTTCGTCAGCGGCAGGCGCTGCAGCGGCGGTCGCTTCGCCTTCTGCTGGAGCAGCACCATCAGCAGGTGCAGCAGCGCCATCTGTCGTGTCTGCAGCAGCTTGGGGCTCATCACCTAGCGTTTGTGGCGCCTCTTCTACGACTTCTTGGCCTTCTGCGACGTCAGTCACAGTTACAGGCGTGTCGACAATATCTTCAGCTTGGCTCACCGCGATACTAGCGATTCCTAGAATGGCAGCTGCCGATAACATAACTACTTTTCTCATTCGTCACGTTCTCTTATTACGTATACAAGGACTAGCACAGCTCGGACATTCTGTCTGTCCTCCTTTGACGACCTCTAAGTCCTCAATAGCAGACAGCCATCCCGCGTGCCAGCGCACTTGCAATCGGTGATTATAAATATGAATTCTCCCCAACATTATAAGGGAAAAGGCAGGTAAATTGCCATGCTTGTTTAATGACTTGGCTGTTTTTTCTTAAAAAACCTCAATCACGACGGTCATTTATTGGCTTTATGCGTTTTATTTGTTAGACTAAGCGGTCTTTATTTCTAGGCACTTTATGCTGGTTATCATGCGCATCTAAGCGTGACAGTCAGACATATCGTTATCATATGCGCTCGTAGCTCAGTTGGATAGAGTATCGGTCTCCGAAGCCGAGGGTCGTGGGTTCGATTCCCGCCGAGCGCACCATTTACAATGTGTACAACCTCGCTCTACCCTTCCTTAGTGCTATCCTAAACTGCTCATACTCATCAGACCGACGTTTCAAAATGTTGGTAGTTTTTCTGTGTGCGCATACCTCTAGTGCTCTCATCTATATAAAACTCACTCTGCGTCTTGTAAATTGGCTATTAGCTGAGCACGGCTAGGCACGCGGTGATAATTAATCACTGGCACATCACCCAAACGACGCTGACCCTCAGCAATTTTCTTATCAATCGTAATCATCGCCATTTTTTTGCCTTGTTTGCTGATGAGCAAGTGATTTGCCTTACGAGTGACCCGATAATCAGGAAAGTACTGCTTTAATAATGCGGATGTTTTTTGCAGGGCATCATTCTGTACTGTATTTTTTGACTTGGTACTACCGTGCTTTTCGCCTGCTTTTGCCCCACGTGATTTTGCCACAAACCATAAGGCCACGATGATGGCGAACAATATGACAAGCCACCAAATTCCGTCTATCATAAGTAAAAATATCCATTACTAACAAGGGTTGGCTCATGTTAGCAGAATTATCACCAGCGGTAATAGCAGAAGTAAAACTTGCGGCAACATTGTTGGCATCGAAAGAGCGCATTTGCATTTTGACAGGGGCCGGTATTTCAGCCGAAAGTGGTATTCCGACGTTTCGAGATAAGCAAACGGGCTTGTGGGAGAATTATCGCGCGGAAGACTTGGCAACCCCTGAAGCATTCGCTCGTGATCCAAAGCTAGTATGGTCGTGGTATCAATGGCGCAGGCAGATGGTCGCAGATAAAGCACCAAATCCAGCCCATCATGCATTGGCTCAGTGGCAGTATCATGCGCAAACTTCCGATCAGCAAGTCACACTTATCACGCAGAATGTCGATGACCTACATGAGCAAGCTGGTAGTTCGGTAACTCATTTGCACGGTCATCTATGGCGTAATTGCTGTGGTCAGTGTGAGATACCTTATCCGGAACAATCAAGAGCCGCCTATATTAAGCAAGATACGATACGTTTTGATGATAAGCTGATTACTTGCCCGCACTGTGAAGGCTATATCAGACCAGATATTGTGTGGTTTGGTGAAGCACTACCTGTACAAGCATGGCAGACTGCCGAAGAGGCTGCGGCTAACTGTGATGTATTTATCAGTATCGGTACATCAAGCTTGGTCTATCCTGCGGCCGGACTCTCACAGTTAGCCAAGCAGAACGGTGCGCAAGTTATCGAGATAAATCCCGATCCAACACCGAATACCATCGTCGATATCACGCTAGTAGAAAAAGCCGGAGTTATTTTGCCGTTACTTATAGAAGAGATTACTGCTTTATAACTGCTTATAAATGTCATTATCTGATAAACAATAAAAAAGGCTTAACGATTGCTATCAATCGTTAAGCCTTTACTATACTAATAGCCAATCAATATCTATTGCAATACCGCGTCCACTCTCGCCAAGTAATCTTCTTTTAACTCATCACTGATAAATGCCGATTTAAAAGAGTTTTTTACTAACGTAATAACATCTTCTTCTGTTATCGGCAGATTCTCATGCAGATTAATAAAGTTTTGATTCACGTAGCCTTTGAAATAGGCAGGATCATCTGAGTTAACGCTGATATTGAGACCATAATCCAAAAGCTCTTTGATATTATGCTCTTTGTAATTATCAAATACTCGCAGTTCGATATTTGAGTTCGGGCACACGGTCAATGGCATCTGCTCATCTTTGAGTCTTTGCATCAGCTCTGGGCTCTTTATCGATTGCACCCCATGGTCGATTCGATTGATATTCAATAAGTCCAATGCTTCGTAGATATACGAAAAATCAGCCTCTTCACCCGCATGGGCGACCAGTTTAAAACCTTCTTCTTTGGCTTTTTTGAAGACTTCTTTGAATTTCGATGGTGGGTTGCCAAGCTCTGATGAGTCCAGACCGACACCGATGATGTCATCTTTATAGTCTAGCGCTTTCTCTAGTGTCTCAAATGCTTCTTCTTGCGACAAATGGCGCAAGAAACACATGATGATACAAGAGGTGATGCCGTACTTTTCTTTGGCATCGGCAAGTGCTTCTTTGATACCTGTGATGACCGCTTCAAAAGGCACGCCTCGTTCGGTATGTGTCTGCGGGTCAAAGAATATCTCGGTGTGGATGACATTGTCTTCAACACACTTAAGAATATATTCCCACGTCAAATCATAAAAATCATCTTTGGTCAGTAAGACATTTGCGCCGGCATAGTAGATATCTAAAAAACTTTGCAGATTGTTAAAGTTGTAGGCGGCGCGCACGTCTTCTACGCTGTCATAAGGAATCTCTACATTGTTCTTTTTTGCCAGTCTAAACATCAGCTCAGGCTCTAATGACCCTTCGATGTGTAGATGAAGTTCTGCTTTTGGTAGTTTCTGTATTAAATCAATCATAGTATTCCAATAATGGTGTTATCGAGACAAGCTGTGGATAATTTATATATATTCGCACCCTCTTTAAAAGGTACGAATATTTTACGTGCGATATTTTAGCATCAAAACCCTATAGACGAGAACAGCCACCTTCGACTCTATCAATAATGTGTTTAGAGATGCCGTATTACTATTTTAAAAATACCACGGTATCAGACAGCTCATTGCCTGATGGATTGTGCTCAAGCTGATAGTACTGGCGCAGTACTTGTCCCACTTCATCCAACAATTCAGCCAAACTCTCTTCTGTTTTCTTATTACTGATACCTGATACTGCTTTTTCGCACATAGCACGCCAGACGGTTGGGCTTACGTGAGTGCTGATACCGCGGTCGGCCACAATCTCTAATTGATGCTCGCAAATATTGACATAGATCAAGACGCCTGTGTTTTCTTCGGTATCCCAGACTCGATACTCGCTAAACAGATCGACCGCACGTTCGCGGCAATCCATATGATAAGCGTCTTGAATTGGCAAATGGTTTTCGACAATCAAAAATACCTCACCGCGATGCCCACGCTCAGCGCGTGTCACCTCATCTGTCAGCCGTGCTTTGGCTTCTGCTGTCAGCCACTTGCTATGTAGCAAAGGTACAAACAAGACCTGACGCCACCATCGAGCAAAGCTAGAAGTTGAAGCATGGTTTTCTGCCATTATATTTTTCCTCAATTACGTCATTTTTGATGGTTATTTGGGTCTATTTACTGAGACTCTATTTTTGGCTTTTATTAATTTGAGTCTTTACTAATCTGAGCTTCTAATAACTAATCTGAGCTTTTAATAGATAGACACTTACCACGAGCCACCAGCACCGCCGCCGCCGAAACCGCCGCCACCACCACCAAAGCCGCCGCCGCCAAAACCACCACCACTACTGCCCCCACCCATACCGGGTAAGAAAATCATGCCGCCGCCTCTGCGTCCACCTTTACCGCCGCCGCCTTTGCCACCACCGCCGCCACGTGAGATCAAAAACAGCCATATAAATATCGCCATGATCAATGTCATAAAAAAGCCGCCGCCCAGCGCCAAGGAACCCGCAAAAAAGCCGCCTGCCGTGATAATAGAACCAAATACCCGGCCTAAGATATTAGTAATAAAACTGCCAAATATCATAGCCATAATAAATAAGAAAATAGGTGATGGTAGCTCATCTGAGCCTTGCTCAGCACTACGCTCAGCAGCTTGCGCATCAGCACGCGCCAATACCTCAGGATCAGCCGTTAGACGTGCCTTGAGTGCATCCACGCCAGCCAGTATCCCAGCGCCATAGTTATTTTGCTTAAATAATGGTGTGATGTCTTCACGGATGATACGGTTGACGGCCGCATCTGGCAACACACCCTCTAGACCATAGCCGGTTAGGATATACATGTCACGGTCATTGACCGCAACGACGATTAGCAGACCATCATCAATGTCCTTGTCGCCCAATTGCCATTTTTCGGCTACTTGTAAGGCATAATCAAATATAGGCAGGCCATTAGTAGTCGGTACGATAACAACCGCCGCCTGTGCCAAACCTTGCTGATAGATATCTCTAAGCTGCGCCTCTAAGCGCTGCTTTTCTTGCGGATTTAAGATATTAGCCTGATCAACGACTGGCTCGTTAAGTATCAGTTTGTCAGCATCAACGCTCTGGGCACTTGAGGTTACTGGTGGCTGAGCTGGCGCTTGCGCACTAGCGGTTGCCTCATCATTTGTCGCGCTTTGGTTAATAGCGTCATTACCAAGCACCGCACCATTGATGGCGTCATTATTCAGCACTGCATCATTAATCGCCTCGTTGGATTCCCCTGCTTTGGCAATGGCTACCAAGTCTTCGACACTACGGTTTTGTAGATTCGAGGTGCTATCTGTCGCCGCAGCATTATTGCCAGCATCGGTATTGGGCGCAGCATGCAACACTGATGCACCGCTGACGCTCAGTGTAAACAGTAATGCTGATAAGATTGCTTTTGAATTATTCATCTAATCTCTACCACCTCAAATGACATTTTTATAAATTAATAGACATTAACTAATAGTCATCAGCTAAATAAATAGAGCGGCATACACCGCTCTATTTTTATGTATTTCTAATGCTTCCTACTCTGCTTTTGCAGAATCGCCAAAATCAACACTTGGCGCTGTCGAAATGGCATCTTCATTAGCAACGGTAAAGTTTGGCTTGGTATCCATACCAAATACTTTTGCGGTGATATTGGTTGGGAACTGGCGCACAGTGGTATTGTAGCCCTGTACTTCTTGGATATAGCGATTACGCGCGACAGCGATACGGTTTTCGGTGCCTTCTAGCTGAGCCTGTAAGTCTTGGAACAGCGCATCTGATTTTAGCTCAGGGTAACGCTCAGACACTGCCATCAGACGTGACAGTGCGCCTGTCATTTGTTCTTGCGCAGCAGCATAACGCTCCATTGCTTCTGGGTCATTGAGCACTTCAGGCGTCACAGTGATGCCGCCCGCACGTGAACGTGCTTCCGCCACTTGGGTGAACACTTCTTGCTCTTGTTCAGCATACTGCTGTACGACTTTGACCAAGTTTGGCACCAAATCGCTGCGGCGCTGATATTGGTTGACCACTTCTGACCATGAAGCCGTTACTTGCTCGTCTTGCGCCTGAAGATTGTTATAACCACAGCCACTCAGACCGACAGTAGACGTCGTCAATAGTGCTGCTAGCAACATCGGCTTCATAATAGATTTACGCGTCATCGTTGTTTCTCCTAATAATGATAAATAACAAATATCTGGTAACACGTTTTTTAATAATTTTTTTGCGCTTATGCCTTCACAATCATCTAACGGTCATATGCGTTCTATATTTTGTATAAAGGCACGCGCTTATAGCTTTTGTATCTACAGACACAACATGAAAAACTACTTATACATATTGCTCAGTCTTATAAGCTACAAGATATAATGCTCATAATGGCGCTATCATGATGCTTTTACAATTGACCGTTACCAAAACACAACCGCAACTTTCGACTGCTATCATGTTTCAAAAGCATTCATTTGAGCCAAATCTTAATATATAAAACAAAAGTCTACTAAATAACTTATAGTGAATAAATCTAGGTCATTATTGCAGTCAGTTATGAGTGAAATGATGGCATCAAAACAAAACTTATCCGTCCATACACAAAGAAATTTCTAGTAATTGGTACGAAAATATGGCAAATTGCAGTTACGTAGCCGTACGGTTTGAATACATTTGGTAGTGGACTTATAGTTTGATACGTATTAGAGAGTTGGCAGCTGTGATGAAAAACAGTTACTCACTCTTAGATACTCCACTAATACATTCAATCCGCCATACCAGCAGTGTAGCCAATCGGGACGGCTCATAGCAAATTGAATACCCTCGTCATGAGGAGTATTCAATTATATAACCGCCTGTTTTATCCGCGGGTTAACTTATAACTCATCTCATTCGTAACGTGATGATAGGACACCGCAGTAGTTGAGGCTGTAGAACAATCAAACACACAGCTGATATTAATGCTATCAATGATAATCGCTATAAAAATAGTCTGTGTCACTGATGAAGCCAAGCGGATAAATACAGACAACTACAGTCCATTCTTGGTGGCTAAGCACGTATGAGACTTAACTAATATAAATATGAGTCGATGCAGATAATTTAACTGCTTAACTTAAATAAGTAAGTTAACCAGTTAATTTACTCCTAGCATACAGAGCCATCTTGAGACAGTACTAGGAATATACATATGGAAGGTTTAGTTAACTTAGTAAACGGAATTATCTGGAGCCCAGCACTGATCTATCTGTGCTTGGGCGCTGGTCTGTTCTATTCCATCTTGACGCGCTTTGTACAGGTGCGTTTGTTCGGTGAAATGATCAAATTGCTATTCAGTGGTAAGTCTAGTACTGATGGTATTTCATCTTTTCAGGCACTAGCCGTTTCCCTCGCAGGACGTGTAGGCATGGGTAACATCGCTGGGGTAGCTGCTGCTATCGGCTTCGGTGGTCCAGGTGCTGTATTTTGGATGTGGGTCGTAGCGTTCTTAGGCGCATCTACTGCCTATGTCGAGTCTACCCTTGCACAGATTTACAAAGAAAAAGATGTGGTGACTGGCGAATATCGCGGTGGCCCTGCTTATTACTTTGAGCGTGCCCTTGGTCAAAAGTGGTACGGCATCCTCTTCGCCATCGCTTCTATTTTATCCTGTGGTATGTTCTTACCTGGCGTACAGGCCAACGGTGTTATCAGTGCATTCGCACAGTTAATGGGTGAAGGTACGATCATGAACGTGGCAGGCCTAGAAGTCGGCTCTATGCGTTTGGTTGGCTTAGCCATCATCTTAGTTGTACTAGGTGTCATCATCTTTGGTGGTATTAAGCGTATTGCAACCTTTACTGAGTTTGCCGTTCCGTTTATGGCAATTGGTTATATTGCCTTAGCCTTAATCATCATGTTCAGTAACTTCAGCTTGATTCCAGATGTATTCGGCATGATCGTTGGCGATGCATTCACTGCACAAGCAGGTTTTGGTGCAGCAATCGGTTGGGGTGTTAAGCGTGGTATTTACTCTAACGAAGCGGGTCAAGGTACAGGTCCTCACGCTGCTGCTGCTGCTGAAGTTGAGCATCCATCACAGCAGGGTCTTGTTCAGGCATTCTCAGTATATGTTGATACGCTACTGGTTTGTTCTGCGACTGCCTTTATGATTTTATCTACTGGTATGTACAACATCCAAGGTACATTACCAGATGGTCAGTTCATCATACAAAACGTCGCCGCTACTACTGAAATCAACGCCCCTGCCTTTACGCAAATGGCAATGGAATCGGTATATGGTACGTTTGGTAATGCCTTTATCGCAATCGCTGTATTCTTCTTTGCCTTTACAACTATCCTAGCTTATTACTACATCGCTGAAGTAAACGTGGCTTACTTAACACGCTTCCTCGGTCGCGGTGCCAATAAAACAGGTCTATTCTTAGTAAAAGTATTGATCATGGTGATGGTTGCTTACGGTGGTCTAAACTCAGCTGGTTATATCTGGGCAATTGGTGACATTGGTGTTGGCCTTATGGCTTGGCTCAACATTGTTGGTATTCTTGTTATCTTCATTGTGGCTCGTCCAACGCTTACCATGCTTAAAGACTACGAAGCACAACGTAAAGCTGGTGTGGCACGCTACAGTTTTGATCCTGCAAAATTCGGTATCAAAAACGCACCTTATTGGGAAGCGCGTCATCTAGCAGAGCAAAAAAGAACGAATGTAGATCCACTACGTAAGTAACATAGATAATATGCACTAACGTAGCTACTGCTCAATTTTATCCAGTATCATTAAAAGCCCGAGGCAATGGTCTCGGGCTTTTTTATTGCAAATAAATAAAGCAGATTTTAATATATCGCTGCTACGCGCCACCATCTTATAGACACAAAAAAGCCCAGCTTTATCGCTGGGCCTCTTTAATATACTTATCAGCTTATGACAGCTAAGTTCTTATGACAACTGAATTAAAGAAAAACTTACTCAGGCATCAATACTGCATCGATAGTGTGAACCACACCATTGGTTGCCATGATATCAGTACCTGTGATGTTAGCTGTGTTACCAGTCGCATCAGTAATTACGTTGGCATCGCTAATAGAGATCGTTTTGCCATTAGCCGTTTCGATATCGGTACCATAAGGGATATCAGCAGCTTTCACTTCCATAGGTACTACGTGATAAGGCAATACTTTTTTCAATAAGTCTGTGTTAGCTAGTAATTCTTCTTTCGTTACACCTAGCTTTTCTAGTACTGGAGCAAATGCATCATCAGTTGGTGCAAATACAGTGTACTTAGTATCTTCCATCAACATCGTATCAAGACCAGCGGCTTTTAATGCAGCTGTTAAAATAGTTAGGTTTTCGTTGCCAGCTGCAATTTCGGCGATGGTTTGTGTCGCTTCCATATTCATGTCGTCTGCCATTGGCTCTGCTTCAGTCTCGACCATTGGATCAGTCTCGGCCATTGGCTCTGCTACGACTTCTTCAGTAGTAGCCTCAGGCTCAACCGGATCTGCGACAGTTTCGGTGTCATTACATGCTGCTAATGACATGGCTGCTGTTACGACTGCGATAGATAATAGATTCTTCTTTAACATGGGTATTTCCTTTTAAATGATTGGTTGCGTCATGTGTTTAACAGACAGTTACTTTTAATAAATTTAACAGTGACTGATAAATCGTGGATATGACTAAATAACCAGCCATAGTTTTAAGTCCGCTATATCAATAACTATAATTCTAAAGGTTTAATTTTTAATTGATACTTACTTAAGTAGTAGCACTGTATCAATCACGTATATAGCATTATCAACTTGTATACTCGTTATTGCGTTCTTTAAAACACAATTGCGTTTATTTGATGTCTGTAATCGTTAAAACTGCTGTAACTTGTATTTCATGCTACATGATTGATTATCAAATACTAAAACAGCCATTATCAAATGATAAACTCATCAAATAATAGCTGCTTACTTAAGCTTCATCGCAAATGTAGATGTTATTTCGCTAAAGCTTATTTAGGTAGTAGCACTCTATCGATGACATGGACAACGCCATTAGTAGCTGCGATGTCTGTTTTTACGATGTTTGCAGTACGGCCGTTTTCGTCCATCAATTTACCTTGGTTGGTTACCATTAGCGTGTCTTTGCTAGCGGTCATGACGTTACCAGGCTTCACATCTTTGGCATACATAGCCATGTCACCGCTGATAACATGATAACCTAGTACTTTTCTTAGCATCGCTTTATCAGCAAACAACTGGGCTTTGGTCATGCCTGTTTCTTGTAGCGCTTGCATAAATGCAGCGTTGGTTGGTGCAAATACCGTATAGTGTGCATTTGGATCAGACAGCATACCTGCTAGACCTGCTGCTTGTACCGCTTCTACTAAGACTGAAAAATCAGAATTACTTTGAGCAACTTGTACCACATTCATTTTTGCCATAGTTTGGCTGTGCATTGGCGGTTTCATATCTGCGCTTTTTGCTGGCATCATATTGTTACAAGCACTTAGGCCAGCGATAGAAATAGCTAGCGTACCGATAGTTGCAATTTTAGTCAGTTTCATAACATTATCCTTAATGATTGAGTATGTATTTGCTTATTGTCTTACAGGTTAAATTGTCTTCTGATATCAGTTGCTCGTGCTGTCCAATTCTTATCTTTTTGATAAGCAACATCTAGATAGACCAACAGAACAATAATAACTTTTTGCCCATAAGTGACTTATAAGCAAAACTTACAAAGACCTAATTCTTCTGAAATCAAATTAACATGTCTGAAACCTTTATCAACCTGCCTTTACGCAACTTTTTGTAGTACAGGTGTAAACTGTGTCGGACTTTTAAGCATAAGCGTTGGCTTTCATTTGCAGAAGCAAAGCTTTATGTAATCCGTAAGCGAAATGATATTCATTTGTGCACATATTCTTTGTGAAATACAATATAACGCTATGCTCAGCAGCTCAGTGAATAGGTATCTGCTTGTCTATGGTAAAAGTAGAATGGGCAGTATCCATGTGTGCTATATTTTTCATGCTAGAATAATTCAAATTTGACGATTTCCTTTATAAGACTTTGCACTCTATTGGTTTGTTATTCCTTCCTTTTATAATATTGACGATATAAGCAGCGCACCTATGACTCAAACGATGACCTCACCGACCTCTTCTCACTCTGATACTACTTCTCACTCTGATACTACTTCTGACTCATCATCCGCTGATGACTTTATCTTGACGCCGCCTGCTGTCTTTCCTTATAAGGAGCAGCAGCTCACCGCGCGCGCCCGTATCACTGAGCAGATGGCATCACGCATCTTGATGTTAGACGGTGCAATGGGTACGCAGATTCAGACCTATAAACTAGAAGAATCAGATTATCGTGGTGAGCGTTTTGCCGATATCGACCAAGATGTGCGCGGTAATAATGATTTGCTGGTGCTGACCCAGCCGCACATGATCAAAGATATTCATCACGATCATCTGTTGGCTGGTGCGGATATCATCGAGACCAATACCTTTAATGGTACGCGTCTATCGATGGCTGACTACGACATGCAGTACTTGGTGCCTGAACTGAATAAGACAGCAGCCAAAATTGCGCGCGAGGCGGCTGATGAATTTACCGCCAAGACGCCTGAGAAGCCGCGGTTTGTCGCGGGTGTGGTGGGCCCGACCTCACGCACGTGCTCGATATCACCTGATGTCAATGACCCTGCCTTTCGTAACATTACCTTTGATGAGCTGGTCCTAAACTACCGTGAAGCGACCTTATGCCTGATAGAAGGCGGCGTCGATCTTATTTTGATTGAGACAATCTTTGATACGCTTAATGCCAAGGCGGCGATATTTGCCATCACGGGTGTGTTTGAAGATATCGGCTTTGAGCTGCCTATTATGATTTCTGGTACGATTACTGATGCCTCAGGTCGTACACTATCTGGTCAAACGGCAGAAGCATTCTATAACTCGATTCGTCACGCCAAGCCACTATCCGTTGGCTTTAACTGTGCGCTTGGGGCGGATGCGCTGCGTCCACATATCCAAACATTGTCAAATATCGCTGATACTTACGTCTCTGCGCATCCAAACGCAGGTCTGCCCAATGAGTTTGGTGAGTATGACGAAACCGCTGAAGAAACCGCTGCCCTACTCGAAGGCTTTGCCAAAGCAGGAATCCTAAATATCGTTGGTGGCTGCTGTGGTACAACACCTGAGCATATCCGCCAAATCGCTAATATGGTGGCAAACTATGCACCACGCGTGATTCCTGAGATTGCGCCTGCCTGTCGCTTATCAGGTCTAGAGCCATTTACCATCAATGCTGACAGTTTGTTTGTCAATGTCGGTGAGCGTACCAACGTCACGGGCTCCAAAAAATTCCTACGTTTGATTAAGACCGAAGCCTATACCGAGGCTCTTGATGTCGCTCGCGATCAGGTCGAGGGCGGCGCGCAGATCGTCGATATCAATATGGACGAAGGCATGCTTGACTCCAAGCAGGCGATGATTCATTTCGTCAACTTGGTATCAGGCGAGCCAGATATCAGCCGTGTGCCGCTGATGATTGACTCGTCGAAATGGGACATCATCGAAGAAGGCCTAAAACGTACGCAAGGTAAATCTGTCGTCAACTCCATCTCGCTAAAAGAAGGTCATGCTGAGTTCGTTGAGCGCGCCAAACTGTGTATGCGCTATGGGGCAGCCGTTATCGTTATGGCGTTCGATGAAGACGGTCAAGCCGATACCTATGAGCGCAAAATTGAAATATCTAAACGTAGCTATGATGTACTGGTCAATGAAGTGGGCTTCCCTAGCGAGGACATTATCTTTGACCCAAATATCTTTGCCGTCGCCACGGGTATCACTGAGCATAACAACTACGGCGCGGACTTTATCAATGCCACACGCTGGATCACGGAGAACCTACCAAATGCGATGGTTTCGGGCGGTGTGTCAAACGTCTCGTTTAGTTTCCGTGGTAACCCTATCCGTGAAGCGATCAACTCTGTGTTTCTATTTCACGCGATCAAAAACGGCCTGACCATGGGTATCGTCAACCCAGCCATGCTTGAGCTGTACGATGATATTCCAAAGGAAGCGCGTGATGCGATCGAAGACGTCATGCTCAACCGCAATCAAGGTGAAACGGGACAGGATGCGACCGAACGTCTGATGACCGTCGCTGAAAACTACCAAGACGGCGGCAAGAAAAAAGACAGCACGGTCGATATGAGCTGGCGTGAGGGTACGGTAGAAGAGCGTATCGCCCACGCCCTCGTCAAAGGCGTAACCACCTTTATCGAAGAAGACACCAAAGAAGCGTGGGAGAAATACCCCAAACCACTCGAAGTCATCGAAGGACCACTCATGGACGGTATGAATATCGTCGGTGACCTATTCGGTGCGGGTAAAATGTTTTTACCGCAAGTCGTCAAATCAGCGCGCGTGATGAAGCAATCCGTCGCATGGCTAAACCCGTATATTGAAGCGGAAAAAGTCGAAGGCGAAGTCAAAGGTAAAATCCTGATGGCCACCGTCAAAGGCGACGTGCATGATATCGGCAAAAACATCGTCGGTGTGGTACTTGGCTGTAACGGCTACGATATCGTCGATCTGGGCGTGATGGTACCGTGCGAAACCATCCTCGATACGGCTATTAAAGAAAAAGTCGATATCATCGGTCTGTCAGGTCTGATCACCCCCAGTCTCGATGAGATGGTCTATGTCGCCAAGCAAATGCAAGAGCGCGGCATGACCCTGCCCTTGATGATCGGCGGCGCAACGACATCTAAAGCGCATACGGCTGTCAAGGTCGAGCCGCAGTATCAAAACGATGCGGTCATCTATGTCTCGGATGCCTCGCGCTCAGTCGGTGTGGTGACCAAGCTACTATCCAAAGAGCACCGTACTGCTCTCATTGATGAGACTCGTGAAGAATATGTCAAAGTACGCGAGCGTCTTGCCAAACGCCAACCAAAAGCCGCCAAAGTCACCTATGCCGAATCGGTCAAGATTGGTTTTCAGTATGATTGGGAAAACTACGTACCACCAGTGCCAAACAAGTTAGGACAAGTGATATTGGATGATTATCCAATCACTAATCTGTTGCCATACATTGATTGGACGCCGTTCTTTATCTCTTGGGGTCTGACGGGCAAATACCCAAAAATCTTGCAAGATGACGTCGTTGGCGAAGCGGCTCGTGATCTGTTTGAAAATGCGCAAGAGCTGCTACACAAAATGATTGAGGAAAAATCAATCGTCGCCAAAGGCGTGTTCAAACTCATGCCTGCACGCCGTACTGGCGCAGACACCGTCACAGTATATGATAATGACCCAAAAAATGGTGGCAAACCGACCTATCAGTTCGAACACTTACGCCAACAAAGCGATAAAGCAAGCGGTAAGCCAAACCTGAGCTTGGCGGACTTTATCTCGCCATCAGACACGCATACCGATCACTTGGGCGGCTTTACCGTCTCTATCGTCGGTACAGAAGCGCTCGCTGAGCACTATAAAGCGGCAGGCGATGACTATAACGCCATCATGGTACAGGCACTGTCTGACCGCTTAGCCGAAGCCTTTGCCGAGCATCTGCATGAACTGATTCGTAAAGAGTACTGGGGCTATCAGCCGACTGAGTCACTCACCAATGAAGAGATGATTAAAGAAAAATACGTCGGTATCCGCCCTGCACCTGGCTACCCTGCTTGCCCTGAGCATACCGAAAAAGGCAAATTGTTTGATTGGCTCGGTACGGTAGAGGCAATCGGCACGACCTTGACCGAAAGCTATGCGATGTGGCCTGCGTCATCGGTCAGTGGATTCTATTACTCGCATCCTGATAGTGAGTACTTCAATGTCGGTAAGATCAGCCGTGACCAGCTTGAGAGTTATGCTGAGCGTAAAGGCTGGGATATAAAAACGGCTGAGAAATGGTTAAATCCGAATTTATAGATTTTTAAAAATAAAACGGCTATATAAATTGAAATGCGCTACTAGTACAATTTTACTTGCTTACTGTGCCTACGCCGACAGAGGCTGCGTAAAATTCATCCTAGTAGCGTTACAACGTCTTTGAAGCGTATCAACGATAGATATTTTATCATCATCTCTTGGCTTACTCATTTAATATGAGTAAGCCATTTTTTATGGCGCATCCTTTATTTATTATCAGCAAACTTATCGCTACGTTCATAGCAAAATACTTTTATCATTTACTAGCAATAACCATGCTAAATTATTGTCTTCTTCGTTTTTCGTTATTTTGAGACAGGCTATGAATCAGATTGCATTACTTTCTAGTTGGATTGGCAAAACCTTTGCAATCTGGGCATTGGTCAGTGCCGTGTTGGGCTTTGTGTTTCCTACATTTTTTGCCTCATTGGCTTTTTTGATTGTGCCAATACTTGGCATCATCATGTTTGGCATGGGTATGACGCTTAAGACAGAAGATTTCCTAGAGATTGTCAAACGCCCCAAACCTGTATTGGTCGGACTGTTGGCACAGTTCACGCTGATGCCATTGATCGCTTACTTATTAACGGTCATCTTTAACCTTGATCCTTTAATAGCAGTGGGTGTGATTTTGGTTGGTTGTTGCCCTGGCGGTACTTCTAGTAACGTGATTACGTTCTTAGCCAAAGGTGATGTCGCTCTGAGTGTCGCGATTACCTCTATCTCTACGCTACTTGCGCCCTTTTTGACCCCTATTCTATTAAACGTGTTTGCTGGTCAGCTGATCGATATCGACCTAGCGAGTATGATGATAACCATTACTAAAATCGTCATCTTACCCATATTACTGGGGGTTATCTTCCATAAGTTTTTGGGTAGCAAGATCGAGTTCGTCACCGAGGTATTGCCGATGGTGTCAGTCTTGGGTATCTCTATCATTATCGCGGCGGTGGTGGCAGTTTCTAAAGCAACTATCTTAGACAGCGGTGCCATCGTCTTTATCGTCGTTGCTCTGCATAATATGCTGGGCTATACCTTGGGATATGTGATCGCGCGCTTATCTGGATTTACGGAGAAGCAACGCCGCGCCATTATGGTGGAGGTAGGCATGCAAAACTCTGGTCTGGGTGCTGCCCTTGCCGCGACTTATTTCAATCCTGTTGCTGCCTTACCAAGTGCGATATTTAGTGTGTGGCATAACTTTAGTGGTGCATTGGTTGCGAATATTTTTGCGAAGAGAGATGCTAGGTAAGAATCTTACTGATTGTGAATACTTGACGTTGAGGTTATTATTTAGATTACGGAAGTGATTGATAAATAGTTGAATCGGAATTTGTAGGAAGAAGTAATAATGAGAAGATCAATTTTTAGATTCTTTGCTGGTGTTTTCGCACTAACTTTAATAGTCACTATCGTTGTTTTTGACGAGTTATCTTATGTTGGCGTCAAAATACAATACTTTCTATTTATCGTAATGGCTATTAGCTTACCAATGAGTGTACTTTCTTATAAAAAAAACTCTGGATACTTGGAATTTAATAAAGAGTAGAAATTGAAATAAATCAGCCGTATCAGGCTTAATTTTATTGGATATCTTTGATGAATAGAATTATTTCGCCACCTAAGTCAGACTGGGATAAATTACATCAACCTTTAGAAGTAGGTGAGCGTCAATTCATTGAGTATCTTGATGACAATCTTCACATGAACTGGGAAATCTATATACAACCTCATTTGAATGGATTATGCCCTGATGTGGTGATTTTAAATCCGAATATAGGAATTGGGGTTTTTGAAGTTAAAAACTGGAATTTCAAAGCCATGAACTACTTTCTTCAAGAAGATAAGTATGGGAGGACTCAGTTACAAGCTATAAATAATTCAGGTGTGACATTTCAATATTGCCCAAATCCAGTTGATAAGCTACTTCAATATAAAAAAGAGGTCGTAGACTTATATTCGTTTGGTTTAAACTTCCAAAAACATGGTTCGCTAGCTGTGAATGTAGGATTAGTACTCCCATCGGCTACTAAAGAAGAAGCTGAAGAATTACTTTTACCAATATTCAAAAGTAGAAATAAAAAAGTTTTTAATTTAGTTGATGAAGGTGCTGAAAATTATAATCACTGTATCATCACTCAAGAAAACCTATCAGAAGATATAAAATTTGTGTTACCAACAGGAATTACTAGATTTAGTTCAAAATTCATGGACAAAGTTATAGCTAATCAACTTAGAATATGGTTAATAGAACCTGAATCAAACAGAGAGCAAAGGACTCCTATTAACTATAATACCAAACAATTAGATTACGTTAATAGTAGAACCAAATCAGGCTATAGAAGAATAAAAGGCTCTGCTGGCTCAGGAAAATCTGTTGTCTTAGTTGGACGTGCAGTAAAGCTCATGGAGGCAAGAAAAAAAGTGCTTGTCGTTAACTTTAATATTACTATGCTAAATTACTTACAAGATTTAGCTGTCAGAATTAATCCTCAAGCTAGAAGAAAGATTACGTGGCTAAATTTTCATAACTTGGGTAGTCGGTTATGTGGCGATGCTGGTTTAAACCAAGAAATGGCAAAACTTTTTGAGGAGTCTACAGGTTTTCCCGACAACGACCAGTATTGTTTATTAGTGAATGAAGCAATAAATCGATTCAGTAATGACTATAAAGATCATAAATACGATGCAATC
The DNA here is from genome assembly GCF_904846415.1 of Psychrobacter piscatorii. Taxonomy (GTDB): domain Bacteria; phylum Pseudomonadota; class Gammaproteobacteria; order Pseudomonadales; family Moraxellaceae; genus Psychrobacter; species Psychrobacter piscatorii. The sequence goes on along the minus strand of NZ_CAJHAR010000005.1, from coordinate 16,632 downwards.
CTAGTAGATGAAGGTCAAGACTTCTCATTAGAATGGTGGAATATTTTAAGAAGATTACTGAATGATAATGGTGAGATGTTATTAGTAGCAGATAGTACTCAAGATATATATGAGCAAGCTACTTTGTGGACTGATGAATCGATGCAAGGAGCAGGGTTTAGGGGCGAATGGGTTGGACTAGAAGGCACATACCGATTGCCTAATGAAATTATACCATTAGTAGTTAACTTTTCAGACACCTTCTTACCTAAGGAAATGGTAAACACTCCCATTAAAATACAAATGGAAATAAGTTTTAATAAGACATATTTGGGTTGGGAGCAGGTCAATTCATTAAGCTCAGATATTATAGAAAATATTATTTTAAGTATTAAGAATTTTTTAATTGATAAACAAGAGCTAAGCATGAATGATATATCTATTCTTGTACAAGATAAATCATTAGGAAAAGATGTATGTGGTGTCTTAGATAAAATAGGTATAAGGCATATCAATATATTTAGTTTTGATAAGGATAGTGAAACGTCTATTAAAGAAGAAAGAGCTAGAAAAATGGCGTTTTATAAAGGCGATACACGTATAAAAGTCTGTACTATCCATAGCTTTAAAGGATGGGAGTCTAAAGCCATACTACTTTTCATAAACAAAGCAGAAGAACTTCACGACTACTCTCTAATTTATACCGGACTTACTAGATTAAAATCTACAGATTCTAGCCTTATGAAAGTTGTATGTTCAACTCCGAATTTGGCGAATTACAGCAAAATATGGCCTAATGATTTCTAAAATAGAAATCTATATTACACAAAATATATGTTTAGCTATTCGCTTTTTGCCTTCCCCCGCCGACACCGCTCAGAACAATACACCACCTGCTCCCAGTCTTTCTCCCACTTCTTGCGCCACGTAAACGGACGCTGGCAGACGGGGCAGGTTTTTTGCGGTAGGTTTACTTTTTTATGTGCCATGGTTTGCTCCCATCTACTTTTGACTATTTGTGTTGTGGTGAGATCTTACTTCTGATGCTCGACGCCCTCATACTTCTTGATACGGCGACATTGGTCTGAGCAATACACCATACTATCCCAGTTTTTATCGAGCTTTTTAGTCCAGCTAAACTCACGCTCGCAGACGGGGCAGAGTTTTTTTCGGACGTTTTTCTTTTTGTGCGCCATACATTTCTCATTGGTTTGTTTACGACATCAGTCACGTGTCACTATAGCCTACTACGTATCATTGCTATTAGTCACAGTTACTAGTCATAATCGTCAAATATTTTATTTAGGCGATTGAGACTGTTGACGATCAGCTTACCAGATTGATCAGTACTGCTATCAATCGCTAGCTTCTCATCCATGCGCATCGTTAGTGGTGCCAGCGCTTGCTTGAGGGCATTTGCCATCAGTGTGGTCTGCTCATGAATATCAGGCGCATCGTTCTCTACGGCTTTACTGTCATCAGTCTTAATCAGGCTTTCGGCTAAGCTACGAGACAAGCTATCCGCCATATTGTGTGCCAATTGCTCCACGGCATCGACCAGCTGCACCATCAACTCTTTTTGCACGTCTTGGTTCTGCTTGAGGTATTCGCCTTCTGCTTTGTGGTCGTGCTTATATATTTGTAGCAATTGGCTCACGCTTTTCTCAAAGCCATTATCGATGCTATCGCTGACGACTTTGGCGTTATTGATCACGCTATCGGCGAGGATTTTTTGTGAGGCTAGCTGCGCCTCCATCTGAGTCTCTAACTGGGCCTTACGCTCTGCTTCTCGTAAGCGAGCGATTTGCTCTGGATCATTTTTGGTTAAGTACGTCTCAAACTGACGACTGATGGCATTGAAACCACTCGCCAAGTCGACCAACTGCGCGACGATTCGCGCGCCTGTATCACCGTCTTCGCCGCCCATGGCTTTGTTACGTAAGAAGTCCGCTTTGATTTGCGCCCAACGCTCTTTTTCTGCCTCGGTTAAGGTGCCGCGCATCTCGCCAAGCTTGAGCAAATTGCTCTCTGCGCCTTGGGTCAATAGCTGCGACTCGCCCAGATAGTGATCGTCTATCAGCTGGTTTAGCTCATTCTCATTCATGACCGCTGACAGCTTTTCGGTCATCTTATTCATATTACGATAACTGCCTTGTAGCTTAAATATCGGCTCAACGCGATATTTATCATCTTGCGAGGCGGAGGCAATATAGGCTTGGTTGACATCCAAAATGACTGCTTGCACGGCAAACATATGACGCAAGATGGCGACAATCTCGTTAATCTCTGAGGTGCTATACGGATAGGTTAGATCGCTGCTTTGCGCTTGGGCGAGGTTGGCGTTGTCTGTTTTTGCCATTTTAATCAAGCGATGTACATCGCTTAGGTCACGGTTTGCTAGTGGTGCGAGGACACTATTAGAAGTTAGTGAGTTCTCGATATAACTGAGGGCAAATATATCTTCCATACCGCTCATAATATCGCCTAAGTTGTAGATATCGGCACGGTTGGCGAGCATGTCAGGCACTTTAAAGGCTTCGCCACTCTCGGTATACGGGTTACCCGCCATGACCACACAGAACTTTTTGCCACGCATGTCATAGGTTTTGGTCTTGCCTTGCCAGACACCATCGATACGGCGTGTCCCATCGCCGAGTGAGATGAATTTTTGCAAAAACTCCGCGTGCGTATGCTGAATGTCATCAAGATAGAGCATGACGTTATTGCCCATCTCAAAGGCTAAATTTATTTTATTCAGCTCTTCTCTTGCCGTGGCATTGGGGGCTTTTTCAGGATCTAATGAGGTGACGTCATGACCGAGTGATGGACAATTAATCTTCATAAAGATAAGGCCGAGACGATTGGCCACGTACTCCATCAAGGTGGTCTTACCATATCCTGGTGGCGATATCATCATGAGGATACCCATCAAATCCGTCCGCTTATCCTCGCCGACCGTGCCCATCTGTTTGGCAAGGTTATCTCCGATAAGTGGCAGATAGCTCTCATTAATCAGACGGTTACGCACGAATGAGGATAATGGACGCGGCATAAATTCGTCCAGTCGCAAGGTTTCTTTTGACGCGTGTAATATCTCTGAGCGCATCGCCAGATAACGTCGATAGGCTGGAATCACTTGGGTATCATGATGATGCAAACGATCTAAAAAGTCATCAACGGCAAAGGTTAAGCTCTGCTGATGAATACGCGAATGCTCACCCAATAAACCGTTAACTTGTATCTCAAGCGACACCTTACCCGTATGACGCGCAAAGCTTTGCACTTGATTGAGCGGGTTATTGATACTGGTCAGTGACGTTGATGATGACGCTTGAGGTGAAGAGAACGATAAGGTGGAAGCGGCATTAGCTGTGCTTTTATTTGCGCCGCCTTTATCAAAGCTCGCCCCCGAATCAATCAGACGCTGTACCAAAGCTTCACGCTGCGCATCGTTCAGTTGAGTGAGTAGTACAGCAATCGCTTCTGGCACATAATGACGACCGCTCTCTAGTTGCTGCTTGCGTAGTGCGTCTTTTTCTTGATGCTCAGCAAGCTGCGTTTCACTAAGCGCCTCACCTGCCTCGTTCAGGCTATCATCTGCTGCGTTAGCCGACTCACTATTACTGTAAGTCTTATCAAGTAACGCATGAAACCATGTGGCTAATAGCTCATAGGCTGATTTTGGTTGGAAGCCAAGCTTACCAATTGAAGATTGTAGATGTGCAAAACTGGCATTACTTTGCGTGCTGACGGGCGAACTACTCAGCGTTTGGCTCAGCTGCTCGCACAACTGCTCGGCCTGCCTACTGGTTTGCCAGTTCATTGTGTTATATGCGCCAGCATTTGGCTCAGCTGACTGCCCCATGACACTGACTAAGTATTCGCAGGCAAGCTGTACATAGCTTGGTTTAAAAATATTGGTGTTATGAATATCGCTGGTCTTTGAATCTGATTCTGACTCCAATGCAGCGTTTGAAGGCTTATTAGGATCATTATTACTGCTAATACGCTCGTCACGATAGGCCGCGACAAAACGGTGCATCACTTGGCTCATGTCCTCGACCAGTAGGGATTTGGCCGTATCACTACCGAGTGTACGGCGCAGTTGCTCGGCGGTAGCGGCTCTATCCGTCCAGTCATTTGCACGGATCAGCACTGACTCATTCAGCCAATTGTCGTAGCCAAATTGACGTAGGCTATCTAAGCCAAGCGCTTGCACAATATTTAACTGCCAGTAGAACAACTGTGCTAAAGCACGTACTTGCGGCGTATAAATCAATAAACCCGCTTCTCGCAGCGTTGGCAATATCTGCATCAGCAGCAGCGTGGCATCATGGTCATGAATGCCCTTGTCATAACCGAGCTGATAACGCGGGGTGGCATAGGCTTTGACCAGTTTTGCTAGCGGACTGTCATTATCGATATCACCATTGATATCTAACGTAATGACGGTTTCGTCATATGCTTGGTATAGGCGCGTTTCGGTCAGACCATCTTGGCTATTTTTGGCACTCTCGATGATGCTATACGCCAGATATTCAGCGCGGTATACCTTGTCGGACTCGGAGGCGATATTCATCTCCCAATACGGACGCAAGGCATTTAACTCAGCGTTGTTAAGTACTTCATAATAGTCGGTACCCGTCAGGTGCAAATTGAGCACGCGCTTGCCATCTGATTGCTGACGACTGAGTAAGGTTAAATCTAATGGCTGGGTGTTAACCGAAAAACGGTGCTTGCCAAGCTTGATGATCTGACCGCCATCTTCAAACAAGTCTGACTTGTCTTTTAGACTCTTGTAGCTCTCGATTTGAATGGCTTTTAGGCGCGCATCAATGTCATCGGCTTTGACGCTAAAGCCCATCGCTTGTAACTCTTTTGCCATATTGCGGACTTTTTGTACCAATCCATCTGAGGCAAAGTAAGTATTGAGCGCCTCTTCCTCAGTAAAGCCCGTGACACCTGTGCTTTGCGTACGTTTTTTTATACTCTCAAGCATCCGCAGCGCGCCATCGCCTAGGTTTTGTGCTTTGCGATTGCGGGCATCGAGTAGTTGCTGCTTATGATTTTCAAAGGTCTCGTAAATCTCTTCACGTTTGCTGATGATATCGGCTAAAAACTGATCGCCACTATTGGTCTCTGGATCAGCGAACTGGCTTTCTAATTCCTCTAACTGTACGAGCAGCTTTGCCATTTGCTCATCTGATTTCTCAGGCGTATTAGCAATCGATAAAGCATTGGCAATAGACTGACCAAACAGCTTAAACTGCGCGCCAAATTGCGCGACCGCTTCTGCCGATCCTAAGTTTTTGCGTTTATGATTGAGCTTGGCTTTGCTCTGGTTGAGGCTGGCATAAATAGTCGAGATGTCATCGATGATTTGGGTGCGCACGGTGGCGTCAGCAACATCCAACGTACCGAGCAGCTCGGTCAACAAGTCTAACCCTTGCGCCGTGTCGTCAATTTTATCCAACACTGGCTTTAACTCAGCATTGGTCTCCGCCGTATTTAGACGCTCGCTGACATCGACTAATATCCCTTCGTAGCTTGATAACGCTTTATCACCGCTTAAAAACAGTACGGTTTTTTCGGCAAGCTCGCTTTCCGCTTCTTCTAGCTGCGCTTGCAACGCTTCTAATTTATCACTGTCTAAATAACGCAAATCTTCCAAGCTGACCAAGCGACCCTTTTGTCGTCTTAATGCCGACAGCTGATCGACATAATCGCTGGCAGACTCAAATGTCGTGACGCGTATCTGTCGCAAAATCTCATTTTGCTGAGATTCGGCATCGGCGAGCGCGGTTTGGGTTTGCTTTTGGATACTTTGAACTTTGGCAAATTCATCAATGACCAGCTCAGCGGTCGCTGTCACCTCTTTAATACTACTGGCGACGTCGCCCAGCTCAGGCTCAGACAGCCAATAATAGCTATCAAACAATCTGCTGGTATTGTCCGACAGCTCTTCATAGAGTTTTTGCGACACGCTTTGGTTATCAATCAAGCGGGTAATGCTATAAAGATCAGAGATGCCGCGCACCAGTTCCTTGTTGCCGATTTTGCCGTAGAAGCTAGTACTCTCAGGCAACTCGCTCACATATTCAGGCGAGGCATAGGGGGTGTGCCATATCTGCATCGGATGAATGCGCGATGGCTCACTTTGATCACTAAACAGCACCAAGCGACCGTTGTCTGCCAGCGCCATACCATTACAATAAATCGGGTTTGCCAGTTGTTTTTTGATCAGGTTATAAGGAAACAGCCCCGTGATACCCAGCTCTCTGTCATAAAATAAAAATAAAACATCCTCGCCATTGGTCGAGATAATCTTGCGCTTAAACTTTAAATTTTTGGCACCGACACTGTTGGCATCGAACAGCTTATATTCGCCCGTCTGTAGATAATAGCCACCCGGAAATATAATGCCGTGGTCTTCGGGCAACTGTACGCAGGACTGACCAATCGCATCCAAACGCAGCACCGCTTCGGTCAAGGTGTTATAAACAAAATAGCGGTAATGATCTTCGCGGTATGGTAATATTTTGAGGAGGATTAAGCTGCCAACCTTGGCGTAAGCAATCTCAGCATCGGTCAGCGACTGGGTGCGATCATTGACAGGCTCGCTATAGATACCATTCCCTGACTGGGTGTTGTCCTCAATCTTAATGGTCAAATCGCCGCCGACCGTTTCCACAAATATCGTGTCCAAGATATTCATGTGTGGATACTTACCATTAACCATCTGATCGCGCGTGGTCTCGATCCAATCAAAGTCATAGGCAGGTGGCAACTCAATATCACGCTCGCCGCGATTGTCCACGTAGGCGACTTGAGCAGACTCTGGTGTGCCTTGGCTAAAGTCTAATGCAAAACGAAACACGCGAATATCAGTGATACGTTCGCCAATCTGAAATGCCAATAGCAACTTGCTGTCTTTAACAGTCAGTTGAATCAGGCGTGTTTGCTTGTAATAGCGATAGAGCTCATTGAAGTCTTGTACAAAGGCATCTTGATCTAAAAACGTTCCTTTTAAATCGACCTCTTCGAGCTGATACTCTTGCTCCGCACTATCACCACCATTACCCTTCTGACTCTCATCGCTGTCGCCTTTATCAGCAGGATCTATCAAGCGATATAGCGACAGTACATCCTTAACATTGCTGGCACGCTTTAGCCCCATAAACACGTTGTAGCCAAATAGCAGATAATCGCCAACTTGCACCATATCCTGTGCCACACAGTTATGCTCGGTACGGATACGCGTGCGGGCAATCACCTGCATTTGAGTGCTGCCAAATTCCGTCAGGCGTGCAGCATTTAGTTTGGCGGTCAGTTGCTCTAGACGACTGCCCTGCTCTGTTAGGCGTTTTTTGATGAGCTCATAAGCATTACCGGAGGCAACGGCCTGATCGGTTTGGTTTGCTTGGTTAGCGTTGGGATCACTTTTACTATCTGAATTGGTTGGGTTTTGCGTGTCCGCCATCGTTGCTCGTCCATTTTTATATTTTGGCAATAAGGAATCATTGAAGGTAAAGAAGCACTTGGCTAATCTAAAAAATCAGTAGAAGTGATGCGATTTTTTAGATTAGCCAACTCATCATGAATAATGAGTTGGCTATCGCGCTTTAACACGCTTAGCGCGAATGGGTCATAGCACGCTGCGACCTAAATGACAGCTTGCTTATAAATGCAGCATGCTTATAAATACTGACATGTATACCAGTCACACATCACTTAAGCGGTTCTGTCATCATTTGACTGGTTGGCTTTCATGGCTTGATTGGCCATAACCCCATTGATAATACCGCTTAACGTGTCTGACTTACCCGCTAGGCCATCAATGGCTTTACCGATCGACAATGATTTGGCAAAGTTGTCAAAGAAGTGCGCTTCACCGCCGACAATATCGATTTTGGCTTTTTGGAGCGCCACTGCCAAGACTTCGGCGTTTTCTTTGGCAATCTCTTTACCTGCGTCAATAGATGCCAATGCTTCTTGTAGCGCGGTCTCAAGACCCATGCGGAACTCTTCGTGCTCACGTGCTTCTTTGCTCATGCTACCCATGGCATTGAACTTCTCGACCAGACCATCTGCTTCGGCTTGGAAGTGCGCACGAGTGACTTCGGCTTTTGCCAGTCCAACGTCACGCTCTGCCTTGGCGTTTGACTCACCGCGAGCGGCGATAACTTCAGCATTGGCCATACCGACATCACGCTCGGCTTTGGCATTAGATTCACCGCGAGCGGCAACAATCTCTGCATCGACCATACCGATGTCACGCTCGGCTTTTGCTTTAGACGCACCGCGAGCCGCGATAACTTCGGCTTCAGCCATCCCTTTTTCACGGTCTGTCTGAGCCTGAGCCTGTCCAGTTGCCTTGATGACATTCGCTCTCGCAATACCTTCTTTTTCAAGCGATACTGATTTGGCTTCTTGAATCGCCGCTTCAGCAAAGCCATGCGCTGACTCTTCTGCTTTGATACCTTCTGCCATTTTGATTTTGGCTTCTGCATCTTTCGCGGAGGCTTCCAGATTGGCATTAGCCAGCGTGGTAATCTCGACAGCTTTATGCTTGGCGGATAGCTCTTCGGCTTCCGCTTTTTTCACCTGACGCACTTTGAGTTCTTCAGCATCTGCTTCGGCAGCCAGTACGCGCGTTTGCTTAGAGCGCTCCGCTTCGCTGACTTCGCGAACCTCTTTGATACGCTCTTCTTCTTGCGCCACAGTTTTGTCGACCGCGATACGTTCACGAATGACGTTGGCGATTTCTTTTTTCTCAAGCTCAATCGCGCGCTCGGCTTCGATACGTTGCAAGTCAACTTCACGCTCACGCGAGACGATTTCTAGATCGCGAGCACGCGTGACTTTTTCTTCTTCGATGACCACAGCACGTAAGCGGTTCTGACCCGCCACTTCGATTTCACGTTGCTGGTTCTCACGCTGAATCGCCAAATCTTGCTCTACCATGATGATGGCGGTTTCTGACTTTTTGCGTTCTTCTTCTTCAATCTTGCGAGTTTCAGCGGTTTCACGAGCGATTACTGATGAGATTTCACGCTTTTGCTTGGCTTCGGCATCGGCTTGTTGACGCTCTAGCTCCAGCATTGCCTCTCGGGTTTCGACGTTCTTTTTCTTAACCGCCAGCTCTTCGTCACGCTCAAGCTCATTGGTAATGACGTTTTGAAATGCCGTTAGCTGAGTGATTTTTTTGATACCCTCAGCATCTAGGATATTGCTTGAGTCTAGCGATACTTTTGGCGTTTGCTCTAGGTAGTCAATCGCCACATCTTCTAAGACATAGCCGTTGAGATCGTTACCGATTTCTTGGACGATACTGTCACGGAACTGACTGCGGTTTTCGAACAGTTTGACAAAATCAATCTGCTTACCGACGGTCTTTAGCGCTTCTGAAAACTTAGCATTGAATAGCTCATTGACCGCGACTTTATCAGACGCTCTCTCGACGCCGACGGATTTGGCGACTTTGAGCACATCTTCTTCGGTTTCATTCACCCGTAGATAAAATGCGACTGTGATGTCCGCACGCATATTGTCCGCACAAATCAGACCTTCTTTGCCGCGTCTGTCCACCTCTAGGGTGATCAGCGAGATTTTCATCAGCTCTTTTTTATTGATGACTGGCCAAACAAAGCCACCATCAAAACGTACGGCGATTTTACTCACGCCGTTGATAATCAGTGCTTTGCCCTGCTCAACCTTGACGTAAAAGGCTTTGAGCATCAAAAGCGCAACCATCATAAAAACAAACGCCAGCACCACAACCACGCCGACGATAATGAGTATATCCATATCCATTCCTTTAATTAAAACATTCCAAGCGAATTTAAAACCCTTACTATATTTACCAAATACTTATTTTTTATATTATTGAGCCATCGTTCACTGACCAATATCATTGATGAGCGTTATTTGTCTTTAACAGGCGTTACGCGATAAGTGTTGGTATTATCTAAATATTCTACTAACACTACTTTATCGCCTTGTTTTAGCTGATTGTCGCTCATATCTGAGCGAATCTTGAGTATCAATCCTGCACCGCCATCATTGAGCGCAGCTTCGCCATGCTTGTCGGTCACACTGAGCGTGCGTACCACAGCGATTTTGCCCACATTACTAGACGAATTGCGCTTGGGGATTTTGGCGATATTTTTGCGGATGGGCGAGATGATAAGACCAGTCAACCACATGGACACAACCAAGACAAAAATGAGTGCCCCTGTGCCGAACAGGTAATACAGAATGCCTGAGTCAACGTTTTGATGTAAAAAGCTGGTGTACAGATAGCTCAGCAGCCAACCAATCAAACTAATTAAGCTGAGTATGATAATGAGAGGGACGCCATAAAGGCCAAACTTCAGCATGAGACCCGTGAAAAAACCTGTTGACGATAAGTTGGAGACATCCACATCACCGCCTGCGTCACCAAGATCGACGCTGTCCATATCTGTCATACCAAGCAGTGATACGACCCAATATAAGGTGACAAACATCACAAGCCCCGTAAAAATAATCGTGGGGTATAAACTGATTTTAGTGATAAATACTAAAAAAGCTTCTTGCATGACACCTCTTCTCCCTTTACTCACTTAATCTAGTATCTTAATGACTCAGTTACATAGCTTGGTATGACATGAATGACGATTGCTCGACTTGATGCCGTTATATTTCTATTTCCAGAATCAACTTATGTTCCTTTATTAATGATTATATATACATTTCATTACATAATATATAGCTGTTGCTATTAACGACCCCATATCGGTGAGCGTACGACGCCAGCATTTTGGCTATTGATAGCGTAACTTGTGTTACCCAAGAGCGAATGAATAACCAAATCGCCACCTTTTTGACTTCCTAAACTTTGATCGCCTACTTGCCCGCTGATTTTTGAATGACGCGTTGGATAGACCGCATAACTTCCAGAAGGAGATAGACGTGCCGGTTCATCGAGTCCAGTTTCTGCCAGATTGATCACTTGTCCAGTCGCCAGCGTCATAACAGCCGCCTTACGACCGTTTAGGTAAGCCATGCGCTGACCATCCATACTTAGCTGGGGACTGGCGACATAGCCATTGGTCGGTACAGGCGTGGCTTGACCCGTTGCAAACTGATAACGGTAGATACGTGGGCGCCCAGCACGGACTTTGTCACTGGTATAGACAAAGCTTTTGCCGTCAGCTGCATAGCTGGGCTGTACCTCAGTGCTCGGTAGTGCCGTTAATTGCTTGGTTTCGCCATCGCTCAGGCGCATCTTATAGATATCAGCATTACCACCGACAGTTGAGCTATAGAGCAGGTGTTGGCCATCAGGTGAGAATGACGCTGACATATTACTGCCTTCGACATTGACGACCAGATTGCGCGTCTTGCTGCTGCGGTCGTAAATATATATTTTAGGATGCTCACGCGGGGCTTGTTTGCTATAAGCAAGCAGTTGCCCATCAGCCGACCACGCTGGCGCATAGATATAACCTGTGATCTGATCGATGAGCTGACGATTACTGCCATCAGGACGGATGCTATAGAGTGTCGATACTTTGGCGCTCCCTGACCCTTGCTCTTCCACATAAGCAATGTGTCCTTGACGATCAACGGCAGGCATAGCAGCGGTCAGTGGATTGCTATCCACTGTACTGGTCGGTTTTTTCATTTCAGCACTCGGCAGTGTCTGACAGCCAGTGAGAGCCGCCAATATAGCGATCGTCGTCGCCCCTTTTATCGTGATGTTATTCGTGGTTGGTTTTGACATAATGGTTTTAAACATAAAATAGTATCCAATAAAATCGCTAAGGTATGACAGCAGCATCACTCTAGTGTAGCGTAAAATTCGACAAACTTTGGACAAAAAAAGGCCCCACATATTAGTGAGGCCTTATCAAATCTAACCAGCGTATTTATACATCGCTCGCTTATTTAGAGACGGCTTTAAAGTAAGCCACTTGATTGTCATTTTTGATGGTTAAGACAGGGACATTTTTGGCATTTTTACTGAGGCTGTATTTGCCTTGTACCGTTGCTAGGGTCGCTGTATCAAAGCTGGCTTGTGGTTCAGGGCAGGCCATCATTGTGCTGATGCCGTTTTTGATCTGTACATCACCATTGACGACACTGTAGCCCGCGCTCATATTGTTGCACGTGTTCATAAATGCCACGTAGTTTCTACCATTGTCGTTCATGAAGCTTAACGTTAAAGGCTTGGCTGGATCAAAGAACAGCTGAGACACTTGCTCACCGTTACTACGTTTGGCATCAACCAACTGCCAATTGTGCGCTTGTAACGCCTCTACAGTGACGGGCTGACTGGCTGGCGCAGGCAAGGTAGCCGTTGTCTGGCAACCAGCCGCAAGAGCACTAACTGAAAAGGTAGCTGCCATCATCACTTTCGTCATATTTTTCATATACATTCCTTTTTTATTGAATCCAAAAATCTTGCTGAGCATAAGGTCCTACTTGACACGAGACCCAACAAGCGCATTCAGAATTTTGATTTATTATGGTTGATTGTCTTATTCACTGTTTCAGACAGTAGCGATATTTTGTCTGACTCACCAGTGACTGTCATTATCAATTGAGTAAGCACTTGGCGGATATTTTTTGCCTCATACATCCTACTGACTACTGACTACTAACTACTAACTACTAACTACTAACTACTAACTACTAACTACTGATATTTACTATCAATGCTATTTTTCAACGATGGTGTCACTTTTCTTGATGAGGTTTTATTTAAACCTTCTCTTGGCAGATGTCAGCTGATACGAAAACACCCCACTAAATAGTGAGGTGTTTTTATCGTGCGACTATCGCATCTGATGACTGATATCGTTTATCGAAACCTTGAGTAATACATATAGGCCTCAGTACACGTATTAATAACTAGCTTAGATCACATCTGTACCAGTAATATTTGGCTCTTCAGTCGCGGGCGCTGTCATACTTGACATCGATTGGCACCCGACGAGTACCGTTACCATGACAATACCTGTCATCAATGCTTTGGTTAAGTTTTTCATATTAGCTCCTAGAATCGTTTTAATAGACTGTTGGTTCAATTGAAAGATTACTACCATTGTACTAAAGCTACAGATATCAGGCCTGACTTCTCCCAATGATCATAGCTTACTCACACTTTTAGCATACCTATCTCTTATATTGCTGTAAGTTAATTAATGTTAATGAAATATGCTTACTGAGTTTTGGTTTCTTGCAACGCTGCATAACCGGACAAGCGCTTGCGCTCAGCGTCATCAAATAGTTGCTGCTCAAGTTGATTTATTTGAGTTTGCGCCTCTGCTGAATTGGTATTTTGGCTCAATAGTTGCTCCTTTTGTTTCTGATACTGAGTGAAACGCTGATCAAAATTGGCATCTTCTTGATCGACTTGTGCCAGTCTCTCTGCCGCTGGTGCACCTACTAGCTCTCGGCGCATATTGTATAGCGCTTCAGGGCTGGCACCTGCCGCTTTCATCTGTTCAGTACGAACCATAAGCTCACCAAGATTGGCCTGCTGCATGATATTGGTTTTGATAGCACTGTCTGGCAAGCGACTAATATAGTCTTGTCTAGCGGCTTGTTTCTGTGCTTCGCTCATTTGCTGATTCTGATTGATTCTGACCATCTCCATACTATAGTCATCATAACTATCGCTAGCACCAAAGAATGCCGCGATGGTGGTTTTGTCAAAATACTGCTGACGTAAGTTAGCCACATCCTGCTTTTGCTGAGCAACTGCATTCAAATCTAGCTCACCATTTTTGGTCGCTTGCAATTGCAGATTACCATAACGCTTTTCTATCTCAGGCAGTGCTTTGAGATACGCCACATATTTGCCAAAGATAGCGACTGCTTGACTGGCAGCAGGCTCTGGGGTGTGGTGGCGAATATAACTCTCGACACGCGCAAAAATAACGGCTTCGTCCTCCTCTCCTATTGCTGATAAAAAATAATCGAATAAACGCCGTAGACCTTCAGTGACGACCAACTGCTTGTTTTCATCGATGATGATTTCGCCGTCCACTTGCGTGCCTTTCAATGAGCGCGGCAAACGCTCCAACCCAGTGACAAATGCAGACTGGTTCTGGGCTGAAGCGGTTTGTTCTGTTTGCTCACTATTTAGCGCAGTGGATAGCGTACTCTCAGAGGCGTCCGCAGATGCATTGGATGCTGATTGTGCTGTGTCCATGCGTTGACTATCTGGCTTAAACCACATAATCACCGCCGCAGCGATGGCGATGATGACCACGGCGATGACAGCGATTGGTAAATAGGCTGGACGGCGATGTTTCGACATAGATGAGAGTTCTTTTTACAAGTCAGCTTAAAAGTTGGCGTTTTTCAGACGATTAACCTGAGTACGATAGATAGATTTTGGCTCAGACTCGCCCCATGCCGTCAGACCTAATACTTGGTCTGCTGAATCCAAATGGTTCATGATGTAATTATCACGAATAACATAACCAAGTCGACTCGAGCAGGCAGAAACCAAACCATCATTTCCCTCGAATAAAAACGGTACGCTTGTTGCTGCAAGCAGATAATCACTAGGGTCAAGGGCGCTCGTTACTTGCCCAACGCCACTAAATGAATAGTATTTGATACCGTTAGCGGCAGTACTGGTCGGCTGACCACAGTAGCTTTTTGGCATTGCTGCTGGGAATTTGGCATTGAACTTAGCAGCACCACTGGTCGATAGCGCCATGAGCGCCTGCCAGCCATCTTGCTCTTGTATCTGCTTAAAACTGATACCTGACCCAACATCGGTAAAACCGCCGATCAGGTTAAATACGCCTGACACTAGCTCTGTGGTGACGTTTGACGGCGTGCCTGTATTATTATTTGGTTCAAGGACATTTTTGACAAAATCGGCGGTTTTGGAACCTTGTTCTGGACTTGATACTGCTGTGACTGATGCGACGTATTTTGGCGCGACACCAGCGACATAACGAATATCGATACCGCCTTGGCTATGCCCAAATAAATTGACTTTAGGATCGCCTGAGATAGCAGTGATGGTTTTTACCTGTTGTAACAGCTGCTCGCCGCGCACTTCGCTATTATTAACCGCTGATGTTTTGGTGGTGTATACCTCTGAGCCACCTTTCATCAATTCCTGAGGAATTCCGTTGAAATAATCTAAAACCCCAAACAGCTTGGTAAAGCCGCCAAGTCCATGCGCCATGACCACTGGATACTGAGTTTTGGTATAATTAGAGGTAAAATACTTGCTGTCGACTAGCGTACAGCCATTGGCATTGGCACAATTATAGTATTGGCCTGCCGCTTGAGCAGAGGTGGTTTGCATCGTCATTAACAGGACACCAGTACTGATAGAACCCAGTATTGGCAAAAATGCTTTTGGCGTGAGCGCGGCGCGAATAGATGAGGAAAGCGTCATAACAACATCCTTGTTATCATTAATTGTGATTATCTTTACCTCATAATATCGGCAAAGATGGCAGCTAATCCCTTTAGCATGCAAAATTACATTACTTATATATTCTACAAGATTCAACTAAATTGTCAAAAAATGAATATATTATCGTGACTAAAGAGTCACAACCGTCTCTACCACGCGGTAAAGCAATTATTATCAATAATAATGATAGGTTCACTATCACTTAACATGAAACTGCCATTCATCCATTTATGGTATAATCTATCCACATTAAACCCATAATTATAAGACAGATGATGATGACTAAAAAATCTCTTATCCAGTCCGCCGACGCCATAGAAAAAATGCGCGTAGCCGGTAAACTCGCTAGTGATGTCTTGGTAATGCTCGACGAGCACGTCAAAGTTGGCGTCAGTACCGAAGCGCTTAACCAAATCGCTCATGACTATATCGTTAATGTGCAGCAGGCTATTCCTGCGCCGCTTAACTATAATGGTTTCCCAAAGTCTATTTGTACATCAGTCAATCACGTGGTCTGCCACGGTATCCCAACAGAAAGCAAGCTACTCAAAGATGGTGATATCATCAATATTGATGTGACTGTCATCAAAGATGGCTACTATGGCGACACCTCAAAAATGTGGATCGTTGGTAATGGTTCTATCATGGCGCAGCGTATTTGCAAAGTCGCACAGGATGCCTTATATGCTGGCATGAGTGTGGTCAAAAACGGCGCGCGTCTAGGCGATGTTGGTGCTGCCATTCAAGCAGTGGTCGAGCCTGAGCGCTTTAGTATCGTTCGTGAGTTCTGTGGACACGGTATTAGTAACGAATTTCACCACGAGCCACAAGTCATGCATTACGGCAAAAAAGGCACTGGTTTTGAGCTAAAAACCGGCATGACCTTTACCATCGAGCCGATGATTAACCAAGGTACATGGCAAACTAAGATCTTGCCAGATGAGTGGACAGCGATTACCAAAGACCGCAAACTGTCCGCTCAGTGGGAGCATACGATGGTCGTAACAGACAATGGCTGTGAAGTATTTACCACGCGCCCTGAAGAAGATTTGAGTTTTTTGACACAGTAAGACAATAAAAGATCGCTTTCGGAGAATATAGCAAAAACTATGTAATCCTGCTGACTGACTGACTGAAAGCCCCTTAAATACTGAGTTCTTGGGGCTTTTTTATTTTTACACAGTGTGTAATAAAGTGTGTAAAAAGCAAAAGCGGTA
>NZ_CAJHAR010000004.1 GCF_904846415.1 Psychrobacter piscatorii | reverse complement strand
GAACTTCTTTGCCAAGATTAAGCAGTATCGTGCGATTGCCACTCGCTATGATAAGTTAGCCAGTCATTTCCTTAGTGCCATTCACTTAGTTTCTTGTGTCGTTTGGCTTAATTGATGACACGCCCTAGTGTCAGTGTTGATGGCAAAGCAATTAGTATAAGCGGCGCTAATAACTGTCTGTCTACAGAAATACAGACAGTAGCCACTAAAAAGATTCCAAAGCAGGCTTGTACTATTAATCAGCTGGCTGCTCGCGATATTTTATTGGTTAAAAAGATAGCATTAGATGAAGATATCAAGCTTGCAGTAGTGACCTGTCCAGGTACAACAACACAAGCTATTCAGCAGCAAATGTGTGTGATTACTGCTTGGAGTGATACAGAAGCTCTACTAAATAGTAGCAACTCTAATGCTTGTGCCAATGAAGAGGGCATTTATAAGACCGGTAGCAGCTGTCTAATTTCGGAGGCATACTAGTGAGTTATACTACCAATAAGTCTTATCATGTGGGATCGGCTGGTTTTACTTTAATTGAGTTAATGATATCGCTAGTGCTAGGGTTGCTCATATCAGCAGCAGTCATTCAGGTTTACATTATCAATATGCGTACGGCTACTGTGCAACAGAGTGCTTCAGAGGTACAGGACAGTAGTATATTTGCAATGCAAGCTATCGAAGATAATGTACGTATTGCCAACTTAGGTAACCCGATTACGTCAATTAATAGCACTACCAAAAATGGTGGCATAGTGTTGACTACGACTAACTTAGGTAGTGCTAATACGACTGAAGCCAAATTCCTTACGACCAATAATACAGGTCTATCTAACATCAACAATATTGCTAGTGATCAACTAACCATTCAATATAAAAACATTACTCAAAATTCACTATTCGACTGTGAAGGTACAGAGGTTTTAGCGAGTAGTAACGATTGGGTAGTTGAGCGTTATTTTATAAGAGCCACTGATAGTAGTTCAACTACAGGCGTCAGAAGCTTGTCATTAGCTTGTGATGCTGGACGTATCGATAATACGGGTGTAGTGACTACCCCTTTTTCAGGTAACGGCCAAATAATCGTAGAGGCAGTAGACCAGTTCAAAATATTATTAGGCATACAAACGGATGCTAAAAATCTAACTTATATAACAGTAGATGCTTATTTGCAACTTTCAGACAAACCGCCGATTACTACAATTAAGACAGGGGTTATTATTCGTAGTAATACACCATTAGCGAATGAAACTGACAAAAGTACATTTGTCGTTCTTGGTACTGAGCAGACGCTAAAAACAGATACAACACGGGCTAACTATTACAGACGTAGTTATGAATCAACAGTGTTGTTGCGTAATGCTCGAGTAATAAACTTTACTGCTAGCGCAGCACCAGCTGCCTAATTAGAGGGTAAGATGCCAAATTATCAGCAGAACCAGTACCCTAAAACTGCTCTTTCGAACCATCAACAAGGTGCAGTGTTGATAGTTGTATTGCTGTTTTTAGTATTGATTATACTGGCAGGCATTATTGCCGTTAGACAGAGCACAACAGACTTGAGATTGGCAACTAGTGATCAGATTAATACCTTACTATTGCAATCAGCTGACAATGCCAATCAAAATATAGAACAAAGCATCAATGGTAGCAGTGACAGCGAAATCTATAACGATATGTTGTCTTATTCTGGACCATTTGGGCATTTTATTCTAAACAATAATAGCGCAGATAATGAGTTTGTGTTTTGTTTTCGTCCGCGCAATCAGTTTTTTGACATTAATAAAACTTCTATTATGAAGGCTGGTGGTGGCACCATACTGAGTGGTAGCAGAGGTTATTGTAATCCTAGTAAGTCTGAGGATTATATTAGTCAACGTAATGCTAGCATGGCGCAAGTGAATATTTTATTAACGCCACCTAATGCCAGCGATGAACTTTTTAACGGCTACACTATTGGACAGGATGTTGGCGAGATATCTAGCTTGGCTTTTACATTTGATATAAATAGCACTTCAGTATTACCTGCTTATGCTGACACTAAAGATTGCTTTACAAAATCTACTCGCTTGGGGGTTTCTGGAGCTGACAGCATCAATGATTGTATGGCACAAGCGGGAGTACCTACAACATTATTATACGAAAAAGCCACTGTCGAAAATCAGTCAAAAGGGACAAAATGTGTCGATTTTGGTAAGGGTACAGGTCTACTCTGCACGCTACCTAAAAGTTAGAGTAAAACACTTACTATATTTAGATAAAACAGATACGGTTAGTCAAGTTTACAGCACAACCTAAGCAAGCTAGTTCAACCCATTAGTACGAGGAATTAGGTCATGAAAAAGATAACAAGCAAAATAGAAAAGCGGAAATCATGGCCTACTAGAGTGTTGGTAGCATCAGTAGTAGTAGGATTGACAGTAACGATTGCCCAAGCTGCGACGACCACTAATCGTAAGCCTATTGGTGATTTGGAGATATATTCTCCCGCCAAGCCAGGCACCGCGACTATCTTTATGATGCTAGATACTTCCGGCAGTATGGGTGATGGTTTTATCAAAGAAGACTATGGCAATCAATTCAATAACTGTCGTGCAAGTGACATCTTATCAGAGACGATTCTGGCAGTGGTCTATAATCGCAAGCTTGATTCCACTCAATCAGACGGACTATTAAGAGATGCTAACGGCAATACTGTTAAAGATCTGACATCGATTAATAGTCAGATACTCTTTACACCTAGCGGCTGTACTGTCGGTAACACTGTAAGGTATTCTAGATTAGTACGATTGCAGATCGCGCTTATAGAGCTACTGGCAGATAACATATACAAAAGCAATGTGTTGAAACCCACAGGCTCTCTATCAGATGATTATGAGATTGGTTTAGGAAACTATAGTTACAATGGTAATGGTAAGACAGGGGTCGTATTAGTACCCACAAAAGCTCTTTCATCAAGCCAGCGTACAAAGCTAATTCAAAAAACTAAAGACTTGGTAGCGACAGGAGGCACACCAACTGCACATGCTTTAGCAGAATCAGGCGCCTATATGATGGGGACGACTACGCTGTCTGATGTCAAAGTTGTGGCTGAAAGAGAGTATAGCGGTAATACCCCCTATTGGCGTAGGTGTTTTGGTAATGAAACTTCACTAACTTATGATTCTGAGCTAGGTATCTATGTCTATGATTGCAATAATTGGGGTAACTTCTCATCAAATTCAAATGTACTTCCAACCTATAACGTAGCTTCGAATATAGACCACGCTGATAATGGCCGTACTTACTTTGCAGGGGATAACTCAGACAGTGGTTATTTTGATTCAGTAGCAACCTCCAAGCGCGGTAATAATGCTCTAGGCGGTCAAGAAAACGGCTATGTCTCGCCGTTAAACCCCAAAGAATGTAGTGGTAATGGTATCTATATCCTAACTGATGGTGAGCCCAATGGTAGTAGTGCCAATAGATCAAAAACCATTATGAATGCTTCATTAGCTAACGCCCCAACACTATCAATGAACTCCTGTAATGGTCTATCCGGAGGAAATAGTACAGGTGCTTGGGACTGTATGGCGGATTACGCTGCTCTACTCCGTAATCCACTTAATAATCCACTTAGATTACCTATAAAAACAGCAACTGTAGGATTTGGTAAAGCGTTCGATGGTTTAACGGGTAAACGTACTATCATTCTCAATAATGAACCAAAAGAAGTGGTTGATTGCGATAGTGGTCCTACTAGTGGTAACAACAAAGTGAGCCAGGACACACGCAATTTATGTAAGCTTGGCGAACGCAAAGGTGATAATGAGGCCAAAACTTTTGGTGATGGCGGCTTTTACTACACAGAAGAATCACAAGATATTGCTAATAGTATTGTCGACTTTGCTTCAGGTCTAGTACAAGTGATTAATACTGCACCTTCAGGAACTATCACCATCCCTGAAGATCCGTATCTTGCATCAAATCAGCTACCCTATGCTTATTTGCCAATGCTAGATCCTGATATCAATTCAGCTGCCAGTATATGGAAAGGTAATCTCAAAAAGTATGACCTAAATCAAGGAACGCTGTTTGGTAAAAGTAACAGGCAACTATATAAAGATATTTTTAACAATGCTAATTTGAACAGTAATACAGGTATCCTTGACTCTAGAACACAAGACTTATGGCAGACCCAAGCTTTCGAAGTCAATGCAGCTGCCGCTAACAATAATATTTTTGCAGGCGGTGTTTATAGTCAGCTACGCACGCCAAGCTCAGGTTTGAGTAGTGTTCGTAGTGTTTATGTTGAAGACTTTACTAGTACTACTGACAAAACCCCTATTCTACGTAAATTAAGTGTAGACGGCTCTGGTAAGCCAGTAGGGTTCAATAATTTAAAGGATACCGATGTATACACTCAGCTAAACCAGCGCCGTCTACTTAGCTTCTTAGGTTTTGAAAGCGTATTGACTAGTGGTGGTCAGCCAGCTTCTACTGCGACTGTTTCTAGCTTGACGCTTACTAAGCCTACCTCTGAGGTCAAAGTTTTGGGTGGGGTGGTACATTCAAAACCGACAACGATTTCGTACGGTGCCACTTTAGATGAAAGGGGACGCATCACTGATAATCGTGCTGATTACGTATTGTTCGGTTCAATGGATGGAGCGCTTCATATTGTCAATGCAGATGATGGCAAAGAAGATGCTGCCATCATTCCTAAATTTATGCTAAAGGCGCAGCCTGAGGCTTTGGTCAATGGGTCTATCAAAAATAAAGTAGGCGAACCCTATTTTGGTGTCGATGCGCCTTGGCTAGTCACCACTGATTATAACTACGATCTAGCAGGAGCGGCAGGTACAGATAAGCGTGTTACTGTCGATACGACAGCAGGTAAGGGCATGTTTGCATACGGCGGTTTGCGTATGGGTGGTCAGGCCTTTTATGGCATGAATATCTCCGATCGCGCCGATCCAAAAATTATTTTTACAATTACACCCGATGGTCTTAATTATACTACTTCCGACGATTTCAAACGTTTAGGTCAAATTTGGAGTAAGCCTACCGCAGCGAGAGTGCGTCTCACTAGGGATGCTGAGCCTATCGATGTCCTTATCTTTGGTGGTGGTTACGATATGACCAGTGGTGAGGACGGATTTGGCTATGAAAACGAGGCCTACGTCCCAACTACCGCAAAACCAGCTCGTGGCAATGCTATCTACATGATCAATGCCAAAAGTGGTGAGCTAATAGGCTCAATCAGTGGGGAAGCGGGTGGTACTAAAAACATTAAAACCGCTTCTATGATCAATAGCATCGTTGGAGAGGTCACAGTGCTTGATAGAGACAATGATGGTTTAGTCGATCATATCTATGCCGCTGATTTGGGGGGACAGGTTTTCCGCGCAGATTTTGAAAATGCCCGTCCAGCGAAATTTGGCTTTACTGCCGTCAATAATTTTTCGATTAAACGTGTGACTCGAATACTCAATGCAGCCCCTACTGATGGCAAGTTTGCCTATCGATTCTACGAGCGTCCAGTCGTAAGCTTTCATCGTAACGAGGGCGGTGGTGTCAATAACGGCACACTCTTTGCTTTAGTCAATGTTATCTCTGGTAATAGAAGTGCACCTCTATCAACGCTGCGTGATAACAATACTTTTGCGAATCGCATCTATGGCATTATTGACAACGATGTCACAAGTACGATGCTTTATAACAATAATTTTACGCTTACCGTCAATAATTTAACCGAATCAAGTCTGGTCAATCTATCGACTACACTGGGTAATACACCAACCTTAGCACAGAAGAACACGGCCAAAGCTAGTATGGTGGCTGGCACCACTAAAGGCTGGTACTATCCATTGACTCGTTTCGATGGCTATACCAACGTTCGATACAACAAAGGGGTTGGCGATAGCGTTGTTATTAATAACCTGCTATATACCACGGTTTATAACCCTGATAAAGTTTATGGTACTATCGCTAGCTGTGCTGCTAAGATATCAGGTGGCTCTGAGCGTCAATTATATTGCCTACCTTATGGTATCTGTACTGATGCGACCTCTATCAATGGTACAGGTGGTTTTATTCCGGCTGGTCAAGGTATTCAGGAGTTAGCCCTAGGTGCGTTTAGTAAAGATAGTACAGATACCAAAGTGCTGATAGGAACGTCTACGATTACGGATCGCATTCTCGCGGAAAATCGCACCAACTATGGTACTGATGTCCGCAAAAACTCTAGTAATATTAAGGATCTATATCCTGGTGAAAACAGTCGCCCAACTGCAACAGGCGGTGATGGCACAGCTGCTGAATTCTTGTTCAGTGAGCGTTACACGCTACAACCGCGAGTATGGTATGAGCAAAAACCTTCATCTTAAGAATAGTACTGTGCTTGATAAGGTAATAGGGTGCTAAGTATGAACAAGTCATATGCCATTCCGGTTCGTCAAAATGTAAAAGTGAAAGGATTTACGCTGATAGAGTTGATGGTAGTTGTTGCTATAATTTCGTTATTAGCGGCTATCGCTTTACCGAGCTATCGCCGTTACACGATACTCAATGCAGAGCGTGAGGTGCAAGCAAAGATGTTGCAGATCCAGATTGAACTTGAACGCTGGCGTGCAAGAGCACTAACCTATCAAGGTTTTCAGCCAAAAGTCGTCAACAGTACGACTAATGTTGAAACATACAGCTATATAGATACGCCAATAAACAAAACTATCTATGTGCCAGACGGTACTGGCGCCAGTAATTATCGCTATAAAATTACGCTCGTCGATGGTGGTGATACCACCAAGTCGCTTGTAACAAGTAAAGTAAAAGATACTACAGATAGCATTACTGGTCGTAGCTGGAAAATGTTGGCGACACCGAATGGTTCAGGCGTAACAAAAGGCGCCAATTACATTGTGCTAACCAGTACAGGCCTGCGTTGTCAAAATGTTAGTAGTATTGATATTGCGGCTGCCCATTGTGGTACAGGACAGGAGAATTGGTAATGTCAGTAGGTTTTAAGGAAGACAAGTCATTCTGGACAAATAAGGTGGAGAGGCAAGAAGGCTTTACCCTCATCGAGATGATGATAGTAGTAGCTATCATAGGTGTGCTTGCCGCAATTGCGTATCCCAGCTATCAGCGTTATGTCATCAAGACTAAACGGGTCGATATGATGAGTGAGCTGCACAATATTGCCACTCAAATTCAAAACCGAAAATTGTCACAAGGTAGCTATGCTGCGATTAGTACTGCTGTGATTACCGACTTCAATAATAAACCGTTTCCCACTCAAGGTACGCCTCTCTATACCGTTACGGTCACTCCAAACCCACTTACTTCTAAATGGATAATTACTGCTACACCGAAACAAACTGCACAAATGAAAAGCGATGGTACGCTGACACTCAATTATCAAAGTGTTAAGTGTCGTGCCAGCAATTGTGGTAGTGGCAACCAATGGAATCAGTGACAAAAAAGTTAAAATAACTGGTATTGACAAAAAATGTCAGATTTTATCTTTATTAGTATTGATTTTTATGTCTACTGACAATTTTAAGTAAGCATATCGTAACTTAGGTAAGTTATTGTAAATATAAAATCGATAATTAAGGTATTTGAATACCAACTTATGGACTTCATTGAGAGTTTTTAGAGAAAATTAATAATTGTTATATTTTGGCATACTATCTGCAATAGTTATAACAAGAGAAACATTATATTTATAGCTGGCAGTTAGATAGTAACTCTATTGCCACATTATCCAAAAAGGAGTTCTTATGAACGCTCAAAAAGGTTTTACCTTAATCGAACTAATGATCGTTATCGCTATTATCGGTATTCTAGCGGCAATCGCGATTCCTGCTTATCAGAACTACATTGCTAAGGCACAAGTAGCTGAAGCCTTTACTCTAGCTGATGGTATAAAAACTAGCGTTGGCACTAATTTGCAGTCAGGTACTTGTTTTGCATCAGGTGCTGCAACAGCAGCTACTACTGACACAATCGAAGGTAAATATGGTACAGCGACTACGGTAGCAGATACCACTACAGGTAGTAATGGCTGTGGTATAAAATATACCTTTAAGAGCTCGGGTGTATCAAATAAACTTACTTCAAAAGTTATAGGCATGGCAATAACTGAAAATGGTGTATTGAAGAAAAGTACAGTAACTACCACAGATGCCCCTGCTGACTTATTACCACAATCTTTTACTTAATAGCTATTACACTTAGTTTATTGCAAAAAAAGTCAAACGTTATGTTTGGCTTTTTTTATATCGTTAATTTTGGTTGTATGAGTTATGTATGACAAACAACGATTGGATAACCAATCTAAGTTACAGATAATGAAGGCGATAAAGCTTTTAGCTCATAAAGAATCGTTTATAGGGCTGTATTTTTTATTATTTATAATGGGCGTGACGGTAGGTAGCGGTTACGGTATATACAATGAATCTAGGATCGCTGAAATAGCTTTATTATTAGGCTTAGGAGCACATGCTTGCTTTAATAAATATTATATAGTTACGAAAGTGGAGTACTTGTTTTTTGTCTTTATAATAATAGGTAGCTTTTTTTGGTCCAATTCTTTTTTTATCATAATCGATTTACTATTAGTTTACTTATTATATAAGAGCTTTTTCTTTTTAGAGTATCGGCCACTACTTACTAAAATTATAGTATTAGCTAGTTTCTTAATTTTCCTATTACTACCAGTAGCTATATGGGATTATATTACGTCAGGTATTTACACTAGCAATTGGTACTTATTACGTCTAAATATTCGTATTTATAATAGTTATTTTTTAATAATGTCTATTTTTGCAGTTTGGCTTTATCTTACTGAAAAAAATTATAAAAAATTGTACTTGTCTTTTATTTTCTTAGCTTTCTTATCCATCCTAATGGATGGAGGACGTTCGGCAACATTGGCCTATACAGCTTTTGTTATAATTATTTGTATCTTTAGACGTCCAGTGTCATGGCAGTTGGGATTTGCGTATAGTATGTCATGGCTGACTTATCTAACTATAAATCATCTAGCCAGTTTAAATGCTGTAGAGACACTAGGTTTAGGGATAGCCAGAGCAACTACTAGCCAGCGTTATGATATTTGGATGAACGCGGTGCAGTGTTGGGTTCAAAATCCTATATGGGGTTGTGGCTTTTATCAACTAGATAGTACTCGAAATTTAGCATCGCATCCTCATAACTTATTTTTGCAAGTATTAAGCGAGACAGGACTGATCGGTTTTGGGTTCTTGTTAGCTATTATATTTTCTATTCTTAAAAATATAAGTTGGAACTTAAATAAGGACTACTTTGTTATCGCGGCTCTATTAGCGGTAGTCATTGAAACTTTACTTTCAGGCATTCATATATATCCGATTACACAAATCGCTTTATTATGGTTATTTATTTTTTTATTAAAAAATCCTATTTTCCCACATACATTGTATTTTAATTCATTAATAGCTAGTTTTGCATCAAACAGCTATTTAAGTATCACTGTATACTTAATTTTAACGATTTTCTTTCTTTATTTTTTTATAAATACCTCAGCCCTCATCGATCCCGAACTTTTGACACGTCCACGCTTTTTAGAGAATGGATACAACATTTTTTGATATATTAAAAATATTGATTATTTATCTATTTCTTGTAAATGAATCGATCTAGTATATAGTCAATCCAAGATAAAAGAAGTACATCCCATATCATGAAACAGTTTTGGTAAATTATTCTCCATCCATCCTTGGCGTAGAAACTTAGCTTGTGCCCGTTTTTTATCCTACTCGAGCACAGCTCTCGCCTTGCGCTCGGGCAAAGCAGTGCTTTGTTTTATCCTCGCTCAGGATTCAAGTCAGTACTAGAGGGTGATAGAAATAAAAGACGATGGCCATGCCTATTAAGCAGTCGTCGTACTCGTTTGTGAAAGCTAGCATTATCCATCACAATCACGCATTTGGTCCTAAGATTTGGAATTAGCGTGTATTTGCACCAGTCATAGAATACATCTCCATTGATGTTTTTCTCAAAGTAATCAAGTGCAAATAGCATTTTTTCATATAGAGCACTGATGACATTGGTACGTTTTTTAGCTTGTCAATTATAGCTATCAATACAAGGTTTATCTATCGGTGCATAGCCATAAGGACGAATAGTTTCAGCTTCAAAGCCACTCTCATCCATATAGACAATGGGATAGCCTTGTTGCTTAAAATGATCAAGCTTATTCTTATATATCGCTCTTTTTATTGGATACGCTTTTGGATGTGCTAAGGTCTTTTTTTTGGCTAATATTTAATCTTTTTAAGGCATAGCCAATACCTGATTTACTACAGTTTAAACGACGAGCTCGCTCATACAAATAGTCATCTGGATATTGATTAACGTCTTTTAGAATGGCTTCATTAGGTATACTGGTTGGCGTTTTGACTCTAGTCGTTTGGATGCTTGGGTCTATAAGCCAGCGCTGTAGTGTACTCTTGCTGATATTGTAAAAAGTACAGGCCTGACGGATGCTCATATCTTTTTGCTTAATGTTTTTGATAACTTGTGCTCGAAAATCTGCTGAGTAGGTCATCTTTTATATTTTACTTTGCTTGGTTTAAAAGTATTGTACCTTTTCTATATTGGATTGACTACAAAGAAGACTCACACCTTTCCATTGTTATTGTAAAAAATGATGGCACGATGCGTGCATCATTATGTTATAACTATAAAGCTGGCTAATTGCATGCACCAAAATGATAACAATACCTTTATGGCACAATCTGGCTATACTTTGATAGAGCTAATGATTGCAGTAGCAATTATTGGCATATTAGCGGCTATAGCGACAACTGGCTATTACATGCAGGTAAGGCAAACACAGCTCGCTACTATCTATCAAGAGCTGAGTAATTTCCTTATACCCTATCAGATGTTGATGGATGAAGGGACAATGATGAATAGCTTCAGTGTTGCTGGATTAAATATGTCAACACAGAGTGAATATTGTCAATTTGGCATATCACCGCCAATTGGAGATGGCAGTGCTCCTAATGCAATAACCTGTCACATCCAAAACCTAAATTATTTACAAAACGAATTGATTACTTTAAGCGTTACTGCTGATAGGAAATGGCAGTGTAAGGCATTTGATGGTATTCCTAAGATGTACCTTCCATCTGACTGCAAATGACAACTCTCTTATAATTAAGTACATATACATAAAATTTTTGAAATGGATTATCTATAGCTATTAATATTATTCTTAATAAACTCTTTCATGTTTTTTATTATAAAAAGTAAAAGTACGAAGTGTGTTAATAGTAGAGGTATATATCATTATTATGCAACAAAACTTATGGCAATACTTAAGTATACGTATATTGATAGGCTGGCTGCTTGTTTCTATAACTCCAGCTTTACTATTATTCTGGAGCTTTATTGTCACTGATAATATTCTTATTACTCAAGTAAATAGTGTCATCGTAAGTAGCAGTGCTATTGTTTTTAGTCTTATTGGACTAGAGCGCTTGACCCAATTTCCTGGTCAAAAATCTATGGTAACTGTGCTACCAACATTATTGGCGAGTGGTTTATTAGCAGGGTTAATCTTACTTATATTCCGACTACCTTACTCGGTTTATTACCTATTATTCAGTGCTGTGCTGGGTGTGGTATTTTGCTTTATCTCCCAAGTCGTTTTGCGGGCCGTAACCCAAGTGAAGATAGGTTATGTACCTATAGGTCGCTATCAAAGTTTACTAGATATCAAAAATGTTACTTGGGTAAAGCTATCTAAAGATTTTCAATCCGTAAGCCATCAACACTTACCTTTCCATGCAATAGTTGCCGATCTTTCAGATCATAATTTGTGTTCAGGATGGGAGCAGGTATTGGCCGAGTCTGCTTTGCAGGGCACGCCAGTATATAATATCTTACAAGTAAATGAGTCTCTGACAGGTCGCTTACCAATCAAGCATCTTTATGAGAATAACCTTGGCTCCCTATTACCTTCTCCCAGTTATCTATTAATAAAACGACTGATGGACACAATCATCGTTTTGTTGAGTATGCCTGTGACCGTTCCTTTAGCTATACTAGTAGGAATAGCTATTAAATGGGAAAGCCGTCATAGTAAAAGTACGGTACTATTCAAGCAGCATCGCATAGGACAAGGTAGTAAGCTGTTCACTATGTACAAGTTTCGCAGTATGTTACCGGACTCTGAACAAAATGGTGCCCAAATGGCTACCAGTGTTGATGTGAGGGTGACAAAGTTTGGCAGCTTCATTAGGAAAACACGCTTAGATGAGCTACCACAGTTTATCAATGTATTAAAAGGTGAGATGAGTCTTATTGGGCCAAGGCCCGAACAATTAGACTTCGTCAGGCAATTTAATGAAACGATTCCCTTTTATCGCTATCGACATATCGTCAAACCTGGTATTTCTGGATGGGCACAAGTTATGCAAGGTTATGCTAGTGATGAAGATGAGACTAAGTTGAAGCTCGAATATGATTTCTTTTATATTAAAAATTTCTCCTTGACTTTAGATTTGTTGATCGTGATTAAGACGATAATAACAGGGTTTGGGGCGAGGTAGCTTGCGTTTAATAATTAACATTTTAGATGGTGGTGTATAAGTTTTGATTGAGCTGCTGTGTCAAATAAGTCAGGTATTGGATAGGGAAGATAAGTTGAAGGTTCTACTTATTCTTTTTCTGTTCCTAGTGGGTGGGTGTTTAGAAGTAATAGGTATCGGTATTATATTGCCATACTTAGCCTTATTATTAAATCCAGAAAATTTTGAAGGTTATGTTTTACTCAAAAAATTATATTCAGTGCTCATTGATTATCAGATAATTAGTAATTTGAATGGTTTTTATATATTTTTAACAGCACTAGTTATTTTTTTTTACTGGCTAAAGAATTTATTTTTTATATTTAGTTTAAGGTTCCAGATTAGATTTAATTACGAAATATATAGAAGACTATCATCGAACCTCTTAAGTAAATACTTAAAAGAGAGTTATCTAAATCATATTAATAGAAATACTAGTGAGATAATAAAAAATATAAACCAGCAAACATTGGATTTAGTTCAAGCCTTCTTATTTCCGATACTTATTTTAATTTCTGAATGCCTGATTGTCTTATTGCTTTTAGTTTTTTTATTATTTATTAATCCTTTGTCAAGTTTGTATGTATTTACTTTGTTAGGTTTGACTGTAGTTGTCATTTTTATGTGTATACGCAAGCGCTTACACTTTTCAGGTGAAGCTATATCACGAAGTAGGACAGAAGCGAATAAGCAAGTACTGCAAGGGTTGGGCAGCTTTAAGACAACTAAGATCCTAAATAAAGAAGCTTTCTTTATTCAAAGGTTTAATAGCGCTATAAGTGACATGACAACAGCAAGGCGGTATTACGAATTATCTCAAAACCTGCCAAGATTTTTTCTAGAGACAGCTATTGTCACTGTGATGTTAAGCCTTGCTATGCTGATGTTATTCAATGGAAAACCAACTAGAGAGTTGATTTTGACATTATCCATATTTGGTATGTCGGGTATGCGCTTGATGCCTTCTATGAACCGTATTCTTAACGCCCTGAACTCTACGAGATACTCTCAAGGAATTGTCAAGAGCTTGATGCACGATTTACTTATAGCAAATTTCAAAGGGTCTCAGACAAGTATTTCAGATGGCGCACAACCTATTAAGAATTTCGAAAGTCTAAAATTAGATAATGTTCATTTTAGCTATACTGCTACAGCGCAGACCTTAAACAATCTCAGCTTAACGATTGATGCTAATAAAAGCATAGGGATTGTAGGACATTCAGGATCTGGTAAGAGTACCTTAATTGATATAATGCTTGGTTTATTAGATCCAGATGTAGGCGAGATTAGAGTTAACAATAAGCTATTACTAGATGTGAAAGAATCTTGGCAACAATTAATAGGCTATATACCTCAAGATATTTATCTCTCGGACGATACTATAAAAGCCAATGTAGCTTTTGGTATTGAAAAAAATGAAATAGATGATAAGCAGCTTGCTTTAGTTTTAAAGACCGCTCAACTGGAAGATTTAATCAATGGGTTGAAAGAAGGTGTTGACACAATTATTGGTGAACGTGGGATTAAGATATCGGGTGGTCAACGACAGCGAATTGGTATTGCGCGAGCTCTATATCATAATCCACAAATACTAGTAATGGATGAAGCAACAGCTGCTTTAGATAATGTAACTGAGCATGAGTTTATGCAAGCTATTAATAAATTAAAGGGACGCAAAACTTTAATTATGATTGCTCATCGTATTACAACAGTTAAAAATTGTGACATTATATACGTTATTGAGAATGGTTATATTATCGATAAGGGGAGTTATCAAGAACTATCTTCTTCATCTAAAGTATTTAAGACTTTAGCACAACTATGAGTATTGGTATAAAGCTCAAGAATAATTAAAAAAAACGCTAAAGATACAGGATATTAGAATGAAATTTACAATATTCACTCCTACTTATAACCGTGCTCATATTTTAAAGCGTCTATATGAATCACTTGAAAGTCAAACGATGATAGATTTCGAATGGTTGATAGTTGATGATGGTTCTGTGGACTCTACTAAAGAATATGTAAGAAAAATCCAATCTAAAAGTAGCTTTAGAATTGAGTACATCTATCAGGATAATCTAGGAAAGCAAGCTGCTTATAATACTGGTATTGTTAATGCTAAGTCAAAATTTTTTATTTGTGTTGATTCTGATGATCAGATTAAGAATAAATGTTTAGAAATTTTGGATAAAACATGGTGTTTGTTGGATGATAATGAAAAAAAATATTGTGCAGGTATTGTTTTTCTAGACTGCGACTTAGAGGGTAAGCTGATTGGTACAAAACTACCATTGATCAAGTTCTCGAATATGTACGATTTGTATCACAAGCATTCAGTCGTAGGTGATAAAGGTATTATGTTTCAGACAAGAATTTTGAAAGATTATAAATTTCCTATAGAAAATGGAGAGAGTTTCATTACTGAGGCAGTTCTCTATAATCGAATAAGTCGAATATATAGTTTTTACTGTCTAAATAATATTTTAGAAATTAGAGACTATCAAAAGGATGGACTTTCTTCTAAATATGAACAGCTTATATTAGAAAATCCTCTTGGTAACTCAATATACTTTAATGAGTTAAATTTCTATGAAGAAAGATTTATTCAAAGAATAAAAAATGACGCTGTATCCATTAAACTAAAACTTTTAGGAAAAGTACCAGTTTTAAATATTTATCGAAAATCTTTAAATAAAAAGCACTTCCTTTTTGGGTTTGTTTTAGGAGTTCTAATGTATACCAAAGCCAAATTAAGAAAATTTGCTCAAAATTTTAGGTTGGGAGTAGTTAATGATACCTAGAAAAATACATTACTGCTGGTTTGGGACTAACAAGCTACCAGAGTCTACTAAAAAGTACATTCAGACTTGGAAAAAGTATTTACCTGATTTCGAAATAATATTATGGAATGAAGAGAATTTCGATATAAATTTATACTCTTATGCCAGAGATGCTTATGTAGATGGTAAGTTTGCATTTGTAGCAGATGTATGCAGAGCACATGTTTTGTATCATGAAGGCGGAATCTATTTAGACACAGATGTAGAAGTACTAAAAAGTCTTGAACCATTATTAGAGCATACTGCTTTTGCGGGGTTTGAGGTTAGTACATTGGATATTGTTGATGGTACTAAAGAAGTTAACTTACAAATGGGTGTGATAGGCTCTGAAAAGAACTCACTGTGGGTAGGAAAAATTCTTTCTCACTTCGAGTATCTAAAATATTATAAAGATAATGCCGTTACTATAAATTCAATAGTAGATAGCATTGTCATTGAGCAAGGTTTTGAGCTTAAAGATGAGTTTCAATGTATTGAAGACTATCTTTGTCTCTATCCATCAGCATGCTTTATTGCTAAAGATTATCAGACAGGGATCATTAACACATCAAGCGCTACCTTCTGTATTCATCATTATGATGCAACGTGGTTAGGCTTTCGTATCAGAGCTAAGACTAAGCTTAAGCATCTACTAATAAGCACTCTAAATGAAGATATATTCAAAAAACTTATCATAATTAAAAGAAAAATAATCAAATAAGCCTAGAGCTACTTATAGTGAGAATATTAGATGCAAGTTTATGTAGTCAGTCTCAAAGACTCTATTGATAGACAAAACAGTATCACCACGCAATGTGAGAAACTTGATATCTCACCGGTTTTTATCGATGCTGTCAATGGTAAAAACCTCTCTAATTCTGAAGTTAGTCAATATTGTAATCAAAAAAAAGCTAAGCAGCTATTTGGTAGAGAGCTGTTATTAGGTGAGATTGGTTGTGCATTAAGTCATAAAAAAATCTATCAAAAAATAGTTGATGAAAATATTCCTTATGCGGTTATCCTTGAAGATGACGCTATTTTTGATAGAGACTTTTCTATTGTGGTAAAAAATATAATGGCAGCGCCATTGTCGTGGGAGCTCATACTTTTAGGGCATTATAAAAGTAACCTAAAAGGCCTAAAGTCGCCTATTAGCTTATGGCATAGGCATCGTATTACTTCTAAATTTCTTTTAGGGCGTTTGGTTGATTTTGGTTTTGGTACTCATGGTTATATGATAACTATTGAAGGCGCGAAAAAGTTAATAGCAGCATTAGATGTTATTTATAAACCAATTGATCACTATACTTCTAATAGTAATATTATTAATGTCTATGGGCTCTCTCCTACAGTAGTCAACGTTGATAGTAATTTTGATACACTCATCGACTATGATAAAGTACGGAAAAATACCAGTGATAAATCTTCCGTTTTGATATTAAGAAAAATAGGGATTATTAATACCATGGTTAAATTTAAAAGTCTTTTTAAATCATTAAAGCCTATTAAAAAATATAAGTAACTGGATTGTCTATGTCTTTACTTATATCGGTTATCATTCCTACATTTAATTCAGAGAGATATCTACCAGCATGTCTTAATAGTATTATTGATCAGGTAGATAAAAATATCGAAGTTGTTGTAGTCAATGACGGATCAACTGATAGTTCAGGTGATATAGCTGATAATTATGCTATTCAACATAATTTTATAAAGGTCATTCACCAGTCTAATCAAGGCGTTTCAGCTGCTAGAAATAGAGCTATACGAGAATGTATAGGAAACTACTTAGTTTTCTTAGACTCAGATGATTTACTATATAAAGATTTTTTCAAGAAAATTTTAGAACTTATACAAAGTAACCCAGATATTTTAGAGATAAACGCTGACTTGATCGATAAAGTAGGGGAAGTATCATATGAGAAATTTTTCCTATTTGACAATGATATAGATATTATTAATAGCACTGATGCTGCTAAACTGAGACTTTCTAAGCAAGCTAAGTATTATTTATGGTCACGTATCATTAAAAAAGAGATGATTAGCCATCTATATTTCGATGAAAAAATAAGTTTCTGTGAAGATGCCTTATATCTAACAGAGTGTTACTGTAGAGCTGAAAAAATTATCAAAATTGATGAATCATTATATGGCTATAGACAGCATGATAATAATGTTACGAGAGTAAAATCTGTTTATAACATCAATCAGCTGACTGAGCTATGCTATATTGTGAAAAGACGTATAGATGATAGTCAAGATGAAAAATACAAAATGCTATTTTTATCATTATGGATAAATATGGTTCATCTACGAAAAAGTATGTATGCACTTGAGTTTAAAGAAATAAGCACTGATGAAGTGACATTGCATCAGATTAGAGGTATTAAGAATGATTATAAATGGTCATTCTTTAAATTAAGAGACAGGATAAGTTGGCTGCGGCGATTTAGTATTGAATTACCAAAAACTTCTAATACGCTAATTTTATTAAAATATTATACTAGAACATACTCATTACAGATACTTAATAGAATAAAATATTTGTATTCGCAAAGAATGAATTAAATGCATATTATTTTTATAATAAATAGTCTAGAGAGTAGAGGAGGATCTGAAAGAGTAGCTTCTCTTTTAGCAAGTCATTTAAGTGTTCATTATAAGATAACTATCTTATCTAGATATTCTATTAATAAAAAGAATGCCTATTATCTAGATTTGAAGGTAAATGATATTAAATTTACTGGTAGTACTTTTGCTTTCTTAATGAAGTGTAAACAGTATATCGCACAGAATAATTCAGCAATTGTCATTATCCACACTATGAGTAAGCTTACCCCCGTTTTACTAATAAGTGGTATCAAATCTAAAAATATTTGGAGTCTTGAACATATTTCTTTTAGTTTTCATAATATTATATTTCGACTCTTGAGATACGTTTTATATAAGAAACTAGATAAAGTGATTACGTTAACTAAAGAGGATGCTAGAAGCTATGATTTCATCGCTGACAAGGTATCTACCATTGCAAATACTAATCCTTTAGAAATAAGAAGATCAAACTCTGTTTTAGCATCCAAGGTTATTGTTAGTATTGGCAGGCTGACCTACCAAAAAGGCTACGACCTTTTAATTGAAGCCTGGGCATTGGTCGAAAGTAAAAATCCTAATTGGATGCTACATATATATGGTGAGGGAGAGGATAGGAGTAAAATTGAAAAATTGATTGCTGAAAAAGGTATTAAAAACATTTTTTTAAAAGGTCTTACTGACGATATCCAAAGTGTCTACGATAGTGCTTCCTTTTACGTTATGAGTTCAAGATTTGAAGGTCTGCCAGTTGTACTTATTGAAGCACAAAGTCGAGGCTTACCGATAGTGAGTTTTGATTGCCCATCAGGTCCAGCAGAAATAATTCAAGATGGCATTAATGGCTACTTAGTTGAAAATTCAAATATAGAAATGCTTGCTTATAGGATTGGCCTTCTAATAAAAGATGAGTCCTTAAGGAGAGAGTTTTCAAAAAATGCTTTGATATCGGCTAAGCGTTTTGAGCCAGAAATTATTATCAAGCAATGGATTGATTTAATAGAAAATAATTATGATTACAGTGACGAAACCTGATTTAAAAGTTTCTATAATTATGCCAGTATATAAGGCACGTGCAACTATACAACAAGCTATAAGCAGTGTTATCAGTCAAACCTACTCAAACTGGGAACTGATCATAGTCAATGATTGCTGCCCTGATAACAGCTGTCTTCAAGTCCAAGATATGATTATAAGTGATTTACGAATTTTCCGAATTGATAATGTAACTAATCAAGGAGTGGCTATATCTAGAAATAAAGGTATCGCAAAGGCAGAAGGTAATATAATTGCATTTTTAGATTCAGATGACTATTGGCATCCAGAAAAACTTAGCTTACAAGTTGACAAAATTAAGAAGGGTTACGATGTAGTATGCTCAAACTACATGAGAATAGAGCTGAATACCAAAACTAAGGAAGTTCCTAATAAGGTAGAGTTTGATTATTCTGATATGTTGAAGTCAAACCGTATAGGCAATTTGACTGGTATTTATCGTTCAGATCTTATAGGAAAGATCTACCAAAAAAATGTAGGGCATGAAGACTATATAATGTGGCTAGAAATAGTCAAAATAGCTAAGAAAGGCTATTGTATACAAAAATCTCTCGCATACTATCGGGTAACGAATAACTCTCTTTCGTCTAATAAATTTCAGGCCGCATTTTGGCAATGGAATGTATACAGGAAAGAAGTAAACCTAAGCCTTATAAAAAGCATATGGTTTTTTTTAAATTATTCCTATACAGCTTACAAGAAACGGCAATAAAAAACCACCTAACCGCATATCGCCATTAGGTGGTTTTCTTTATATTAGTACTTTAAACAATTTTAAAGAAGTTACTACCTCTCTAAATACTGAATCTTACCTTCCACACCATCCCACTTTTCAGCTTCTGGCATTTGCCCTTTCATCTCAGTGATGTTTGGCCATTTTTGTGCCAGCTCTTCATTTAGCTGAGTGAACATCTCTTGGCCTTTTGGAACTTCATCTTCTGAGAAGATGGCATTGGCTGGACATTCAGGCTCGCATAGTGCGCAATCGATACACTCATCAGGATCGATGACAAGGAAGTTTGGGCCTTCATAAAAGCAGTCCACAGGACAGACTTCTACACAGTCGGTGTATTTGCAAAGAATGCAGTTATCTGTAACGACAAAGGTCATAGTAATGTCTACCTGTTATTGATTTGGCTTTTGGCTAAATAGAATAGTCGAAAATAAAGCGTATTTTAGCGCCTTTACTACGATTTGACAATTCCCTTTAATGACTAATGATTTTCTTCAAATGATAGATCAAATCATGCGCTTGCTTGGGGGTTAGGCTATCAGGATCAATGGCGCTGAGCTCGTCTTCTATGCTAAACAACTGATTTTGCTTTAGATTACCCGCTATATTTGGTGATTGTATAGCGTAACTACTTTGTGGCTCTAGAACAACATCATTGTTAGATTCCCACTGTTTATCCCTTACTGACTTAGCTAAGTCATTTTTATCATCAATGATTTCTTGATTATTCGCTTTTAGGCCATCTAGATGTATGTGATTTATCAAATAGCGCTTGGCATCATCCAAGACCTGAGTGGGAATACCTGCCATCTTCGCGACATGTAGTCCAAAGCTAGAGCTTGCAGCGCCATCTTTGATCTGATGAAGGAGGAGTAACTGACCATCGATTTCACTGGCGGCGACGTGGACGTTACGAATCTCGTCACTTGTCTGTCCCAATTGCGTCAGTTCAAAATAATGAGTGGCAAATAACGTCAGGCAGCCAATATCGACTAGACGGTTGACACAGGCATGAGCGATTGCCAAACCATCAGTGGTGGCGGTACCGCGTCCGACCTCATCCATCAATACCAGTGATTTATGGGTCGCTTGGTTTAAAATATTGGCCGTCTCGATCATCTCAACCATGAAGGTAGATTTACCGCCTGCCAAATCATCCGCTGAGCCGATACGGGTAAATATTCGGTCAATATCACCAATATGTGCATGCTCGGCGGGCACAAAGCTCCCGCAATGAGCAAGCAAAACAATCAGCGCCGTTTGACGCATATAGGTAGACTTACCACCCATATTAGGGCCAGTAATTAAGAGTAATCTTTCAGGATGTCCTTCATTAGCATGAGCACTACCCAGCACGCAGTCGTTCGCGACAAAATGGTTTGTATTTGATGCAGCACCGTTCCGATTGTTCGCGTTCGCTTGATTTAATGCCGCTTCGACCACGACATGACGACCTTGGCGGATATCAATATGGGTCTGATTGTTGACCGTGGATTCATTTCGGTTTTCTGAAACTCCTCCCATAACTGGGCGTTGCCAATGGTAAGTCGTCGCAAGCTGCGCCCAATTGCTTAGCACATCTATTTGGGCAATAGCAGCGCTCAGTTGTTGTAGCTCAGCCAAATGTTCGTTTAATTGGTTGAGCAGAGCTTGGTACAGTGTTTTCTCGCGAGCCAATGCCAAAGATTGCGCACTCAGATATTCTGTCTCGACCTCTTTTAGCTCATCAGTGATAAAGCGCTCACTACTCTTGAGCGTTTGCCGACGAATAAAGTGAGCAGGGGCATTTTTTGCTTGCATCTTGGGCAATTCAAAGTAAAAGCCACTGACTTTATTAAACCCTACTTTTAGACTCGGTAGTTGGTTGTCCTGACGGGCTCGCTCTACCATTTCGTCCAATGTCACTTGAATATTGTCATGTAGATGAGTGAGGCGGTCGAACTCGTCATCATAGCCCGCTGCCAACATACCACCATCACGGATATGTGCAGGTGGCTCAATGACAATAGCGCGCTCGATTAACTCAGCCACCGCTTGAACGGCTGGCAGTTGAGCTGGCAATTGCTGCATCAACATCGGCAATAGACCAGCGTCTTCATGGCTGATACCTGACGCTGTCAGCAGAGTGGTAAGCTGGGCGCTGCTAGCGATACCATCGGCAAGCTTGCGTAAATCACGAGGTTTGGCACTCATCAGCCCGATGCGACTGCTGATTCGCTCAATATCGCCAATAGTGTTTAGCGTATCGCGTAAACTGATAACCAATGAGCTGTCTTTTGGGGGTTGCGCAGTTTGCGTTGAGTCGCTATCGGTATTGAGTAGACATGCTATCGCATCTAGACGCATATTGATACGTGAATGCTGGCGCAGTGGACGCTTCATTTGTTGTACGAGCAGTCGCTTCCCCATTGGCGTTTGACAATGGTTAAGGACAGATATTAGGGAAGTACCACTACTACTGACTGGACTAAATAACTCAAGGTTTTGCTGACTATTGGCATCGATAATCAAATAATCAACGCTATACTCAACGATGAGCTTATTGACTTGTGGCACATGACGCTGCTGCGTTTGCCGTGCATAATGAATAAGCGCAGCACAGCTAGTTTGCGCCAGCAGGTTATCTGCGATACCCAAACCATCGAGACGCTGTACTTCGAACTGCTGACAAAGTGTGTCGCTCGCGTGCTCACGATGAAAGTCATTGGCAGCGACTTCTATAATAGGGCAGTCCAGATGTTGCCGTAACCACAGCATCCACTCTGCATCAGTGCCGCCAATGCTATCGCTGAGTGCTTCGCTAATGATACATTCACTAGGTGCAAAACGTGCAAGTACCGTCAGCATTTGAGTTTTCAAAACATCTATATCGTTTTTATCTGCTATTAGCGTCTGGGTAGTCAATGTACCTGCAGCTAGATCCATTTGGCTAACAGCTGCTTGTAACGTTTGGCTATTATCTTGCGTTTTTAAATGAGCAATATCGATAGCAACGACAGTCGGTGTATGGTTTGGTGCAATGAGTGCATCATCGGTAATGGTTCCTGCCGTCAGTGTTTTGACCACTTCACGGCGCATGATGCTACCAGCCGCCGATTTACTTTTCTTTTGCTTATCGCCCATCGTAGGGACGTTGGTCTTATTGTTAGCACTGCCAGCATTGGTAGTTGTCGACTCGTCAATTTGCTCACACACGACGACCGTTTGCCCAGCCGCGATTAGGCGTGCCATATAGCTATCGGCTGCATGAAAAGGTACGCCCGCCATCGCTATCGTGTTGCCTGCTTTATCCGTACCACGACGCGTCAGAGTGATGTCTAATATTTGCGCTGCCCGCTTAGCATCATCAAAGAACAGCTCATAAAAGTCACCCATCCGGTACAGCAGCAATGCTTGTGG
The DNA here is from genome assembly GCF_904846415.1 of Psychrobacter piscatorii. Lineage (GTDB taxonomy): Bacteria > Pseudomonadota > Gammaproteobacteria > Pseudomonadales > Moraxellaceae > Psychrobacter > Psychrobacter piscatorii. The sequence continues at coordinate 145,802 of NZ_CAJHAR010000004.1, read as the reverse complement.
ATAGCTGGCTTTCATGGTTAGATATTGCACCATCATTGGCGTATGATCCGCTAGGTTATAGACGGTATCGCCGATGCTTAAACAGTCAGATGTATTTTGTTTTGATAAGGCACTATCTGATCGAGTAGAAATAGATGAATGATTTTGGACGGACGGCTTTACGGTCATGCAGAGTCTCTTATTGTGTTTCGATAGGTTTTTATTAAACAGTATTTGCGGCAGCCGGTTTCGGATTAGCGCCAGTTTTATAGATTGTTTTGGTACGATAGAGTTGATATAACAAATGTGCCTGGTACGTACCGAAGAAGGACATAGCCACTAGATTTGGGCTAGATTATATCGACAGCGCCATATGAAAGTTACCTCATAGCCATCACATACAAGTGCTAAAAAAGCTAAGAAATTTAATAAAGTAAGCGTCATTTTAACACGTCTAGCTTGGTTTTTGCCTTGGCAAATATCTACTCGCTGCCCTTGTATCCATCAGCGCCATAACCATATATAATGACGGCACACTTAATTGGGCGATACTAAATTAGGTAGTACTTAGTCGGGTAATGACAAGACCACGAGCTAAGCTTTGGCTAATGCGCACTAATTATCGAATATTCCATAGGTCAAAAAATTATGTTATCAAAGATTGTAGGCAGTGTGGTTGGCACCAAAAATGACCGCGAACTAAAACGCATGCGTAAAGTGGTCAGCAAGATCAACGCACGAGAGGCTGAAATACAAGCCCTGTCTGATGAGCAACTACAACAAAAAACCGAAGAGTTTAAGGCGCGTCATCAAAAAGGCGAAAGCTTAGATGCGCTATTACCAGAGGCGTTTGCCGTCTGCCGCGAGGCCTCATTGCGTGTCAATGGTATGCGCCACTATGATGTGCAGCTGATCGGTGGTATCACCTTGCATGAAGGCAAAATCGCTGAGATGAAAACAGGTGAAGGTAAAACCCTAATGGGAACCTTGGCGATGTACCTCAATGCCATTAGTGGTAAAGGCGTTCATTTGGTCACGGTCAACGATTATCTAGCCGCCCGTGATGCGGAGTTGAACCGTCCGTTGTTTGGCTTTTTAGGTATGACGGTTGGCGTTATTTACTCACAGCAGCCGCCATTAGAAAAAATCGCAGCGTATCAAGCAGATATCACTTATGGTACTAACAATGAGTACGGTTTTGACTATCTGCGTGACAACATGGTCTTTAGTTTAAAAGAGAAAAAACAGCGTCCGCTGAATTTCTGTATCATCGATGAAATTGACTCGATCTTGATTGATGAAGCTCGTACACCGCTGATTATCTCGGGTCAAGCTGAAGATTCGTCACGTATGTATGCGCTGATCAATACGATTATTCCTGTGCTGATTCGTTCAAAAGATGAAGAAGCAAACAAGAATAACGAAGAAGAAGATTTCTGGATTGATGAAAAAAATCGCCAGATTGAAATCAGTGAAAAAGGTTACGAAAAAATTGAGCGCTTCTTAATCGAAGTGGGCGAGCTGGGTGAAAACGAAAGCTTGTATAGCCCAAGCCGCTTGCCGTTATTAGCTCACGTTCAAGCAGCCATTCGTGCGCATCATGTATTTGTCAAAAATGTTCACTATATCGTCGATGAAGGCGAAGTGGTCATCGTCGATGAAAACACAGGCCGTACCATGCCTGGTCGCCGTTGGTCAGAAGGTTTGCATCAAGCAGTAGAAGCCAAAGAAAACGTGGAGATTCAAGCAGAAAACCAAACGCTTGCGACCACGACCTTCCAGAACTACTTCCGTCTTTATGATAAGCTGTCGGGTATGACGGGTACTGCTGATACCGAAGCAGCCGAGTTCAAATCCACTTATGATTTGGATGTTATCGTCATTCCAACGCATGAGCCGATTGCTCGTATCGATATGGATGATCAGATTTTCTTAACCAAGTTAGGAAAATATAAGGGCATTATCCGCGAGATCAAAGAGATTCAAGCCAAAGGTGCGCCAGTATTGGTCGGTACGGCGACGATTGAAGCCAGTGAAGAGTTGTCTTATTTGCTCGATCAAGAAGGCGTGAAGCATAACGTCCTAAACGCCAAGCAGCATGAGCGTGAAGCTGAGATTATCGCACAGGCTGGTAGCCCAAAATCAGTGACGATCGCCACCAACATGGCGGGTCGTGGTACCGATATTATTCTTGGTGGTAACTGGCAGTCGTTTATCGAAGATCCAGAATCGGTTAGTAAAGAAGAGATGCAGCGCCTAAAGTCTCAGTGGCAAGTGAAGCATGATCAAGTCGTTGCGGCTGGCGGTCTACATATCATTGGCTCTGAGCGTCATGAATCACGTCGTATCGATAACCAATTACGTGGTCGTGCTGGTCGTCAGGGTGATCCTGGGATGTCACGCTTTTTCTTATCGCTCGAAGATGATTTGATGCGTATCTTCGCAGGCGATCGCGTGGTTAATATGATGCGTGCCATGGGTCTAAAAGAAGATGAAGCCATCGAGCATAAGATGGTTTCAAAATCGATCGAAAACGCGCAAGGTAAAGTAGAGAGCCGCGATTTTGATGCACGTAAGAACCTGTTGAAATACGATGATGTCGCTAATGAGCAGCGTAAAGTTATCTATGGTCAGCGTGATGATTTGCTTGCCGAAATGGACTTATTAGAAGCCATCGAAGTGATGCATCATGAAGTGTATAACGCCATGATCAACCAATTCATTCCACCTGGTTCTATCGACGATCAGTGGAACATTGACGGATTAGAAGATGAGCTTGAGGACGAGTTCAAAATTTCAATGCCGATCAACGATTGGCTAGATGAAGACCGCCGTCTAGATGAAGAAGGACTGCGTGCTAAAATTATTCAAACAGCCATAGACCGTTATCACAGTCGCCGTGAGCAAATGGGTGAGCAAGACGCCGCCCAGCTTGAGCGTCATTTTATGCTACAGAGTCTAGACAAGCACTGGAAAGAGCATTTGACACAGATGGATCAGCTGCGTAAAGGTATCCATCTACGCGGCTATGCGCAGAAAAACCCTGAGCAAGAATACAAGCGTGAATCGTTTGAGCTATTCCAAATGATGCTTGGGGCGATAAAGTCCGAAACGGTACAAGATTTATCACGTGTTCATATCCCAACCAAAGAAGAGCTGGAGGCGTTGGAAGCTCAGCAACGTGAGAATGCTGCGCATATGCAAATGCAGTTTGAACATGATGACGTAGATAATCTAGATAGCAACGTAAACAGTGCAGCCGCTCAGCCGCAGCCACAAAACCGCAGCCTTAATGGTACGGCAGCAGCTGGCGCTGCTATGGCAGCCAGTGGTAGCAATGCCAATGAGCCAAACCCGTACGCTGGTATGAATATCAGCCGTAATGCCCCTTGTCCTTGTGGTTCAGGGCTCAAGTACAAACAGTGTCACGGCAAAATCTAATCACTCTTGTCTTTTAATCATTAACAACTATGGTTAGAGTCTATAGACTGCCAAATAATAAGCCCTTATCTCAACCAGATAGGGGCTTTTTTATATCTTATAAATGCTGCTTGTTCTATAATTTACCGTTCTATAGCAGATGAACACTTTGTATTGATTGCTTACAAATTCAGCATAGGCGTGAATTTATGGACACGCTATAGTGTTTAGCATATCTATTTGGGAGAGCGTTATGAGTTTAGAATTATTAAAAAAATTACGTACCTCAGTCGCATTGACGGGGTTGCTCGCTGGTGCATTAACGATCAGTGCCTGTCAGCAACAATCAGAGCCAGAGTCAAGTATGGAAGATGGTGTCACTGCTGAAGAATCTGTACCAATGTCAGCTGAGCCTGCTGAGCCAAGTGATGTCGTTGTAAATACTGAAGATGCCTCACTTAATGAAGTAGAAGATGATACGGTCGCGTCAGTAAACAGCGGCGTGACGCAGGTATCGTATCTGTGCTCACCTGAGCTAAAAGTTGAAGCAACTTATAAAGAAGACGCTAACCAAGTCGTTGTCGCGACTGATATGGGTACAGTGACATTGAATCAGACCAATGAAGGCAGTAACCCAGAAGTGTTTGAAGTCGCAACCGCAATGGATGGTAGTGAAGGTTTTACTCAGTGGCGTGTGGCGCATGAAGAACGCGAAACTGGCGTCATGCGTACGGCTGGTGCGGATGAGTCAACCGTGAATACTTTTGAATGTAATAAAGTATAAAAGTTTGACTGCTATTTACCACATAAAAAAGCAACGCTGGTTTAGCGTTGCTTTTTTTGTCAGTGACTTATCTATGCTGGTGATTAAAAAACCAGTATTTCATCTATTTTGGTTGAGTAGTATTAGTCTCATGCGCCAAATACCCTTCTTCAGTCACATCTAACTCTTCATGCTTAAGCTCTACTGAGATACTATCGGTATGGATATGTGTGCTCTTATTGACCTCAATTTCTTGGATGGCATAGGTATCTTTGGTAATAGTCGCCACTTGGCGTGATAAGACGATTTCAATCGGATCATCACCAATCTCTATTTGTTTACCATTGACGGTCACCACAGCTTTACTATCAAGTGAGGGCTCAACATGACGTAATATGTCTTTTTCGTCGTAATGGCCAGACAGCAAATCTTGACTCTCTGCATCATGGTATTCAGTACGAATCGTGATGTACTCTTCTACTAATTCGATAGGGACGTCGATAGTTTTGGTGCGGGCATGCTTGGTGACAGTCACTTTACCAACGTCTAGGCGCTCTTTATTGATGACAGGACGCTCTTCTAATAGTTCCAAATGTCCAACATTGACGACATTGGAGTTTTCATCAGTTAGTGTACTTTTTTGGTTTTCCAAATCGTCTTGGTATAAATTTTCTGTATGGTCAGTAGTCATTGTTATTTCCTTATAATTACAAAATAATGGATTGGGCAAGATGGAATGTTAACAAGTAATATTGAATTTATTACTATCATTAATCATTACTATAATAAATCATGTCACCATATTATCGATACAAAAAAGACCAGAGACATGCTCTGGTCTTAATCTGCTAAACCAAAATGCTTAGCTGCCTATTACTATCGCATCTCATGACGACATCACAATATCATTAAAAGACACAAAGTATCGGTGTATTACATACCACGAGCACGGCGTACATCTTCTGCAGTAATATCATCACGGTTTACTAAGTTGCCTTCACGGTCGACTACATTACCGTCGTTGTCAACGTCTAGCTCTTCGCGCTGAATAGTCTCAACGATAGTTTCAGTATGACGTTCTGTTGTTTTGCCAACATTCACTTCTTCAGAGACATAAGTATCTTTACCGACACGAGCACGTTCTGCTTCTAGTTCAACTTCAACGGTATCGTTGACATCCATATCACCAATGCGACGATCTGTTGGACGATCAACGCTGGTACGCTGGATATCAGCATGTTCTTCTTCTAGCTCGACATCGACATTGCGCTCTTCAGTGACAACGTGCTTACCGACTTTTACAAGGCCTGCAACGATACGGTCTTTATTAACAGTCAAACGCTCTTCTAATAGCTCTAGTGTATTTGGTGCATCATAAGAATGATCTGCAATATCTACGCGCTCTTCAGCTGGGAGGGTATCAGCAGTAAAAGCCTGACGGTCTTTTTCATATTGCTCTTTATAGCTGTACTGGTAATCATGGTCATATGCTTCCATCGCCTCTACTTGTGATTTAGTCAAGCTATCAAAGAATACATCGTCACCTACAATACGTGCTAAACCTGCTGGTACTAGTACTTCTTTTGAGCTAAACCAGCCACCTGCATCAACGATCAAATAGCGAATGCGGCCAGTGGTGTCTTCTACTAGCGCACCTTCGATTTTACCGATCTTTTCCTCGTTCACACCGTAAGCAGTTTTTTCTGTTGGATCATAATAGTCATCACCGATTAGGTCGCGGTGAGTGGCTTGGATATCTTTTAAACGGATTAGCTGGCTCATTATTGTCTTCCTTTTATATGAGTTTATAGTTTTAAAATTAATATTTATTTTTAAGTTTTAACGCAATACCATTTGTATTACAAAGTTAGGATTAAACTATTGGATTAGCTCTCTCATCAACTTGTAGCCATCCTAACACCATGATTTTGGATGAGATATATGAGCAAGGTAGCAAAGTGTGCACTTGCCGTAATTGCGTGTAATAGGCTGTAAGTGCGATAACAGAGAAGGGGGTACAAGTTAACGCGCCTTAACATAGAGTAATGTTTAATGTGTATTTTGATTAAGCAGAAACAAAAAAACCGCATCACCTAGGGCAATGCGGTTTTTGGGTAACATATATCAAGTAAGTGATATACTAAATAGTCAGTTACATTCTAAAGGTCATGTACAAGTGCAGTTTTTACTTAAGGTAGCTCAATCGCAACGGCTACAGCTTCGCCGCCACCGATACATAGGGTTGCAATCCCTTTTTTGCCACCGATACGTTTAAGAGAGTTGATAAGGGTAACGAGAATACGCGCACCTGAACAGCCTACTGGATGGCCAAGGGCACAAGCGCCGCCTTCAACGTTAACTTTGGCATGGTCGATTTTTAGCTCATCCATAGCAGCCATAGTGACCATCGCGAAGGCTTCGTTGATTTCCCATAGATCAACTTCATCTACTGACCAGCCAGCACTTGCTAGTACTTTTTCAATTGCGCCAATCGGTGCAATCGTAAATTCGCTTGGGTGACGCGAATTTGATGCAGTCGCAACGATACGGGCTTGATAATCCAGACCTTCAGCTTTCGCTTGTGATTCTTTCATGACGACGACAGCAGCAGCACCGTCTGAGATTGAGCTGGCATTGGCTGCAGTGATGGTACCGTCTTTTGCAAATGCTGGGCGTAAGCTTGGGATACGATCAGCATTCGCTAGGCCTGGTTGCTCATCAGTATCGACCGTTTGCTCACCTTTACGAGTTTCAAACGTTACAGGCTCAATTTCATCTTTGAAGTGATTATCTTTGATAGCGGTTAGCGCACGATTGAGTGATTCGATGGCAAATTCATCCATCTTCTCACGTGTATAGCCTTTTTCATCCGCCATTTCTTGAGCGAACATGCCCATGAGCTTACCAGTCTCAGCATCTTCTAAACCGTCTAAGAACATATGATCTTTGACTTCTTTGTGACCCATACGGTAGCCACCACGCGACCCTGGCATGAGATACGGTGCGTTGGTCATTGACTCCATGCCACCAGCCACAGCAACATTGAAGCTACCAGCTTTGATGCCATCGTGTGCTTGCATGACGGCTTTTAGACCTGAGCCGCATAGCTTGTTGATGGTGACAGCGCCAGTCGCGTCAGACAATCCAGCTTTACGCATGGCTTGACGGGCAGGGCCTTGACCCAAACCTGCAGTCAAGATACAACCCATGATTACTTCATCAATATTATCGACACTAACGCCTGAGCGTTCGACAGCGGCTTTGATTGCAGCAGCGCCCAAATCGCTAGCACTCATGTCTTTGAGTACGCCTTGGAAGCCGCCCATTGGTGTACGTGCGCCGTTTAAGATTACAATTGCATCATTTGACATCGTTATTATTCCTTATTTACGTATTTTAAATGAAAGTGCCTCATAGAGAGGCAGGGACTGGTTCGCTATTACCCTTTATCGGTTAGCATTTGCCTAGCTCACCGATAAAGGGGGTGATAAGCGTGGCTTGCTAAAATTATGTATTAAGCCAGCTCATCTAAGCGAATGCGTACTACTTTATCAGTAATGGTGTCTAATTTTTCAATTTTTTCGATAGCGAGGTTCATCTGACTCTCAACCACAGGTAGGGTTAAGATAATGACAGGTACTTGACCAACTTTATGTGCAGGTTTCTGTAGAATGGCATCAATATTGATACCTGCATCGCTTAGGATGCGAGTGATGTCCGCTAAGACACCTGGGCTATCATAAGCGTGTACACGTAAGTAGTAACCAGTAATCATCTGCTCAGCACGTAATATCGGCGTGTCTGAGAGTTGCTCAGGGATAAATGCTAAGTGCGGCACATGATGCCCATGATTATTCTGCTCGCTGCTGTTTTGCTCGTCGCCACTTTTGCTACCTAATACACGGACGAGATCCATAACGTCGGCCATCACTGCCGAAGCAGTAGCACCAGCACCAGCGCCATCACCGCAGTAGAGCGTTTGCCCAAGTGGATGTGAGTTGACCAATACCGCGTTTTTTACGCCGTTGACATTGGCAAGCAACGCGTCTTGTGGAATGAGCGTTGGATGTACACGTAATTCAACGCCAGCGTCCTCACTGTTGCCTTGACCATCACGGCGTACCGCAAATCCTAAATGTTTGATACGGTAGCCAAGCTCTTCGGCATAATTGACATCTTGTAGTGTGATACCAGTGATGCCTTCACAGTAGACTTTGTCAAACTGTAGCGGGATACCAAATGCAATAGAGGCAAGCAAGGCTAGTTTGTGCGCCGCATCAATGCCTTCCACATCAAAAGTTGGATCTGCTTCTGCATAACCCAGCTCTTGCGCCTCCTCTAGTACGTCGGCAAATGGGCGACCTTTATCGCGCATTTCCGTCATGATAAAGTTGCCAGTACCGTTGATGATACCTGCGAGCCAATCAATTTTATTGGCAGCAAGCGCTTCACGCATCACTTTGATAATTGGGATGCCGCCTGCCACCGCTGCTTCATAAGCAACATGGACATTATTCTCTTCAGCGAACGCAAAAATCTCATTGCCGTGTTCAGCCAATAGCGCTTTATTTGCAGTTACGACATGCTTACCGTTTTTGATAGCCTGCATGATGACGTCTTTAGCCAAGGTCGTACCACCAATCACTTCGATAACGATATCGACATTGTCGCTTGCCGCAATTGCCATCAAGTCACTGTTTTGCATGATGCTGGTATCAATATCATCACGCTGACGGCGCGTACCCACTTCGGTAATGATAATATCGCGTCCACTACGGCGTTTTAGCTCATCTAAATTGTCATTGATTAGGTTGATCACACCTGTTCCGACGGTGCCTAAACCAAGTATCGCTAGTTTGATGGAATTGCTCACAGTATCCTCAAGAGGTTAAATATAATGAAGCGGGCATAACGCTGGGGCAATATCAAATGAGTCTGCGGCATGACACCGGCAGTCTATAGGCATTTTCTAGTGCTACTTTGCATACATACTTCATTATAGTTGAATAAAAAATGCTCAGATAAAAGGGTATTGCTAATTTTGCATCGCGCTTTATCGTATCATACCGACAAGCAGTTGTGACGTCTACACAATGTCGATAAGGTTATATAGGGTATAGATTATAGAATAACTATTGTGCTCATCTTTACTTGCATACTAAGGTATTGCTCAAGCGGTACTGTCTTACATTTACATCCATTCATATAAATAATAGATATTAGAATATATCAAAAATATCACATTTTGGGATTAAGCATTAGTTTGCACCGACAGCTTGCGCCAACTGTGCTGCAGGTAAGTAGCCACCTACTTGCTCGCCTGCTTCAGTAAAGATAGCAGGAGTACCACGTACACCCAGTCTTGATCCTAGAGCCATATGCGCTTGCACAGGGGTAGCACAGCTAGGCGCTTGCACGTTGGCACCCATTTTTGCTTGATTCATCGCTGCGTTACGATCCTGACTACACCAAATCGCTTCCATTTTTGGCACAGACTCTTGACTGCGTGGCCATGCCAAGTAACGCACTTCGATACCGCGCGCATTGATGTCATCCATCTCTTCATGTAGTTTACGGCAGTAGCCACAGTCGGCATCAGTAAAGGCATAGACGACCGCTTTGGTCTCACCTTTTGCTGGATAAATAATCATCTCTTTTTTATCGACTGCTTTTAACGCTTCTTGCGCGGTACTGGCCGCCAAAGCAGCACTGATATCCACTGGCGCAGCCCCGCCAACGGCAACGATCTGTCCTTGGATAATATGCTTACCCGACTTATCGGTAAAGAAAGAGGGGAGCCCTTCAGCAGTCACCCAATAAATATCATCCATATCTGTTGGTACCGCTGAGACGATGGTTTCGTCGATACCAGAGGCCTTTAGGTTTGCTTGTAATGCACTAACCACTGCAGAGTCACTATCAGCTGACACTTTGGCTGGCGCATCCTTGGTCTGCGCCGCGTTGACAACACTGGTATTACTGGTTGCATCCGCCGCATTGTTTGAGCAGCCAGCAGCAATACCTACTAGCAAGGCACTCATCACAAAACGAGATAGGGTAGTATGAGAGAAAAAATTATTCGTCGTGGTATTTTTGCTAATGGATGACGGCATATGGATTTCCTATAGGCATCGCGCCTAGACATGAGTTCGTTATATACAAAGCGTTGTGGATTACAATATATAGTAAGGTGTCTGAGTAGTGTTTTAAAGGTTTAATTTTACAGAAGTTTTTACAAATTATTGATAATAAAGATAAGCGGTAAAATCGCTATATTACCATATTTATGGATAATGACAGCTCAAATGCATCGTCTAATAAATGCAAATAATCCCAACTTTTAAGAATAGCTGACAACACAAATTCAAAAAATAAGATACATTTGTACTATGTAATATATAGGCGTGCCCTTGTAGTCTACTGCTAATAGCATTGTTTTTATAAGAGTTTTAATAAAATACTTTGTTTTAATAATTTCAGCACGATTTACTTCAACAAATTTGCTTTAAGGAGCACACATGGCAGGTGCCAGTTTATTAACCTTACTTGATGATATCAGTGTGATATTGGATGACGTCTCCGTCATGACTAAAGTCGCTGCTAAAAAAACCGCTGGTGTGTTAGGCGATGATTTGGCTTTGAACGCTGAACAAGTTACTGGTGTCAAAGCCAATCGCGAACTTCCCGTTGTTTGGGCAGTAGCCAAGGGCTCATTTATCAATAAGCTCATTTTGGTACCAGCAGCGTTATTGATCAGTGCAATTTATCCACCGCTTGTCACGTTTTTATTAATGTGTGGCGGTCTGTTCCTAGTCTATGAAGGGGCAGAAAAAGTTATACATCGGTTTTGGCCACATGCATTGCCACATGATGAAGAACAAAATGCCCGCCGAAAAGCCAATGCAGATGAAACAGTAGATTTGGTTGCTTTTGAAAAAGAAAAAATCAAAGGCGCGATACGTACAGATTTCATCTTATCAGCTGAGATTATCGTGATTGCACTAGGCGCAACGGCAAGTGCTACTTTGCTAGAACGCAGTTTAGTACTATCTATTTTAGCAATTGGTATTACGATTGGTATCTATGGTTTGGTCGCTGGTATCGTCAAAATTGATGATGTGGGCTTACATCTGATGGAGCAAGAAAGCACGTTTAAGCAAAAAGTAGGTAAGGTGATGTTTGCAGCTGCGCCGAAGCTCATGAAGTTCTTGTCTATTGCGGGTACGTTGGCAATGTTCTTAGTGGGTGGTGGTATCTTGGTGCATGGTATTGGCTTTTTGCATCATGGCGTAGAAGATATCGCGCATCTCACTGGTATTTTTGAAGGGGTAACAACTACCGTATTAAATGGTGTTATTGGTTTTATTATCGGTGCGGCAGTTGTAGCATTGCTTACCATTATTGATAAAGTTCGCGGCAAAGATGATAAGGCTTCTTCTACTCATTAAGCTGGCCTATGTTTCCATCTTAATATCAAACTTTTTTCTAAATCAATAACTAAGCTTCGACCTGTTAAAACAAAAAGCCCCAAAGCTATTAGTAGCTTTGGGGCTTTTATATCTCTGCTTCTATATATTAGCTTTCGCTATCGGTATCATCAGACGCAAGCTTCTCAGCTTGGGTCGGTTTTTTATGATCCGTTTTAGGCTTGCGACTGCGCGCCTTTGGAACCTTTGGCGTCGTCAGATTAAACATGCCTGTCTGTGGCAGCAATTGCTCAGCCACATTCTCGATCATGTTTTTATAACTGGCGATAGTGGTCTTAGACTTAGCTGCCTGACTGTCATCTTTGCCCGTTTCTTTGGCAGATTCTTCTACTTTAGATTCGGTCGTCTGCTCAGACTCTTCTGCATTAGACTTTTCTACATCCGCCTGTGTTGCATCAGCTTCCGTTGTATTGGTTTCTTGTCCTTCACCGGCTTGAGCTTCTGCACTGTTAGCAGCTGATTGAGCTTGCTCGACTTCTAGCAATTTCTCGCTATCAGAGCTGACATGGTCTGTCTGCGCTTGATTTGCCAGTGCTGTCGCTTCAACGTCATGTGCATCCACTTCGCTATTGTTTTGCTTAGTGTTTACTAACGATGCTTCATTGCTCGAAGTCTGCTCTGTAGGAACACTCAATACAGCTGGCTCTTGGTAGTCAGGATGTTGACCGCGTGGGTCATTGCTGGCACGTTTACCAATAGCGCGTGGTTCAACAGCTGTTTTGCCTTGAGCTGCTGCAAATTGACTGACTGCTTGCGTCATCGCTGTAAAGCGTGCCAAGTAATCTGCTGCTAATGGTTGATAGCCATAGTTGCTAAAGTCAAAGTGCTGACTGGCCATATCGTTGCTATAGTTGTCATCAACAGCGCTCTCAACGTTGGTGCTATTATCGGCAGATTGCGCTTGCTCGTTATACAAGGCAATTGTCTCAATAAAGCAGCTGATAACGCCGTTTTCTGCTAAGCGAGTTTGCGCGTCTGGCAGCGTCGCACGAATAAACTCACCAACGGTGCCACGTATCACGGCTGTACTTACAGTAATAGCTTCGACTTGAGGTGTTGTTTTCGTTGCTTTTTCTTGCTGAGCACGTACCACACGTGGGTCGTTGCTAGCTTGACCAAACTTCTCAGCAGTCACGTAGCGTTCGCTAAACAGTGATTCATGTGTTAGCTCAAGTGCTGAGTTACTCATGCCTTTATCATTCGCACCACTGTCATTAGCTGGAACTTTTTTAGCTTCTTCAGCTTTACTGACATTATCAGTGGTATCAGCTTTCTGATGCTCAGGCTTGGCTTTGGCATGCTCTGCATCAGCCGTCTTTGGGCTAACTGATTGACTATCTATGTCGCCAGCAGAGGCTGGTTGGTCGCTAGAAGAGGCTGGTTGCGCTTGTTCTGACTGATTTTTATTGTCAGTGCTCTGCTTACGGTCAGGTGCATTATTTTGCACCTTAGCGTTAGTAGTCGCCTCTTGGTTGTTTTGAGTCTGATTCTCAGACGTCTCTACCGTACCCTTTTTATTGTCATCTTTCTGGTCAGTACTTTTTTCACTGTCACTAGGCTTGTTGGCAGTTTGCTGAGTAGCGTGATCTTTTTTGCTCTCGTTCTTTGCCGTGCCATTTGTTGAGCGGTGTTTATCGCTAGATTGAGGCTTAGCAGGCGTGGACTTGCTATCATCTAAAGATAAGTGCACAACTTCTGACGCCTTTAGCTTGGTCGGTGCTTCATTGACTTGTAGCACGACTTCGTTAGGGTCCTGACTACGACGTGTGCCAGATTGGTTTTTACCATTGGCGTCGTCGTTATTTTTACCATTTTGCTGCTTGTTTTGCTTAACATCGTCAGCCGTTAGCGTTTCACCGCGCTCTAGCTTTCCGCGTGAGCCACGTTGACTATGCGATTTACGCTTAGCGCGGACTTGCTCGTCAGCTTTTTGGCCAGTTTCGTTGTCTGCGTCATTACGATCATTTGCTTTTTGGTTATTGTCTTGACGATTGCTGCTGTCTTGACGGTTATTACGATTGCGATCGTTCGTGCGTCTGTTTTCCTGTTGACGCTTGTCTTGCTGTTGTTGGCCTTGCGTGTCAGACGATTTCTCATCAGCGCTGTTGTCCGTGCTGCTATTGGCATTGTTAGTCGTCTCATCAGTCGCCTCTTTTCTTTGACGCGGCTTTGAGTTTCTTGACTTACGTGGTTTACGTCTTCTTCTGTCTTCGTTATTGCTGTCATCAGTATCGCTATCATTACGACGCGCCTGTTGACGATTAGCGTTGTTATCTGACTGTTGGCTGTCGTTTTTCTGACTATTGTTTTGTTGAGTTGGCTGCTCACTATTTGAAGCGGCACTATTCAATGCATTGCTATCAACTTGGCCAAATGAGCCTAAGCTTTGTGCGCCAGTATTTACCAAGGCCTCGATCGCTTCAGCGGCATCGCGACTACTGACACTAGGTGTGGTGGTGGCTTGCGGTGCTTGCGCAAACAGATTTGATAACCAAGCAACTGCTTTTGGTTGAGCAGTGGCTTCCACATTTTGAGCTTGCGCTGCGACTGGCGCTGCAACGCTTTGAGGTTGACTGGCTTGTGGCACGCGCGCTGGCGCGGCGTCATTAGCATTTTTATGATTACGGCGATCATTGCTATGATTTACAGTATCGTTCTGCGATTGCGTGGCTGCGCTCTGCTTGTTGTTATCATTTGATGGTTTACGAGGCTGGCGAGTAGGCTGCTGTTCAGGGCGCTCTTTTTCAGCCGTTTGCCAGTCGACATTGTAGCCAAGGTCACTGTGCTCTTGTTGCTGGGTATCAGTGATACGCTCGTAGCTCGATGGGGCAAAGCCATCGCGATTAAAGTGCAGCTTAAAGTTTGGTGATTCTAAATGGGCGTGCGGCAAAATCGTGATACGCGTGCCACTGTCTTGCTCAAGATAAACCAAGCTATCGCGTTTCTCATTTAGCAAAAATGCTGCGATGTCGGTTGGGACTTCTGCTTGTACTTCACCTTGGCGTTCTTTGAGCGCAATTTGTTCAATTTGACGCATGATAGATAGCGACAACGAACGTAGGTCACGAATCATACCGTTACCATGGCAACGCGGGCAGATATAGCCTGTTGACTCTTCTAGGGACGGGCGTAGACGCTGACGGCTCATTTCCATCAGACCAAATTTAGAAATATCACCAAACTGGACGCGAGCACGATCGTATTTGGTCGCATCGATTAGACGCTTCTCTACTTCCTTTTGATGCTTATTGTCATTCATATCAATGAAGTCAATAACGATCAAACCGCCCATATCACGTAGACGAAGCTGACGGGCAATCTCGTCGGCCGCTTCTAGGTTGGTATGATAAGCAGTCTCAGCAACATCTGAACCTTTAGTCGATTTGGCTGAGTTGATATCGATAGAGACCAAGGCTTCTGTTTGGTCGATGACAATTGAGCCACCTGATGGTAGACGCACTTCACGCTGATAGGCCGTTTCGATTTGTTTTTCGATATTAAAGCGTGAGAACATCGGCTCATAATCGGTATATTTACGTAGTTTTTCGGCTTGTTTTGGCATTACTGCATCAATAAAGCCTGCTGCTTCAATATAAGCGTTTTCGTTGTCGATCCAAATCTCAGCAATGTCATCACGTAGATAGTCACGGACAGCACGCGTCACAACGCCCGCTTCTTGATGCACAAGGCGCGGTGACGGGTATTTTTGATTTTGTTCTTGGATGGCATTCCAGATATTGAGCAGATGGTTGAGATCATGCTGCAAGTCTTCTTGCGTTTTGCCAATACCCGCCGTACGAATGATGACGCTCATGCCTTTTGGCAGATCAAGATTGCTCAGCATGCGTTTCATATCTTCGCGCAGCTTGCCTGAGATTTGGCGTGAGATACCGCCACCACGAGGATTATTTGGCATGAGTACCAGATAGCGACCAGCCAAAGAGACATACGTCGATAAGGCAGCGCCTTTATTACCACGCTCTTCTTTTTCTACTTGGACGATTAGCTCGTCGCCTTCTTTAATCAGTTTTTTGATGTTTTCATCACGTGGGTTACCGCTTAGATATTCGGCAGAGATTTCACGAATCGGCAAAAAACCTTGGCGCTGAGAGCCGTATTCGACAAATACCGCTTCAAGCGATGGCTCAACACGGGTCACATGGCCCTTATAAATGTTAGATTTTTTTTGCTCGCGGGTACGATTTTCTAAGTCGAAATCGTATAGATGATTGCCTGTACATAAGGCGACACGAATCTCTTCGTTTTGAGTAGCGTTGATCAAAATGCGTTTCATATTTATATCCTATGAGTACGCATAACAACGATAAGACAGTCTTTAGAAGATAGTGGCAAGTGTGGCTAATATGACATTAGCATTTGTAGATATCAGTGAACAGTAGAACGTAAATCGTGGGTTTCGTAAAGCACGTGGGCTTTTTCAATGGCTTCTTTTTTACCTGAAGTGATGAGCGCTGCTCGTATCAATATAAATAATATAGGGTGTAAGGCTATGATACTTATATTCTATTATCAATAAACTTAGTACATATATGAATATGTCAGCGAATAAAAACTCTCTTAATGTCAGTACGTTCTATTGGTAGTGATGTTGGCGCACGTTGTAAGCGTGGGCGACGGTCAGTTACAGGTCTAAAAAATACTGATATTAAAAAGGCATATTGCGATAGCCATTCATCCTTCAAAGTCTAACAATAATATCGCGGTCATGATTGCTACTATATATCGTAGCGTCATCAGTCAGCGGTTATCTATTCAGGCAAAGCGATTGGTTACTCTTTATTTATCGTTCTTTATATATCGTCAATAATATCTTGGGTGTCTCAAGGTTAGGTATCACAGCTTTGGTTATCAGCGGGGCGTACTTGGCAAACAGAGTAATGGACCAGCTTGTCAGCATGATATCGTATTTACATCTTTATCGTCATCTGTTTGACCACCAATACTCAGGCAGCTATCGAATTATTTTTCGATCCTAACGCTAAACGACCCATACTTGCTCAACTATGCTGTCATAAAGGACCATCAGATAAGTAATCATTAAATAATAAATAGTTATCAAAAAAAGTCGTTGTCATGCAGTTAGTGAGTCAATGTGGTGTTGTCATCCGTTAATAAATAGACTGATCGTCAAAGTTATTAACGCGATGGTATTTAGTGTCACTATTTGTTTTATGGTACCGAGTAAAATTCGATACAGTGTTTTAATTTATAGGGCTGTGTTTGGTAATGAATACCTTTAAATGCTAATGCCTTTAAACGACTGGCCCTACAATCAGATGAAACGTTTCATAGCAGCAGGGTAAATAGCATAGACCTCTTTACTAGCAATCAGTAAGCACTGGAAATTAATAAAACAGTAACCAGCTATCTGAAACAACAATGATTATTGCTGTCGCCTCTGCTTAATTGTCGCTCAACATGCTAAACTATAACAAATCTTTGTGTAAATACCTAACTAAAAATGACAAACTCAAAAATGACTGACGACGCTCCCACCCATGAAGCCCCTGCTATTTTCAATAGCAAAACACGCCCACAAAGCGCTGACGATGAGATTAGCAACTTCGGCAAGGTAAACTACCTTGAAGTGACGCGACATCAGCATGACCAGCGTTTGGATAACTTTTTGCTAAACCGTTTAAAGGGTTTGCCAAAATCGCACATCTATAAGATGATTCGCTCAGATGAAGTGCGCGTCAACAATAAACGCTGTAAGGCACACGACAGAGTGCAGCGTGAAGACGTTGTACGTATCGCACCTGTGGAGTTGGCAACACGTGACAAACCTATCATCAGTACTGAGTTTGCCAAAAGCTTGCTGGCACGTGTGGTCTATGAAGACGAAGGTCTGCTAGTGCTAAATAAGCCTTCTGGCATTGCGGTGCATGGCGGTAGTGGCTTGGACTTCGGTGTCATCGAAGCCATGCGTGAAGTGACGGGTAAAAAGTATCTAGAACTGATACATCGCATTGACAAAGACACCTCAGGTCTGCTGATGATTTCCAAAAAACGCTCAACGCTTAAAGTGTTGCAGCAGCATTTGGTAGACAAGACCATTCAAAAGCACTATCTATGTCTGGCGAAAGGACAGCCTGCGCTTAATGAGCAACGTATCAATGCACCGTTGCTACGTTATACGCTTGCTAGCGGCGAGCGCCGAGTCAAAGTAGACAGCCAAGACCCGCAAGCGAAAGAAAGCCAAACCGATATCATCGTTCATGATCGCTTTATGATTAATGGTCAGCCAGTAAGCCTCATCGAAGCCAAGCCACTAACTGGCCGCACGCATCAAATCCGTGTGCATTTGGCTCATATCGGTCATGCTATCTTGGGTGATGATAAGTATAACGTGCATGATAAATCAGGTGTTCATCGTCTGTGTCTGCACGCGTGGCGCTTAGATATTCCGGGTTATGACCTTATTACCGCACCATTGCCAGACGACATGGCGGATTGGCTACCAGAGACAACCAAATTGCCTGAATAGGTCTAAATATAATCATTTTGGTCTAAAAATTTAGACCTTTATAGAAACATGAAAACGTCACGATATCTTATTTTTATGAATAAGCCACCGTGACGTTTTCGTATCTGCTATTTACTATTGTTATTCGTTAAGGTGAATCCATGACTGCATTATTTACCACTGATACGCCAGAACTTACTCAACACTCTCAGCCAGCAGATGAGCATCGTCTATCTGATAAGACACTAGTTATTTTTGACTGGGACGGCACGCTGATGGATTCTATCGGCTTAATTGTGGATTCCATGCACGTGGCTGGAGAAGCACATGGATTTGAGACGACCGATAAAGCGGTGAAAGACATCATCGGCCTAAGTTTAATGAATGGGATTGAGATTTTATATCCCAAGGCCGCTGAATCGCAAAGGCTCGCCATTCAGCAAACCTATGCAGATTATTATATCGCCAACAGTCATGCGACGCCGCTCTTTGAACCGATAGAGCATATGTTGCAGACTTTGCAGGAGCAGGGCAAAAAGCTCGCTGTTGCAACTGGTAAAAAAAGAAAAGGGCTAGATCGTGTATTGGATGCTTCTGACAGTCGCGATTATTTTGTCATGACACGCTGTGCTGATGAGTCAGGCTCAAAACCTGACCCGCAGATGTTGACTGATATCTTGGATTACACGCAGCAGCAAATATCTGATGCCGTGTTCATCGGTGACAGCATCTATGATATTCAAATGGCAACCAAACTGGGTATGACCAGTATCGCGGTCAACTATGGCACGGCAACAAGTGCAGAGCTTGCAGAGCAAAATCCGACATATCAGGTTGATACGCCGCAAGCATTGGCTAAGCTATTGTGTGCTTAAATAAAAGTCTTTTTAACTTAAATAAAAAAGGGGTTCATCGTTAATATCGACAAACCCCTTTTTTTATTTGATACCATAATATCTATTTATTTTCTTCCTGACCGCTTTCTTTTTCAATGGCGTCTTCTAACTCATCGCCTTCTAATAATGCAAAAGACGATTCAATGATTTTGTCATTATCCAGTTGATAATCGTACCATTTACCCATGACGCCAGCCAGCTCATCAAGACCTTCTTTTCTCAAAGCTGAAAATAACTGGATAGTACAGTTTAAGCCGAGTTTTTTGAGTCTTTTGCGGGTGTTGAGTAGGGCGTTTTTAGAGGCACCATACTTAAGCTTATCCGCTTTAGTCAGCAGGATATGTACGGGTAGGTCACCATCTTTTGCCCAATGCAGCATCTGCTCGTCAAAAAACTTGAGTGGGTGACGAATGTCCGTCATAAGCACTAGGCCGGCAAGGCTTGAGCGCGATACTAGATACTCTTCTAGCTCGACCTGCCATTCTTTTTTCATCTCAAGTGGTACAGCGGCATAGCCGTAACCTGGCAAATCAACCAGCCGTCTATCAGTGTTACCGATACTGAAAAAGTTAATCATTTGCGTGCGTCCAGGCGTTTTGGACGAGCGTGCAAGCTGGCGCTGATTGGTCAAAGCGTTGATGGCTGAGGATTTACCAGCGTTCGAGCGTCCTGCAAAGGCAACTTCTAACCCCATATCAGGTGGGCAAAGCTTAAAGGTGGGCGCTGATGTCATAAATTCAGTCTGTTGAATTTTCTGACGGGATTTTGTGTTGAACAGCGCATGTTCGGCAGCAACATCGGTAAACGGGGTATTCATAAATGGCTCATTAATCTTAAAAAATTAGATACGGGTATAAAGTTCTAGTTAGCTGGTGGTTAGCTTAAGCCATGACTTCAATTCAGCAAATATGCAAAAAAGGGGTAAGAGGCTCTACTTTATCAGCGCTTATACTTTATAAAGTTAGCGATTTGATATTATCGGCTATTCTATACTATTACCTGTCTTACTTATTGAAATAACTGCGATTAGCATCATATAAATAGTAGGATAACATTAAAGTTAATTGTTGATTAGAATAAGTTTTTAGTGTTAACAAAGCTGAATATAATTTATCTATGTTTGCATGACATATATTGTTACAATGTTTAATGAAAGACGTTTAATAGAACGATTGATGAGACACGTGAAATCTCACGAGGAGGTGCTCTATGTTTTCAATCAATAGACTTCTTAGCAAGGGCTATCATGCTCTAACAGTTGGCAGTGCTGCCTTATTGCTAAGTGGCATCATGATCAGTAGCGCAGGTGCGGCTGATATTGCTACTACTTATGATAACTCATGTGCAGCTTGTCATGATAGTGGCGCGCTAAATGCTATCAAAAAAGGCGACAGTGCTAAATGGCAGAAACTTATTGAGCAAAAGGGAATGCCGACACTCATTAAGTCTGTCAAAAGTGGCATGATTCAGATGCCAGCAGGCGGTCTCTGTGACACCTGTAGCGATGATGACTATCGCAAGCTTATCGAGTATATGAGCAAGTAGTCCATTTAGAAATGGAGCTTGAAGCGATAAAATAGGGCGCTGGGTTTACAACCTGAATGCGCTTTTTATTTTTGCCCTGTACTTTAGGCTAGGCTCATTAGAAAACTGATGAATACTACGATTAAGTAGGCAAATGATACAAAGTCTTGCTATAATAATCGAAAATAAACCCTGATGTTAGTAAGTACTTTCAGACTGCTTGTGTCCAAGACCTCAAAATATATGCCACGCCTATGATTAAAGAGGCGGCTATATCAGGTATCTTATCCGTGCAATCACTCTAAATAATGCTTACGCCGAGCTAGTAGGATTTGTATCAATGAAAAAGTTAATCGCTGCTGCCAGCTTATGCGTTGCAAGTTTCAGCGTACAAGCTGCTATTATTGTTCCTGAGTATGACGTCGATGCAGGTCAGAAAATTGCAGAAACCGTTTGTGCTGCTTGTCATGGTCTTAATGGGGTCAGTATTGTTCCTGCGCAGCCAAACCTTGGCGGCCAAAACGTAAAGTATCTTTATAAACAGTTAGTTAACTTTAAAGCAGGCTATCGCAAAAACGGTATCATGCAGTCACAAGTTGCTAACTTGTCTCAGCAAGATCTAGCCAACGTGGCAGGTTACTACTCTAGCCAAGCACCTTGGGGTGTTGGATACGGCAACCCTGCAACGAACCAAGAAGCCACTAAACTATTCTTGGGTGGTGATAAGTCACGCGGTGTGATTGGTTGTGCTGGTTGTCATGGTCCGGACGCTGCAGGTAACCCTTGGGCGGCGTTTCCAAAATTAGGCGGACAGCATGCTCAATACATTGCCACTCAGCTAAAACTATTCCGCGCCGCTGGACGTGCTGATGATATCGATAGCGATGATCAAAAACGTGTCAATGATGCTGCGAAAGAAGGTGAGATGGGCATGATGCAAACTGTTGCATCGAAATTATCAGATCGTGACATTCGTATCTTGTCAGACTATGTGAGTGCTATTCACTAATTAAACGGCACTGATGATCAATATCTGATACGCACTTTTTAGATAGAATTATTGAGCACCTTGCATATATTGATCATGTCTGAACTACTAAACCCCGATTTCGGGGTTTTTTTATAACTGTTTGTCCCTTATATTGAAAAGACAATGTACAGCTGAATTCCTCTACAGAGGCAACTCATTGCTCTGTATAATTATAAATTACCGTTATTCACTTTATACCATGCTCAAAAATGCGATTAGCTGTATCGAACTCGTTTTACTTGCTACTGTCGTCCTTGTGAATGGTATTAGATCGTTTGGATTGAGATTATGATGATCCGTTATGCTTCTTATTTTATCGCGGTATTATTACCGTTATTATTATTTCGCTGGTTCGCCCCTGCTTCAATCGGTGAGATTGATTTTTGGTTATTATGGCTCCTAGCAATGGTGTTGGTCGCGTTGCCAGTCGTTTATGCTGAGATAGCTTTGGCTTATCGTAGTGTCGAGGGACCTTTGGCTGGTATGCAAAAGCTCACTCGCGAATCAGATGCAAGCCCAATATGGCGCAGCTTTGGTTGGCTGGCTGCATTGGTTTCTATTGTGATTGCAGCATTGATCATATCAGGTGCCAGCACAGGGATATTAACTGCCTTGACTGAGCTTAATAGTACCCCTGATGTGCCAAGTTTTGCGATTGCCGCAGGGTTGATGGTTATTACTGTGCTATTAAGTCTGCTTGGGACCGCGCCTTTGCCTATTGGCCTTGGATTGATGGTCGTTGGATTAATACTGGGCATCGCAAATGGTATGCCTAATATTAGTTTTGCTATGACCGATATCAGCTTGGTTGAATGGGCGCGGGCAGTGGCGCTAGCATTGGTCAGTGTTGGTGCGGGTACAGGATTATACTGGTTCGGGCAAAACTTGGTCAGTAAGCAGACGATCACTGCCGTGGAAGCAAACAGCCAACAAGCACAAAATAAGGCCGCTCGTGATTATCGTGCCACTAAATTGGTATTACCGATTTGGATTTTGCAGCTATTGGTAGGGGTCGTCGCGCTATTTATTAGTGGTATGTCGTTACCACCGATTGGACAACTACTTTATTGGGCTGGCGTACTATTCGTCGTTAGCTATTTGCTGCATTACAGTACTCAGCAGTTAACGCATAAGTTTGGGCTATTAGTCAGCTTGATAATAACTTTTGTTTTAGCGTTGCTACTGGTGGTTGCGATTCCGACGACTTGGCTAGTAGGCATTTTAGTTATAGTGAGTAGTGTAGCTGTACTACTATTATCAGTATTTGCAGGATGGCAGATGAAGATCAGTCATTTACGTAAATCATTGAACTTTAGCAGCGAAGCATTCTATAACTTATGGCGAGTCGCGATACGTCTTGTCGTACCGCTGGCATTGCTATTGGCATTGATAGGTTGGGTGATACAGTGGTTGAGCTAACAGGTGACGGTAGCAAGCATAGTAATAGCAATAGCAATGCGCTGCAATCGGAGTTAATGACAGTCTATCTGGCGTATGCGGAAGATGAGCAGCGCCAGCATTATCTGGCGTTAAAGGTTAGACAAGGTACGAGTCTGTATGAGGCACTAGGTCAAGCTGGCTGGCTTGAAAAATTTGCAGCGCTGGCAAAATGGTGTGAGCAAGCAGTAGACATTACAACGCCAACAGCTAAACGTTGGCATGTGGGCATCTATGCACAAAAACAGCCGCTGAATTATCTATTGCAGCCTTTTGACCGTATCGAGGTATATCGCAGTTTAAGCGCTGATCCAATGTCTCAGCGCAAAAATAAATCTCGCGGATAAGCTATTATTTGTTTTAACTGTTAGTCATTCGAGCTGATAAATCGTACTGATTACGATGCTGGTAAGCTCTCCATACCTTCGATGCGAGTGACTAAACCATTATCATCAAAGTAAACGACTAAGTGTTGGCTGGCATTTTTGACATCAGCAATGCCTTTACGGCGGCCCTCGGTGCCTGCTTGGTAGTCGTAAATGTAATCCCAGCGCTTAGGCTCAAGGGTGTCTCTAATCGCAGGACTGCCAAGGATATAAAGTACTTGGTTCTGATTCATCCCTACTTTTAGTTTTTGTGCTTGGGTTTGAGTAATCGCTGTGCCTTGAGGCAAATCAATCTTATAAACGCTCAATAGTGAGCAGCCAGACATAGCGACAGTAGCGCTCAGCATACTGGTGATGACAATGTTACGTAGTACGCTGGCATGGCTTAACGGACGAAAATTTAATGTCTTTATCATGGTAAGATGACTCATAAGAAATGAATTAGGCGCGGCCAGAGTTAGATGGTGCGAGTCTGACCGACAATCTTGGACAAATGATACGTCATTTACTTGCAATTGCCTACCACTTACGACATTATTTACCAAACACCACCTGAATGGTTTTATTATTTATATTTTAAATTCATAGGCTTGCACTGCGGTTATTCAGGCAGTTATAAAGCAGTCCGTCACCTCATCAGCACTGTTTTGAGGGTGTTAAAACCACCTATATTTAATAAAGAATAATCATCAACGATTATTTATCTCATATTTTTTAGTTTTTCATTTGCTAAGACTGTCACAGTCAGAAGGGATATTATGGCTTCTTTTACCAATCAAGATTTACGTAGAGCAGGATTGAAGGTTACGTTACCTCGTATCAAGATTTTAGAGCTGCTAGAAAGCGCCGAGTTACACCACATGAGTGCAGAAGAAGTATACAAAGCGCTCATCGAACAAGGTGAAGATGTTGGTCTTGCCACAGTCTATCGTGTACTCACTCAATTTGAGCAAGCGGGTATTGTAGAACGTCACAACTTTGAAAATAATCTGTCAGTGTTTGAAATCACTCAAGAAGAGCATCACGACCATCTGGTCTGTGATGTTTGTGGCAAAATCATTGAGTTCCATAATGAGATGATCGAGGAAGAGCAGCTGAAAGTCGCAGAAAAGCACGGCTTTAAACTTTCAGGTCATTCGTTGGTCTTATATGGTATTTGTGCTGACCAAGCTTGCAGAGACAGTGCCAAGTAATGACTTTGGTTATCAAGTAAGGTTTTATTTTTATACATGATTCTAAGATCTCTCATATTAAAAAGCCCTCATTATTGATAGTGAGGGCTTTTTTGAGCTTAATTTTTAAGTATGTACTGATGGTACTCTCAATAACTTAACTGATGTCTAACGATAAACTATCAGCACCTTCATCTAAATTAGCATTACCGTTTTTGCTACTGAGCTTAATTTTCAGACGTAAGTCGTTAGGAGAGTCAGCATGCAAAATTGCCTCTTTATAAGTGATTTCTCCTTGTTCATACAAATCAAAAAGCGCTTGATCAAAGGTTTGCATACCGCTGTCTCGGGAGCGTGTCATGACATCTTTGATTTCATGCACCTCACCTTTACGGATATAGTCGCTAATCAGCTGTGAGTTTAATAAAATCTCAATGGCAGCACGGCGTCCTTTGCCGTCAGGAGTTGGAATGAGTTGCTGAGCGATAATGGCCTGCAAGTTCAGTGACAAATCCATAAATAGCTGATTATGACGACTGGTCTCAAAGAAATGAATGATACGGTCAATCGCTTGGTTGGCATTATTGGCATGCAAAGTTGCAAATACCAAATGCCCTGTCTCAGCGTACTGAATCGCGTAGCTCATGACCTCGCGGTTACGAATCTCACCAATCAAGATAACGTCTGGTGCTTGGCGCAGCGTGTTTTTTAGTCCTGCTTCAAATGAATGAGTGTCGATACCGACTTCACGCTGAGTGATGATACAACCACGATGTTTATGGACAAACTCGATAGGGTCTTCTATGGTAATGATATGCCCATGAGAGTTTTGGTTACGATGTCCAATCATAGCCGCGAGCGTAGAAGATTTACCTGTGCCAGTCGCACCGACCAGCAAGATAATGCCGCGCTTTTTCATGGCCAGCTCTTTGAGCGCTGGTGGCAAGCGTAGTTCCTCAACAGTTGGGATTTTATTCTCAATTTTCCGTAAAATCATTCCTGCCATATCGCGCTGTATGAATGCACTGACCCGAAAACGTGCCTGCTGTGCTTCATCAGATATAGCAAATTGACACTCGTTCGTCTCTTTAAATTCTTTTTGCTGGCTAGGGGTCATCACTCCTTTGACTAACATCATGGTTTGATCAGCGGTCAAAGGGGTTTTCCCGACAGGTAAAATTTTTCCATTTACTTTCATGGAAGGCGCTACATCAGCAGTAATAAAAAGGTCAGAGCCATTTTTATTAATCATCAACTGCAATAATTTATCAATGTCCATATCGTACCTGCATTCGATGTAAGTCGATTAAAAGTTATTTAGAGTAGTGTATTAAAGGTCATTTATAGAGACCAATAAAAATCTAGCACCATTCACGCTTTTTTGTGATTTGGCTGAGACTATAAAAATGCCTCAGGTTGCTTGGCATAAGGACGAGCCACATCTTTGCTGATGGTGCCTTTGCCTACCAAGTTTTTTAGCGTTTGATCAAGTGTAATCATGCCTTCGCCTGCACCCGTTTGGATGGCAGAATACATCTGAGCAATTTTGTTTTCACGTATTAGGTTACGGATAGCGGGTGTGCCTAGCATGATTTCATGAGCTGCCACACGTCCACCAGCTTGACGACGTAGCAGTGTTTGTGAAATAACCGCTTGCAGTGACTCCGATAGCATCGCACGAATCATATCTTTTTCGGCGGCTGGGAACACGTCGATGACACGGTCAATCGTCTTAGCGGCTGAGCTAGTATGCAGAGTGCCGAATACTAAATGTCCTGTTTCTGCTGCAGTCAATGCCAAACGAATGGTCTCAAGGTCACGTAACTCACCAACCAAGATGACATCTGGATCTTCTCGCAATGCTGAACGCAATGCAGGCTCAAAACCCAAGGTATCACGGTGTACTTCACGCTGGTTAATCAGACTTTTTTTCGATTCATGAACAAATTCAATCGGATCTTCAATCGTTAAAATGTGCTCTTTACGGCTTTCGTTAATATAATCAATCATTGCCGCCAGCGTCGTCGATTTGCCCGAACCAGTTGGGCCGGTAACCAATACTACGCCACGTTTGAAGTCTGAGACACGTTTGAACACGTCGCCCATGCCTAAGTCTTCCATGGTCAATACTTTAGAAGGGATGGTACGGAATACCGCGCCTGCGCCGCGATTTTGATTGAATGCATTGACTCGAAAACGTGCCAAGTTTGGAATCTCAAAAGAAAAATCTGTCTCAAAAAATTCTTCAAAATCAGCGCGCTGCTTGTCATTCATAATGTCATAAATGAGCTGATGAACCACTTGGTGCGTCATCGCAGGCATATTGATGCGTGTCATCTCGCCATCGGTACGAATCATCGCAGGCATGCCAGCTGAAATATGTAAATCTGATGCTTTATGTTTGACCGTAAAACGTAGCAAGTCTTCGATACTTAAGGTGTTTTTTTCAGCCATAATCCGATATTCCTATCAATTAGTCAGGGTAAGACAAAAGAGCACAAAGGCACGTGGTAAACTACCTATCAATCGCTTTGTTCAAGCGTAAAATATGGAAGAGTGAACCAGCATGCAGTCTTTACCACCGCTATCATATTCAGTAGCATATGTTAAAGCATGTAACAATATCATAACAAGACTGTGAGTATTTAACCATCTACTCCTTTAAGAAAATATGAAATTCGTCATTTTCGAGCTAATTTTATACATGAATATTAGCCATAAACTTTTTATAAAACCTATTAAAAATTAAGCAAACTTTGAGAGCCCTATATATGACTGATATGAAAGAGACAAATCAAAGTATTGATAATCAGACGCTTGTCGCTAATTGGCAGCAAGTCAAAGAGCAAATGACCCAAGCCTATGAACATGCATCTGAGCGAGATAGTAGATCTGCCAATACTACAATTTTGCTAGCCGTGTCAAAAACTAAGCCTGCCAATATGATTGCTACTTTGGCGAATGAAGGACAGCAGCATTTTGGCGAGAACTATCTACAAGAAGCCATTGAAAAAATAAATACGCTAAAATTGAATCCTGAATGCGCGGATATCGTCTGGCATTATATCGGTAGTATTCAGCGTAATAAGACACGCGATATTGCCGAGCATTTTGATTGGGTGCAAACCCTTGAGCGCGATATCATCGCCAAACGTTTAAATGACCAACGCCCAGATGAGCTCCCAGCATTGAACGTACTGATTCAGGTAAATATTGACAACGAAGACAGCAAGTCAGGTTGCCTACCAGCAGAGCTACCAGCATTGATCACAGCGATTAAAGGCTATGAGCGCTTGCAACTGCGCGGGTTGATGATTATCCCTGCCAAAGCAGATACAGATGCCTTTGCTCGAACCAATGCATTGTTTGACGATATCAAAGCCAACCATCCAGAGTTGAACGCTTGGGATACGCTTAGTATGGGGATGAGTGGTGATATGGCAGAGGCGATAAACAACGGCTCTACCATGGTACGTGTTGGTACGGCTATCTTTGGTGCGCGAGATTAGTTTTGTGCGTGAGGCTAAAATGCTGCGTCCTAGGCCAATTGAATAAATGATTAATTGGCCAATCAATCAAACCGTATCTTCTCGTTTGGTCACTAGCATTTGAGTGATTTTCAGATTATCGGTGGCAATGATTTCAAACCGATAATTGGCATACTCGATCGTATCGGTCTTCTTAGGAATTTTGCGAAGCATATACATCATAAAGCCGCTGATGGTCTCATAGTTCTCACTGCGTGGTAAGTCGACGATATCTAATGCACGAATGACATCTTCAATAGGGGTCATACCATCGATCAACCACGAGTTGTCTGTACGCTGGACAATAGGCTGTTCCTCAAGCGTTACCAGCTCACCCATCACGATACTCATGACGTCTTTGAGTGTGATAACCCCAACCACGAGTCCATACTCATTCACAATGACCGCAAAGTCTGCACCAGTAGACTTAAACATCTCGAGTACTTCAAACAAAGACAACGTATCAGGCACAAAAAGCGCAGGCTTTAGCAGAGATTTGTTTGTCAGGCTAACCTCTTGCTGGTTTAGAACCAACGCCAAAAAACTGCGAGACTCTACGTAGCCAACGATATGTTCTAAATCGTCATCATGACAGACCAAAAACTTATTATGCGGCTGCTCAATCATGACCTCTACGACAGCTTCGGTACTGGTCTTGGTATCGAAATAAACGATATTTTCGCGTGGATTCATCACCGAGGTAACGGTACGCTCTTGCATATCAAAGATATTTTCGATCAGATGATGCTCTTGTTTTTTTATCACGCCCGCTTCAGCACCCGCATCCATGACGGCATAGATATCCTCTGGGGTCATATCGTCTTGGCGTATGGTTGAAATACCAAAAAACTTAAAGAGGATATTTGCAGCACCATCAAACACCCATATGATCGGCTTTAATACAAAAATTAATAGCATCATAGGGCGTACCAGTCGCACCGCTATCATCTCAGCATTCGACATCGCCAAACGTCTGGGCATGAGATCGGCAAGTAGTGAAAACAAGCTGGTGATGAGTACAAATGATATGACCGATGCGATCGCTTCACTATTGAATAACTGCTCTAGGTAAGGACTGATGGCTGATTCACCCACGGCACCAGCCGAAATAGCAACCGCATTTAGTACTATTTGTACCACGGTGATAAAACTACCGGGATGCTCCTGCATATTGAGGACATCAAGTGCGCGAACATCGCCTTCTTTTGCCATGATTTGAAGTTTGATTTTACGCCCTGCGGCAATAGCAATTTCAGCGGCAGAAACAAAGGTACTCAAGGCAAGTAGAAGGAGAAGAAAAACACTAGCAGTTAGCAAGCTCATGACATACTCGAAAAAGAAGTAAAAGTAATTAAGTCAAAAATATTGGGTAGGTTTATGTGGAAAAAATAGGAATATCTATAAATTGTTTGGTGAATAAAAACCAAAAAAGCTGGGCAAGCACCCAGCTAATAGGAAAAATTCGACGTTTTGTCAAACGATCTGACTTGCACCTTTCAACTCATAAATTCATAAGCCATACAAGCTGAAAGGCACCTGCGATTTAGCCTTTAATTGACCACTTATTGACCAATGGATAGCGGCGTTCACGTCCAAAAGCTTTGTGGCTAATCTTTGTACCGATTGGCGATTGCAAGCGTTTATACTCACTATTGTCTACCATCTTGATGACTTTTGCGACCATCTCAGCATCAAAGCCTTTATCGATAATTTCCTGATAGCCCATATCTTCATCGATATAAGACATCAAGATACCGTCCAATACATCATAATCAGGCAAGCTATCTTGATCTTTTTGATCTGGACGTAGCTCAGCAGATGGCGGACGAGTGATGACGCGCTCAGGGATGACAGGCGTGTCTTCTAGGCGGTTGCGGTAGCTTGCCAATTTATAGACTTGTGATTTATACACGTCTTTTAATACGTCAAAACCGCCAGCCATATCGCCATACAATGTTGAGTAACCAACTGCTAATTCTGATTTGTTACCTGTCGTGATAACCAAATGACCAAACTTGTTGGATAATGCCATCAAGACAACACCGCGAGCACGGGCTTGGATGTTTTCTTCGGTTGTATCAGCTGGTGACTTATTAAATAGAGGCGCTAACGTATGACGGATACCTTCGACGGCGTCGAAAATAGGACAAACGGTATAAGAGACATTTAAGCGACGTGCCTGAGCCTGTGCATCTTCTAGACTGATCTGAGAGGTATATTCGTACGGCATCATGACGGCATAGACTTTGTCAGCGCCCAACGCATCAACCGCGATACAGAGTGTCAGTGCTGAGTCAATACCACCTGACAGACCCACGATAATGCCAGAGAATCCTGAGTGATTGACATAGTCGCGTAGACCGACGACTAACGCTTGATACATCTCTGACTCACGGCTTAGGGTCAATGGCGCTTTGGCTTGGTTGTTGAACTTAGCCGTTTTGACATCTAAAGTGGCCAATAGTAACTGATTCATAAAGCGCGGTGCTTCATGAGCCACGCTACCATCGGCTTGTACAGCCATAGAACCGCCATCAAACACAAGATCGTCTTGACCGCCAACTGCATTGACATAGACGATAGGCAAGTTGTTTTCACGGCTGCGCTTGGCAAGCATGGCTTTACGGTTGTCTTGCTTTTCAATCTCAAAAGGCGAGGCGTTTAAACTAACAATGAGGTCAGCACCTTGTTTTTTGAGTTCAGCAATTGGATTTTTGTCCCATAAATCTTCACAGATGAGCAGACCAATCGTAATGCCTTTATAGTCAAATAAGACTTGATTGCGACCTTTATCAAAGTAACGACGCTCATCAAATACACCATAGTTTGGTAACATCTGCTTGTGATAGAAGCCCTTTTGATGACCGTTATGTAAGATAGCAGCGGAGTTAAAAGTACCGTGATGATCGACATGCGGATAGCCGACAATCATGACAATATCGTCGATATCACTCAAAGTAGATAAGGCGCTTTTGACACGGCCTGATAAGCTTGGGCGTAGTAATAAATCTTGCGGAGGGTAGCCTAGTAGCGCCAGCTCTGGGAATACGATAACGTCAGCACCTTGTTCGCGTGCTTGTAATGCAAGCGTGCGCATTTTTTCAACGTTGGTTGCGATATCGCCTACCAAAAAATGTGACTGCGCTAAAGCAAAAGTGACCGTATCTTGTAGTTTGTTGGTCTTGCTGCCTTCATGTGAGGGGTTAAGATTGGGATTATCAGTGTCTTTTGACATTGTTATTGTTCCTATCGATATATTATTAAAATTTGGTGAGTCTGTATTGATTTAAAATAAAATCAAAGTAAGTCCGAAATTCATTCAAAACTGCGCGCTTGCTTATCAAGCTCGAATGTTGAGTTGATATGACAAGCCTAAATCCTACATAAGCGCTTAAACAATGCTTAAAAGTATGATTGCTTATGCCTCCTACCCCAAATGATCGTGCCATCCTAAAATGAGATCTTATGATAGTCTAGAAGAAGACGATACAAGAGGGTCTGGAATCTGCTTTGATAGATGCGATGTTTATGCAACGACAAAAATAAAAGCGTACAAATGCACTTAACTATATTGAAAAGCTTAAAATAATTGCTTTAGTATAACATCAATTGTCGTGACAAATAGAACGCACCAGTGAATTCCCTGATAAGATCGCAGTTTAATAGCTGAACATAAAAGCAGCTGCGATGGCACTGTTTTTCACAGCAAATCCATGCATTATGCGCTAGTCATTCCGGTCATCATCTAGTAAGCTTGCATAGACAAAGTTGTAAGTAAAGATTACAACATAGCGTTATATAATTATCATAATCTATTGCATAATGGAGCGTAATAGCTGCGTTTTGCGCGATGTTATTTATCAGAGTGATAGTTTGTAAATACGCAGTATTGTCATGTGATTTAATGGGTTTGACACCGTTTTTTCTTTATATACTTATAATCTACCATCCTCGCTAATGGATACAGTTTATGGACAGCGTCTATAAGCTGATGTTCATCACACATTTATAAACTTGCCAGCAAAACTATCGTTTGCTGTCCGCTCTTGGTTTATACGCTATGATTGAAAATTGGACAAAAGAATTTATTATCCAGCGCTTGCTTGCGATTACCTTGCTGGTTGCGCTGTTCGTATTATGCTTTCAAGTGGTGCAGTTTTTTATTGTACCGGCATTGTGGGCGGCGATTTTGGCGTATGTGACGTTCCCTATTTATGAGTTTTTTCACGAAAAAGTTAAACTGAGTCCAGATTTTAGCGCTGCTATTATGACCGTGAGCATCTCCTTGATAATAGGTGTGCCATTGGTTATTGGTGTGTTTATTTTGCAGCAAGAAGCGTTAAGCTTAATTAGTAATTTGGTCTATCGTATTAAAGTGGGCTATCTAGATGTGCCTGACTCATTCAAAGAATTACCGATTATCGGCCAGCAAATCAAAGACGTACTGTGGCGAATCAATAAAAACCCAGAAGGCACGCTAGAAGCCTTTCGTCTTTGGGTTCAGTCGCACTTGTATTATGGCAAGGTAGCATTTGATGTGGTGTTCAGTGGTCTGGCCAAGCTTGGTATGGCGCTGATGACACTATTCTTTTTTTATCGTGATGGCACCAGTCTGGTTCGCCAGATTCGTCAAGCGCTGCGTAACATCATCGGCAATCGCATCGACGGCTACATCGATTCTGTGGGTACAACCACGCGTGCAGTGGTATACGGTATTGGGCTGACGGCATTGGCTCAGGCGTTATTGGCTGGTATCGGCTATTACTTCGCTGGTGCGCCAAGTCCTATCTTATTGACCATTGTCACATTTATTATTGCGCTGATTCCCTTTGGTACGCCATTTGTTTGGGGCGGTGTGTCTATTTGGCTACTGAGTCAGGGACATACTGCAGAAGGGATTGGTTTGGCACTATGGGGCGTGTTTGTTATTAGCTGGGTGGATAATCTTATTCGTCCTATTGTTATTAGTGGCGCGACCAAAATCCCGTTTATCATTATTTTTATCGGTGTATTGGGCGGTCTGACTGCGTTTGGTTTTGTTGGATTGTTCATCGGCCCTGTGGTATTGGCTATCGGTCTTGCTGTATGGCGCGAGTGGATATCGCAGCATAAAAATGAGATATTTGCGCCGCAAGACGTCACGCTCTCTGACTCAAATGCCATAGCGCCAGTACATAGTCCAGAACAAGATACAGTCGGTGGAAACGAGTCTATATAGAAAACCCTTATCGATAGAGAAAATTGCCAATGACAAACAATAATATCGCAGATGTTATGCACAATAAAATAGATGCGATGAGTATGGCTAAAGACATCACGATCGTTGCTGATAGCAATATCGCTAGCCTGAATGATTTTTTTAATGCTGCTACGCTTGGTGAATTGACCGAGCAGGCAGTCAATATTATTACTGTCGCTGGTCGTGATATTGATGCAAAGCTGCTGTCTGAAGTACAGCCAGATATTTTGTTAATACGCTCGGTCACGCAAGTCAATGAGGCGCTACTG
This sequence comes from Psychrobacter piscatorii, assembly GCF_904846415.1. GTDB lineage: Bacteria > Pseudomonadota > Gammaproteobacteria > Pseudomonadales > Moraxellaceae > Psychrobacter > Psychrobacter piscatorii. The sequence continues at coordinate 112,186 of NZ_CAJHAR010000004.1, read as the reverse complement.
GCTGAAAATCATAGCGTGCAATTTGTTGGCTCAGCGACTATCGGTACAGATCATGTCGACCAAGACTATTTAGCGATGCGCAACATTACTTTTGCCAATGCTGCTGGTTGTAGCAAGCACTCGGTGGCTCAGTATGTATTGACAGCTATCTTGACCCTACGTCCAAACTACTGGCAGCAGCCCGTGACAATAGGCATTATCGGCCTTGGTAATATTGGCAGTACGCTTGCTCAGTATGCCAATGACCTGGGCTGGCAGGTACTTGGATACGATCCATTATTACCAAGCTCTACTATTAATAATGCCAGCCTTGAACAGGTGCTCTCTCAAAGTAACGCGGTGAGTTTGCATGTGCCTTTGACAAGTGAGAAAGTTGCCAGTAATTCTAAAGGCAGTGACTATCCAACGCGTCATCTCATCAATGCAGATACATTGGCCATGATGCCTGCTGATACCATATTGATTAATAGCGCACGCGGCCCTGTGATTCATGAAAATGATCTCAAGAATGATATTGCTCATACTGGGCGACAAGTGGTTTTGGATGTGTTTGAGCATGAGCCAACGGTTGCTGATAGCCTCCTATCTAAGCTCACAATCGCCACACCGCATATCGCTGGCTACACATTAGAAGGCAAGCTACGTGGTACACAAATCATCTATGATGCCTTGTGTGAGAAGCTAGGCATAATACCTGCCCAGTCTATGTCCAACCTGCTACCGCTTAACCTGTTTTTGTGGTCTGAGCTAAAAGCACACCCAGACAGATTGCCAAAATTTTATGACATTATGCAAGATGATGCCTCGTTGCGAAGCAAAATATCTGGTGAAAGTTCTGACAAACAAGTGAATGGCGCTGACTTTGACGGTCTGAGACGTGATTACCACTTGCGCCGTGAGTGGCAATCCTAATCTAACAATTTAAAAATACTATTCTTAAAAACATAAATAATCTACGTCATTGAAGCATTATTATTTATGAATCACGGTAGACAGTCATGAGCCAATCAAGCAGTACATCTAATCATAAACCTAACTACGCACCAACCATGACACTGGCAATGGCACAGCAACGCGCCAAGTTTATCGGTGATATTCGGCAATTTTTTACCAGTCGCCAGGTACTTGAAGTGCAGACGCCGCTTTTATCACAAGCGGGTAACACCGACACCTTTTTGCAATCAGTGGCAGCGAATGTGACTTATCAAGATCGTCCTCGTACCTATTATTTGCATACTTCTCCTGAGTTTGCGATGAAGCGTTTATTGGCGAGCTGGCAAGTGCCTATTTATCAAATTTGTCCTGTGTTTCGGGATAATGAGATAGGCGTGCGTCATAATATCGAATTTACAATGTTAGAGTGGTACCAGCCCAATTACAGTCTCGACGATATGGCAGGTGAGCTTAATGAGTTGCTTACGGCGCTGTATGGTCACCCGATGGTGATGAGTCATTATCGCTATGTCGATGCTTTTATGGATTTTGTTGGTATACATCCACTGACAGCGAGCCTATCTGCGCTCCAAGCGGTAGCAGAAGATAGAGGGCTCATAGGATTTGATTTTAATGATGCTGATGATAGCGAAGAAAACCGTCGTCAGAGCTGGTTAGACTTACTATTTAGTCATGCAGTAGAGCCAAATTTGGGACATGATTTGCCGACACTGATCATAGAATATCCGCCTGCGACAGCCGCATTGGCAAAGACGGCGCTGGATAAGGAAGGCAATAAAATAGCGAAACGCTTCGAGCTGTATATCAACGGGATTGAGATTGCCAACGCTTATGATGAGCTGGCAGATGGTCCAGCATTACGAGCACGTTTTGAACAAGACAATCAATTACGTCAGCGTCATGGGTTGCCACAGATGCCGATAGATGAGCATTTAATTGCTGCATCTGATGACTTGATCCCTTGTAGTGGTATTGCGGTCGGTGTTGATCGATTGCTCATGGTGATAACGGGCGCAAAGAATTTGGAGGAAGTGATTGCTTTTCCCAGTGATCAAGCATAACGAGATAGATAGCTTTTGTTCATCGCAGCAAGAAAAAAGGTCGTTATCGATTTGCCAATTGGATATTGGCGAATCGATAACAACCTTTTTTATAATCTGATTCAGTGATTTGACGTACGTAGTCACATCCCAGTAGTCAAACTCACCTAAACAATGGTGGTTTATACTGTAGCAATGGCTTCATTGATGTCTATGTCACCGTTATGCAAATTGAATACTTTTCCAATAGTATTATCTGCGGTTAGGACAGCCGCCAGCGTCGTTGCGACATCTTCAATAGCATTTTCACCAGAGCTGGTATCATTGATAGTGATTTTGCCTGTACCGTCACGCTCCTTCAGTGCGCCCGGCTGTACGATGGTGTAGTCGAGCGAGCTGTTATTCACTAACCAATGATCAGCATAGTGCTTAGAGATATAGTAGTCTTTTAGATCTGCAATGTTAGGATTATTGTCCCATTTCTCAGTCTCTAGCGAGAATACAGAGCTGAGCATAATATAGCGTTTGATACCTTTGTCTTGCGCTGCTTGCATGGTCTTTACTGCACCATGTAAGTCAACTTCTAGTACATCTTTACCACCAGATCCTGCTACAAAGTAGACAGCATCAATATCTTGATCTAATTGTTTTTCAATAGACTCTTTGCTAGCAGTAATATCCAAATCTAGCTGGGTATAGTTGTCATTATCAAACAGCTTTTCTTCTTGGCGAGTCGTTCCAATTACTTGGTGTTCGTCAGCTAATAGTTGCTTAACCAAGTTACTACCGACACGACCACTTGCACCAACGACTAAAATTTTCATAATCATTCCTATTTTTATTTGAATTATGTTATGTGAGGCATTCAGTGAATGTATTTATCTCAAAAACTGAATGTATCTTAACAAAGATAGGCAACACGCTTCGTTATAAAGCGTGCTGATTGAATAGGTTTTGGTTATAGAGTGTATACGGTTTGCAAGGAGGCATACGTTACTTATAAGACATCATCTAATAGTTGGTAAGCAGGTCAGTGTCAGACGGAATGATAAGGCCTACTAACGAACCAAGCGATTGAGACCGTCGGCAAAGGCTTTTTTATCGCGGTCGCCGTAGGGTTTTTGACCGCTCATCTCTTGTAATTCTAGGACACCCGTGCCGCGCATGGTATCCATAAAATCGCGCATATTGAGCTTTTGCTTGATATTATTTTTGTCATAGACCACGCCGCGGGTTGTCAGTACTAGACCGCCTTTGTCCAAAATATCATTGGCTAAAGGTATGTCGCTCGTAATCGCCAAATCGCCTGCCTGTATCTGCTCGACGATATAATCATCAGCCTTGTCAAAGCCTGATGGTACAACCGTCATAACGAGCAGAGGAGATTTGCGTAGTTTGATTGGCTGGTTGGCGACGAATATCGCCATTGTCTTAGTACGTTCAGCCGTTTTGATAATCAAATCTTTGGCAATCAATGGTACGGAGTCAGCATCCACCCAAATTTGCATTATTTTTTGGCCTTCTCTGTCTTTGGCGACAATACTGCTTCAACACCGCTATCTTCTAAGTCATCGTTTTTAGCTTCGACATTTGCGGTATTAGATTGAGTATCGATATTTCCATACTCTTTGTCCAAACCTACTTTATTTGGCAATACGGCAACCAGCTTTGCCATGGCTGATTCTAAGTCAGTCACATCATTGGGCATCAAGGTAATATGAGCAATCTTGCGATCGTCACGCTCGGCTTTATGATAGCTATGATAGTGAGCGCCATCGATATTTAGCACGGCGCTGATATTTGGATATTGGCCGAGTACGTTGACCATAATCGCCGGATGGACGTTGTCTGTATCACCGAGTGGTAAGTTGACCACGGCACGGATATGATTTTCAAACTGGCTAGTAACCGCGCCTTCAATGCTCCAGTGGCCAGAGTTATGCACACGCGGGGCAATCTCATTAGCCAGTATCGTGGTATGACCGCGAGCATCTTTAGTGACAAACAGCTCAAGTGCCATAATACCCACATAGTCTAGATGGTTCATGATCTTTGTGATGGCGTCTGTTGCCTGCTGGAGCAGGTGGCTGGTACCGACCGCAGGAGCTTGAGTTTTTGCCAAAATACCGTGATGATGATGGTTTTCGACTAAATCATAACAGCGTACCTGACCATTTTGCGCTCTTGCTGCAATGATAGAGACTTCACGATTAAAGTTAATGAAACCTTCAGCAATCAGTGGCGCAGGCGTTGGCGTGAGTGAACTTTTACCACTGACGGCATCTTTTAGCTCAAGCCAAGCTGCTTTAATATCATTGTCTTGTTTGATCACGAACTGACCTTTACCATCGTAGCCACCGCGACTGGTCTTCAAAACAATGGGCAAGCCCAACGCTTCACAAGCTTGTTTTAACTCAGCTTCAGAATTAACTTCCATAAATGGCACGGTTGCAATATCGAGCGCATTGAACATCTGCTTTTCTTTTAGACGGTCTTGGGCGATATCAAGTGCAATCAGTGGTGGGAACATGCCTTGCTTGCTGCCAGACTTTGACAAGCTCGTTAATTGCTCGACCGTAGACGTTGGCGTGTTCTCGAACTCTAGGGTAAAGACATCAGCGGCTGCGATAAAGTCTGCTAATTGATCGCTATGAAATACGCGACCATATAGGCTGGCAGGGCATTCTGGATTGTCTTCTAAAAACACGCATTGATAACCGAGTGGCATCGCGGCTTCGGCAAGCATCATACCAAGCTGACCACCGCCTAAAATACCGATGGTACGAATGGTTTGGGTAACAGGATAAGCGTTTGCTGTAGTCATGAAAGGCTCTTTGAATAAAAGTGAATGAGGTCTGTGTTGTATTAAAATTTAAAACGCAATGGGCGAAAATAGGAAAAGGTGCACTATAGGCACCTTATATCTAGTATGACTTACTTAAAAATAAAAAGTGATAGCTTTTGTTTTCAGGCGATCACTATAAAAGACCATGCTAAAAAAACCAGTCACTCCATATTTACTTAAGGATTGATAATACCGGGTGTTGGGCTAGCAAGAATAGTCTCGGTTTGAGTCTGACGCATCTGATCCAGCTTAGTAGCAATCGTTTCATCATGCAAGGCCAAGACTTGAATCGCAAGTAGGGCAGCGTTATAAGCGCCAGCGGTACCAATCGCCAATGTCCCAACAGCAACCCCTTTCGGCATTTGTACGATAGATAACAGACTGTCCCAACCACTTAGCATAGAGGATTTTACAGGGACGCCAAATACAGGTAGTGGCGTTTGGCTCGCACACATACCAGGTAGATGAGCAGCACCGCCTGCACCAGCGATAATCACTTGTAGACCATTGTCTTTTGCACTTTTGGCGTAATCAAATAGTCTGTCAGGTGTACGGTGGGCAGAAACCACTTCACACTCAAAGGCAACATCAAAGTCTGCTAGCAATTGTGCAGCAGCACTCATGGTCGCCCAATCAGATTGCGAACCCATGATAATGCCGACTTTTGGTTGACCAGCAGGGGAGGTAATTGGACCGTTCTGGTTAGCCGCAGTATTGGTGGTGCTCATGATTGGATATCCTCAAAAAGACCATCATACAAAAATTTTGCTACACTCGTAAAGCCAAGTTTGACTTTTAATAATGATATGGTGTTAATAGCGTTTATATCACTGGTTTATCTCCGCTTTTTTGTCGTGATAATACTGCACAAAGCGAGAAGCTGTCAGTGGTAACGGCTGTTCGGTATCAAGCTGATAGCAAGTCAAGTAACCGCTATCTACCGCTGCCGAATAATCAGTACAGGCGACTTGTGGACTGAGTGGCTCAGGTGTGCCGGTGAGCCAATAGTGACCGACAAATACAGGTTTATGTGTTTGTAGCGCAAAGTCGATATTTTCAGCTAATGCATCAGGCGGTATTTGAGCCAATGCGGAGGACGGTGCACGAGCGACCTCGCGAAGCGTGCGTGTATTTAACTCATCAAGCCACCAACGCACCCGCACTCGTCTGCGTTCAGTGCCTTCTTTATCCACCATGATGATGCCATCAGGCAACCCTGTCTCAACCCCTTTTAATACTCGTTCTAAAGCATCAAAGGCGATGCTATCTTCTTTAGCCGTCGCGATTAGACCTTCAGAGGTTAGGCAGTTATTATCCGTCAGCAGTGGCTTTAGCACCGCCATACTATCTACATCCCAGCAAGCATGCACAAAACACGCATAATCTGTCTCAATCCACAGGGGTACTTCATATAAGCGCTGTAACCAATATTCGTGCTGCTCTGAGCCAAAGGGTATCTCCGCCAAGAACGCTTCATGTTGGCGTTTATGTACGGCATTATGTGAGCGCAGATACTGGCTAGAATCCTCAGGATCAAGTGTGGCATAAGCCAAGGCATTGTATTCATGATTGCCCATCACCGCATCGGCCACGTCCGCATCTAACATCGCGAAGACAGTCTCTAATGTGGCCAGTTGCTGTGACCCACGGTCAATCAAATCGCCAATGAATAATGCCCTGTGACCTGTCGGTGGCACAAAATGCTGACCGTTATGCTCGTAGCCTAATTGGTTTAACAAACCAACGAGCTTGTCTGCATAACCATGAATATCACCGATAATATCTATAATCATAATGAAGTATTAAATCTCAAACGTAAAAGTAAGCAACTTGTTTAATTGTCATGATTCAAAGAATTTCTATTTGAGAAAACAGTTTAAAAACCAGGCGACAATAAAGCATTTATAAAATGGGGTAGTACTTTAGGTTCTAAAATAATCGTGGCAATGATGCCAAATGCGCCGCCCCACATATGTGCCATATGGTTGATATTTGAACCACCGCGTTTGTCCGCGTAGATACTATAAAATACATAAGCGACGGCAAACAGTATCGCAGGAATGGGAATAATGGCAAATAAGTAAATTCGCTCCCACGGTGCTAGTAAAATAAAGGCAAATAAGACCGCCGATACACCGCCTGATGCCCCAAGACTTAAGTAACTGGCATTGTCTTTATTTTTAAGGTAGCTTGGAATCATGGCAACAACAATAGCCAACACATAAAAAACCACAAAACCATAGCCGAATAAAAATGAACGATATAGCCCTTCAATAGCTCGGCCAAAGAAGTATAACGTAAACATGTTGAATAGCAGATGCATACTATCGGCATGAATAAAGCCATGCGTGACAAAACGATCCCATTGTCCGTTATTGACGGCGGGTGGATAAAAGATAAGACGGTTGAGCAATTTCTTGTTTTGCCATGCTAATAAGCTGACAATAACAGTAATGATGATAATAAGGGTCGTATGGTTTAACAAAGGAAAATCCTTAGGCCGCGCCTGATAGGTGACAATGCAATAAATGGCAATGCGATAAATGACAATGTTCAAAGCCTAAGCGTTAGGGCTGAGTAAAAACAAATATGACCATTAATTAATATATTGATACTAAGTTCAAGTTGCTCGTAATGTAATTAGTTAATACTAACAGCAGTTATGCTGATACAAATATCTATTATGTGACAAAACGATGCATTTTTATGCTTTTATAGTGAGTAGTGTAGCAGTGTATCATGTGAGATAAGTGAAACCGCTATATAGACGTCGATGCTGCTAAAAAACGCTAGACAGCTTCAGGACAAGTAGCCATATATACAACGAACAATAAGTGCTTAATTTTTGCGGATTTAAAAAGTCGAGAGAGGCAGTGATCCATGAGTATTATCGATCAATTAGAACAGACCGTTACCCCCGCGATATTGGGTGAGCATAATCGCAGTGATAGCGTGGCTTATATCAGCTTGCTTGAGCAGTTTTATGCCATTTTAGCCACGCGTCTAGCGGTGCCACAGGTCTACTCGCAACTACTTCGTAACGATCAGGTGATGGCTAATGACAGTATTGCCGAGCGGCCTTTATTTGAGCAGCTATGGCAAGACCAAGTACTACAAAAAACAATCATTCAAGAGCTGTCAGCCGCGCATCATATCGATGAGTCGATCACTGCTCAATTGCTAATTAATGCAGCATCCTTAGCCTATCGTGAGCTAAAGGTTTTGGCCAATGGACAGTTTTTGCCAGCATTTTTGCAAGGAGAGCAGTCGTCGCTGCGCCCATATTTACCTATATGGTCAGCGTCTGTTATCACTGCTACTCAAGGCGATGGACACGAGTCAACGTCAAAATTTGTCGCAGATAATGGTATCGCACCATCAAGTGATACCGTACCAAATAAACTTAATGAGCCTGATCTAAGCACCAGCGCAATCGCTGCAACGACAGCCGCTACAGCCGCTTATGTGGAAAACGCTAATATAAGCGCTACTGACGGATTAAATGACGATGAGCATTTTGGTGACAGTAATGACGCTATCCATGCCAGTCCAGCAGCTCATCACTTGGCAGAAAATAGCAACATCAAGCGGGAGCAAGTGCGCACTCGCAATCAGCGGAATGACCTACTGATACGGGTGTTTTTATTAATCGTAGCGCTTGCTGCAATGGCACTGGCTGCTTGGGCATTATTAATAAAACCCAAAAGTGACATACCAGTAGAACCTGTTGCTGTCGCGCCTGTGGTCACTCCAGCACCGCCACCAGCACCAACGATGACTCCCATCGAGTTCATCGTTGGCGTAGATGATAGTGGCAACCTCTATACTTGTAGCGCGACGATCGGTGATGCAGCGCTACAAGGCTCGTTACAACAGGCACTCAATACGAGCTTTGGTGAGCAGGCGAGTATATGTGAATTGACGGTACAAGATGGAGTAGCAACCACTATCGCAAATATGCCTGCGGAGATATTGCCCAATGTCCTGACCATGCTCAGATCGACACCATTCGCCCGTCTACACTTACAAAACGATCGTCTGACAGTAGAGGCGCCGGACGACATGCTACTACAACAATTGGTCACAAACGTACGCAGTTTAGCACCAACCATGGCAGTCGATAGCACTGCGCCATTGCGACTGCCTAACAACAGTAATGGTGATACGACATATGGTATGGCAGGCACTAATGGCGTAAACAATCAACTCGGCGATGGAACAGGCGCTAATAACCAATACAGCAATGACGGTATGAGCAATGGTACTGGAGAATATCAAGCCGCTGATGATGACACAGGTGATCGCGTGATACCCGCGCCACTACCTAACAATAATGATGGATTTAATAATAATCCCAACAACGTACCCGCCAATGTTCCAAGTAACATTCCTAGCAACGTACCTTCTAATAATAGGACGAGCAGACCGTCAGGCCCTATTTCTGAGTCAGAAGTAGATGACATGGCGAGCAGTGTCATCGTTGCCGAACCAGCACAAGTCAGGTAGTGAGTCGTACAAAGTACATTCAAATCGACTTAGTTTAAATGTACTTTTAGAACTCGTTCAAAAGTTAAGCAAGGGAGCGGTATGAATTTGTCATACCGCTTTTTTGATTTTAATAGGTCTTAGCTTACGTATTTAAGATCTGAGCATCAAAAATGGTGCTGCTTCACCAAAGAAGCAGATTTGCGGAGTTGAGTATCAAATTTTATTAGCTGGTACTCAAATGCCTGTTGAGTTATGGGTGTATAGTTACGCGTACCAACTGAAACATTACTTAACGTATCATTTGCACAACAACGTATCGACTGTGAAAACACCTTTAACAATTCTATAATATCCAAAACCAATCATAGTGGCCTGATAGATCTGACTTGATAGAGTAAACAGCCGCCACGTTATTAGATGATTTTATGCTTTAGATAATCGAACAATATAAATAAAAATTAAGGGGAAAGTTGTATTATGGATATTATCAGTCATTTGACACGCACAGTCAGCCCAGCCGTATTAGCAGACGATCATAGTCCTGCTAAGCAGAATCTACTCGAGCAATTTTATGCAATTTTTGCTGCTCGCCTCGCGAATAATGATACCTATAGCCGTTTTGCTAATGAGAATATCGCTCGTGATGATAATGCTTTTTATGATCGTGTATGGACAGAAGGGGCTCACCGTGACCAAATCTCTCGTGAGCTCGCTAATGCACATGGTGTCGATGAGACAGCTTCTCGTGGTCTGATTGCTATGGCAGCGCCGCTGGCTTTTCATGAAATCAAAAGTTTGGCTGGTACCACCCCTGTACCGCAATTTCTCAATGATAATCTCAACAGTTATCAGCATCATATCCCTGCATGGGCGGCGGCGGTCTTACCTGCAAGTGCCATTGCGGCCACTCCTGCTGCGGCACCTGTATCCGATACGGTCAGTACCGCACCACTACAGAAAGAAGAAGAGCCGCAAGGTAGCTTTATGAAAGCGTTGCTACCGATTATTGGTTTGATTATTTTGGGTGCATTGGCTTGGGCCTTATTAAGAGGTTGTCAAGAGAACCCTGAGCCTGTTGCTACGCCGATGGCTACCGCGCAGCAAGACGAGCAAGGTAATGAGCAAGCAGTAGTGGCAACTGACATCGAACCTGCCTCACTCCGTATCGCCACTGGCGAAAATGGCGAGCTATACGCTTGCCGCATGAGCGTAGGCAACGAGACGCTACAGACCAATGTGATGAATGCACTAACTGGCGCATTCGGCGATGAAGCCAATAAGTGCCGCGCTGATGTTGATGATAATTTTGCTATAGATATGCCAGCCGCTGCACAGCTTGCCACTATATTACCGATTGTCAAAAACGTCCCGAATGCTAGCATGGTGATTAAAGGCGATACCATCACGGTTAACGCACCTGATGATGCGGCATTGGCCCAATTAGTGACTGATCTACAAGCTGCTGCACCTGCGATGATGGTAGAAGCTGAAGGTCCATTAGATCTGCAAGGTGAGATTGATGAAAGTGTGGCTGCTGCAGATGCTGCCATGACCAATCTCGGTGACGATCCAGACCCACGTGATGTCGCGCGCGCCCTAAGCCTTCAAGTTATCAATTTCCAAGTGGATGAAGCTGTCATCCCTGATGTCAATAAAGCCATTCTTGATCGTGCTGCAAAAATAATGAACGAAGTGCCTGACATGAACCTGATGATTATCGGTCATACAGATAGCCAAGCATCGGACGCTTACAACATGGAGTTGTCTCGTGAGCGTGCTGAGTCAGTAAAAGAGTATTTGGTGGCTCAAGGTGTCGATGCGAGCAAACTTAGTACAAAAGGTATGGGTGAGACAGATCCTATCGCTGATAACTCAACTGAGCAGGGGCGTTTCCGTAACCGCCGGATTGAGTTTATGGTCAATGACAAAATGGTCGATCCAAATGATGGCATGATCATCAACAGCGACTCGCTTGATCCAGATTTGAATCCGCTAGATAGCAATAATGATGATTTGTTGCCTGATGGCGATGATGCGACTCAAGGTACTGCAGTAGATCCAACGAATTAATCAAAAAGTATCTAATTTAGCAGCAGTTAAGTCTAAAAAACCGTACCTTAACGATGCGGTTTTTTATTTGCCAAATGTTTCAACTATTCTATATGAATACAAAGCTATTTATAATCAGTAGGGTCTTTTGAGTCATTGGCAGGTTCATCAACTTGTGTATCAGACTCAACGTTAAAAAAGGTCTGAGTGACATTGTTCTTTGCTTGTTGCCAATAATCAAACTGCTGGCAAGTAGACTCAAGATCACCTTGCCACTTTGGTATATTGCCGCACATGGTTTTGATACGCTTTTGGTTAGGATAGGGTAGTTCTTGCGCTGCTGCTGCCGCTTCATGAGCGGCAACACGATCGTTACACACCAGTGCAATATCGCAACCAGCTTCAATGGCAGCTTTTACGCGAGCGCTGACATCGCCAGCAGCTTGTGCCCCTGCCATTGATAAATCATCAGAAAAAAGCACACCGTTAAACGCTAGCTGATCACGAATAATGTCTTTTAGCCAAATTTTAGAAAATCCTGCGGGTTTGTTATCTACTTGCGAAAAAATCACATGCGCTGGCATCAAAGCATCAAGCAGTGACAGCGTTTGCGCAAAAGGTTGCATGTCGCTATTGACGATCTCGTCCAAACTACGTGTATCGATGGCCTCTGATACATGAGAGTCAGGAGCGATAGCGCCATGACCAGGAAAATGCTTGCCAGTGGTAGCCATACCAGCCGCTTTCATGCCGCGCATAAACTGCGTGGCTAGGGCAACGATCGCTTGTGGCTCCTGATGAAAGCTACGGTCACCGATAACTTGGCTGATACCATCTCTATCCAGCACGGGCGCAAAGCTTAAATCAATACCTACTGCCATCACTTCGGCTGCCATCAGATAGCCGCAGTCATATGCGCAGCTGAGCGCACGGCTTGGGTCGTGGTTGAATAACTCACCGAGCCTACCCATAGCAGGTAGCGGTGTGAATCCTTCACGTAGCCGTGCGACTCGTCCGCCTTCTTGATCGACACCGATTAATATATCTGGGTTGTGATAACGTATATCGTCGCATAGTGCTCTGACTTGGGCAGCATTGGCGACGTTTCGCCCAAACAGTATGACTCCACCAATTTGTGCTTGTTTGATCAAGCTGACGTCTTCTGCGGTCAGTGCCGTATTATCGATATCAATCATTAAAACGCCGTACATTGCGTCATCCTTATTTTTTTGTGTATTGTTATATTATGGGGTTGACTGATCATCAATGTCCAATCGCTTAGCAGTCGTTACTCATGCACTTTATTATGACAGCTATTATCAATTGAGCCTAATGTGGCAGATTATTGGCATCAAATCAATTTGTGGATAGTCAGCGAATTAATGCTAATAGCCTTCGGTCGCTATGTGTGATAAAAGTGATAGAAAGTTTGGTATGTGCAGGCGTTGCGTGTAAGATTGCTTATACAGTTTGAGACAGTTCAGTATTTATGCACATGATAATATTGATTTTTGACTATATATCAAGATTCGATAATAAGCGTCAGAATCTATATATAAAGGCGACGGAATAATAAAGCTATAGCGTCGTCTCATAGTAATGAGTAGGCTCACGCAAAGTAAAGCAGAGGTTCAGCAAAACAGACGACAGTCATGGACAATAACACATTCAGTAGTTTTTAATTTTTATAACACAAATAATATCACTAACTTCAAATAACTAGGTACATATGATGAAAAAACAACCAGCACAATGGTTACTCAGTGCAGCGTCAGTGGGCATCGCCGGTATTATCCTGACACAAAGCTACGGCACTGCCGTAGCAGAAACCAATACGGGAAGTTTTGTTCAGACACCTGAGCAAAAGGTCACTACTCGCCAAGTCGCCGCTTTGCTGGATCGCAGTCATTACCTTAATCAGCCATTAGATAGTAAAACCGGTAGCGAAATCTTATCAATGTATATTGATAGTCTCGATCCAAATCATACCTTGTTTTTGCAATCTGATGTCGATGAGCTGAAGAAAAAACATGCCGATGATTTTGGCGCTCGCCTCAAGCAAGGCGACCTATCGGCAGGGGTAGAGGTCTTTGATCGTTATCGTAAACGCTCAAATGAATATTTTGCCATGGCAACCAAGATGCTAAAAAAAGATATTGATTTGACCGGTAATGACACCATCATTCTTGATCGCGAAAAGCTCGGCCATTTCAAAACTAAAAAAGAGCAGCGTGACTATTGGGAACGTCAGCTAAAATTTCAGCTGATGAGTATCACTCTGGGACAAGAAGACGAAAAAGCCAAAGAAAAAGTATTTTTAAGCAATCCAGATATTACTCGTGGACAAGACTTGGTACGCAACGATGAACGTACGCCAAATGAGATTTTGCAAAATCGTTTGTCGCGTCAGCAAGAGCAGTTTAAGCGTCTCAAAGATGATGAAATCATGGAGACTATACTAAACACGGCAATGCTGACCTATGATCCGCACAGTAACTACTATGCGCCGATTCAAGCAACTGAACTACAGATTCAATCTAGTCTACAGTTAGAAGGCATCGGTGTTTCTATCCGCCCTGATCGTAAAAACCCAGATTACACCCGCATTGTGACCTTAGTCGATGGTGGCCCTGCTGCCAAATCTGGTCAAATCAAGCCCAATGATTTGATCGTTGGTATCGCAAAAGATGGCGAAACCATGACAGATGTGGTTGGCTGGTCGACGCGTGAGATTGTCGGCTTGATTCGTGGTAAGCGCGGTACGTCGGTAACGCTCAAGCTGCGTCAACCCAATACGCCAGATGCTAGTGCCCGTACGGTCACCGTCGTGCGTGATATTATCCAGCAAGAAGAGTCAGGCGTGACTCAGCGCGTGGTAGAGGTACAACGTCCTAATATCGACAAAACACCAAAACGCATTGGCGTACTTGAGATACCGAGCTTTTATCTGAACTATCGTGCGCGCCGTAATGGCGAAGACTACCGTAGCGTTAGTATCGATACCGAAAAAGCATTAAAGGAACTGAACAAAGAAAATATCGATGGTCTGGTTGTCGACTTACGTAATAACCCTGGTGGCTCGTTGGATGAAGTTGCCAAGATGTTAGGCTTATTTATCAAGAGCGGACCACTGGTACAAATTCGTGATAATCGTGGCAATATTCAAGTGTACCGTGATGACGATGGTGGCGAGCAGCTTTATGATGGCAAGATGGTGGTTATTACCAACCTAGCATCGGCCTCAGCCAGCGAAATCTTTGCCGCGGCTATTCAAGATTATGGTCGTGGATTGGTGGTTGGAAGTACGACCACAGGTAAAGGCTCTGCGCAGATTCAACTGGATAGCTTGGCGCTGGGTTCTGCGACCTTGACTCAGCGTAAATTTTACCGTATCACAGGTGGTAGTACGCAGAATAAAGGCGTGGTACCTGATGTTGAATTGGTCAATATCTATGATGATGCAACCTTCGGCGAACGCGCGCAGAAAAAAGCTCTGCCTTGGGATACCATCAGAACGGCGCCTTATAAGCCTGAAGGGAAGTTCACTAGCGATACACTAGCGACGCTCAATCAGCAGTCTAAGATTCGCCAAGAGAAGAACCCACAGTTTACTTATCTGTCGACGCTCAATGATATTCGTAATATGGATGATGAGAAAAAACCAGTTCGTTTAGATATTAACAGCCGTCGAGCCAAAATGCAGCTGATTGAAAAGCGTTCGTTAGAAGCTGAAAATAGACGTCTGATCGCTACTGGTGAACGCCCTTATTCTAATTGGAATACGTATCAGGCCGCGATGGATGCAAAGTTTGAAGAGCGTAGTCGCATGAAAGCTGCTGAGCGTCCAGAGTTGCCAGAAGATGAAGCGTTTATTAACGAAGCCGCTTATCTGATGCTGAGTGCAGAACCCAAAAAATTGCTCAGCCCTGAAGAAAAGCTATAGATTCTCAATTACCCATTACACCCATGTAAGCATATGCTTACATGGATTGACGCTTGAACCACTTACCAATCATAGGTCAATCTGCGACTATAACTGTACGGCACGATTGAACGAAACGGTTCATTGATACTAGGGATTGGTATCTTAAAGGTCGCATCAGGGATAAGTGGTTTGCTGATTAGGGATGATAAGGCTGGATGCCTGTCAGTTATGAGATACCCCGGGATTAGGTATCACGTAACGCTAACATGGATGGTTGGTAATAAAAGCCGCATGACGCTTGTCGTTATGCGGCTTTGTTATGTCTGGAATTTGGTAATATATTTTATCGGATATTTATGAGTAATCTATAAATTGCCTTCTTTATATTGATCTAACCTATGATTTACTATAAAAACTCCATAAAAAAAGACCAGTAACCTGATCAGCTACTGGCCTTTTTGATTAGTCGATTCATTCTTTAATCATTTATCGCCTAATCATTTTCACTATACTCTAGAAGAGATTAGTGCTCAACGCCACCTGCGCCATGTACATGGCCGTGGTTTAGTTCGTCTTCAGTTGCTGCACGTACTTCTTGGATTTCAACATCAAATGTCAAACGCTTACCAGCCAATGGATGGTTTGCATCAACAGTCACTTCTTGGTCGTTTACGTCAGTGACTGTCACTAGCATAACTTGGCCGCCAGCTTCTGATTGGAACTGCATACCAGGCTGGATATCATCAACACCTTGGAAGTTTTCGCGTGGTACGTGCTGTACCGCTTGCTCTTGGTACTCGCCGTAGCCATCAGCAGGTTCAACTACTGCGTTGACTTTTTCGCCAGCAGATTTGCCTTCTAGTTGTGACTCTAGGCCTGGGATGATGTTGCTGTGACCATGTAGATAAGCAAGTGGCTGACCTTCTGGAGACTGGTCAAGGATATTGCCTTCGTCGTCTTTTAATGTGTAATTGAATTTGACGGCAGTGTCTTTTGCGATAGTAGTCATAAAATATCCTAAATATATCTATGTAAAAAATTAAATACGGTTGCAATAAACCTAAAAAAGCCAATCAGCAAGCCAAATAGCCACAGTATTAGTCAATTATCATCAGTTTATTAAAGTAACTTTAGCAGTTAGCATCTTTAATTGAGATGGCGTATATAAGTTTCAAGGCAAAAAACATAAAAAATGCCAATTAATGCCACAATTTACAATAATAACTGTTATTTTCTATAGTTAATCGATAACTACTGGCCACTCAGGGTTTGGGAGTTGCGTTTTTTGGGAAGGACTCCTAACATAACAATAAAATAAGGATGAGAGATACTATGACTGCATTTGCCGATAATACTAATAACCAGCTAACGAGCGACGATTCAATCAGCCATGATGATATCAATAATATGGCTGATATCAGCTACCAATTCGATTTTGCGCGTTTTTCTGAGCATTTGGTGGATGTGTCACTGTCTTTTACGGCAACAGCTGATGCTCCTCAGCTCTGGCTACCAGCATGGATACCAGGCAGTTATCTGATGCGCGAGTTTGCTCGTAACATCACCGCTGTGCATTATCGAATAACAGATAGCCAAAAAATAGATAACGACAGTCAGTTTGAGATGTATCGCGCGCAAAAAATAGATAAACATACGTGGCAGTTGCCGACTGTCACAGCAGGGCAGAGGATAGATGTTGAGTATGAAGTCTATTGTTATGATTTATCAGTACGTACCGCTTATGTCGATCAGCAGCGTCTGTATGGTAATTTCACCTCACTTGCACTCGCGGTCGATGGGCAAGAGCAGATTCCAGTACAAGTCAGCTTGATTGTTCCGGAGTCGTTTTTGTTAGATAAAGAAGAAAGTCATGTAATCTTGGCATGTGGTTTGGCATCTACGCATCTGTGTGTTGATGATCATAGCGAAGACACACGGCACTGTTATCAATTACAGGCAGATAATTATCACGAGCTGATTGATTATCCTTTTGAGATTGCAGCACAGAATAAATTTGATTTTATTATTCATGACAGTCAGCATCAGACGCTTCATCACAGTTTTTATCTGTCTGGCAAGCATAGCGCCAACATGGGTAGACTACAGCAAGACGTCACCCAGATTTGCCAAACCTATCTAGATTGGTTGGGAGATGCGCCATTCAACGATTACACCTTTATGACGTTTGCCAGTGGTCAAGACTATGGTGGGCTGGAGCATATCAATTCTACTAGTCTAATTACCCCGCGCCGTGACTTACCAAATGCTGATGAGCCAAAAATACCAAGCACTGATTACCAGCGGTTTTTGGGATTATGCAGTCATGAGTATTTTCACTCGTGGTGGGTCAAAACCGTGCGTCCCGATGTCATGATCGATGTTGATCTACGCCGTGAAGCGTTCACTCCAATGCTTTGGGTATTTGAAGGATTTACGTCTTATATCGATGATTTTATGCTGCAAGCATCTGGCGTGATCGATAAGTCAAACTATCTCAGGTTACTAGCGGAACAAATCAATCGCTATTATCAAACGCCTGGACGCGATAACCAAAGTGTCGCCGAGTCGAGTTTTGATGCTTGGATTAAGCTATATCGCAGCGATGAAAATACTGGCAATGCAGGTATCAGCTACTACAATAAAGGCGCATTGGTGGCGCTGTGTCTGGATTTGATGTTGCTAAAAAATACTAATAATCGCTATCGTCTATTTGATGTGGTCAAAGCGTTCTATACCCAAGCAAAGCAAAATGACAGTAAGCGTATTGGCATCAATAGTGCGGATATGGGCGACGTGATTGGGCAGTTTATACCGATAGCGGAATGGGAAGATTTTGAACGCCGTTACGTCAACGGCGTAGAGGAATTGCCAATTGAGGCGCTGCTGCTCGCAAACGGTGTCAAAATGCAGGTCAATACTAAAGAGACTGCGGATAAGCATGTCCCATGGGGTATGCGCTGCAATGAGACACCTGCTGGACTCAAAATTAATCGCGTGAACCGCGGTAGTGTTGCTGCCAAAGCAGGTATCTCAGCCCACGACGTTATTATCGCGATTGATGGCATCAAGGCGGATAGTAAGCAGCTAGCATCGCTGAGTAATGCAGAGCATCCCGTTGAGTGTCACTTGTTTCGTCGCGATGAGTTGATGTGCGTGCAAGTGCAACCTAGTGAGCTGCAACAGCAAGACAGTAACGATAGTGAGGAAGTTATCGGAAAAGCATTCCCTCATAAAGTCAGCCTACACATAGTAAAAGGCGATAAAGCGCTAGAGGACAATGGTGATAAAACGCAAGAAGAGGCAAATTGGGAGACATGGCTTAATGTCATGAAGCGTCAGCTAGAATAGCGGCAGTGGGTTGTACAGGCAAACAAAGTAAAACCCCTTGATAAGCAAACATGTTTATCAAGGGGCTTAGGGCGTGTCATCAATTAAACCATTCAATCATTTAGCGGTCTTAAAATGGCTAAATCTTGTCAAATATCGTCAAAAATCTTGTGAATATACCTATATTCTCTGCAATTTTTTCCTCATTTGACTACTATTTATCTCATTTTAAGCCTCGCTATCTAAATGATGACACGCCCTAAATCATAGTTGATAGGTTTTTTAATATTCTCAATCAATATTTAGTAGGACATAATCATACAAATAGTCTATTTCACATTTTTACACTGAGTTGATTGTTACTGCTCTTTGGTTTTATTATCAGGGTCCTCACTTGTAGACTTCTCGTTTGCAGTAGTGTCGCCGTTAGGCTCGACAACCTCAGCATTATCGTTTTCAGCATCGCTCGTCGCTTCAAGCGCGGCAATCCAGTTTTGCATGAGCTCAATCTCTACTTGCTGAGTATCGATGATATGCTGTGCCAGTTGACGCATTTCTTCATCAGTACCATATTCGAGCTCGATTTTTGCCATATCTACGGCGCCAATATGGTGTGGTAGCATGCCACGTGCAAATGCCATATCCGGCATAGGATCAGCAATACCCAATGTCATCTCACCATGCATGCTTTCCATGCCCTTAGCGTAGGCCTGTTGCATAGCAGCGGTATTGGGCTTAGGTTTGGCTGCGTCAGGATGGCTAGCAAGCCATTTGTTTAGGATATCAATCTCAGCTTGCTGCGCTGTGATGATGTCTTGGGCAAGCTGGCGCATGGCGTCATCTGTACCGTACTTTAGCTGAATCTTTGCCATATCTATCGCGCCGCGATGATGCCCAAGCATGCCTTTGGCAAACGCGGTATCAGGATCATTGTAGCCCATACCGATCATCATCTCGTCATGCATACTGGTCATGGACTTTGTGTAGTCTTTGAGCATATCCGTCATCTGAGCGTCATCTGTGACGTTTTCGCTATCTACCGATGTATTGTGGCTCATATTCTCATGCTCAGCATGAGTCATGTCAGTCATTGGCGGGGTGGCTTCTTCTACAGGTGCTGATTGACTATCTGCTGCTGGCTGACACGCACTTAATAGCAGTGCAGCAGATATGCTGGTGGCCAACAGAACAAAACGATGAGAAGCAATCATGATATATCCCTACTATAAGAAGACCAAATAATAAATAAATGAGGTCTATTTTACATAACTAATGACGTGCTGAATCTTAACAGATAAACCTTACCCATTCGAGACGCTATGTTTAACAAGACGTAATATATTTACTTTAAATGAAAATATATGTCGGTAGCTAAGCGTTTAGACGTGACAAACTAATAGCTAATACCCAATTGCTGATAGTGATCACTAGTTAAGTGAATACGCACAAATTCGCCAACTACTATGTCACCCAATTCAAACCCTGCCACCGACCAGCGTATCAAACGTAGGCAGGGCAGACCAACATGCGCGGTCATGCGTCTGACTTGACGATTTTTGCCTTCATAAATTGTCAGCATCAACCATGAGTCCGGTACGCTTTTACGCTCACGTATCGGCGGATTACGCTGCCAGAGCGTCATGGGTAGCTTATCTTCACTCACGTGCTTGACTTCAGCAGGCAGGGTTTTGCCATCTTTGAGAGTCACGCCACGTTTAAGCTGACCAAGTTGCTCAGCAGTAGGAATGCCCTCAACCTGTACCAAATAAGTCTTACCTTGCTTACGTCCAGCATTGGCTTTTGGCGGATGGGTAATCGCTTTGTTGACTCGGCCATCATCGGTCAAAATAAGGAGCCCTTCGGACGTTGCATCAAGCCTACCAGCAACTCGCAAAGACTTATCAGTAAAGTACTGCGATAGGGTGGCGTGGTTATTGTTGCTATCGTCTCTGAACTGACTTTGCACCCCATAAGGCTTATTGAACAAGATGAGACTAGAAGTCGGCATAAAGTGATATTTCCTGAAGGTAAATGAGTGATTAGCAGTCTTGGCGCATGTTTGATCAAGCAAAGTCAGTAATGAAGAATAAGAACAGAGGTATCGTGTTTGACGTACGCTGTGCGATGTATTTTGCTACAAAAGTAGGACAGCAACCGCGTAAGTTTGCTGTTACTCTAAATCCATATTTTTGTAGTGGTATTTATATTTTTGATAGTAATAAACCTATCATCTACAAGATAAAATGACTGTTCAGCCCTTTATTTTACTACTATTGCTAAGAAAATATATTATAACTCTTCAAAGATTACAGTGTTATAGATGCTATATTTTATTAATAATATATAAAATGTATATGTGATATTTCTTATTAATTTAGCCAATAACACTGAATTTAATAATGAGCAGTTTCTATACACAGTTTTAGTTTATATTTGCATCAATTCGTACGCTTTTAATTTGAAGCTGTTTTTTAGCATCGTTCAATCCAATGCCGTAAGTGTCTCACACATCAGACTTTGTTTAGCCAATAAGCGTCTAGAGCGCGACCATTATAATAGAAAAGCTATCATAACAAAGTGTTCAGTTCGCTTGCGACGTATAACTACCACTAAGGAGTTTTATCCATGTCATATGATAAGGTCATCGTACCAAGAGACGGCGAAAAAGTAACCGTAAATGCTGATTTGTCGCTAAATGTACCCAATCATCCGATTATCCCGTTCATTGAAGGCGACGGCATTGGGGTGGATATCACACCTGTCATGATAAAAGTGGTCGATGCGGCGGTCGATAAAGCCTACCACGGTAAAAAATCAATTATCTGGATGGAAGCTTACTTGGGCGAAAAAGCAGCCAAAATATATGACGGTGAATATTTACCAAGTGAGACATTAGAGATTTTAAAAGACTACGTCATCAGTATCAAGGGACCGTTGACCACGCCAGTGGGCGGTGGCTTTAGTTCGTTGAATGTGGCTGTACGTCAAAACCTTGATCTGTATGTCTGTCAGCGCCCAGTACGCTGGTTTGAAGGCGTGCCAAGCCCAGTACAGCATCCTGAGCTGACCAATATGGTGATCTTTCGTGAAAACACAGAAGATATCTATACAGGTATCGAGTGGAAGGCCGGCAGTGATGATGCCAAAAAAGTCATCAATTTCTTAAGAGAGGAGATGGGTGTGACCAGCATTCGCTTCCCTGAAGACTGCGGCATCGGTATCAAGCCTGTCTCAAAAGAAGGCTCGCAGCGCCTAGTACGTAAAGCCATTCAGCATGCTATCGATAATGACTTGCCAAACGTGACCCTCGTGCATAAAGGCAATATCATGAAATTTACGGAAGGCGCATTTAAAGATTGGGGATACGAGCTGGCAGCAGAGCGTTTTGATGCTGAGCCATTAGATGGCGGTCCATGGATGACGATGAAAAATCCCAAAACCGGTAATGACATCATCATCAAAGATGTGATCGCTGATGCGTTCTTGCAGCAAATTCTGATGCGTCCGGCAGATTACTCCGTAGTGGCAACACTCAACCTAAACGGTGACTATATCTCTGACGCGCTAGCAGCGGAAGTAGGCGGCATCGGTATTGCCCCAGGTGCTAACAAAGGCGGGGCAATCGCTGTCTATGAAGCGACGCACGGTACTGCGCCTAAGTATGCTGGTCAGAATAAAGTAAACCCAGGCTCATTGATATTGTCTGCGGAGATGATGCTGCGTGATATGGGTTGGTGTGAGGCCGCGGATCTCGTCATCAGTGGTATCCAAGGCGCGATCGCCAATAAGACGGTCACTTATGACTTTGAGCGTCTGATGCCAGATGCTATTTTGCTCAGTACTTCTGAGTTTGGTAAAGCCATTATCAAGCACATGGATGCGTAATCGCATTAATGCCAAGAGCGTTAAACTCTATTATATTTATTCAAGGCCACTTACTGATGTAGGTGGTTTTTTTATGCATTTGAAATGAATAGATAGAGGCAAGTTGTTTATTATCATTTTGAGATAGGCACAAAAAAACACCTCAACGTGCTAAGACGGCTGAGGTGTTTTGTTTGCTAAGACTTAAACTTACCTAATCGATCTAGGTATACAAACCAGAGCAATTAGGATTAATGGTTCAAGAGCAATTGCTTATAGCGATGCCAAGGCTTCGTTAAACAAAGCGCTTGGACGCATGGCTTTTTTAGCCAATTCTTCATCAGCATAGTAGTAGCCTTTGATGTCTACTGGCTTGCCTTGAGCGTCGTTAAGTTCTTTGACAATCGCGTCTTCGTTTTCTGCAAGCTTTTGTGCAAATGGCGTGAACTGTGCTTTTAACTCACTATCTTGATCTTGCGCGGCCAGCTCTTCAGCCCAATATAGCGCTAAATAGAAATGACTGCCACGGTTGTCGAGCTCACCTGTTTTGCGTGATGGCGACTTGTCATTCAGCAGCAGTTTTTCTGTCGCTGTATCTAGTGTGTCCGCCAAGATTTGAGCTTTAGCATTGTTGTCGTTGCTTGCCAAATGCTCCAAGGAGACATTCAAGGCCAAGAACTCACCGAGTGAATCCCAACGTAGATGGTTCTCTTCAGTTAGCTGCTCGACATGCTTTGGTGCAGAACCACCAGCACCTGTCTCAAACAAACCGCCGCCTTTCATGAGCGGTACAACCGATAGCATCTTGGCACTCGTGCCTAGCTCTAGGATTGGGAACAAGTCAGTGAGGTAATCACGTAAGATGTTACCAGTCGCAGAGATCGTATCAAGGCCGCGAGCGACACGCTCTAAGGTATAACGCATGGCGCGAACCTGAGACATGATTTCGATGTGTAAACCGTCAGTATCATGATCTTTTAGATACATTTTAACTTTTTTGATGAGCTCGTTCTCATGTGGACGATATGGGTCAAGCCAGAAGATAACAGGCGTATTTGATTCACGTGCACGGCGTACAGCAAGCTTCACCCAATCTTGGATAGGCTCATCTTTAACCTGACACATGCGCCAGATATCACCTTTTTCAACACGCTTTTCGAGCAATACTTCATCGGTATCCACGTCGACGATACGAGCAATACCAGCATCACTCGATTCAAAAGTCTTATCGTGTGAGCCGTACTCTTCCGCTTTTTGTGCCATTAGGCCGACGTTTGGTACTGTGCCCATTGTTTTTGGGTCAAAGTTACCATGCCATTTGCAGAAGTTAATCATTTCTTGGTAAATACGAGCAAAGGTAGACTCTGGCATGACCGCTTTACAGTCATACATTTTGCCATCAGCGCCCCACATTTTACCACCTGAACGAATCATCGCTGGCATAGAGGCATCAACGATGACATCACTTGGTGAATGGAAGTTGGTGATGCCTTTGGCAGAATCAACCATGGCCAGACGCGGGCGATGCTCTTGACAAGCATGCAGATCGCGCTCAATTTCTTCGCGCGTTGAAGTTGGTAGCGTTTCAATCTTGTCGTATAGATCAGCCATACCATTGTTGACGTTGATGCCAAGCTCATCAAAGAGTTCGCCATGTTTTTCAAATGCTTCTTTATAGTAAATTCGAACCGCATGACCAAATACGATAGGGTGTGAAACCTTCATCATGGTGGCTTTTACATGCAATGAGAACAAGATACCAGCTTCGCGGCAATCTTCCATCTCTTGCTCATAGAATTCAAGCAAGGCTTGTTTGCTCATGACCATCAGATCGATGACTTCTTTATCAAGCAACGCAATTTTAGGTTTTAATACTTTTTGGGTACCATCGTCAAGTAGCAAGTCCATACGCACGGTACGAGCTTTATCTAACGTCATAGATTGCTCGCCATCGTAGAAATCGCCGCCATGCATGTGTGATACATGCGTGCTTGACCATTGCTTCCATTCACCCATTGAGTGTGGATGTTTGCGAGCATAGTTTTTGACGGCTTTTGGTGCGCGGCGATCTGAGTTACCTTCACGTAGTACTGGGTTGACGGCACTGCCTAAGCTTTTACCATAGCGCTTACGTAGCTCTTTTTCTTCATCCGTTTGTGGATCTTCTGGGAAGTTAGGAATGGCATAGCCTTTACCTTGTAACTCTTTGATAGCGGCTTTTAACTGCTGGACAGAGGCACTGATATTTGGCAGTTTGATGATGTTGGTGTTTGGGTCTTGAGTCAGGCGACCAAGCTCAGCTAGGTTGTCAGGAACACGCTGCTCTTCGGTCAAGTACTCAGGGAATTCAGCTAATATACGTGCCGCAACAGAGATGTCACTGGTTTCAACTTCGACACCTGCGGTCTTAGTGAACGCTTCTACAATAGGTAAAAAAGATAGTGTCGCAAGCGCAGGGGCTTCGTCAGTTTTTGTATAAATAATTTTTGACATTTTATTTAGTTCTTCCTTTAGTTGTCGTTAATAATAAAGCTCAAATATAGTGTTGAATATGAGTCAATGATACTATGCAATGCTCAATGATATCGTTCGAACAAGTACGTCGTATGTAGCTGCTTAGCAATATTTAAGTTAGAGATATTCAAGTTTGATAAAACATTTTCTTTTACTGATGTTCACTACAAGGGCATTCTCAGATGGTACGTTGACTGCCCAGTAAAACTGCCAGAAAGCAAGTCGCTGACGGTATATTATAATAAATCCACTATAAATTCGAGAGGATGTCAATCACGTACCATGAACTAAGTATACTGTTTTCGCTCATATCTTAGGGTTTCAAATTATACTAAGCTGGTAGTGACCTTATTCTAACAGTCATCTGTTGCGATATCATCTTTTCGATATAACGACTATGTTTCATCGGTTTCTGTCATGCTCTAGATATCCAAACAAGCATAATCCTAAAAACCACCAATGTCACTATTGGTGGTTTTTTATTGTGATTCAAAAAACTTTGCAAATTGTGACAGCAAAATAGCAAAAATTTGCTAGGCTAGGTCATCAATAGATAGATTATCTATACACAATATAGTGACGGTAAATATGAGTTTAGAGTATGCGCTGATTAATGATACCAGTTGGCAGAGCCAGACCAATTGGCAAACGCCAGACACACCTTTTATGTCATTTGCTTTTTGGCAGGCGCTTGCCGATACGGGCGCGATTGGAGAGCAGGCAGGGTGGCTACCAATATTTATTTTGGTGCATCGTTTCAACGCAGATGCTGAGGATGCCGCACTGCAACCAGTCGCGGTGATGCCAGTATTTATAAAAGGCCATCATCGCGGTGAGTTTGTATTTGATCATTCATGGGCAGAAGCGTACGCGCGCTACGGACTCGACTACTATCCAAGATTGGTCACCAGCGTGCCATATACACCGATTACAGGTCAGCGCCTTTGGTTGGCAAAAGGCGAGCGCTTAAATGAGGATATTTTCAAAACAGCCATTGCGGGTATCGATGATATCGCTCAGCAAGTCGGCGCCTCAAGTTGGCATGGACTATTTGTCACTCCTAATCTAGCCTCTATTGCTACCACATCTATGCCGACCGAAATTGATATAGAGCGGGCGATAGCAGCGCAACAGAGCGGCGTAGAGTCCGCGCCGATTGAGATGCCGATATTTGAGCGTCAAGGCTGTCAGTTCTTATGGCAAAACAAAGACCTGCTCAATAGCAGCCAACCATTTGCGAATTTTGATGCGTTTTTGATGACGTTAAAAGCTAAAAAGCGCAAAACTATTCGTGCGGAGCGTCGTAAAGTGGCTGAGCAAGGTATCATCTGCCAGCGAAAAATCGGCGATGCTATCAGCGATGCAGACTGGAAGGCTTTTTATCACTGTTACGTGATGACCTATGCGGTGCGCGGACAGCAGCCTTATCTGACGATAGACTTTTTTATGGCATTGGCAGCGAGTATGTCTGAGCACATTATGCTCGCACAAGCACTCGATGCCGATGGAGAGATTATCGCGAGTAGCCTGTTCTTATATGACACACCTGTCAGTAATAGCGACAACGACAGTATTGATGGTGATGTTAATAATGATGTTGATAATAATGCGACTTTGTACGGTCGATACTGGGGTGCGCTCGGTGAATACGATAGCTTGCACTTTGAGCTGTGCTATTATCAAGGCATTGAGTTTGCCATTGAGCAAGGGCTAGCGTCCTTTGATCCAGGTACGCAAGGGGAGCATAAGTTGGTTCGTGGTTTTATCCCAACGACCACGCACTCGCTTCACCGCATTTATGATCCGCGTTTTGTCCCTGCGATTGGCGATTTTTGTGCTAGAGATCGGATGCATATGGCACAATATCGCAAGCAAGCCCATGAGGCACTACCATTTAACGCAGACAATATGCCAGCCTTTGATACGCTTCATTGATATACATCATTAATGTCCACTATTAATAATAGCCTGCAGGCATTTACTTTACACATTTCACGATTAGCCGTTAACTATGTCCAGTAACTCTCTTACTCCTACCACATCTCTACCTCCTGCTAAACTCGTATCGTGGCTCAATGCCGAAGGTTCGCTCACAGCCATGCTAGAAGAGAAGGCAGGGCAGCCGTTACGAGTGGAGCGTAGCTTTGAGGGCTATCGGCTGTTGACGCTGCAACAAAAGCGACAATTGGGTCTACAAGGCTCAGCGCTAAATCGTCCACTGCTGGCGTGGATACGTGAAGTACTGTTATACGGCAATGACGAGCAGCCATGGGTCGGTGCGCAAAGTATCTTTCCGCTACCAAGCCTAAAAGGCAATGCGCGACGCTTGCAGCAGCTAAAAGGTACGCCCATCGGTTATGCGTTATTTAAACGTCGCCGCACACTGCCAAACCAGCGATTTGTGCGACAGACGAGCGAGGGCTGGCAACGGCAAACGCGCTATGACTGGTATGGTCGCAAGATTATTATCAGCGAAACCTTTTTGCCGGCGTTTTTGTCCAGTGGTGCTAATAAGAGCGATATAACTGCGGATGCTATAAATAAAGCTTAGTATATAAAAATACAGTTATTTATTCATAAATTAACAGTTGTCTGGTAATTTTAGAATATGGTATAAATACAATTTGGTAACATTACTATACTTTTCTTAACATCAGGAACTTCCTATGAGCGTCAAAAACCCATTGCTATCCATATTTGCAAAATCTGCAGTTTTACTAACGGTTAGTACCGCTATGTTTGGTTTTTCTATCAATGCAAACGCTGGTTTTTTGGATAGTATTTATGAGGCACAAAGTACCATTAGCTCAATCGGTAGAACGGCCGATAGTATTAGGGGTAGTAAACAGTCTGTGTCTGACTTAAGTGAAGATATGGGTTTTACAGACTTAGTCAATCAAAATAACCAGAGCAATCAAACCAACAAAGAAAAGCCAATTTCTGGCTCTATATTGTCTGGCAAATTACAAAGCACTAAGCTTTACTCGCAGGCCAATAAATCTTCTAGCCCTATCGCTATCTTATCCCAGCAGGACATCATGATATATATGGGTACTGAGCAAAATGGCTACTACCATGTGGAGAGTGACAAAGGAGAAGGTTGGGTATCAAAACCATTGGTCAGTATTCAATAGTTCATTATCCTTGTGTTATTAGCATCATGTTTTAATAAAGCCTTATATATAAATTAGTGTATCGTGCAAAAAACAGACCTCCCAAAATGGCTGTTTTTCAAATTATAAATAACTGTCTGTGATTTAATTCTATATAAAATCATACGTTATTTATCTGTGTTATATCGCCATTTAATTTGCTCATCTTAAGGTGGGCTTTTTTGCGCTCATCGCACAAATTTTCATGTTACACTTACGCTTTCGCGATGATATCGATGCAAATGTATATCGATTTTATTGACGGATCGGTCAAGTTAATGGCAAGCCAATTGCCTGTGTTTATTCTTATTTCAACTTTTGCTAATAGACTCAATTCACAATGATGGTCATACCATAAAACAGCTTGCAGAAAAACAGCGTGCAGAGGTATCCACCATACTTCAAGCGACGTTGACGCAGTGGTCGTTTGGTTGTGAGCAGGCTATCAGCTTCTTTCCAATGAAATTTTTCAATGACAGTCACTACTTAGGACATTACTATGTTTAAAGATATTTCTATCAAAGAGTTTGATCCCGTACTTGCTGAAGCGATGGCCGCAGAAAGCGTTCGTCAAG
This sequence comes from Psychrobacter piscatorii, assembly GCF_904846415.1. Classification (GTDB taxonomy): domain Bacteria; phylum Pseudomonadota; class Gammaproteobacteria; order Pseudomonadales; family Moraxellaceae; genus Psychrobacter; species Psychrobacter piscatorii. The sequence goes on along the minus strand of NZ_CAJHAR010000004.1, from coordinate 83,453 downwards.
AAAATCATATCGAGTTGATTGCCTCTGAAAACTACTGCTCACAAGCAGTGATGGAAGCGCAAGGCACTGATTTGACCAACAAATACGCTGAAGGCTATCCTGGTAAGCGTTATTATGGTGGCTGTGAGCATGTCGATGTCATTGAACAATTGGCCATTGATCGTGCAAAAGAGCTGTTCGGTGCTGAGTACGTTAACGTCCAGCCACATTCAGGCAGCCAAGCAAACTCTGCTGTATTTTTGGCATTGCTAGAGGCCAATGACACGGTACTGGGCATGAGCCTAGACGCAGGTGGTCACTTGACGCATGGCGCACACATCAACTTTTCAGGTCTGAACTACAATGCTGTACAGTATGGATTGGTCGATGGCACCGGTCTTATCGACTATGATCAAGTAGAAGCGTTAGCGCGTGAGCACAAGCCAAAAATGATCATCGCAGGTTTCTCAGCGTATTCACAAGTGGTCGATTGGCAGCGTTTCCGTGACATCGCTGACGAAGTAGGCGCGTATCTATTGGTTGATATGGCACACGTTGCTGGTCTCGTTGCGGGCGGCGTCTATCCAAGCCCAATACCTTTTGCGGATGTGGCCACCACCACCACGCATAAAACCCTACGTGGCCCGCGTTCAGGTATGATCTTGTCGCGTGATGAAAAACTTGCTAAAAAGCTAAACTCTGCCGTATTCCCAGGCAACCAAGGTGGCCCGTTGATGCACGTCATCGCGGCAAAAGCGGTTTGCTTTAAAGAAGCGCTAGAAGACAACTTTAAAACCTATCAGCAGCAAGTCGTGAAAAACGCACAAGCCATGGCAAAAGTCATCCAAGAGCGCGGCTATGAGATCATCTCTGGTGGTACTGAAAACCATCTCATGCTGATCAGCCTAGTGAAGCAAGAAATGACAGGTAAAGAAGCGGACAAATGGCTTGGTGATGCACATATCACTGTAAACAAGAACGCCGTGCCAAACGATCCAAAATCACCATTTGTCACCTCTGGTATTCGTATCGGTACACCAGCCATTACTACTCGCGGCTTCAACGAAGCGCAAGCGGCCGACTTGGCAGGCTGGATCTGTGACGTGCTAGACAGCCGCGGTGATGAAGCGGTTGCAGCTGAAGTACGCGGTAAAGTAGAAGCAATCTGCAAAGAGCTACCAGTGTACGAAAAAAACCAGTAAGTATTAACTGACTCTTTTTGAGAGTTGTATAACAAAAAACCGCTTAGCGTTTGCTAGGCGGTTTTTGTTTTTTTGATAAAAGGAGTATTTGATGACGATACGAATCCATGCACTGTACCATGTTGATTTTGAAGAACTCAGTTACATTAAGCAGTGGGCAGATAATCGGGGCCATCGTATTACGGTTACACGCTTTTATGAGAATGATCCATTGCCCGCGCAAGACAGTTTTGATTGGTTAGTCGTGATGGGCGGGCCAATGAGCATTCACGATGAAAGTGACTTTCAGTGGCTAGCTGATGAAAAATCTTTCATTCAGCAAAGTATTAATGACGGAAAAACCGTGATTGGTGTTTGTTTGGGTGCACAACTGATTGCAGATAGCTTAGGGGCAAAAGTTTCGCCATCGGGCATAAAAGAGGTTGGCTGGCTGCCCATTCAACTGACTGAACAGGGGCTTGCGCATCCGCTGCTAGCAGATTTGCCAAGGAATGAATTCACTGTATTTCATTGGCATGGTGATGGTTTTGAGTGCCCCAAAGGCGCGACGCCCATTGCCACCTCACATACTTGGGCCAATCAAGGGTTTATTTATCAAACACCAAAACATGCGGAGCTAGATACTTGGGTGCTTGGCTGGCAATGTCATTTTGAAGTGACCAATAAGAGTATGGTAGATATGGTGTCGCATGGACAGACGTATATACAAGAGGCGATGATTGATCATCCTGACTCTGTGCAAGCGGCTGATGAGATCCTAGCGCGAGGGAACACGTATATGGCAGATAACAATGCATGGCTGTCTACCATGCTAGATAAATTGGCCAGATAATTCAGTGTAATGCGGTTAAGAATCTGTAATAGGTGAAAATTTAGTATAAGTAAAAGCACTAAAATGACAGAGGAGCAAACCAGTCAAGATTGTGGGTTTTACTTACATAATACTCGCTATTGATTACTTAACCTGCGGCCTATCTTTTATACAATCTCATTGAACTGAAGAAAGAACCATTTAGCTGCTGCTAGGTGGTTTTTATTTTAATAACAGATAAGGAGAATACGATGTCTATTTCTACATCTATGTCATTTTGCTTTTGTAGCCTTCGTGAGGAAAATTTAGCAAGTATGCTCAATGGCGGTATTACGCTGGATGAGCTAAGAGAAAATCGTGACAACCAGTATTTGGATGTCAGAGAAGCGTCTTTTGAACACTATACGGAAGAACTGATTGAGCTGTTGGGAGAAGGGCATTACGCCTTGTGCGATCTGTTATTTTTGGCAGACAACAGCACGCCTCTACATGAGCAGCATGATGGACTACTATATGATTCGGCAGTCGTGCCTAAGATTGCCGAAGCATTTGCCGCGACAGACTTAAAAAAATTGGTACACGATATCGGCTACCACGAAGCAGAGAGCCAAGAAGGTTTGAATACGTTTCTTGAGAATTTAAATCATGTTCATAAGTTATTTGAGTTTGCAGAAGAGAAGAAGCTCAATGTGATTGGGTTTACGCTCTAATAATTAGATTTTATGGATTTAAAAGCGTTCAGCATCTAATAGCTGATATAGGGCTGTGCATGTCTGAATAGATACGCATGTGATAAAAACCGCTTAGCACTGGCTAGGCGGTTTTTTGCGTTATGACTGTTAAATCATCTTAGAAGGTGTCTATGTCCTTTGTCTATATTCCAAGTGCTTTCTCTACACTCTAAGATAATGACGATATACATTGATAGCTGTTATAAGAGTGATTGGGTTTGACTGTTAGCCTTAAAAGATAATTTGACTTTTGACTAACGAAAGCTTATAAATGTTTTGTTTATTAATTGTTATTGTTATATAGTCAGTGTTAACAATTTATTACTAAGAAGAGTACGAATTGTTAATAAACAATTGCTTGTTTAGTATTGATTTTAATAAAATTTTTGAAAATTCACCTAGAAGTGATTTTTATGACAAGGATGTCTATGAAAAAGCAATCGTTAATCGCTATGGCGCTACTATTCAGCGCCACTCTCTCGCAAGCAGCTGAATCAGGTCTAGAGGCTGAGCAGTCAGCTCTAGCAGCATTTGGTGCAGGTCTCGACAGTTTTATGTCCAGTGCATTTGGATGGTTCGTCGATCTTATCTTCTTTTCAGTGCCACTCGGCGAGACAAGCTTTCCGCTTATTGCGGGTTGGTTATTAGTTGCAGCACTCATATTTACGGCCTACTTTGGTCTTATTCAATTTCGTCAAATAGGGTTGTCTCTGGATATTGTTAGAGGCAAATATACCGATCCTAATCCCGCTGTCAAAGAAGAAGGAGAGGTTAGCCACTTTCAGGCGTTAGCCACTGCTTTATCAGGTACGGTTGGTCTGGGTAATATTGCAGGTGTGGGTGCAGCACTCGCTATTGGTGGACCTGGTGCTACCTTTTGGATGATCATCGTTGGTCTGTTCGGTATGGCTTCCAAGTTTGTAGAGTGTACGTTAGGTGTCAAGTACCGTACGATACTACCCTCTGGTGTGGTCTCAGGTGGACCTATGTACTACCTAAGCCGCGGTATGGCTGAACGTGGTATGGGTGGATTAGGTAAGGTCTTAGCCGTTGGTTTCGCACTCATGTGTATATTGGCGGCTTTTGGCGCTGGTAACATGTTCCAGGGTAACCAAGCCTTTGCGGTCATGAGCTCTACTTTTAGTATTCCTGCTGATTACAGTTTATTCTTCGGTATTGGCTTAGCTGTTTTAGTCGGTTCAGTCATTCTTGGCGGTATGCCTCGCATCGCAACCGTTACTGAAAAAGTCGTGCCTTTTATGGCTTTGTTGTATATCACTATGAGTGTGATCGTACTGGTTGCCAACTTTAATCATATCGGCGCAGCATTTGGAGAGATCTTCACGGGTGCTTTCACTGGTGCTGGCGTAGCTGGTGGGTTTATTGGGGCGTTAATCCAAGGCTTGAAACGTGCGACCTTCTCTAACGAAGCAGGTATTGGTTCAGCCGCTATTGCTCACTCAGCGGTAAAAACGAATGAGCCTGCTACTGAAGGGTTAGTCGCTTTATTAGAACCATTTATCGATACCGTTATCATTTGTACTATGACAGCGCTGGTTATTACGATATCTGGCGTGAATACCGTAGCAAACTTACAAACGCAAGCGCTCACTGGTGTGGACCTAACCCGTGCGGCCTTTATGGAAACGGCACCAATCTTCCAGTACTTTCTAGCCGTCGCTGTGGTATTGTTCGCTTTTTCAACCATGATTTCATGGTCATACTATGGTCTAAAAGCTTGGACGTATCTTTTCGGTGAAGGTAAAGTTGGCGAAGTAATATATAAACTCATCTTTCTTATCTTCGTCATTATCGGTACCATCATACAGTTCAGCTTTGTTATTGACTTCTCAGATGCAGCCATCTTCGCGATGTCTATTTTTAATATCATCGGTCTATACTTCTTGATGCCAGTGGTGAAAAAAGAAGTCAATTCCTTTATCGCTCGTGTGAAAAGTGGTGAAATTAAAAAGTATAAATAACAGGTTTGATTGAACACGCTGTTATAACTCATAAAAAACCGCTTAGCATTGGCTAGGCGGTTTTTTGTGATTGTCTCTTTAGGTATTCCTGCCACACGCTTGTATCTGCCATTTTGGGCGGAACGGTGACAAGAATTGATGCATCTCTGTGTCTAAAGATTACCTCAACTTTCCTTATATTCAGCGTCACCCCAGCAATCTGGATTAAATGGGAATGAGATAAAATTACGGTCTACTCTTTCACGATATAAATCTAGATCTGCTGGAGTAAAAGGCTCATCAAACCATTCATCCCAAAGTAACATTAGAAATCTATGGTGAGCATTTTCCGCATTTTTACAATGTCGTTCAGTCCAAATCCAGTTTTTATCGTGTGATTCAGTCCAAGCATTAAATTCTTTCGGAGCGCCCTTAATATTAAAATCAATACCCGGTAATTGAGCACCCGAAACTATTAATTTTTTCGTTAGGACATACTTTAAACTTTCCTTAAATAGCTTCTTGTGTTGCTTTGAACTCCACATGTTGCTATTAAGATTAATATTAAAGCTGTACTTTGACTCTTCAGGTAAGAACTTTGGTTCATTGCCTATCCATCGCCTTATAGCATAGCGGGCATCTGACTCACAACTAAAATCTAAGCTTTCAAATTCTTCTTCTTCACAATAGTGTTCGATTATATCTTGTAAAAACCTTGAATCAAGTAGATCCCCTATATGGTCTGGAGAGACATCTATCATATTTGCTCCCGATTAATTTTGCATAAAGTACAGTATGTGTAGACTGGATTTTTAACCCAGAACTTGAACTTTATAATATATAAAATTTGGATTAAAGCCACAACTTACTTGAACTCTAGCTCCATACGTTCTCTTTGGAAAGTATAAGCAGTGAGCCTATTGGAACATCATCAAAATAATTATTTTCCAATGCATGGCGACCATCCAATATATCCATAAAAATATCGTATAGCCAAGTTTTAGTATCATCGATGGCTTGCTTATATATTTTAGAGCCTATCAAGTCCATCACGAAATCGAACAAGAACTTGGAAGGCAAATTATTGATATATGAATCAAACTCTCCGATCATATAATCTCTTAAACTATCTAATAGTATTTCTTAATTTCCTTTCAATAATTTGATAAGTTTATTTGGAGTTTTCTTACTCTCATAACACCACGTAATAGTCTAATTTAAGCCAAGCAAACCATTATATGAAATATTCATAGACAACAAAAAAGGCTGGGTTACGATAATGTAGCCCAGCCTTTTTTAAATCAATTTAGTCTGATTTAAAAACAAAAATCACATAAACGGTAACTTGGTAAATATCTGCAGTATCGTCGCATTAACGATATCGACAAAGAATGCACCAACCATTGGCACAATCAAGAATGCCTTAGGCGAGGGTAGATAGCGATCAGTGACTGCCTGCATATTAGCAATCGCTGTTGGGGTCGCACCCATACCAAAACCGCAATGACCTGCTGACAATACCGCCGCATCATAGTCTTTACCCATGACTTTAAAGGTAATAAGGTAGACGTAGATAATCATGATGATGGTCTGTACGATCAATATGACCAATACAGGGCCTGCCAAATCCGTCAATTGCCATAGCTTCAATGATAGCAATGCCATCGCCAAAAACAGACTCAAAGACGCATTACCAAGTACGTCAATTGAGCGATCAAACATCTCAAAATTAAACACCATCGTTAACACATTGCGTATGATAACGCCGCCTGCCAGTGCCCATACGAACGTCGGCAACTCAAACCACGTGCCCTCAGCTACGAGCGTCATTCCGTCAGCAAAAGCCAACGCACCTGCAAATAGCGCCAACGTCTCGATAGTAGAGGATGCCGTGATAAAGCGCATGCTATCGGGTCTCTCAAAGATATCTTTATTACTACCTGCAGTCTCCTCGTCATGTTTGGTGCTATATAGTGACTGAGCACTGGCAACTTTTTCAATATCACTAGGATTTGGATCGGCTGGCGTCGGTTTTAGGCCCAGCCGGTTAATCAAGCGCCGTGCCACAGGACCACCGACGATACCACCTGCGACCAAACCATAAGTCGCAACAGCGATACCCAGTGTGGTCGCACCGACCACACCGTAGTCTTGTTCTAAAGTAATACCCCAAGCACCTGCCGTACCATGACCACCCGTCAGAGCGATAGAGCCTGTCACAAGACCGAGCAGCGGATCAAGCCCCAGCGCACTTGCCATGGCTACGCCAACGACATCTTGTAAGACAATAAATACGGACACCACGATCGTAAAAATCAATAACGGTGTACCACCCGCTTTTAGGCGACTAAAATCAGCACTCAGACCGATAGAAGCAAAGAACATCAGCATGGTGGCGGTCTGCAATCCTTGATGAAAGTTGAAGCTATATCCCCAAACCATATTGAGAACATAGACAGCAACCGCTGCGACCAAACCACCAGCAACGGGTTCTGGAATATTAAAGTCTTCTAAAAATTTAATCCTTTTGACCAAAAAACGCCCCAGTAGTAGCACCAAGGTCGCGAGTATCAGTGTGTAATAACCGTTTAAGGTAATCTCCATAGGTTAATCCTTTGTATAAAATAAATTAACCTGAATTCGGGATAAATATGGCTTTATCTCGAATTCAGGTTTCTATGATGACGAATGATTATTGGTGACTAATTTTTTAACAACGAAACTAGACTTCATCCTCAGATGGCACAATAACCCACAGTTGTGGTTTGCCAAAATCTCTGTAAGCATCTTCAATGATGCTTTTAAAGACATTGAAGTCTTCGGTATTTATCCTTTTTACCACCGTCAAATCAAGCGTTAAATGCACCACCTCACTATCTGTCAAACAGTCCCATGCGCTGTCCCAGTTGTGCGAAAAATAACTGGGAAAATCACAGGCGTGAGCCAGACTCGTCAGTAGCGTGGTTTTATCGAGGGTGTCACCCACGGGTATGGTAACAGCCGTAGGAGGAATATCCGCCACTAGTGCTGTACCGTTTTGGTTAATGTGGTCTTGATTAACATAGTGGATGGCTTGGCTTATACTTTTCTGATTCATAGCTTGTTGATCCATGGCTTCTTGAGCTATAGCTTCTTGATTCATATTCGCTTGTTTCATGTTAGGGCACCTGCAGTCTTTGAAAACTATCATAATGATCGACGGTCAAGTAATAGACGGTGGGCGGATAACCGCCTGTGACGATACGGCGCGCGCCGCGATGTGAGACGCCAGGGGTGGGCACGGTGTATTCTCGGTAGTAGCCTTGCGACTGTGCTGGCAGCCTATTTTCACGATTATAAAACCTCGTACCGTCCTTATTGGGATAAGGATATGGCCCGCCTTGTTGAATCAGCGCAATCGTTTTATCGATCTGTGCATCGCCCGTGATGCTAGTAGTCGCTGTGTCAGTCGTGGCGACTTGACTGGTATTGTCAGACGTATACTGAGATAACGTCGAGCTAAAATCACCAAAGAAGTAGATAGCGACAGCGATAATGGCGATGAGGCTAAATAGAGTAGAACCTAAGCTTCTTTTATTTGAAGTATTACTTTGACGGCTGCGGTTTGAGTTGCGATGGTTATGATTGTTATTTCGTTTGGTATTATTAGGTATATATTTAGATGTGTCTGACGCAGTATCTTGTTCAAGGCTTAATGAAGATGAGGTGACTTCGGTGGCGCGTAATTGGTTTTTATCATTGCGTTTGTTATTGAAATAGACACTTTGTCCAATACTGATAGGCTGAGACAATCGCACTTTACTCACGTGAAAAAACACATCCTCATCTTGATCATCGACATCGATAAAGCCATAGCCTTTTTCTTGATTCCAGTGTTTAATCTTGCCACTTTGCATGATTGCGCCGCTCCTTATTATGTAGACGTATGTGATTAGCATACTTGTTATTCAAATGCCTATGATTAAAATATCTATTATCCAAATGAAAAAACGCCAGCAAAATTGCTGACGTTCCTGATTAATCATTTCGATAGTCGATACGTACCAAATTAAGCACGAGTTTCGCCATGACCGTAGACGATCCATTTTTGTGAGGTCAAACCTTCGAGACCGACAGGGCCGCGCGCATGGATTTTGTCCGTTGAGATACCAATCTCAGCACCAAGTCCGTATTCAAAGCCATCAGCAAAACGGCTGGAGGCGTTAATCATCACGCTCGCTGAGTCTACTTCACGGATGAAGCGTTGTGATTTGGTATAGTTGTCTGTGATGATGACATCGGTATGATGGCTGCCGTGGGTATTGATATGTTCAATCGCCTCATCAATACCGTCGACGACTTTTACCGCAAGGATAGGCGCTAAGTATTCAGTATCCCAGTCCTCATCAGTAGCCGCAGATAAATGACCGTTTAGAGTAATCACATCGGCTAAGATGCTTTGGGCGCTATCGTCCACACGTAGCTGCATCGCATCATCAGCTTCAATGATGGCGGTGGCAATCTTGGGCAGCAAGTCTTTGGCGATAGGCGCATCGACCAGTAGCGTCTCCATCGTATTACAGGTGCCGTAGCGATGCGTTTTGGCATTGACACTGACTTTGATCGCAATCTCAGGATCTGCATCGCTATCGATAAAGGTATGACAGTTGCCGTCTAGATGCTTAATCACAGGGACCTTGGCATCGTTGCTGATACGTGCAATCAAACCTTTACCGCCGCGTGGCACGATAACATCGACATATTCAGTCATGGTGATCAGCTCACCAACGGCGGCGCGATCGGTCGTTTGCAATACCTGAACGCTGTGCTCAGAGAGATCCGTCTGACTGAGGCCTTTTATGATGCATTTAGCAATGGCTTGATTGGACTCAAACGCTTCAGAACCACCGCGTAAGATAATGGCATTACCTGATTTGAGTGCTAGTGAAGCAGCTTCTAACGTGACATTAGGACGCGACTCATAAATCATACCAACGACGCCCAGTGGTACACGCATTTTGCCCAAATGGATACCTGATGGCTGATAAGTCATATCAGTCACTTCACCGATTGGGTCAGGGAGGCCAGCGACATCTTTGAGACCTTGAAGCATACCGTTAAATCGTGCGTCGTTTAACTCCAAGCGATCAAGGAGCGCGCTATCGAGGTCATTTTTGTGACCATTATCCATATCGATTTTGTTGGCTGCCAAAATGTCTTGTTTGGCATTGACTAGCTCATCATGAATGGCCATGAGTGCTGAGTTTTTGTCGCCTGTATTGGCTGCCGCGAGTGCGCGTGACGCCGCTCTTGCTTGCTTGCCAACAGACTGCATGTAGGTAGTAATATCCGTCGTATTTGATTGACTCATAAATTATTCTCCTTATGTGGTATCAGTTTTATATAAATAAAAGCGCCTAAAAAGGCGAAAATTTAGCAAAAAAAGAGGTTTTGAATGCCTATTTAAATAGCGATAGGTCATTATGCTATTTAACATAGAGGAGATTGCGGCGATAGTAAAGATGATTTTGTGAACAGAATCTGCTTTACAAAACGCTGATGAGGCTTTATCTCATACAGTCTCATAGAATTTACCCTAAGTTTCTTGATGGCTATCTGTTATCAATCGCACACTCTATCTTTACGTGTCTTTAACAGAACTGTGCTGTAAATACTAAGGTAGCCGTAGCACATCATCAGTATAGTAGGCATTAAGAAAACAGCGTTGTCAGTAGATAATGCTGCATCACGAAATAATAAGTAATGGAGAGTGAAGATGGCGACTAAAAGCAGTACGTACAAAAACTGGATGACGGTTGGGTTGGTTGCAGGTGTGCTTGCGCTCAGTGCGTGTAGCAAAGACGAGACACCGATGGAGACGCAAGCGGACACGACAGTCGATGCCCAAACCAGCGTTGAAGAGAATGCAACTGCGACTGCGAGCAGCTCTGACGATATCGCCGTTGCTAGCGCCGATGACGGCATGGCTGTCAGTACAGGGGATGATGTGGCAGTGGCAACCGCTGATGATGCAGAAGTGCTGGATGGTACGGAAGATTCAGAGCATGTATCGACGTACTAAGTTTTATGGCGCGCTAAACGCTATGATAGTGTGTTGGTCAATATAGCGTTATCAGATAAAACAACGTCCAGTACGCGAAAGTGATAAAATAAAGCCCAGAGCGATAAATGCAGTCTGGGCTTTTTTAGGTCAACTGTTTGTAGCGACGCTATTATTGATAAGTAGCGACTAGTAGCGACTAACTGACTGGTTAAACACAAGATTTGCCTTTTTGCTGTGGAATAAGAGACAATATGGCATTTTTTCTTTGCCTACTCAGGCATAGCGCTATCACGATAATGCTATAGATGCTGATACTATATAGCTCTTATTTATTTTTATTCGTGTTTTCACTCATATTTATTGGAAGTCTGCTGAACCATGCTTGATACTGCAAAAAACCCGACTCGGCCTATCGCCTTAGACTTACAAGACATCCATAAAAGCTATGGCTCATTAGAAGTACTCAAAGGGGTATCTCTCACCGCCTATGATGGTGATGTTATCTCTATTTTGGGCTCATCGGGCTCAGGTAAATCAACCTTGCTGCGCTGCATTAATTTGCTCGAAAACCCAAATCAAGGTCGTATTCTGATTGGCAATGAAGAGCTCATGCTAAAACCTGCCAAGTCAGGTGAGTTGCAAGCCGCAGATGTTAAGCAGCTAGAGAGCTTGCGCGCTCGCGTGGGGTTTGTCTTCCAAAACTTTAACTTGTGGCCGCATAAGACGATTTTACAAAATATCATTGAAGGGCCAACGCAGGTTCTCAAGATCAAAAAAGCCCAAGCGATCAGCGATGCCGAAAAACTGCTAGACAAAGTAGGGCTACTCGATAAAAAAGACGCTTATCCAGCGAACTTGTCTGGTGGTCAGCGTCAGCGCGTGGCCATTGCTCGCGCGCTTGCCATGCAGCCGCAAGTGCTTTTGTTTGATGAGCCAACCTCGGCGCTAGACCCTGAGTTGGTCAACGAAGTACTGGCTGTGATGCGAGAGCTGGCAGAAGAAGGGCGTACCATGCTTATCGTCACCCATGAAATGCGTTTTGCCCGTGAAGTATCAAGCAAAGTGGTGTTCTTGCACCAAGGGGTGGTTGAAGAGATCGGCACACCTGAGCAAGTCTTTGACAATCCTACCTCTGAGCGCGTCAAAGATTTTATGGCCTCGCACCGTCCGCACTAATCCTGTCCAAACCAGAAATCAGATGGTGGTAGAGCGCTACCGACTCTACCGCCATTGAATCCTATCAAATATAAAAATCACCATACCGTAACTATTGTTTATCCTTTATTACTCGATAGTCACTGCAAGTATGCAAAACGTTTGTTTTTGATTTTTTACTCAGGTATTATCAAAAGGTTTATAGTCGGTCGATTTTAACGGCTGTCCATTATTCTGCTATCTATATTGCTTGTCTGTCAGGGACGTCAGAGAACAAAGTATCAGAACCCGAAGTCAAAAAATCCTGTCAAAAATTTATGTCAACACCCATCAGAATTTAAGGAACGTATGATGTCGAATTCTCGCCTACTATGGTCATCAATGACCGTCACTGCAGCATTGATGCTGAGTGCTTGTAGTCAACCTGCCAATGAAACTACTGATGCCAACGCTGACGCACCTGCCGCAGAAACGACTGGCAAAACCATCCGCATTGCAACCGAAGGCGCTTACCCTCCGTTTAACTATACCAATGCTGATGGTAGCTTGGCTGGGTTTGACATCGATGTTGCCAATGCTTTGTGTGACCAAATGCAAGCCAAGTGTGAAATTGTTGCTCAGGATTGGGACGGTATTATCCCAGGTCTATTGGCACAAAAATATGATGCCGTTATCGCAGGTATGTCTATCACGGCTGAGCGTCAAGAAAAAGTCGATTTCAGCGAACCGTATTTTGCCAATACGATGGTATGGCTCACCAACACTGATGGTAGCTTTGATCCGATGGCGATCCAGAACGTCACGCTTGGTGGACAGCGTTCTACCACGCCAGGCGCTTATCTACAAGATAACTACGAAGGCAAAGATGGCAATACCGTTCAGCTATATGACAACTACGACAATGCCTATTTGGATCTAAAGTCTGGTCGTAGCGATGCAGTATTGGCCGAAAAAGTCTCTGCCAAATCATGGCTCGCTGACAATAAAGAAGGTTTCGGTATCGTTGGTGATGAGATTGATAACGATGACAATATTGCTATTGCCGTGCGTAAAGGTGATGGACTCAAAGCGGAGTTTGATAAAGCATTGAGCGAAATCCGTAGCAACGGTGAGCTTGCCCGTCTTGAGCAGCAAAACTTTGGTCAATAATGGCTCACTGAAGATTTAGGCTTAACAAAAGCGAGGCTTATCAATATTAAGTAAGCATGGCGCTGTTAAGCCTAAATCAGTAAGTAGTGGTTAACGATATGGCTGGTAAATACATTAAGGAATAATAGGTATGACAATTTCAATGACATCACTAATGACATCATCAATGAGCAAAAAAGCCTTGTGGATTGCGCCGCTCAGCGCAGCGATGCTAATGCTAGCAGGTTGTAATAATAGCTCAGCACCCGCAGAGAATGCTGAAGCTGATACCGCGACTGAAGCACCTATGAATATCAAAATCGCGACAGAATCAAGCTATAAGCCATTTAGTTACACCGATGCTGATGGCAAGCTGATTGGCTACGAGATTGAGTTGGTCGACGCATTATGCGCACAAATGAAAGCTGAGTGTGAAGTCATCTCGCAAGATTGGGATGGTCTAATTCCGGGGCTGAATGCACAGAAATTTGATGCAGCCATCGCTGGTATGTCAATCACGCCTGAACGTAAAGAAGTGGTCGACTTCAGTGACCCTTACTTCCATAGCGGTATCATCCTCATTGGTAAAAAAGGCGATGATCTGAGTGTCGATTCGCTAAAAGGTCAGCCAATCGCTTCACAGCGTTCTACCGTGGCCTCACAGTATCTACAGGACGAGCACGCGGATGCTGATATCAAGCTATATGACACTCAAGACAATGCCTATCTAGATCTAACCTCAGGTCGTGTGCGCGGTATGATGTCTGATAAAGTCACTGGCACTGATTGGTTAAAAACAGAAGCGGGCAGCGGCTACGAGATCAAAGGTCAAGAAATCAGCAGCGACGACGATGCAATGGGTATTGCATTCCGTAAAGGCGATCCATTGGTTGCCAAATTCAATGCGGCATTGGCTGAGCTAAAAGACAACGGCACTTATGATCAAATCACTGGTAGCTATTTTGGTACCAGCTCGACCGCTGCGGCACAAAAAGCAGTCGTGACTGATGGTGTTGATGAAGTCATAGTCGTTGAAGAAGACGCACCAGCTGAAGCAGCAACGAACTAAGACGACATCTTCTGCATAGACCGTTATTTTGAAAAGTGTTGTTTACCCAAGAAAACCCAAGGATGATCATGAGCAATCACTGTGTTCCAGCCCGTGCTACGACTGGCAAATCTATTATTAACGCTATGACGACCAGTCGTCTATCTGTGCCATTACTTACGCTAGCGACCATTTTTGCCGTCGCTGGCTGTAGCAATAGCCAAGAGGGTGCGGCCGATACCAATTCTGATGCGACCGAAACAACGGCAACTAAGGATGGAGTATTGCGTATCGGTACGGAAGGGGCGTATGCGCCTTTTAACTATACCAATGCCGATGGGACACTGGGTGGGTTTGACGTTGAGATAGCTAATGCCATCTGTGCCGATATGCAGGTGACTTGTGAGATTATGGCGCAAGATTGGGACGGTATTATTCCTGGTCTAAAAGCCGGTAAGTATGATGCGATTGTCGCGGCGATGTCCGTGACTCCGGAGCGTGCAGAGCAGGTTAGCTTCACTGATCCATACTTTAGCAATACCTTGGTTTTTTTGGCCAAAAAAGACAGCAGTTTTGACCCTAGTAACCAAAGCGATATCGACGCTCATTCGATTGCCGCGCAGCGTTCGACCATCTCATCACAGTGGTTCGAAGACAAGTATCCAAAAGCCGACATGAAGCTTTATGATACGTTGAGCAATGCATTTTTAGATCTAGGATCAAACCGCGTCGATGCAATGATCTCTGATAAGTTGCCTGCGATAGAGTGGCTCAGCTCTCCTGCTGGTAGTAAATATGCGCTCAAAGGTGGAGAGATTGATATCAATGATAACTTTGCCATAGCGGTACGCCCAGGCGATCCGCTACAAGCAAAGATCAATCAATCTTTAGCCAATATTAAAGCCAATGGTACTTACGATAAAATCAATCAAAAGTACTTTGCGGTGCCAGCATCTGCAACGAGTACAGTTGATGAGGACGCAAATACAGGCGAAGATACAGATGCAGATATTAGCGAGCAACCAGCGACGAAAAACGCTAGTTAATAGCTAACAGTAGTTAAAGATAGCAGTCAAAAAATATTGTTTTGATTAATAAAAGGATATTGCCATGATGGTGATGTCCTTTTTTATTATTCCATAAACGTATCGTATGGTCATGGCATAGTCATCGTTATTCACCATTCGCTTTACTCAAATTTAGTCAGTTCGTTTAAAGCGTATTTGCCCAAGTGTCTGTTTAAGTACGGTTTAGACACAGCTTTTACGCGTCAGGATTAACATCACGGCGAGCGAATATGATAAAATCAGCGCTCATTTCTACTGTGTCAATTATCGCAGCGCCAACCGTATTCCTTTGACGTCATTTTTTGGCGCCGACCATCCTTATTGATTTGGTATAAAATACGGTACATAGCCGCGTTCAGCTATTGATGCTGATTCTTTTAACTCATATTTTGCAAATTGCTAATATAAAGAGACTGAGTGGATAATCGTGTTTGACTTACAAGGATTTGGCGCGCTTTTATTAAGCGGCGCTACCGTCACTATACAGCTTGCTATGACCAGTTTAATTATTGGTCTGGCCTTAGGCTTGCTCGGCGCAACCGCAAAGATGTCCAATATCTGGTTGCTGCGTAAGCTTGCGACTGTCTATACTGCGACGATGCGCGGTATTCCTGAGCTGCTATTGGTGCTATTCATTTATTATGGCGGCTCGATCTTATTGATGAGCATCCTCAAAAAGTTCGGCTACAACGACTATGTCGAGATTAGCGCTTTTTGGGGCGGTGTCATGGCGCTGTCTATCGCTTTTGGGGCGTATGCGACTGAGATTTTTCGCATGTCGATTCAAGAGATTCCGATAGGGCAACGAGAAGCGTCGCAAGCGATTGGTATGCGTCCTTTTCAGACCTTTTATCGCATAACCTTGCCGCAAGTATGGCAGATTGCACTACCTGGTCTGGGTAATTTGTTTTTGGTATTGCTCAAAGATACCGCGCTGGTGTCGGTCGTGGGTCTCAAAGATATCATGTATCAGTCGTCGCGTGCGGCACAGTCAACACAGCAGCCGTTTACCTTTTATATGGCAGCAGCGATTATTTATTTGGGTCTGACCATGTTGATTACTGGCTTTATGATGTGGCTTGAATGGCGCGCCAATCCAGCGGCACGCTATGCCAAAAAGATAAGCCGTCAGTCGACTCACCGTCAATCGACCATAGGATAGAGGAGAGAGACTATGGATTGGAATTGGCAGGTCATTTTTGACCATATCCCTGACTTACTAGGCGGCGCGGTATTGACCGTACAGCTGGTGGTCATCTCATGTGTTATCGGGTTGTTTTTTGGTTTGATCTTAGCGCTATTACGGCTGTCTAAGAATTGGTTGGTACAGATACTCCCGTTTCTCTATATCTTCTTTTTTCGCGGTACGCCGCTGCTTGTGCAGATATTCCTGATTTACTACGGTCTTGGTCAGTTTGAAGCGGTACGTGATTCGTTCTTATGGGAGCCTGTGCTCAGTCAAGCATACTGGTGCGCTATTATCGCCTTTACGCTTAATACCAGTGCGTATTTGGCAGAGATTATACGCGGTGCGATTCAAAACATCCCAATCGGTGAGCTTGAGGCTGCTGATGCGCTTGGCATGTCAAAATGGCAGAAGCTAACACGCGTGACCTTGCCGCGTGCGTTCGGTATTGTGATACCCGCCTACAGCAACGAAGTAATCTTTATGCTAAAGGGCAGTGCGCTCGCTTCGACCATTGCATTGATGGATATCACTGGTGTTGCTCGTACGATTAGTGCGCGTACCTATACCTTGATGGAGCTGTTCTTTGCTGCCGGTATCGTTTATCTATTGCTGTCATGGGTTATCTTATTTAGCTTTAGAATGTTTGAAAGACGCATGAATCGACATGCCAGCTATGTGCCACCAGATGTCGTGACCAATACGATTCCGTAGTGAGTTGCTAGTCATGAATGGTCGCCAAGATGACAATAAAGGTGACAGTAGACAATATAGTAGGGATTGCTGAAAAATATTTATCATTTATAGGGAGAGTCGAGTATGAGCCAATCGCCACATGTGTCATTAGCAAATGCCATTACCGCTGGTGTCAATGAAGAACAGAGCATTGATAACCACAATGAGCGCTTACGTGCTTCTATCGGTAAAGTCGTCTGTGTGGGTCGTAACTATGCGGCGCATGCTGAAGAGCTTGGCAATGAAGTGCCATCATCGCCCATACTGTTTATGAAGCCAGCGTCTTCAGTGGTCTCTATTCGTAGTGATGTGGTGCGCCCCAATCCAGAGGTATTTGGTGAGACGCATTACGAGGCTGAGCTATGTATTCAACTATCAGCTGACCTGTCGATGGCAACGATTGAAGAGGCGCAGCAGGCGATTGGCGGGGTGACGTTGGGGCTGGATTTGACCTTACGTGATTTGCAGAGCACCCTTAAAGAAAAAGGCCATCCATGGGAGCGTGCTAAGTGTTTTGATGGTGCATGCGTGCTTGCTGACTGGATCGACCCGCAAGCGTTTGGCAATCTTCAGAACGTACATTATCAGCTCACCATCAATGATAAGCTGGCGCAAGACGGTGATAGCGCTTTGATGTTGTTCCCCGTCTATGAGCTGCTGGTCAACATCAGCCATGCTTTTAGCTTACAGGCAGGTGATGTGATCATGACTGGCACACCAAGCGGTGTGGGTGTACTACAAGCAGGCGATAAGCTCAAACTAACACTAGGTGCTCATGAATGGGTAACACAAGTGCAGTAAGCTTGCTAAATTAACCAGTACTAGTCGTCATAAATATCAAAAAGCCCTGAGCCATTGCTTGGGGCTTTTATTTTTTAGACTTTATATATTTTTTCAAAATTTTTAATCGTTATATCTCTCAATAATTGTTTGTACAGTTATTTGTCATGAGTTTGTCATCTATCGTTCAGCGTGCTGTCATAAAGAGTCAGTAGACTTAAGCGGAATTCGTATTTTTGTGGTTGTAATGTGACGCCGCGACCCACTCTCCGCCAATCTAGCCCAATAGCAAGGTGACTGATAATGACATTATTGAATAAAGAACTAGAGCTCGCTCACGAAATCGTTGAAGATTCAAATCCTACTAATAATACTGATTTTCAGACGGTTATTAATCGCCGTCTGAATCGCCGTAGTATTCTAAAAGGTGGTACAGGGTTGACGGCAGCAGCGTTTTTTGGCGCGCTACCTTTGGTTGGTTGTAGTGATGATGATGACAATATCAGCAGTCCTATCGTCGAAAATGGCGATGATGCTGCTATTCCGGCGCAGGGCGATTTGAAGCGTCCTGAAACCTTAAAATTTAAGGCCGTAGCGCACTCAACTGCTGAGACGATGACGGTGGCAGAAGGTTACAAGGCAGAGATGATATTGCCGCTTGGCACACCGCTGATGCCTGGCCTTTCAGATTGGAAGGACAATCGTGAAAATTCAGCCGAGTCGTTTGAATGGCGCATGGGCGATAACCATGATGGTATGTGGTTCTTTGGCAAAAAAAGCAATGCGTACGACGCCAAAGCCTCAGAGAATGGCCTACTGGTTATGAATCACGAATACGTCAATAGTGAGGAGCTAAGCCCGTTTGGCTATTATGTCATCGAAGATAAAGATGCTGCGCCTTTATTTCAACGCCGCCGCCTGGCCAGCGATATACGCCGTGAAGTCAACTGCCATGGCGTGGCAGTGGTTGAGATGAAGCGCCGCGCAAATGGCATGGGCTATGAGATGGTGCCAAACTCCAAATACAATCGACGTATCACTAGTAGTACGACCGCACAGTTAGCAGGCCCTGTGGCAGGTTCTGATTTGGTCAAAACCAAGTTTGACCCGACAGGTTTTCAGACGCGCGGCATTAATAATAACTGCGGTGCAGGCTTGTCACCTTGGGGTACCTACCTGACCACAGAAGAGAACTTCTTGGGTGTGTTTGCGCGCGGACAAGATGCCAGTCAGTTAAGCGCCAGTGATAACTATGGTCGCGAGCGTTACGGCGCACCAGAGAACTCTCCAGGCTCTAGATATCTATGGCACACGCCTGATGCCAAAGATGCCATCATCACAGACGAGTTTTCACGTTGGGATATGACTGCTGTTGGTACTAGTGCTGCTGATGATTATCGTAATGGCTTCAATACCTTTGGCTATATCACTGAGATTGACCCGTTTGACCAAAACTCTACACCGCAAAAACGTACCGCCATGGGTCGATTTGCCCATGAAAACTGTGCCTATGCACCCGTTAAGCAAGGCAAACCTGTGGTATTTTATATGGGTGATGACGCCCGAGGCGAGTATATTTATAAGTTCGTATCCAAAGCAATGTGGTCAAATGCAGATATCGGTGGCGGTCTCAAAGCTGGTGATAAGTACCTGAATGATGGCACGCTATATGTTGCCATATTTAACGAAGATGGCAGCGGTGAGTGGAAAGCACTTGTTCAAGGTCAGAATGGACTAGATGCGTTCAATAGTGCGTTACCATTTAATAGCCAAGATGAAGTGTTGGTCTATGCTCGCGCTGCTGGCGATGCCGCTGGCGCCACCAAGATGGATCGACCAGAATGGGTATCGGTCAGTCCTATGACGGGCGATGTCTATGTGACATTGACCAACAACTCCAATCGCGGCGTCAAAGAGAGTCAACCGCTGTCTGCTGCCAACCCGCGCAGCTACGATGTCAATGGCAAACCAAGTGGTAATGACAACGGTCATATCATTCGCTGGGCAGAAGCTGGTGGCGATCATGCCGCAACCAGTTTTGAGTGGGATATCTATCTGTTTGGTGCACCAAGTAACTTGTCTGCAGAGAATTTATCGCAGTTAAGTGCTAGCAATGATCTGTCTTCTCCTGATGGTTTGTATTTTGATCCACGTGGTGTGTTATGGATTCAGACGGATGACGGTGCGTATACCGATACTACTAGCTGTATGCTGCTTGCGGCATTACCGGGCAAAGTCAGCGATGGTACGACCATCACGACGTCAGCAGGACAGCAAACGCGCATTGGTATGCCTGCCAGTAACGACAACATCAAACGCTTCTTTGTCGGCCCTGAAGGCTGCGAAGTCACCGGTATTACCATGGCACCAGATTTCAAAACACTGTTTATCAATATTCAGCATCCAGGTAATACATGGGGTGCGGTCGCTGAGGGTAGTACTCCGCGCTCAGCAACGGTCATGATTACCAAAGAAGATGGCGATGTCATATTAGCGGAATCATTTGAGTCAGCAGCCAGCCCAGCATAGCTCGGTAAGCGCTAGATGACGAATCAGTAGAAAGTAAAAATAGTAGAAATGAGTATTCACTAAGAATCCCAAGTTTCAGCTTGGGATTTTTTCTTTTGATGCATATATTGGATGACGCTTTAATAATAATAGAGATACCGTTCATCATCCATACGTCTCTTTTGGTCACAAACGAACGCTAAAACTAAATCATTCGCTTCTATTTGCGACTGTTAAAGGATAGTATAGAAAAACCTCCTTTTCGCTAAACGTGCCAATACTATGAGCAGTCAAAATTTGTTTTATAACAACCGTGTTAGTGACAGTAGCGCTCAGAATGATAGCAGTTATACGCGTAATCGCCATGAGCTTGATGCACATTTTGTCTCAGCTGATAGTGTGCCACGGCATGGTGATTTGTACGAGCAGATAGATCAACTCGAAGCTATCGATATGGATGAGCTGGTCAAGTTATTGGCAGATACAGAAGACAGTGAGGAAACGACCAAAACCCCTGTCTCTTTGGCGGATTTTTTTGAAGGGTTGGCGCAGCTTGCGACCATGGGAGTAGTTGAGGTGACTGAGATTGTAGAGTCCATCCACCGTGAAGTCATCTTGCGTCCCTTAGGCCGGTTCAATGATAAGCATCTCAATAAATGGCAGCGCGGTTTCACTGGGCGCATCTATGGCACGATACGTCATATCATGCTGATGGTCGGTAACAATCTGGCCTCTGTGCTACGAATATACAAAAACTTCATCGTGCAAAAAACAGCTCAGCCACTACCTGACTCACTAAAAAAGCTAGTCAATGTCATCAATGGTGTCATGGGTGATCATCTGGTCAACAATCAAAATGCGCTCGCGATTCCGATGATGTTATACACTAAAGATGGCCAACCTCAAAGTGAGCGGCTATCAGGGCGGATTGCTATTTTGTGCCATGGCTTATGCATGAGCCACTTAAGCTGGCAGTCACAAGAAGGCAATGATCTGGGCGAGGCGATTCATATCAGCCAGCCTGACACCACCGTTCTATACTTAGATTACAATACAGGTCGACGTATCTCTCGCAGCGGTCGTAAATTCTCTCAATTACTACAGGACTTGGTCGATAATAACCCAAATATTACTCAGATAGATTTGGTTGGTCATAGTATGGGCGGCTTGGTCGCGCGTAGTGCGCTATTTTATGGTGAGCAAGAGCGCCTAGACTGGATAAAGCGCGTGGGCAATCTCATCACCCTAGGTTCACCGCATCATGGCGCAGTGCTTGAGCGTATCGGTAATTATGTGCAAGACATCATCGCCAAGTTGCCATTTGCGGGCTCGCTTGCCAAACTTGGTGATATGCGCAGTGCGGGTATTATTGATCTGCGTCACGGCAGTATTCGTGATGCTGATTGGAAGGCCTTAGAAGGACGCAGCGTATTACCACAAGACTTCCGTCATCCTGCGCGCCTGCCCAGTGGTATCAAGACTTACTTTGTCGCCAGTGCTTTGCTCGAGACGCATTACGAATCTAGGATGACGGATTTGCTAGGAGATAGCTTGGTATCGGTCGCATCCGCGCTAGGTGAAGATGATGCCGAGCATGCGTTGTTTGTGCCAGATGGTCATAAAGCCGTGTTTTATGGTGTCAATCATCTTAACTTAATCCATAGCAGGCGAGTGCGTGAGCAAGTCGTTGAATGGCTGCTCGATAATGGTCTAAGCGACTATGCTGGACGTCCGCGCATACATTCTTATCCTAGAAGTTTGGCTGTGGCGGTGTAGAGAACAGTGGGTATCATTTCGAATTATCTGCGTTATGTGTACTGCGCAATGACGTTTTTATCATTTCAGAAAGTGCTACTGAGAAATTTGTCTTTGCTATTAGGCAGCGCACTCATAGTTACTAGCTGTGCCAAGCCAAATGTACACGACCCTAATGCTCAAATTAAAGTAGATGTAGAGGGTGACAAATACGTTATTCCCTTAAACCATATTGTCAGACCAGATACGGGTAGTTATGCCAGTTTTGAGACGGATATGGGTCATGGTTATTTCTTTTGGCCAAGTGGTCGAGGCCTCAATAATAATGATAAAGACCCAAATGTTTTGGAACATGACGACGATATCATAAAATTTAACTGGACAGCGATAGGTTCAGGAATTGTAGGCAACGATATGCCTACGAGAGTTGAAATTATAAAGGAGTCAAATCATAGAGATATTACCCAAGATAAATTCAACTTAGAAGCCTATATCGATAGTAGTAATGATTCAACCTTATCTTATACAGGACATGTTTATCCAAATTCCCCTTCTACTTTTCGATGTTGGATAGCGGAAAATGAAGATCAGAACAGTCTTTGTCAAATGGAGTACCTACATCCTGTTTATAACAATAATATCCTGATTCACTTTGACGCAAAAAACCTTTCAAACTGGCAGGCAATCAACACAATGGCGATTGATTATATGAAAAAATGGCATCAAGACTAAAGGTGGCTCAACATAAAAGCAGTCATATACTTTTTAAAATTTCAAAAAAACCCTCAAGCATCACACTTGAGGGTTTTTTTATGAGGGCTGATGCTTAGTGATAAAAAACTAATCAGCAAATACCGCTGCTACATCATCTTTGTTGAATTTATAGACTTCACCGCAGAACCCGCAGTCCATCTCAAACGTACCGCCTTGCTCTTCAACAATGTCTAACGCTTCTGCTTCGCCGATTTGCTCGATGGCCATCTCACACTTCTCGCGTGAGCACGTACAACCAAAAGCTAGAGGCGCAGGCTCAGGGGCGACGATGTTTTCTTCATGATACAAGCGATACAGAATCTCGTTGGCATCTAACGTCGTCAGCTCTTCTGCCTTAACCGTACGCGTCAACACGCTCAGACGTGTCCATAAATCATCGTCGATACCCGCATCTTGGTTTTGCTCAACTTCAGACGTTTCTTCAGCAGTACGCGGTAGCATTTGTACCAAGATACCACCCGCTTGCAGACCGTCAGATGCCAAGTTAATCAACGTCGGAATCTGCGCTGATTGCTTTTGATAATGTGCTAAGCAGTCCGCCAAATTGTCATGGCTACGCTCAACGATACCTTGGTATGGTTCACCGCCGTCAGGCTGAATATTGATAAACAATACGCCTTGTCCAGTCGCACCAAGTTCAGCAAATGCTTCTTTGGCATGGATCATATTGTCCCACGCGTGTATTTGCTCATCCGTCTCACCTTTCCAGCTGGCAAGCGCACGGATGATGCCGTCTTGGTCACATTCTGCCATCGCCCAATTCAGCAAGCTATCGCTGTCTGATGATTGCAACTGGATAGATAGGCGACCGTTTATTTTCACGGTACTGATCAGCAAACTCGCTGCCGTCAGCATCTCACCTAATAAGCGTTTGATGGCTTCAGGATAGGGCTTTTGGGCAATCGTACTGGCGTAGCTGCGTGATAGGCGTACCACATCACCGCGCACGGGCGAATCTTCGATAAAAAAACGTTGGCGTATGTCGTTGTCGCTATGAGTGCCAGCAGTTTGGCTGTCCGTATTCGGGACTTGAGTATCTTGTGTCATAAGTCATTTGTAGTATTAAGAAGTTGTTAGCTTTATGGGGACTATGGCCAATTTATCAATCGTAGCAACCACAATATTATGATCACAATGTTTTCTTGATTACATGTATCAATAAGTCAGCTATCTGTCCATTTCTATAGTGATGCAGTAATTGGGAACCAGTGGTTTTTAGGTAAAAAATAAATATATTCCAAAATATCATTTCCTTTAAAAAAAACTTACCATCTAACACAAATTTGTTGTACAGTAACATTGAGTTGCATTGTGACAAACAACAGCAACAACCGTACGGATGCGGGGCAATGAGGTCGGTCAATCAGACTCGTGTCTTCAAAGCACTCATTCAATCTTGTGATAAAAGCTTGTGATAAAAGGATGTATTCCATGACCCACTTATTTTCTAAACCATTGACTTTGGCAGCCTTTATGGCATTGGGCTTAGCTGGCTGTAACAACAGTAGCCAGACCACAGCCGAAGCGCCAGCTGCAGATGATGCCACCACGACAGAAGCTGCTGCCACGGATACCAACGGCACGCTACAAAAAATCAAAGACTCTGGCACCATCGTTGTCGGTCACCGTGACTCCTCTATTCCATTTTCTTATATTGCTGATGACCCTAATCAGCCTATCGGCTATGCACACGATTTAGAAATGAAAGTCGTCGAAGCAGTGAAGCAAAAGCTAAACATGCCAGACCTCAACGTCCGTTATAACTTGATTACCTCACAAACGCGTATCCCATTGGTACAAAACGGCACGGTAGATTTTGAGTGTGGCTCAACCACCAACAACGAAGAGCGTCAAAAACAGGTTGCCTTCTCTAATGGTTTCTTTGAGATTGGTACGCGTCTGTTGACCAAAAAAGACTCTGGCATTCAAAATTTTGAAGATCTAAAAGGTAAAACCCTTGTCACCACGGCAGGTACGACCTCAGAGCGTTATATCCGTCAGTACAATGATGACAACAAAATGGATATGAACATCATCTCAGCAAAAGATCACGGCGAAGCCTTCTTGATGTTAGAAAATGGTCGTGCTGATGCCTTTATGATGGATGATGTGTTGCTCGCGGGCGAAAAAGCCAAAGCAAAAAATCCTGATGAATGGGTTATCGTTGGTGAGCCACAATCGTTTGAGATTTATGGCTGTATGATGCGTAAAGACGATCCTGAATTCAAAGCCGTCGTCAATGAAGCGTTAAATAATGTCTTTAGCTCAGGCGAGATCAATAGCATTTATGACAAATGGTTCTTGAACCCAGTCCCACCGAAAAACGTCAATCTAAACTTTGAGATGTCTGACAACTTAAAAGCGTTGATTGCCAATCCGCATGACGGTGCTCAGCCAAAAACGGCGACCGCTCAATAAGTTCTTTGTCCCTCAATATGGCTTGCCTATAGGTCAGATATTATGTGTCTGACCTATAGGCTTATGAATCGCTGCTCGGAGAGACAACCATGAATTATAGCTGGAACTGGGGTGTGCTCTTTGAGCAAACTGGTATCGGTAACGAGCTTTATATCCATTGGATGATTACAGGTCTTGGCTGGCTGCTATTAATCGGCAGTATCGCATGGGCCATCGCCATGGTCGTCGGTACCATATTTGGTATCATGCGCACCTTACCTAATAAGACTGCTCGTACGATTGGTACGGCTTATGTGACATTCTTTCGCAATATTCCACTGCTAGTACAATTGTTCTTTTGGTTTTACATCGCACCCGGCTGGCTCACGCCCACGATACAAGAATGGTGGTATAAGGACTTGTCTCCGAATACCTCAGCCATGCTGTCAGCAAGTATCGGTCTTGGCTTATTTACCGCTGCTCGTATTGTTGAGCAAGTACGGACGGGTATTGAGTCGCTGCCTGATGGGCAGACCAATGCCGCATATGCATTGGGTTTTAGCATTCCGCAAGTCTATAAAGAAGTGCTGCTACCGCAAGCCTTTCGTATTATCTTACCGCCGCTCAGCTCTGAGCTGACCAACTGTTTTAAAAACGCCTCTGTCGCATCGCTCGTCGGGGTAATGGAGCTGATTAGCCAAACAAAAACCATCAGTGAATATACGCAGAATAGTATCGAGATTTATACCTATGCGACGATTGTCTATTTGGTTTTCAATTTATCTTTGATCGCTATCATGGGCTTAATTGAGCGTAAATTGCGTGTACCTGGGCTTATTGCGGGAGGTCAGAAATGAATATGACCGAGTTAGCAACAGCCTATCCTGGCTTGATGGGCGGCATGATAACCACCTTAAAAGTGCTTTTTTTGGCAATCATTGGTGGTATCAGCTTAGGCACGATACTAGCGTTGATGCGCTTGTCTGGTATAAAGGCGCTTGAAGTACCTTCGAAGTTATACGTCAATTATTTCCGCTCAGTACCGCTGCTATTGGTACTACTGTGGTTTTATTTTGCCGTACCGATGATTTATTTTTGGGTCGCAGGTAAGTATCTTCAGATCAATGCCGCTTTTGCGTCTTGTGTGGTCGCCTTTATGATGTTTGAGGCTGCCTACTTTTCAGAAGTGGTGCGTGCGGGTATTCAATCGATTGGTAGCGGTCAGGTCAACGCTGCTAAAGCACTAGGCATGACTTATGGACAGACCATGCGTCTGGTCATCTTGCCGCAGGCCTTTCGCAAAATGCTACCACTGATTTTGCAGCAATGTATTATCTTATTCCAAGATACGACATTGGTATTCGCTATTGGTTTGACCGACTTTTTCCGCGCCGCCTACGTCCGCGGTGAGCTCATGGGATTACTCACACCTTATATCCTAGGTGCTGGCGCTGTCTATTTTGTGATTAGTTTGAGTGCATCGATTGGTGTGCAACAACTACAAAAGCGTTTACGGTTTTAATAGATATCTCGCTTAGGATTTTGAGCGTTAAGATTGTAGTTTGGTATTTTGATTTAATTTTTAAACGACGGTTATCGATAATAATGTGGTTAGGAGCCAGTGATGAGCAATGCTGATACATACATAAATTCCTTTGGTGGACTGGTGACTAACAATGGCCATGCGACTGATGAGATGGTCATTCAAATGTCAAATGTCAGCA
Source organism: Psychrobacter piscatorii (assembly GCF_904846415.1). Classification (GTDB taxonomy): domain Bacteria; phylum Pseudomonadota; class Gammaproteobacteria; order Pseudomonadales; family Moraxellaceae; genus Psychrobacter; species Psychrobacter piscatorii. The sequence goes on along the minus strand of NZ_CAJHAR010000004.1, from coordinate 56,469 downwards.
AGTGGTATGGAGACTTTCAGGTACTAACTGACTGTACTGCACACGTGCATAAAGGGGATGTGGTCGTTGTTTGTGGCCCTTCAGGTAGTGGTAAATCGACGTTGATTAAGACCGTTAATGGACTTGAGCCTTTTCAAAAAGGTGAAATCATGGTCAACGGCTTCTCTGTCGGTGATTCAAAAACAAATCTGCCCAAGCTACGTAGCCGTGTCGGCATGGTGTTTCAGCATTTTGAATTATTTCCGCATTTGACCATCATTGATAATTTGACAGTGGCACAGATCAAAGTATTGGGTCGTAAAGAGAGTGAAGCCAAGCAAAAAGCCATGGCGTATCTAGACCGCGTCGGTCTGACGGTACAAGCGGCGAAATATCCAGCGGAGCTATCGGGCGGTCAGCAGCAGCGCGTCGCGATTGCCCGTGCACTGGCTATGGACCCTGTGGCGATGCTGTTTGATGAGCCAACCTCAGCGCTCGATCCTGAGATGATTCAAGAAGTGCTCGATGTCATGGTCGAGCTGACTCGTGATGGTATGACCATGATGTGCGTGACCCATGAAATGGGCTTTGCCAGTCAGGTCGCCAACCGTATTATCTTTATGGATGAAGGGCACATCGTCGAGAACTGTAGTAAGGATGAGTTCTTTGAAGGCGCGAAAAGTGATCGTGCGCAGATGTTCTTATCAAAGATTTTGAATCATTAATCACCTTGGCTGTATTTGCACTAGTGCTTGAAACACAAATGAAATCATCAATAAAGAGCGTCTATTAATAGGCGCTTTTTTATGGGCGTTACTCTAGCAATTTGATTTAGATGAGTATGTAATTGGTTATACGGTTAGATAGGTGAGTGCATGCCTGTTTACTGATACAATGTCTCCCATCCTTGTTGATAATTAAAATAATTCACAAACCATATTGGAGTTTTTATGAGCGTAGATAATCTATCTGTAGCATCGGCAACCTCATCAAAAAATGGCGTCGTCATCATTGGCGCAGGCTTGGCAGGCTGGCATGTGATTGATGCTATTCGTGCAAAAGATTCAGAGATTCCAATTACCTTGATCACTTCCGATAGTGGCGATCGTTATCACAAGCCGATGCTGACCATGGCGATCAGCCAAAACAAGCGCGCATCAGACTTGGTACGGGCATCTGGTAGCGATGCGGCAAAAACCGCAGGCGTGACGTTGCTTGCCGACACACAGGTTACAGACATTGATACGGCTACGCAGCAGTTACAGCTTATCTCTGCTAATAGACCAGATCCAGCCCATACGGATTATGCGACGATCAATTATGGTAAGTTGGTGCTAGCGATGGGTGCGCATCCTATTTTCCCCAAAAGCTTACCAGAGGATTTGGTCTGGCATGTTAATCACATTGAGCAATTCGGTCAGCTACAAGAGAAGCTGGCAACCGGTAGTCAGCACGTCGCCATCGTTGGTGCTGGTATGGTGGGAACAGAAATCGCGGAAGACTTGCTAAAAGCAGGTCATCAAGTGACCTTGATTGATTTGAATGATGCGCCATTATCACAAATGCTACCAGCCAAAGCGACGGCACGTATTGCCAAAGCGATTGAGTCACAAGGCATTCAATTTTTGGGTGGCTCTCAAGTATCTGCTGTTACCCGTTTGAGTAGCAATGACGACAGCAGCGATAGCGAAAAGCTAAGAGTAGACTACGCACCGCTTGCCTTAACTGAAGACAGTACCGATGCAGAGCAACCTGAGACATTGATCGTAGACCATGTGATTGCCAGTACAGGTCTGACGGTCGATGGGCAATTACCAGCGGCAGCGGGCGTTACGTTTGACCGTCGTACAGGTATTGTGGTTGATGAAGCGACATTGCGCACCGACACCGCACACATCTATGCCATTGGTGATTGTATGTCGATCAATGGGGTCGCATGTCGCTATGTGGCACCACTACGCGCACAGGCTGCGACCATTGCTGATGATATCTTAGGGCACGAGCACAGCGGTTATGACCATAAGCCACCGATGATTCGCCTAAAGAATAAAGCGATTTCGGTGATGGTAACGGGTGTGCCAAACGCGGCTGGGAATTGGCAAGTGAAGACGGAAAGCGATGATGAACTCATCATGGATTTGCTGGATGATAATGACGCAGTGAGTGCAACCGTGACGATCAAAGCGCCTGCCACTCCTAAAGCATAATGATAGACTCTGCTAAAAAGTAAGTTTAAAAGACAACATTTAAGATTGAGCCAGCCCTTATTTATGATGTGGCTGGCTTTTTTATGTCAAAAACTTGCCATGATTTTATGTTACCTTTTACTAAGCATGAATATCGAGTATCCAATTAAATGATACATACCGTATTGATATTGTTGACATGCTTTCATTTATAGCGTTATAGTAGCTGAATGCTATATCAGACCGAATCAAGGAAGAAGGTTTGCTTGCCAGCGATTAATCAGCACTATCTATAAATACTATAAAAAGTAAAACGAAAGGACTCGTTATGACTCAAAATTCTAATTTCGATGCGACTCACGTTGATTTCGATGCTATTTTAGATAATATCCCTAGTATCAATATGGGCGCACGTTCAGCAAATGCGCCGCTTTCCCAAAGTTATGATAAAGGTCCTGATGTACCGCTGATTGAAGCGACCATCGGTGATTTTTTTGATGCTATTGTGTCGAAATACCCTGAGCGTGAAGCGCTGGTCGTCTGTCATCAAAACATCCGCTGGACATATCAACAGCTACAGCAGCAGGTCAATCAGCTAGCCAGTAGTATGATTGAGATGGGGCTTGAGATTGGCGATCGCATCGGTATCTGGTCACACAACAATGCTGAATGGCTACTGATGCAACTGGCGACCGCAAAAGTCGGCGTTATCCTTGTCAACATCAATCCTGCCTACCGTACCTTTGAGCTGCAATATGCCTTAAATAAACTCGGCTGCTCAGCACTGGTGCTTATGCGCCATTTTAAGACCAGTGACTACGCTGGTCTGATCCGTGAGCTCTGTCCTGAGATTTATCATAAAGATTATACTCAGCTTGATTTGGTTGAGATTCCAACGATTGAACGTATCATTTGGATTGATGAGCCAGACTCTGATGAGGAGTTTGGTTTCATGCAAAAATTCTCTGCATGGATGAGCGAGGGCGATGCCAATGATCCACGTGTTGCCGAGCGTCAAGCTCAACTCAAAAATACCGATGCCATCAACGTGCAGTTCACTAGTGGCACGACAGGTACACCAAAAGGCGCAACGCTTAGCCACCGTAATATTCTCAATAACGGCTACTTCATCGGTGAGGCCATGAATCTCACTGAAGAGGATAGACTATGCATCCCAGTACCGCTGTATCATTGCTTTGGTATGGTGCTTGGTAACTTGGCGATTCTGACGCATGGCGGTTGTATCGTATATCCAAACGATGGTTTTGAGCCATTAACGGTATTAAAAGCCGTCGAAGAAGAAAAGTGCACCGGTCTACATGGTGTGCCCACGATGTTTATCGCAGAGCTTGATCATCCTGAATTTGAAAAATTTGATTTGTCTACCCTGCGTACGGGCATCATGGCAGGCTCCAGCTGTCCGATTGAGGTCATGCGCCGTGTCATCGACAAGATGCATATGAGTGAAGTCACTATCGCTTATGGTATGACAGAGACCAGCCCAGTCTCTTGCCAGACCAATGAGCATACGCCGCTTGATAAGCAAGTCTCGACCGTCGGATTGGTGCAACCAGCGCTTGAGGTCAAGGTTATTGATACCGAGACGGGTGAGATTGTGCCTATCGGGGAGACCGGCGAGCTACTCACGCGTGGCTATTCAGTGATGAAAGGCTACTGGGGCAGCCGTTTTAAAACGCGCGAAGCCATTCAAGATGGCTGGATGCATACAGGTGATTTGGCCACAATGGACGAAGATGGCTACGTAAAAATCGTTGGTCGTAGTAAAGACATGGTGATTCGCGGTGGTGAAAATATCTATCCGGTTGAGATCGAAAACTACCTTTATCGTCATCCAAAAATTCGCGATGTGCAAATCGTTGGGATACCAGACGAGCGTTACGGCGAAGTGCTGGCGGCGTGGATTATCCCGAAAGAGCCGGGCTGCTTGACCGAAGAGGAAGTCCGTGAATTCTGCAGTGAGCATATTGCTCATTATAAAGTGCCAGCTTACTATCGCTTTGTCACTGAGTATCCAATGACCATCACGGGCAAGATTCAAAAGTATAAAATCATTGAGCAAATGAAAGAAGAGTTGGGTTTGTAGTAAGCTTACTTATCGGCTCTAAAACAATAAAGATGAAATATGTGAGTCATACTTAAAAAATAGCAGTTGGCATCATTCATATAAAAGCTACTCGCATTTACGTATCTATGTATTAAAGAAAAGGGATATCATGAGCGCTATCATAACCAGTAAACTGAGTCCAAACTCAAGCGACTTTCAGCAAAACAGTGCAGCGATGCAAGAGATCGTCGATGATTTGTATGTGCACTTGCGTAAAGTCGCCCAAGGCGGCTCAGAGCGCGCACGTGCCAAGCATCTAGCACGCGGCAAGCTACTACCACGCGAGCGGGTCGAGCGTTTGCTTGATGTGGGGACGCCGTTTTTGGAAGTGGCGCCAATGGCAGCGCATGACATGTATGGCGAAGAGATTCCAGCGGCTGGTGTGATTGCAGGCGTTGGTCGTATCAATGGTGTCGAGTGTATGATTGTCTGTAACGATGCCACGGTAAAAGGTGGCACGTACTACCCAATGACGGTCAAAAAGCATCTACGTGCCCAAGAAATCGCGCAAGAAAATCATCTGCCGTGTGTTTATTTGGTCGATTCAGGTGGTGCCAACTTACCGAACCAAGATGACGTATTCCCCGATAAAGAACATTTTGGCCGTATCTTTTTTAACCAAGCCAACCTCAGTGCGGCAGGTATTCCACAAATTGCTGTGGTCATGGGTAGCTGTACGGCTGGCGGTGCGTATGTCCCGGCCATGAGCGATGAATCTATCATTGTCAAAGAGCAAGGCACGATCTTTTTGGGTGGTCCGCCACTGGTCAAAGCAGCAACAGGCGAAGAGGTGACCGCAGAGGATTTGGGCGGCGGCGATGTCCATACGCGGCTTTCAGGCGTGGTCGATCACTTAGCACAAAACGATACTCATGCGTTATCAATCGCTCGTAATATTGTCAGTCATTTGAATCGTCCTGCCAAACATATCCCCAATCAAATTGTACCCAAGCCACCACGTTATGATGCCAAAGAGCTGTACGGCGTGATTCCAACGGACAAGCGCAAGCCATTTGATATCAAAGAAATCATCGCCCGTATCGTTGATGACAGTGCATTTGATGAATTCAAAGCACGTTTCGGTACGACGTTGGTTTGTGGATTCGCTCATATCGAAGGGATGCCTGTGGGTATTATTGCTAATAACGGCATTCTGTTTAGCGAGTCTGCGCAAAAAGGCACGCATTTCATCGAGCTGTGCTGTAAGCGCAAAATTCCCTTAGTATTTTTGCAGAATATCACAGGCTTTATGGTTGGGCGTAAATACGAAAACGAAGGCATTGCCCGTCACGGTGCCAAGATGGTGATGGCAGTCGCCAATGCAAAAGTACCAAAATTCACTGTTATCGTCGGTGGCTCGTTCGGCGCGGGTAACTACGGTATGTGTGGCCGAGCTTATAGTCCGCGTTTCTTGTGGATGTGGCCAAATGCGCGTATCTCTGTCATGGGCGGTGAGCAAGCGGCATCAGTATTGGCAACGGTCAAGCGTGACAATTTTGATCGCAAGGGCGAAGCGTGGAGTGAGGAAGACGAAGCGGCCTTTAAAGCGCCGATTCGTGAAATGTATGAAGCGCAAGGTCATCCGTATTATGCCACTGCACGTATGTGGGATGACGGCGTAATTGATCCTGCTGATACTCGTCATGTACTGGCCTTGGGGCTGAGCGCCGCTTATAACGCTCCGATTGAAGAGACGACGTTTGGGGTCTTTAGAATGTAAGCGTTAAGGTCTGCTCGTAATGAGAGAGTGGTGCGACACCTTTTAAAAATACAATTCTACCGCGACATCGGGTTTTGACATCTTACTTTCTTATATGGGCATTATGATGGATGACCCAAACGTTGGGCTAAATATTTACATACGCATATATGAATAGGAATATAGAGAAAGTTATGAAAGAAGCGAAATCGAAAAATATTAATAATTATAAAAGCCTGCTGGTCAGCGTTGAACAACACGTGGCGACGGTGACATTGAACCGTCCTGAGATACGTAATGCCTTTAATGATGAAATGATTGCCGAGCTGACAGAGGCTTTCACTGTGCTTGGTGCTGACGATGACGTACGTGTCATTGTATTAGCCGCTGCTGGTAAGGCATTTTGTGCGGGCGCTGATCTTAATTGGATGCGCGCGATGGCGGACTATAGCTATGAAGAGAATTTAGCGGATGCGGATAAATTGGCGCAAATGCTCAAAACAATTTATGAGTGTCCCAAGCCGACGATCGCAGCGATACAAGGCGATGTCTATGCTGGTGGCATGGGGCTAGTTGCCGTTTGTGATGTGGCCATCGCCGTGAAGATTGCCAACTTTTGCCTTAGCGAAGTGCGTTTGGGATTGGCGCCTGCGACCATCAGTCCTTATGTCATCCGAGCGATGGGCGCTAGAGCTGCGCAGCGTTATTTCTTAAGTGCAGAAGTGTTTGATGCCAAAAAAGCACGTCAGCTTGGCTTTATCCATGAGCGCGTCAGCGAAGAATGGTTAGATGATGAGGTCGCGACACTTTGTGCCAAAATGGTTAAAAACAGTCCCGATGCCGTCAAGACCTGCAAGCACTTATTGCATGATATCGCCGGTGCGCCCATTACTGATGAGTTGATTGCCGACACGGTCAAAGGAATTGCTGATATTCGCTCATCAACACAAGGCCGCGAGGGCGTGCAAGCCTTTTTACAAAAGCGTAAGCCGGATTGGTTGACAGCAGACTAACGATAGACGAATAGATAAACGGACAAATAGACAAGACGTCAAATAACAACGACAAGATACAGGGATAGTTATGTTTTCTAAAATTCTAATTGCCAACCGTGGTGAAATTGCTTGCCGAGTGGCCGCGACTGCTAAGCGTCTTGGCGTCAGTACCGTCGCTGTTTATTCTGATGCTGATCGTAGCGCCAAGCACGTGGCTGTCTGTGATGAGGCAGTTTATTTGGGCGGTTCAGCGCCAAAAGACAGCTATCTCAAAGGTGATGCCATTATTGCCATCGCTAAGCAAACAGGTGCTGAGGCCATCCATCCAGGCTATGGGTTTTTAAGTGAAAACGCCGATTTTGCACAGGCCTGCCAAGATGCTGGTTTGGTCTTTATAGGACCCTCTGCTGAGGCGATTCGCGCCATGGGCGGCAAATCTGAGTCCAAGCGCTTGATGGAGTCTGCTGGCGTGCCGCTGATACCGGGCTATCATGGTGACAATCAAGATGCACAGTTTTTGCAGCAGCAAGCAGATGCTATTGGTTATCCAGTATTGATCAAAGCGAGTGCAGGCGGCGGCGGTAAAGGCATGCGTATCGTTGAGCAAAGCAGTGATTTTGTCGATCTATTAGACTCGTGTCGCCGTGAAGCAATTACCAGCTTTGGCAATGATCAAGTATTGGTCGAAAAATATGCGCTAAAACCACGTCATATTGAAATCCAAGTATTTGGTGATACGCATGGCAACTATGTGCATCTATTTGAGCGGGATTGCTCAGTACAGCGTCGCCATCAAAAAGTATTAGAAGAAGCGCCAGCACCGGGCGTAGATACCTCAATGCGTGAAGCAATGGGCACAGCCGCCATCGAAGCGGCGCGTGCGGTTGATTACGTTGGGGCAGGTACGGTTGAATTCATCGTTGAGCAGCGCGAAGGCACGATGAATTTCTATTTCATGGAAATGAATACGCGCTTGCAAGTTGAACATCCGGTCAGTGAAGCCATTACTGGTGTGGATTTGGTCGAGTGGCAGCTATTGGTCGCTGCGGGTCAGCCATTGCCAAAATCGCAAGACGATCTGGCTATCAACGGTCATGCAATTGAGGCGCGTATCTGCGCTGAAAACCCTGACAATAACTTCTTGCCAGCGACAGGGACTTTGTTTACCTATCAAAAGCCTGAGCACAGCACCTTTAACATCGCTGATGTACGTATCGATGATGGGGTTCGCGCGGGTGATGTCATCAGCCCTTTCTACGACTCTATGGTTGCTAAGCTTATCGTGCATGCGCCCACGCGTGAACAAGCATTAGCAAGACTTGATCGGGCATTGGCGCAGACGCGTATCGTCGGTCTTCCAAATAACGTAGCATTTTTGCGTTATATTTTAAATACCGATTCATTTAGCAACGCCAATCTTGATACGGCATTGATAGAGCGCGAGCAGGATAAACTTTTTGATCAGCATCCGCTTGGATTATCAACGCTTGTGGTGACAGCTATTACGCAGCAGCTTGCGAGCGAAGCCGTATCACAAAAGACAGACAACGACCCCTTTAGTAAGCCGACAGGTTTCCGTGCTTATAGTGATTATACTCGTTCATTTAGCTTGGTTTATGATGAGCAGTCATATATTGCTCGTATCAGCAATTGGCACAATGCGAGTTGTGCTGATGGCAAAAAAGGCGGCGATAATCTCAGTAGCTTTGTGCTTGTCATTGGCAAAGAAATCGCGAATACGCAGGATGATAGCAATATCAATGTCGCTGCTCAGACCGAAACGGTTTATGAAGGACAAGTCAGTTATGACAGCAGTGATGCGCACAATCATACCTTATGGTTAGAGGGTGCACGTATCAGTGCCCAAAGCTGGGTCAATAATGAGACGGTCTATGTGTTTACAGATAGCGGACGCGATGAGATTACCTTAATTGACATCATGGCACATGTGGGCGAAGACACAGCAGCGGTTGGTAGCTTAAAATCACCGATGCCAGGGCAAGTTGTTGCCTTTAAAGTCGCAGTAGGTGACACGGTCAAAAAAGGCGAGCCACTTGCCGTCATCGAAGCCATGAAAATCGAACATACCATTACCGCGCCAACAGATGGCGTGGTAGCAGAGTTATTATTTGCAGCAGGTGATTTGGTCGCTGATGGTGATGAGCTATTGCGCATCAATAGTGAAAGCAAATAGAAAAGGACAATAAGCATGAGCCACTCGTATCCAAGCCATGTCACCATCGTTGATGTCAGTCCGCGTGATGGGCTACAAAACGAATCCATGACAGTACCGACTGAGGTCAAGCAAGCCTTAATCAACGATTTGATTGATGCAGGGATTAAAAAACTGGAGGCGACAAGCTTTGTCTCGCCAAAGTGGGTGCCACAAATGGGTGATAACAGCGCCTTACTGGATTCGCTTGCACCAAAGCGGCAGACGGACGTTTGCTACTCGGTACTGGTACCCAATATGCGCGGCTTTGAAAATGCTATTTTGCACTGTCCTGATGAGATCGTCATTTTTGGCTCAGCCAGCGAAACTTTTAGCCAAAAAAATATCAACTGCAGTATCGATGAGAGTATTGAGCGGTTTGCACCAGTGGCTGCGGCAGCAAAAGCGCAAGGTATCAAGGTACGCGGCGTTATCTCTTGTACCGTTGGCTGTCCTTATGAAGGCGAGATTGACCCCAGCCAAGTCGCTTATGTCACTAAACGGTTGATTGAGATTGGCTCAGAGCAGATTGGTATTGCTGATACAATTGGTGTAGGTACACCGCTCAAAGTACAGCGCGCCCTACAAGCAGCGCTTGAATACGCTGATATCACGATGCTATCAGGTCATTTTCATGACACTTATGGTCAAGCACTCAGCAATACCTTAGCGGCATTACAAATGGGTGTCAGCGAATTTGATACCTCGGTGGCGGGCCTTGGTGGTTGTCCGTATGCCAAAGGCGCAACGGGTAATGTCGCAACCGAAGATGTGGTGTATATGTTGCATGGTATGGGTATCAGCACGGGTATCGACTTGGATAAGTTGGTTGTAGCAGGCGAACGTATTAGTGCGTTTTTAAAACGTCCAAATGGCTCAAATGTGGCACGTGCCTTAATCAATAAGCGTCAGTCTTAAAAAATTATCGTAAAAATTAAATACTAAAAACAAGGAATGGTTATGAGTTTACCTGGATTGAATTTTCAGCTTGGCGAAGATATTGACGCGCTACGTGATGTCGTACAGCAATTTGCGGCAAATGAAATCGCCCCACGTGCAAGCGAGATTGATAGTAGCGACGAGTTCCCTATGGATCTGTGGCAAAAGATGGGCGACCTCGGTCTACATGGCATCACCGTTCCTGAAGAGTACGGCGGCTCCAACATGGGCTATGTCGCTCATATGGTTGCAATGGAAGAAATAAGCCGTGCGTCGGCATCGGTAGCGCTTAGCTATGGTGCGCACTCTAATCTATGTATCAACCAAATAAAACGTAACGGCTCAGAGGCACAAAAACAAAAGTATTTGCCAAAACTCATCAGCGGCGAGTTCATCGGTGCATTGGCAATGAGCGAGACTGGTGCTGGTTCAGATGTCGTTAGTATGAAGCTCAAAGCCGAAGAAAAAGACGGCAGCTACGTGCTGAATGGCAGCAAAATGTGGATTACCAACGGTCCCGATGCCGATGTGATGGTGGTCTATGCCAAGACCAATCCTGAAATGGGTGCCAAAGGTATGACCGCCTTTATCGTTGAAAAAGGCATGGAAGGTTTTGGTACAGCGCAAAAGCTAGACAAGCTTGGCATGCGTGGTAGCCATACGGGTGAGATGACTTTTAACAATGTGACAGTACCAAGCGACAATATCTTGGGCGGTCTCAATGAAGGCGTGAAAGTACTCATGAGCGGGCTAGATTATGAGCGTGCCGTATTGGCGGCAGGGCCTATCGGTATCATGCAGGCGGTGATGGACAATGTCGTCCCTTATATCCATGACCGTAAGCAGTTTGGTCAAGCAATTGGCGAGTTTCAGCTTATCCAAGGCAAAGTGGCTGACATGTATACCATACTGCAAGCAGGTCGTAGCTTCTTATACACTGTGGGTAAAAACCTCGATATGCTAGACGCGCGCGGCGCAGGACACAGCCGAGAAGTGCGTAAAGACTGTGCCAGTGTGATTCTGTGGTGCGCCGAAAAAGCCACATGGATGGCGGGTGAGGGCATTCAGATATTTGGCGGTAATGGGTATACCAACGAGTATCCGCTTGGTCGCTACTGGCGCGATGCCAAGCTATATGAGATCGGCGCAGGCACCAGTGAGATTCGCCGTATGCTCGTCGGTCGTGAGCTGTTTAACGAGACCAAATAGATACTACTGGTTGTTGATAGCCTAACTTTTATTCGAACGTTTTTTGTTTTAAGATCTAAAAACGTGCTACGTTATGTTTCTCATAGCGTAGCATTTTTTGATGATTTGGATAAAATACTTATACCATGACCTATAAATTACATACCAAGCCAGCACTTCACACCGTTTTCTACTTTCTAACCAATATAAATTCTATCGGTGTTTATAGCATGTTGGTTACTTTATTCGCATTTTCTACGATAACGATTGGTATGACGCCAGCACAGGCTGAGTTGATTGATTTGTCTAATCCTGAACCAGTTATTCAACTTTCTACTCGAGATGCTAGCTGGCTGAGATCGCCAAGATTTGAAAATATACCAGCTTATCTCAATCGATATCTGATTCGTTGTTCATATGACCAAGATGGGAACGTTGTCAAACCTTGTGATAAAACAGATCTAGAAATGGCTTTTTTATTACAAGTTGATAAGCAAGGTAGTATCAAAAACATAACCGTGATTAAGAGTAGTGGTATAAAACAGGTAGACGCTGCTTTTACTAGAGAAATTAAAAGGGCTAGTTTCAAGCCTTTTTTGATAAAAGGGCGGGCAGTGAAAGGGAATGTTACATTACCGATTGCATTTGCAGCACCATAGTCATTATATTTAAATTGACAAGAAATAATTTACAGTATGCTTAAACCAAAAAAGCAGCACGCTTTAAACGTGCTGCTTTTTTTATGTGATATTGGCTTATCTATGATTTATTACGATAATCAAAATACCGTGCCAGACCATTTAATAATAAATCATCACGTAAGCGTACGGGGCGGTTGACATGCTGCGAGATAGTGGCTGCATCGCCACCCGTCATGATAACTTCAAAGTTTGGGTGACGACGGCTAATCTCATTGACCGCACCAACGATAGAGAGCAAGATACCGCGGTGCACCGCGTCTTGGGTAGTCATGCCTTGGCTGACACTATCAAACGTGCCGTTAGAGATGGTGATTTGCTTGGTTCCAGAAAACAGAGACTCGCGTTGTAGGTAAATACTGGGGAAAATATAACCACCCAAATGCTCAGCGTGATCAATCAAATCAATCGTCACCGCCGTACCGCAGCCGATCACGCATTGGCGCTTTTTCTTATCGACGGCTCCTAGCATCTGTAGCCAGCGATCACAGCCGAGCTGCTGGTCATTGTAAGCACTTTTCATCAGTGGGTGCGCAGCATCAACATGGACAAACTCAAATGGAATGTTCAGACGACTGAGCGTCTCTGATACTTGGGTATTCAGCGTATCGCCCAGTACCGACGAGATACCAATAAAATCGGGCGCATAACGCTCAAAGCGGTCAGTCAGACCCATGAGTAATTCAGCGGGTGCTTGTAGATGCTGCTTGGCATCATGTGAGACTATCTGCCCGATATCGTCGGTCAGCCAGTATTTTAGGCGGGTATTGCCAAGATCAAGCCAGAGCATAAAAATCCCTTTATATAGCGCTCGTTAATAATAGTGCTCGTCAGTTTGGTGGTTAAGCCTAATAAATAACGTCAATGCGTCCAGTAAAAAGCGTAGAAATCTTACCGTTATCTTGCTGCAATTGCAAACACCCATGAGTATCCACGCCGCAAGCTAACCCTGTCATCACTTGCTTTTTATTATTATAGTCTTGGGTAACGCGCAATCGCAGACCTGCTAGTGCGTCCATCGCAGCAAACTGCTGTAAGAATCCGTCTAAATAGTACGTATGACCCGTTGGTTTTTCTATACCCAAATGCTCAAAGCGGGTCATCGCCGCCATCAAGGCTTTGCTCATCTGCTGATACAGTGTTTGTAAGTCTGGCAGGCTCGTGGCAGCTGCCACTTCTGGATGTAGCAACCCATGGATGTCTTGTAAGCTGATCGCTTGATAACTCATGCCCTCAGACGTTTGAGCGGTGAGCTTTGGTGCGGCTTGTACATTTAACCCAATACCCAGTACCACACCAACCAACTTGCCAGATTTAGTTACGGGTTCTATCAAGATGCCAGCGAGTTTTTGAAAGGGTAGTGTTTGCTGATGTGCCTCACCGCTATCCAATAACGCATGCTTAACATCTTGAGATGGATAAAACCCTAAGTCATTTGCCCATTTCACCCCAATTGGCATCAATCCTTGCGCTAGTAGCTGTTCATTCAGTGTTTGGATAACAGGCATTTTTGCCAGCTCAAGGCCAATAATTAAAGACAATAAACCACTAACTGGCATATGCACGGGGTGATATAGCGACAGATAGACATTGCCGCGCGGTGATTGCCATGAGCGCCCATGTTGTCCACGTCCAGCGCTTTGGGTATCTGCGGTTAAAACGTGCACGGTTGCGATATCTAACGACCTATCTTGCAGTGCTTCGATCAGCTCGCTATTGGTTGAGGCGCTACTGGCAACGTGACGGTGGTTGAGATCGGATAAACGGCTTGAAAAACTGGTGAGTGTTGGCATAGGTTTAGTCGATGTGGTTGAGAGAAACTTTGATATACTAGGCGGTTGTCAAAGACAGCATAAAGGTCACGTTAAGATTTGGCAAATACAGTTGAGTGCACAAAGAAACCAGTAAGTATGAAATAAAATTAATACTAGACCAGTATTATAAAAGGTTTGTTCTATGATGTTATATGTGTGGTTTGTGATTGCAGGGGCGTTTGCGGGTGTCAGCGCAGGGTTATTTGGCGTGGGCGGCGGCATGATTATCGTTCCCGCATTGGTCTGGATTTTTACCGCTTATGACTTTTCGCCAGAAGTGGTGACACATTTAGCCATTGGTACGTCTCTTGCGACCATCGTGATCACGTCGATCAGCTCACTGACGGCTCACAATAAACGCGGCGGTGTCCGCTGGGAAGTATGGCGCAAGATGGCGCTCGGCTTGGTGGTGGGGAGTTTGGTCGGCGCTGGTATCGCAGATATGATTGATGGTCAGGCGCTACAAGCCATCATCGGTGTTGGCGCGCTATTGGTTGCGCTAAAAATGCTGTTCTTTTCTAACAAAGAGCAAGTGGGTAAGCCGTTGCCGCCTGCTGGAGTACAGTTTGGCGCAGGTACGGGCATTGGTATGGCATCGTCTATCTTCGGTATTGGCGGTGGTAGTTTGACCGTACCGTTTTTGAACTGGGCAGGACTGCCGATGAAGCAATCTGTCGGTACGTCAGCGGCGTGTGGTCTTCCTATTGCTCTAGCTGGTGCGGCTGGATTTGCTTGGTTTGGTCAAGATGTGGTCAATCTGCCCGAGGGCACCATCGGGTTTGTCCATGTCACAGGGTTTTTGTGTATTTCAGTGGTCAGCTTTGCGATGGCAAAGGTGGGCGCCAAGCTTGCCCATGTATTGCCTGCTCTGATGCTCAAGCGCGCATTTGGCGTGTTATTGATATTTGCAGGAGGGCAGTTGTTATTGAGTGGACTGGGCGTATTGTAGCAACCCCAAATTTTTATTATAAAAAATGTAAACCATGAGACACTCTTAGTATGAAAGCAGCAGAAAAATATCGCCGTGTTTTTGGATCAATAAATCATTTAAAAGACCAGATATCATGGACGACTGGTCTCACAAACATGGTAGAGTTTTTGGCGTGGGAGCCAAAGCAAATTCTTGGTATCACCAAAAAGCAATATGTGCGCCAAATCATCGAATGGGCAATCGATCCAGAGCTAGCAGGAAAAAACCTAGAAGAAGTTGAACACGCCGTCATTAAGAAGCTCAATGCAAAAATGCATGAGTCTGAGCAGTTAAATACTTATTCACCGAAAACGGTAGGCATCTGCGATCCTAGAGAAGCTATTCGCCGAGTCGCGTTTTTCTCTGAAGATTATTTGAATAAAGAGTTCGATATCTTTTTGAGTTTATGTAGTGATGTCTACTTAGACTCATTTTATCAGCAATTCATCACCTTTGAGCCAAATGGGTCGTGGTCGACACATGGCAACAGCGGATTGTTTGAGGCCAGCACAGAGCTAAAAGCGATGTATATGGACAATTTGGCCTACAACCATCAGTCAAATGTGCTGGTAGCCAATGAATTAAAATTTAATGGTCGAAAAAACCCAGATCAGCTGCTCAAGTACTGCGTGATGTATGAGCATTTGCTCGAAAAAGGCTTTATCGATAAAGGTGCCAAGTTTTTGCTGTTGTTCATCGGTGGCAGTGAGCTAGAGCACAACAAGCAGCGCTTAGCCGACCGAGAGCTGGCACTGTGTCACAAACGACCCAAGAAGTATCAGCATCTATTAAGACCAGAGCTGTTAGAAATCGTCGATCATCTACAAGTGGCCAGTATCACGTGGTCGGCATTGATTGAGTTCAATCAGCGCTACTTAGCAGAAAATAACGTCTGCCAAGTGGAGCAAAAACTGCTGCTTGGGTTTCACCAGAGCCTGAAGGCAAAATCGTTTATGCACTTAGACGTTTAACCCTAAAAACTCACAACAATTTCAGGTAGAATAGCCGCCTGTTTTCGCCATATCAACTGACTATCCATGCGTTTAAAATCTCTAAAGCTGGCAGGTTTCAAATCTTTTGCCAATCCAACGACCTTTACTTTTCGTCATGGTATCACCGCCATCGTCGGGCCAAACGGCTGCGGCAAATCAAATGTGATTGATGCCATTCGCTGGGTGCTGGGTGAAACCTCTGCCAAGCAGCTGCGCGGCGGGGCGATGAGTGATGTCATCTTTGCCGGTACGCAAGATAAAACGGCCAAGAGCGTTGCCAGTGTTGAGCTGACCTTTGAGCATACTCAAGATGAGCAGACGGGCATTCGCCATGAGTTTAACTTGTACCAAGAGCTGTCCGTTCGCCGTCAGGTAAATAAGGATGGTCGCTCGGATTATTTTATCAATGGTACGCGCTGTCGTCGCCGAGATGTGGTCGATGTGTTCTTGGGGACAGGGCTAGGTGCGCGCAGTTATGCGGTCATTGAGCAGGGCATGATTGGTCGGATTGTTGAGTCCAGTCCCGTGCAGCTGCGTGAGTTTATCGAAGAAGCGGCTGGGGTTTCGCGCTACCAGGCGCGCCGCGAAGAAACGCAAAAGAAGCTTGAGAAAACAAAAGACAATCTGGCGCGTCTGCACGATATGCAAAGCGAACTAATTCGCCAACAAAAGACACTGTCTAAACAGGCAGCGAGCGCGCAGCGTTACGAAGAAATCTCTCTCAGCTTGGCTGATATTGAGCAGCAGCTTGCCATTCAGCAGCTTTATCAAGCCAAGCACAATCAGCAGCAGCAAAAAATAGCGCATGAGCGTAGTGCTGCTGAGGTGTCAACATTGCAAGCCGATTATGACACGTTAAAAGCTCAGCAAGACAAGCTCACCGCTCGTATCAACCAAGAGCAGTGGCTCAAAGATGATGCCCAAAGCGCGCACTATCAGCAGCAGCTGGGCTACCAAAATGCCGAGCATCAATTGAGTGATGCCACCTCACAGCTGGCAGCCATTGAGCAGCAACTGTCTCACTTAGCGCAGCAGCGCGAGCAATCACTCGCTGATATCGAGCGGCTTAACGCTGAACAAGCTGAGCAGAAGCAAGCGCTAGAAGCGTTACGCCCACAGCTCGCGGAGCTGACTCACAAGCGTAATGACTACAAGCGTAATGAGCAACCATTGCAGCGCGCATGGCACAACGCACAAAACCAGCTATCACGCTTGCAAGACAAGGCTCGGACGCTTGAGCAGCAGCAGGCGATTAATACCCAAGCACAAAAACGCCATCACCAAAGCGATGATAAATGGCAACGTCGCGAGCAAAATTGGCAAAACCTCTGGCAGCAATTGCAGCAGTCTATAGCGCCATCTGCCAGTGATAATGCTGTTAGTGCCAGTGCTGATGCAAGTCAGGCAGCGGATAAGCGCGACTTAAGTCAAGCGCTAGCGCAGCAAGTCACTGAACTGAGCACAACGCTACAGCAGATCGAGCGTCAACAAGAGGGTGTGGACGAACGTCTGTCTGACATACAACCGCAAGCGCATCATTTGCAGCAGCGACTGAACACGCAGCAACGTGAGCTGAGCGATGATGAAAAACGTCATGCACTACTCGCAGGCGAATACGATACGCTGCATCAGATACTGCACCCTAAACCTACAACGAACTCTCAAGACAAAGCAGCTATAACAAATAATACCGATAGTGGCGTTGTAAATACACAGCAATTGGCTATTACGACGCTACGTGAACAGATTGGACTGAGCGCGAAGGGGCAAGCGCACGCACAGCTACTCGATAGTGTCTTGGCGTTATGGCTAGATAGCCATGTGCTGGTTGCTCGCCAACAAGCTAATCAAATCAAGCAATCAGGCGTTAATAACGCTAATGGCGTTTCTCAAAAAGCTGACAGCTTATGGCAAGTACTTGAAGATGACGTTAGCGCTTTACTGACTTATCAAACCGTACAAAACACGTCAGCCAGTACAAAAGAAAAAACACTAGCAACGGGTCATAGCCTATGGTTGCCTGCGAAGCAAAACGATAGCAGTGATCATGCCTTTATTAGCGACTTACCAGATAGCTTAAGTGATAAAGTATTGCCATTATCACATCTGATTGCTCAGCCTGCGCTTACGCTTTGGCAGCAGTGTTATCTATACACAGCGCAGTTTAAGTCTGCTAGTGAGCATGATATTAACGTGTTTGCCGATGTCTTAAAATCATTACCACCATCAGCGCTTCTGCTGACTGCCGATGGTTGGATTATTAGTTGTCAAGGCACGTTTAATCTAAGTAAGCTCGCTGGCGCGCAAGACGATCAAATCGAGGGCAGCAGTCAGTTTCTCACCCAGCGTTTGGCGCAGCGCACGCGTTTGCAAACGCTAGAAGACTTGCTTGATGAGTTTGAAAGCAAAATCCACGATCAGCAAAAATCTATTGCAAAAGACCAGCGCGACTATGATGCGTTGATGGTCAGTCTAGAAGAGACGCGCGCACAAGCTGAGCAATTAACCCGTGATAAGCATCAATACCAGCAACAACTGACCACGCAGCGCGCCAATGTGGAGCGCTTGCAAGCAGACAGCCAACGCCTAAATGCTGACAAAGCGGCGCTTGAGCAAGAAAAGCAAGAGCTTGCGCATGAGGCGCAAACGCTTATTCGTGAGCAGCAGGATATCGAACGCAAGATCGCCACACTTACGCCGCAAATAACAGAGGCACGAGCGACCAATCAGCAATTACAATCTGAGCGCAGTGAGCTAAATCGTGCGCGCCAAGCCGATGATGAGGCTTGGCAGGCGTTACAGCTACGTATTCAGCAGTACGAGATGCGCCTAGAGCATAGTGTTAGCAGTCTGGCTCGTGCAACCGAGCAATATGATAAGTCATTAGAGAATGAGCAGAGTCTACAGACGCGTCACAAGCAGCAGCAAGCTAAATTGCCAGAGCTGCAAGCCGCATTGCATAGCGCACAGACAACGCGTGATGAGCAGCAAGCGTTATTGACTGAGCGTGATAGCGCGCTCACAGCGCTAAAGCAAGCGTATGCTGAGCAGCAGACGGCATTTGATACATTGCAAAATACCTTGCAGACGCAGCAAAGTGAACTTGCCCAACATGCGACTGAGTTGGCACTGAGTGCAGCGCGTTTGGAGGATGCAAGTAGGCATACGCAGAGCGCTCTAGATGCTTATACTCGAGTGAGTGAGAAATATAAAGCACCAGCAGATCATTCGCCGCAGCAAACCATGAGTGTCTCAAACTTATTGGCAGACTTTATCGCTCATGATCGCCGTGTGCGCCCAGACAAAATTGCTGAGCTGGAGTCCGAACGTGCCAAGCTTGCGCAGCAGTTAAGCAAGATTGGTGCTGTCAATCTTGCTGCCGTCGCAGAGTTGGCTGAGGTCAATGAGCGCTTGGAGCCACTCGCGCAGCAGACCACCGATATCGCCGCCAGTATGCAGACGTTGACTGAAGCGATTGCTTCGATCGATGAGACGACCAAGACACTGTTTATGCAGACACTTGATGTGGTCAATAATGAGCTGGCTAAATTGTTTGCTAAAGTATTTGGCGGCGGGCAAGCCAGTCTGACGTTGAACACAGACGAGATGCCAGCCAATACGCCAAAATCAGAGCAATGGCGGGCAGGACTTACTTTGATGGCGCAGCCAAAGGGTAAGCGCAATAGTCGCTTAGCCGTACTCTCTGGCGGTGAAAAAACGCTGACCGCGCTTAGCCTAATTTTTGCGATATTTAAGCAGCATCCTGCACCGTTTTGTGTACTTGATGAGGTCGATGCGCCGCTTGATGATGCCAACGTCGCGCGTTTTACTAGCCTCATTCATGAGCTGGCAGATGATTTGCAGTTTATCTTTATCAGTCATAACAAACTGACGATGCAGATCGCTGATGAGCTCAAAGGCATCACCATGCCAAGCGCCGGTATTTCTACACTAGTCAGTGTGTCGCTGGATGAAGCCGCGCGTTATGTAGAGAGCTAAGAGCAAAAAAGCCAAAACTAAAAGAGCTATGAGAATCAAAGCGATGCAAATATAATCAATCCGTCGGCATAAATACAAATATGCTTGACCTCAGTCCAGCATGCTGGTTATAAAGTACACAATGTGGTGACGATATGGGTCAGCCATGCTAGAATATTGCCATTTATGCTCGTTTGTGTATTCCCTTTTGTTATATATACTAGGATGTATTTATCATGACCGCTATTCAGTTTGTATTGATTGCCATTGCCGCGTTTATCGTGCTCGCAGGGCTGTTTATGGTCATTCGCAGTTTTAAGCGCCGTAATGGTGCCGAAGCTGCTGCGGTCAACTATGATAAAAACGGTATTCCCATCATACCGCGTCATGAGCGCAATATCGTTGATCAGCCAGACTTTGATGATACAGTCGCTGGCGAGACGAGCATTGGCCCTGACCGCACTTATCTGAATGCTGTCGTTGAAGAAGAGCCATTGACGCAGCCTCATACCAACGTCGATATACAGCTGACCGCTGAACGCAACACTATGGCAGATGAAGATCATGACGTCATCGACAATGCAGACTATGCGCGCTGGCAAGAAGAGCAACGTCGCGCTGATAACGCTGAGTTTGTAGAAGCGGCTGATCAGATGCATATCGAGCAAGAGCCTGATGCATTCTCTAGCCTCATGTCAGCAACAGATAGCTTAATGCCATCAATTGACACGGCAGAAGAGCCAAGCTTTGACAACAACAGCCCGATACTGGATCAGCATTTATCAGAGTCAGGCGATGACGCGCAAAACGGCCCCTTGATCAATGCCAAAGACAACATCAACATCACCATATTGCCGCACCAATATCGTGATCGTCCAACCGCGATTATCCGTGGTCGTGATCTGCTAGCATTGATTGATAAATATGGTTTACGCTATGGCGCGATGAATATGTTCCATCGCTATGAGCAAAAAGACGGTACGGGTATGCTGTGGTTTAGCATGATGGGTATCACCGACAGTGGTATCGCGCCATTTGATCCACATAGTGTCGCAACCAACACTTACAATGGTGTTGTTATGTTTTTGTCATTGCCACATCCACAAGCCGTGCGCAGCTTTGATAGCATGATGAGCATTGCTTATATGATGGCAAGCGATCTTGATGCGATTATGCTCGATGAAGAGAACCAACCAATCACGCCTGAATACAAGCAGCAGCTGCGTAACCAAGTTCGTGATTATGAAGGCTAAGTGCTCAAAGGCTCATAGTTCAATGGCTAAGTAAGCCAACTGCTAAAAGTGGTTATAAAGTGTTAAAAAGGCAAATAGCGATTCACGTTATTTGCCTTTTTTAATGGGCTATAGTTTCTGCAAAAATTTAGAGTTAGTTCAAGATAATTTAGATACAAGGAAGGCAGGGGAAAGTACTACACGTAGTAGACTGAGCGAGCCTGACACAGTAGCTGATTTATATAGGATTGGCTATATCCGAGTATCCTGCAAACTTGTTATCATATCGGCATCTTGAATGACAAAAAAGACACCGACTATGACTGCCGCTACCTCACCAAATAATTCTAAAAACCTATCTGCTCAAGTACAAAGTGCAACATCTAACATGGCCAGTTTGACCGATGACAGTGCCAAGAACAGCACAGAGATCATCTCGCAAATGCGCACGCTTATCGAGTCGATAAAAACGCACAATTATGCTTACTATGTGCTGGATAATCCGATCTTAGAAGACAGTGAATACGATCAATTGCGCCGCTCGTTGCTTGAACTCGAAGAAGCATATCCAGACCTTATACAACCTGACAGTCCGATCAATCAAGTCGGCGATATGCCGCTATCTGCCTTTACCCAAGTTACGCATGATATTCCCATGCTATCGCTGGGTAATGTTTTTGAATACGATGATTTACGTGACTTTATGCGCCGTGTCAACGACCGCCTTAGCGTCTCACAGCAAAACCCTGAGTATGAGATGGAGCTAAAGTTGGACGGACTAGCAGTCTCGCTAAAATACGAACATGGCAAATTTGTCCAAGCGGTCACGCGCGGTGATGGGCAGACGGGTGAAGACATTACCCAAAATGCCAAAACCATTCGCAATTTGCCACTATGGATAGCGGATGCCGCCGATATCGAGCTGTTAGAAGTGCGCGGCGAAGTATTGATGCCAAAGGCAGGGTTTGAGCGTCTTAATCGATTGGCAGAAGAGAACGAGGGTAAAACTTTTGCCAATCCGCGCAATGCCGCTGCTGGTAGCTTACGTCAGCTTGATCCTGCCATAGCAGCCAGTCGTCCACTGGCCTTTTACGGTTATTCGGTCAATCAAGGATTACCTGAAAGTATAGACACCCAATCAGGGGCGCTAGCGTGGCTCACCGAGCTTGGCTTCACGGTCAGCGCCGTAGAAGTGGTCGCCAATCCACGCGCCGCGCAGACCTATTATGAGTCAGTGATAGAGGGTCGTAGTGATTTGCCATTTGAGATCGATGGTATGGTGATTAAGGTCAACAGCCTCGCTCTACAGCAGCAGCTTGGCTTCTTATCTCGTGAACCGCGCTGGGCAACGGCCTACAAATTCCCTGCTGAAACGGTGATGACGCGCCTCAACGATATCGAATGGCAAGTCGGCCGTACAGGGCAAATCACGCCAGTTGGCAAGCTCGAACCTGTCAAAGTCGGCGGCGTCACCGTCAGCAATGTCACTTTGCATAACTTTGGTGAAATACAGCGTCTTGACGTACGTGCAGGCGATATGGTCAGCGTGCACCGTGCAGGCGATGTCATTCCTAAAGTTACCCGCGTCTGGCACGAGCAGCGCCCAGCGGACAGCGAGCCAGTCACATTACCCTCGACTTGTCCTGTCTGCGACTCGCCTGTTGTCCTGCCAGAAGATGAGGCATTGGCGCGCTGCACAGGCGGTCTGTTTTGCCCTGCGCAGCAGACTGAGGCGCTCATTCACTTTGTTTCACGCCGTGCGATGGATATCGACGGGCTTGGCGCGAGTTGGCTCATTAGCTTCTTTGAGCATGGTCTGGTCAAAACCGTCGCTGATATCTATCAGTTGCACAACCATGCAGATGAGATGATCACCTTTGAAAAACTGGGTGAAAAATCAGTACAAAATATTATCAACGCTATTGAGGCGAGCAAGCACACCACGCTGGCACGCTTTATCTATGCGCTGGGTATTCGCGGTGTCGGTGAAGGGACGGCACAGAACTTTGCGCAGCAATTTGGTGATCTTGACGCATTAATGACTGCTGATATTGAGACCTTGATAAAAACGCCAGATGTCGGCGAAATCACTGCCGAGCTGACTTATAAATTCTTTCGTGCGCCGCACAATATTGAAGTCATCACGGCATTACGTGAAGCTGGCGTGCATTGGGATAAGGTCGAGCAGGTCGCATCAGAAGGGCTGCCACTCGATGGGCAAACGTGGGTTATTACGGGTGCGCTCGATAGCATGGCGCGTGATGAAGCCAAAGCCAAACTACAAGCGCTAGGCGCAAAAGTCTCGGGCAGCATCTCCGCAAAAACCACTGCGCTACTAGCAGGGGATAAGGCTGGCTCTAAACTGACCAAAGCGGAAAAATTGGGTGTCAAAATTGTGGCTGAGGAAGCGTTTTTGGCGATGGTTGGGGAGTAGATGATGAATATTGATGACATGGAAAGTCTGGACGAAGAAACCCGCAAAGAGATTGAAGAGTTACGGAGGATTACACCTGAGAAGCATGGAAATGCGTTTTTTGCACAGGCCCAGTTCAATCTTGGAGCAACATTCATAAAAAATGGAAATATTGAAGAAGCCTTAGAAGCTTTTTCTAATATTCAACACTTACACAGTCCTAAATTATATGCAGCTGCTCAATACCATATTGGTGAAATAATAGAGAGTAATGGTGACATAGAGTCTGCATTGAGTATTTGGAGAAATATTAATCATTCTGATAACCCAGAAATATATGCTGCAGCTCAATCTTATATTGGCTTTGTGTTATTCGAAAAAAATGACATTGAAGAAGCTTTACTTGTATGGGGTAATATTACTCATGCAGATGCCCCTGAACAGTATGTTCAAGCTCAGTTTAATATTGGGATTTGTTTATCGGAGAAGTTAAATAAAGAGGAGGCTTTACTAGCTTGGAGTAATATAACTCGTCTGGATGATCCAGAGCTGTATGCTCAAGCTCAATATAATATCGGAAGTAATTTATTAGAAAGAAAGCATGTAGAAGGTGCGTTATTATCTTGGCATAATATTGAAAAGAAAGATAATTCAGAAGCTTATGCCAAGGCTCAATTGAGGATTGGAAATACTCTGACAGAACAGGGAGACTATCAAGGTGGACTATTAGCATGGTGCAACGTTGAACGTTTAGATGATTTAGAAGCATATGCCAAGGCACAGTTTAAAATTGCAAGTTTCCTAATATCGTTTGAATATAAGCAAGCAGCAATTAAAGAGTTACAGCTTATTGAGCTTATGGATGATGCTGAAGCGTATGCGAAAGCACAATTTAATATTGGCATTCTGTTAGGTAAGAATAGTGATATAAAGGGTGCTGTAAAAGCATTCCGCAATATTAAATATGAATACGATTCAAGTGCTTATGGTAATGCCCAATATAGGATAGCAAGAATATTAATTAGTAATAATGATCTGACAGATTATACATCTGCTAAAACCTGTTTTGAATTAGCAAGAGAGGTGTTTTCTTATGAAGCTCGATCTTATATAAGAATTTTAGAACTATTAGAAGTTCCAGAAACAAAGAGCTTTGGTTTGAGCTTGCTAGATTTATTAAATATAGTGTTAGATATAGTTGATATTTTGACTTTAAATTTTAGCAAGTATGCCGATGAAGAAAAGCCTTTCGAGAGAAAGCTTGCTCATTACACGTCTACGTATACTTCTAACCTACTATTGGGTAATGATAAGAATAATACTCGCCCCAGCTCATTTAGACTGAATACGATTAACAATGTTAACGATCCTAGTGAAGGTCAACTACTTATTAGGAAATTGAAAGATGTAAAAGATAATAGCTTCGTTCCATTAGCTTTTGATAAGAAGTTCCATGCTTTTATCAGTTGCTTTACTTTTAACCATGATAGCCTGAATCAGTTTAGATTATATGGCAAACAAGATAACAAAGAGGCTTCTGGAATGAGCCTAGTCTTCAAAAAAGATTTTTTCCAATCTAAAAACTTAATAGGAGGGATATCCTATTTATCAATTGATAATACATTGAAAATCACCGAGGCTATTTCAAATATAAATGTTAAAGAGTCACATGATATACAAGGTCAAAAAATTAAGAACGAAAATGATGATCAAGAGTTAGTTAGACGATCAGTAATGAGATGCGTTTATTTAGACCCAACATCAGACTATTTTCATTTAGCACAGCGCAACCGTTTGACATTCTTTAGAGAGTTTGGGGATAACATAGTAATAAAGAACGGTACGAAACAGTCTCAAGCTGAATATGAGTGGGGTGTTTATCAAGAGTATATAAAGATCATTACTGAAAAATTTGAAGTTGCTTATCAAATTCTCAAAACTACTTACAAAGAAGTAGAAACAGAAATCAATAACGTGAGATTTACCCTTGGTAGCTTAAAACAGAAAGAATTAGCTATTTTGGTGGATGAAATACTTCTACCTTTAAAGTATTTAATCAAACATTCAGCATTTCGTGAGGAGCAAGAATGTAGGATGATTTATATTACTTCGATTGATAGACCTGAAGTGACAATGGAATATGGTAGTTTTCTATATGTCGAGTATGAACCTAGCGTTAAAGACCATCTCGATAAAATCTATATAGCCCCTGCTGCGCTCCAACATAAACGATACTTCGATAACATTCTAAAAAATGTCGATGTACCAGTTGAGGTATCAGGAAATGTATTTCGATAGTTGCTTCCAATTCACTAAGTTTAAAAATGCAGGCCACAGTTTTTAGTTTGAAAGTAAATTTTACTTATCATTAAACCTAACAAAGTTAACAAGACTGATTCAGAGCGCCCCTATCGATGCTTATAAGATAATAGTCACAGTCATAAGAAAAACTATTATCAAGTAGCGAATAAGCAAAACGTAAGGAGCGCGTTATGGCAGACCATACCAATCATCAGTCTGAGTCCGACACCATAGACAACAGCCAAAGCCAAAAAGTACAGCATCTCATCGATACCTTACAAGGCGAGCATATCGGCAAAGAAGGCGTGCAGTCTGCCATTATCTTTCGGATGGTGATGCCAGATCACCTATGCCCGTTTGGACTCAAATCAATTGATGCGCTCAAGCACGCAGGCTACGACATCATTGATCGCCATATTACGACCCAAGATGAGAATACACTAGTTAAAGAGACGCTTGGGGTCAAGACCACGCCGCAGACCTTTATTGATGGCAAGCGTGTTGGCGGCAATGATGATCTGCAAGTATTTTTGGGCAATCATGAACCTGAGACAGACGACGACACCACGTACGCGCCCATTATTGCGATATTTGCTGTTACCGCGCTGATGACACTGGCATTATGCTGGGCTTTTGCCGTCAGCGTCTTTTCGATACAAGCGCTTATGTGGTTTGTCGCGCTATCCATGTGTGTATTGGCGATTAAAAAACTTGAGGATTTGGAAGGGTTTACCACTGGGTTTTTGGGGTATGATTTACTCGCACGCCGCATGGTACGCTACGCCTATGTATATCCATTTTTAGAAGCATTTGCCGGTATCGCTATGCTTGCCGATCAGCCGTGGCTCAATCCGATTGCGGGTCTGGTCGCCTTTATCATCGGTTTGATCGGCGGGGTGTCGGTTATTAAAGCCGTCTATATTGACAAGCGTGAGCTAAAATGCGCCTGCGTCGGCGGCGATAGTAATGTGCCACTGGGCGCGATCTCTTTAACCGAAAACGTCATGATGTTCGGCATGGGTGGTTATATGCTGATTCGCGCTTTATTATAATCAAGTGGTTAGATGATGCGTAATAAATACAACGCGCTACTCCGCCATCTCACCATGCGCCTTTGCGTCACCTTTTTTGCCATCTGGTTTAATCACGATAGGTAATACCAACCCTTTGGCAAAGTCATCAGACAGCACATAATCATAGCGACTGGCAGCGACATCGGATGTGGTGTGAATGACCAGTGTCATCTCGTTACCATCGGTCAACTCATGTGAGACATAGGTTTCGCTCAGCTGATCCAAGGCTTTGGATAGCGCTTCGTTACTTGCCATGCTGATAGTGAGGTTGTGTTGAGCGGTGGCAAGATCTACATCGAAGTACTCTGCATAATCACGGACGTTTTGACTATCAATCGCAAATGGATACTTATAATTGGTAGGATCAGCAGGCTTTGTCCCACTGTCGACTAACGACCAATCTATCTGATCGGCTGCGGGTGTTGACGAGTCTGATGCGGTCGCCGCTGTTTCGGAGGCTTGGTTAGGGGTTTCGGTGCTATTATCGCAGCCTGTTAGCGTCCACATACTAGCAGTTGCGATTACCATCATCGTTATCAGACGCGTCGCCATCGGATTATCCTTTTTATTATTGATCATCATTAATGTGTGCTAAGGCTATTTTGACAGCTTTTTTGATGGTTCTCTAGCGAAATGAGACAAACAAGTCATGGTTATAAAAATATCAGACAGACAAGATTTATAAAAAGCACGCATAAAAAAACAGCCACTCTAGGGTGACTGTTTTATTTTTTATAGATTTCTGCTTATCTTTGATTGATTAGAGTTGGCAGTTTACTTTATATTCTTGACCACTTGCCCATTTCATCGCAAAGATACCTTTGTCACCTTTCATGTGCCATGCATAGACTGCTTTTGGATTTGAGTCGTTGACATAGCTTGCGACGTCACCTTTTACATCACCGTTTAAGACGAGCTTTTGCTCTGTCCATTTTACTTTAGGTAAGGTGGCATTGAGCATGACTTGCTTTTTGTTAATAGACTGCTTTGCCATGATGGTGCTACCATCGGTACAGGTATATGGGGCTGCTGCCATGCGATCATAAGCGGCAGTGACTTTTTCTGGCGCAGGGGTATCAGTTGCATCTGGGGTAGTTGGTGCGGTAGTCGCACAAGCGCTAAGTAGGGCAAGCGCAGGTAGGGCAGTTGCAATTTTAGTGATGGTATTCATCGTTCTCTCCAAAGTATTACTGGTGTCATTTACTTGTTCTTAATAATGCGTTTAGCATATGAGGCTTATAGTAGCGAAAACGAAGTATTGCCGTGTTAGAAATTGTTCATTACCTATTAGCTTCGTTACCCAATCGCTGACTAATGTAACTTACCATCGCCAACATATTGAAAGATAAACGATAATCATTTGAATTTTATTCGTTAATAAGTCAGACAAAAAAGCACCTATCAACTGAGCGCTGATAGGTGCTTTTTTATTCACTGAACACGACCTACGTTTAGACCGTGTTTTTATATTATTTTATATCGTCAAAGCGATGCTTTACACAGTAGCTTCTCAATCAGCTATTTGGTTTTGCGCGGTGGCAGACCTGTATGCTGAGTTTGGAAGTTGCCTTTGCTAACTTTTTTCTTGGTGTTTTTACCGATAGCATTTTTGCCCGCTGCGCCTTTAGCTGTTGCATTAGGGTTTGACGAGTTGTTGCTACGCTTCACTGAATCATTGCCTAGGCGACTGTTCTTTTTGCGCGCTGATTGATAGCTGTTTTGCTCGGCATCGCGACCTTCTAAGCTTGCATTGAACGGCGGAATCAAGCAGCCACGGTTTTTGCCAATCAAGTCACTACGGCCCATGTCTTGTAGGGCTTTACGAAGTAGTACCCAGTTTTTGGGATCATGATAACGGAGGAACGCTTTGTGCAGTTTGCGCTGCTTGCCAGATTTGACAATATCCATGTCACCTTCACTACGGCTGATCTTATGTAGTGGGTCTTTGTGCGTGTGATACATGGTGGTCGCAGTCGCCATCGGGCTTGGATAAAACGCCTGTACTTGGTCAGCGCGATAGCCATGACTTTTTAGCCACAGCGCAAGGTTCATCATGTCTTCATCTTTCGTACCCGGATGGGCGGCGATGAAATAAGGAATCAGATATTGCTCTTTGCCTGCTTCTTGACTGTACTGCTCAAACATCGCTTTGAATTGATCGTAGCTGCCCATGCCCGGCTTCATCATCTTTGATAGCACGCCTTCTTCAGAGTGCTCAGGAGCAATCTTGAGATAACCGCCGACATGATGGCTGACCAGTTCTTTAACGTATTCAGGATCTTTTACCGCCAGATCGTAACGCAAACCTGAAGCAATCAGGATTTTTTTCACGCCTTTAATATCACGTGCTTTGCGATATAGTTTGGTCAAATTACTGTGATCGGTCAGTAGATTTTCGCAGACATCAGGATAGACGCAAGACGGTTTACGGCAGTTCTTTTCAATCGTCTCGTCTTTACAGCTCAGACGATACATATTGGCCGTTGGGCCACCAAGATCAGATATCACGCCAGTATAGTTGGGTGCAGTATCACGAATCGCTTCTACTTCGCGCAAGATTGATTCTTCTGAGCGGTTTTGGATAATACGGCCTTCGTGCTCAGTGATCGAGCAGAACGTACAACCACCAAAACAACCACGCATGATATTAACCGAAAATTTAATCATATCATAAGCAGGGATACGCGCATCGCCATAGCTTGGGTGTGGTAGGCGGGCATATGGCAAGTCAAACACATAGTCCATCTCTTCTGTCGAGAGTGGAATCGGTGGCGGGTTCAGCCAGACATCGATTGAGGTATGCGAGTTACCTGCACCGCTGCTATGACGCTGTACGAGGGCGCGAGCGTTACCCGGATTGGTCTCTAAATGCAAGATACGGTTGGCGTGGGCATAGAGTACAGGGTCAGATTTGACATGCTCATAATCAGGCAGACGAATCACCGTTTGCTCACGTGGTGGCATCTTGATTTTGTGCTTACGGGCGGTTTTTGGCTTATCAAACACATTGTCAAAGCCGCGCATTTGTACCACTTGGGTATCAGTGTCCACTTGGTCGGCGTTGATGATTTTATCAGTGACTGGCTCAGCGACAAAACCCTGATATTGTGATGACATAGATGACGGCATGGCTTGCCCAACAGGTGAGTCCGATGGTTTGTTCTGCTCAATTGAGCAGCTATCAACGTCTTCGGTCATGACATACGGGTTGATAATTGGATCGACACGGCCAACGGTATCGACATCGTTACTCGCGACCTCAGTCATATCCGCTTGCCAATGACGACGAGTGGGAGTCAATAGATAAGAGGTGCCGCGTAACTTACTCATTTGCTCAAAGCTATAGCCTTTCGACAGACCATGTACCACATCGACGATAGCGCGCTCAGCATTACCATAGAGTAAGACATCCGCACGCGCATCTAGCAGGATACTACGGCGAACTTTGTCTGACCAATAATCATAATGCGCGATACGGCGTAAGCTGCCCTCAATACCGCCTAAGATAATCGGCACATCAGGATAAGCTTCACGGCAGCGCTGACTATAAACGATAGCTGCGCGATCAGGGCGTTTATTAGCCACGTTGCCAGGAGAGTAGGCATCATCACTACGGATTTTGCGATCGGCGGTATAGCGGTTGATCATGCTGTCCATGTTGCCAGCGGTCACGCCGTAAGCATAGACGGGTTTGCCTAGCTCCATAAAGGCGTCTTTGCTCTTCCAATCTGGCTGCGCGATGATGCCGACGCGAAAGCCTTGTGACTCAAGCAAGCGACCGATAATCGCCATACCAAAGCTTGGGTGATCGACATAAGCATCGCCTGAGATGATGATGACGTCACAAGCATCCCAGCCCAGATCGTCCATTTCCTTACGGCTCATCGGCAGGTAAGGCGCAGGCTCGTAGCAGCTCGCCCAGTGTTTGTCATAATCATAAAGTGGCTTGGTGCCTTGTTTAAAGGCAGTGCGGGCGATGGTATCGGCAGACATGGGCGGACCTGTTAATTAGAAAAATGGCACTAAAAATACAACCCTTATACATCACTGATGATAAAGGCTGATTTAAAAGGGCTCATTTTAACATGAATCACCTTCACTATGCGACCTATTCTATGAAGGGTGATTGTCGATAAGTTATTGATAGCGCGAGATAAACTGCTTATGCAAAGTAAGCTGCTAGCCCAGCCAAATAATGGTAAAAATGGTTTCAGCAGAACTGTCATATCGTCGCAAGTATGGTTGTTAAAGTACAGTTATCAAAGTATGGGTTTGGCCAGTACTGGTCATTTGTTTTCTCATGTTTGTTAGCCGTTCTAATTTTCATCCATAGCTTTTGGCATAGCTTTTGCTCCAACCCCGTTAGGGCTTATTTGTGTGCATTAATGAGTGAAAATGGTGCACCGATAAAAATTGAACGGCTAGATAAGTGTTTGGAGATAAAATGAGAACATCATCTGTTGGGCTGGATGTATTGGAGAAGTTACTCAAGTCATCACTAGGTAAGATATTAGCGCTCAGTACGCTACTGTTTGGTACGATAGCTAGTGCACAAGCTGCGGAGGCAGACACATTGACGGTGGCGCAGCTACTCGAATATCAAAACATCGCTTGGATTATCTGGGGCGGGGTATTAGTGTTTTTTATGCAGGCAGGTTTTGCGCTACTAGAGAGCGGCTCCGTGCGCGCAAAGAATGCGGTAAATGTGATGATGAAGAATTACACCGACATGTGTATCGGTGGTCTGGCGTTCTATTTGGTGGGTTTTGGGCTGATGATGGGTACCAATAACTCTGGATTTGTCGGTACCGATCATTTTATGCCAGTCAATCTGTCTAATATGGATTGGGCGCTGATGTTCTTTCAGATGATGTTTGCGGCGACAGCGGTGACCATCGCTAGTGGTGCCATGGCAGAGCGTGTCTCGTTTATCGGCTATGCAGTCGCCGCCTGTTTGATCTGTCTATTTATCTATCCTGTGTTTGCCAGTTGGGTGTGGGGTGGGTATTTCGGCGGTACTGGTTGGCTAGCTGAGCTTGGCTTTATCGATTTTGCTGGGTCGACAGTGGTGCATTCTATCGGGGGTTGGTTGGCGCTGGCAGGTATTTTGATCATTGGGCCAAGATTGGGGCGTTTTGCACCAGATGGCACGCCAAGACTCATCGCAGGTCATAACATGACGCTATTGGCGCTTGGCGGATTTATCTTATGGTTTGGTTGGTTTGGCTTCAATGCTGGATCGACGTTATCTATTACTGGCAATGTCGGTCTAATCGCCGTCAATACATTTGTTGCCGCGGTCAGTGCGGTGGTTAGCTACATGCTGATTGCTCGGACACTGAACAAAGCCATTTTGCTCAGTGATAGTGTCAACGCCAGTTTGATCGGTCTGGTATCCATCACGGCAGGCTGTGCCACGACGACGCCTGTTTTCGCCGTTGTCATCGGTGCCATCGCCTCCGTGGTCTATATCTTATCCACACAGGCATTATTGAAGCTCAAAATAGACGACGTGGTATCAGCAGTGGCAGTGCATGGATTCGGCGGTGCATGGGGCACACTCGCGGCTGGATTATTTTATACAGGGGACTTATTTAACTTATCACGGCTGGGCGTACAAGCGCTAGGCGTGGGCGTGGCGTTAGTTTGGGGGCTAGGGTTGGGTCTGGTGATGTATAAGCTGATCGATATGAGCTTTGGGTTAAAGGCCAGCCGCTTACATGAGCAGCGTGGTCTTGATTATACCGAGCATGCAGAGCTTGGCTACCCTGAGTTTCAAAAGCAAATGTTCGACACTAAAAGTTTAACAGAGCGGCATTTATAGGAGAGAGCTGATGAATATTGATACTCAATCCGTCGACCAAACCGTGTCCGCAATGGCAGAGGTACTGTCAGAGTATTTACATCCTGAAGAGGTGCGCTTGCTCAAGAGGCAATGGCAACAGTACTCGACTGTCTCTGTCAAAATGATGCAGCAGTGCATCTTAGATGCGACAAGGCGCTATCCTGAACTACAAGATCACAAGTCTGAAATTCGTAAAGGCTTTTGGGCTACGTTGCAAGCGGACAATCAGCAGGCAGTGGAGTCTGACAGTCACAATGGCCATAAAGAGGCAATCAATGTACCCGTACCTGTCTCTGAGCCCGTTCTCGCATTTTATACCGTGATAGAAGCGCTTCGCAACCAGCTAACGGCAGCAGACAGTCGCAGCTTTTTTCATAGTATGCACCAAACTGTTTCGCAAGAACGCACCTTCAAAGGGCATCACATCAATATCAATCAGTTTTTGGAAGGTAATCGTCCACCTGTACCGGACAATGAGCACCTGTTAAACAATTTGATGCAACTTGCCTACGTATGCTTGTGCGATATTACTGGTCCCGTAGAAGCTGATGAGATACTGTTTCAAGCAGCACAAACGGCCAAGCAAAGTTATCCAAAAGCCGTCGTCGAAAAATTATTTTAACGTACCAAGTGCGCACGTTACGAGCAAGTACGGATATCGCCTCGTAACGTGCCTTATGGTTTCAGGTGAGCCAGCGAGTTGGCTAATAGCTTTTAATTATCTAATAGCTGAAGCGGGAAAGTCACCACGTCAAAAGCGAGCGCAAAGGGAAGTAGTACCAGTTTTTGCGCACTATTTGGTCCATGACGGTTTGTGTTTTTTTGCTGCGTTTGAGTATAAAAGCTTACGGTATAAGGCTTGGTTAAAGCGCGATAATTTGACTGAATCAAGCTCAAGTTACTCACTTGCGGATATATGGCACCTTTAACGGGGACATTAAAACAAAAGCGCTGGGCACCAATACGTTGGTCACTGGCTGATGTGCATTCTCGGCCATTATTTTGTAAAAAGAACTGATAATCCGTGCGCCCAAACTCGTCTTTTAGTTTGGCATAAGACAGCCTCATCTCTCCTTGGAAATATCCATCGTTATTAGGTACATAAAAATTCATGTCATTGTCAACGTGGATGTTTTTTTGCGTCAGATTGCTAAGCAAACTGATCATCTCAGTCCCACCTTGGGTGAGTACGTAGCTGTTTTTTTCACCAACGATAACCATCGTCGCATTTGGTGTTTTTGGCAATGCCTGCGCTGGACGGCCAAAGGCAATAATTTGGTCTTCTGATAATGTTTGTTTAGTAGTGAGGACATGGTTATTACTTTCTAGCAATGAGCTGGTCGCACAGCCTGACATTGCAAGCATTGAAGCCAGTATAGTTCCTGTTATCAATGCTTTTGGGCTTATTTGATTTAGAGTGCTGTACCTGCTGTTTGTTTTATGAGGGTAGTCTGGTTGAGAGGTCATGCTCAGGCTTCCTTGTCTACTACGGTGAATAAAAATTGCTAATATTATCCAACTTATGTTAGTTTTTTACAAGTTTTGAATGCAGTTTAAACACCAATTATTAATAAAAAAGCTGATACCAACTCATACAGATAGATGTATTTAGTCTAAGGTAATCTTGGTCCCACTCTTAGTAAAGTTCATCACAAACTGACTTTTGAAGTTGCGTACATTATTTTCGTAGGTCAGCAAGTTGCGGGTGAACTGGTGGTAGTCACTCATATTTTTGGCATTGACCATCAGCATGAAATCAAAATCGCCAGATACTTCATAACAGCTCATCACTTGCGACTGCGCATCCATCAAACGCTCAAATCGATGTTGCATCGACGTATTGGAGCGCTCCATCTCTATCATCACCACTGCGGTCAGACCGTAGCCCACTTTGTTGGGATTAACGATGGCGACTTGCTTGGTAATCACGCCGCTGTCTATCAATGCTTGAATACGACGCTGAGCTGTCGCAATAGATACGTGCACTCGTTCTGCGACAGTTTTAAGCGGTAATGTCGCATCGTCTTGTAACAGATTTAAAATGGCTTTATCAGTGCTGTCTAGAATATGGCTCATGATAATGTACCTTCATTAATTGTTATTGCTAGGTTATTGATTATAAATATTATCACTAATAATTTAAATTTAAGAAAATAGTTATTTATATGACATTATTTTGATAAATTTATCCATAAATAAGTTTTTATAGAAATAATATATCAAAGCACCCTAGTAAAATAGTCCGTACCAATCAGAGCTGCTTTAAAAAAAAGAGCTAGCAATTGTTTTTTTATCATCTATTAATAGCTAGGGTGCTTATCATGTCTATCTCAATGCTCTCCAATGTATTCGCTAATGCGCTAGCAACCACTGCTTCACGTTTGCCATTGCCTGCGATTTGGACGACTGGTAACGCGCAGCAACGGACGTTGATGTTGGGAGTATCATTTGCCATCTTATCCAATATCTTGTTTGGCGTGCTCTATGCATACAGCAGCTTTCTGACGCCTTTGTCAGGCACGCAAGTGTTTATCTGGCGGATGCTAGCAATGTGGGCGGTGCTGGTCGGCTATTTATTGGTGAGCGGTAGGCTGAGTATGCACATCGACAAATTGCGTGCGCTGCGCTCGTTCAAACAGTGGGCATGGCTGCTACTACCTACGCCGATATTTTTGAGTCAGCTTTGGCTATTTATGTGGGCACCAGTTAATGGGCAGGGCGTCCAAACCGCCATGGGCTATTTTTTGTTTCCACTCATGATGGTGGTGTTCGGTTGCCTGCTGTTTGGCGAAAAGCTCAGTCGTCTACAGTGGCTGGCAGTTGCATTTGCGGCGGTAGGGGTGTTTAGTGAGATCATCCGTACGCAGAGTGTCTCTTGGGCGACGTTGTGGGTGTGTGGTACTTATCCGATATATTATATCGTGCGTAGACTCCAAGGCATTGACGCCATCACAGGTATGCTAGTCGATCTGACCTTGTTTGCCCCATTTGCGCTCGGTTATTTATACTTTGTTGCACCCAGTAATTTGGTAATGGTGGCAGGGTCTGGATTTTTGATCATGATGTTAGTCGGTCTTGGCGTTTTGAGTATCCTAGCAATGAAAACCAATATTGATGCCAGCCAAATGCTACCAGTCAATATTTATGGCATGATGAGTTATATAGAACCTGCATTGCTATTTATATTGGCGGTGACGGTACTTGGTAATCCGTTTGAATCAGCGATGATTTATAGCTATGGGTTGATCTGGTTAGGCATTGCTTGTTTGATTGCTCATGGGATAAAGCAGCTTCGCGCTCGTAAAAGTGTGCCATTGGCGATCAAAGGACAGGTCGCGTAAGTAGCTAGTTAGTTAATGAGTATTGTCAATAACGAGTATTATTAGTTAATAGTTATGAGCATTAATAAGGTATAAAAAAGGACGGCTCAATATTTGCTGAGCCGTCCTTTTTGATATATAGACTAAATAACGCTTAATCTAAATGCTGTTTAAAGCCGCGCTGCTTATCACGTTCCCAGTCACGATCTTTTAGCGTCTTACGCTTATCATGCTGCTTTTTACCTAGTGCTAGGCCAATCTGGCATTTCACTAGCGAGTTTTTCCAGTAGCAAGACAGCGGTACGCAAGCGTAACCTTTTTGATTGATTGCTCCAGACAGTTTTTCGATTTCACGGCGATTGAGCAGCAGTTTACGGGTACGAATACTGTCTGGACTAACGTGCGTTGAGCTCGACAGTAATGGCTGAATGTGCGCACCAAATAAGAAAGCTTCGTTATTGCGAAATATGACGTACGCTTCAGTGATGGTCATTTTTCCTGCACGGATAGCTTTGACTTCCCAGCCTTGTAGTGCTAACCCTGCTTCAAAGGTTTCTTCGATAAAATATTCATGACGCGCTTTTTTATTAGCGCAAATCTGATTATCAGGTTTTTTTGATTTTTTTGACATAATTTCTCCATAAGGATTGCCTAAAAACACAGGCGCCTTATTTGACCAGTCCTACTAATTCCTCATCTTAACCCATTCAATGGTATTGAATTTTATTTGGATTATAAGTCAGATGAGTCGAACCGTCTATTGTATCAAAGCCTCTGGTGAAAAGGTAAATCGGCTGTTAGGACAAATGTAGCAGATAAGTATTAAGTTTGAGCAAAATTTGCTAGCATATGGCCTAATATTACCGATTATATTAGCCATGCTATGAGCCACTCTATTTCTCCCAATTCCTCAAAGCTACACACCAAAATTCTATATCCTGGTACGTTTGATCCCATTACCAATGGTCATGTGGATTTGGTGACACGCGCAACCAAGCTTTTTGATGAAGTCGTGATCGCGGTTGCCTCGGGGCATCATAAAAAACCCTTGTTCAATTTTGAGGAGCGTGTCGCTTTGGTCGAGACCGTATTTGCCGATTTACCGCAAGTCTCAGTGATTGGCTTTGAAGGGCTGCTCGTTGATTTTATGCGCGAAAAACACGCCACCGCAGTGCTACGCGGGCTGCGTGCGATGTCAGATTTTGAGTACGAGTTTCAACTGGCCAATATGAACCGCGAGCTGGATGAAAACTTTGAAGCAGTATTTTTGACCCCATCTCAGAACTATTCATTTATCTCATCTACCATGATTCGTGAAATTGCCAAACTCGGTGGCGATGTTAGTAAATTTGTGCCGCCTTGTGTCTTGCAAGCTTTTGACAAAAAGTTAAATATTTAATAAGTGGTTCGCTGGCAAGATTTGCCATGATGGTAAAAAGCCAGTGATGTGTCAGACAATCAACAATATAAGGAGCAGTTTATGGCGCTATTAATCACTGATGAGTGCATCAACTGTGACGTGTGCGAGCCTGCCTGTCCAAATGAGGCAATCTCAGAAGGCGATGATATTTATGTCATTGACCCTGATTTATGCACAGAATGTGTCGGACATTTTGACGAGCCGCAATGCGTGGTGATTTGTCCAGTCGACTGTATCCCTCATGATCCCAATCATGTCGAAACCAAGAGTGATCTGTTATCTAAATATAAGCGGATTACGGGTCAGTAGCTATTTATAAGTGAGCGATGACGATTGGGTTTACCATGTTTTAGGGACGATACGATGACCAAAAAAACCACGACCACCACATCCATCCAAGCAGCGAATGAGTTCGATCAGCAACATCTTTGGCACCCATATGCCAGCCTGCCACCCACCTATTCCAATATCGTTATCGATCGCGCTGAAGGTATTTATATCATCACTGAAGACGGCACGCGCCTGATCGATGGTATGTCGTCATGGTGGGCAAGCGTCCATGGCTACAATCACCCCAAGCTAAACGACGCGCTGACCCAGCAGTTGAGCAAAATGGCGCATGTGATGTTTGGTGGCTTGACCCATCAGCCAGCGATAGATTTGGGCAAAAAACTGCTCGATATTGTGCCTACTGGTCTCGATGCAATTTTTTATGCAGACAGTGGCAGTATCGCCGTAGAAGTGGCATTGAAAATGGCACTGCAATATCAAGTAGCTGCCAAACGCCCAAACAAGCAGCAGTTTGCCTCGACCCATTCAGGCTATTATGGCGACACATGGCATGCCATGAGTGTCTGTGATCCTATCAATGGGATGCACAGCCTGTATGGTAAGCAATTACCGATGCAGCATTTTGTCCCAGCACCGCCACTTGGCTTTGATCGCGCGTTGACGGCAGATGAGCGTGACACGCTGTCTCAGTTTTTTGTAGCGCATGGAGCGCAGCTGGCGGGTTTCATCATTGAGCCAATTATTCAGGGCGCAGGTGGGATGCGTTTTTATAGTCCTGAATATTTGCAGTTGCTGCGTCAATTGTGCGATGAGTACGATGTGCTCTTGATTGCGGATGAAATCGCCACTGGTTTTGGTCGTAGTGGCAAACTATTTGCGTGTGAGCATGCTGATATCTGTCCTGATATTATTACTATTGGTAAAGCGCTGACGGGTGGCTATATGACTTTTGCCGCAACGCTATGTACCCGCAATATCGCCGATACCATTCACAATAGTGATTATCCAGCCCTCATGCATGGTCCAACCTTTATGGGCAATCCACTGGCCTGTGCCGTCGCATGTGCGTCGATTGATTTGATCCTGTCTTATGATATCGAAACGCGTACCGCCAATATGCAGCGTACGATGGAGCAACAACTGTCCCCAGCTGCGCAGCTAGCAGGGGTTGCCGAGGTACGTTGTTTGGGTGCAGTCGCCGTGATTGAGTTAGATGACGCCGTTGATATGCCCATTTTTCAGTCTTTATTGATTGATAACGGTATCTGGGTCAGACCTTTTGGGAAGCTGGTGTATATTATGCCACCCTACGTGATTACTGATGATGAGCTGACGACCTTATGCCAAGCATTGGTAAAAGTGGTCCATACGTATTTAGAAAACAGAGATCAATCATGAGCGTGCTATTTATCTCCGGCATCGATACCGATATTGGTAAAACCTATGCCACTGGCCTACTTGCCAAAGCGTTGATGCAACAGGGTGTGAACGTTATCACGCAAAAGTTGGTACAAACGGGCATCAGTAAACAAGCAGATGGCGAGCTAGGCATTGCAGATGATATTTTAAGTCACCGTCAATTGATGGGAATGCCATTACAGCCGTGTGATATTGATTTTACCACTTGTCCTTATCGCTACGAAAAGCCCGCGTCACCGCATCTATCCGCAGCACTGGCCAACCAACCTCTCAATATTGAAGGGATTACTGAAGCCACGAAAGCATTGCAGGATGATTACGAGGTGGTGTTGCTAGAAGGGGCAGGCGGGTTGTTAGTTCCCATTACTACTGAATTATTGACCTTGGATTATATCGCTGAGCAAGGCTATCCTATCGTCTTAGTCACCTCTGGTCGATTGGGCAGCATTAACCATACGTTGCTTAGTTTGGAGGCGATAAAATCGCGCGGCTTAACGGTACACAGTGTTATTTACAATCATATTCATGATGATGCTGAGCAAACGGATACTGAGATCGCAAATAGTACTATTGATTTTCTACAAGCGTATTTAGCCAATTATTATCCTGAAGCGCATTGGCTGGTTTTAGCCAAACAATCAAATGAACATTCAGGCAATATCGATATACCTTTGCCAACAGCGTTTATCTAAGTTTTTAAGATGTTTTTGAGGTAGTTTCAGCCATCCTGAAAATAAGACGAAAAGACATTCCCATACAGGCGTTAGTTTTGCTATACTAGCGCGCTTGGTAGACTAGGCGATCGCCGCTGCACACTGGCAACAGATGAGCAGGGGAGGAAAGTCCGGGCTACATAGGGCAGCGTGCCAGCTAACGGCTGGGCAGAGTAATCTGACGACCAGTGCAGCAGAGAGTAGACCGCCTTTAGTATCTTAGGGTATTATCGGTAAGGGTGAAAGGGTGCGGTAAGAGCGCACCGCGTGAATGGCAACATCTCACGGCATGGTAAACTCCACGCGTAGCAAGACCAAATAGGCATCGGCATGGCGCGGCCCGCGTTCGATGCGGGTAGGTTGCTTGAGCGTATTAGCGATGATACGCCTAGAGGAATGATCGTCCACGACAGAACCCGGCTTATCGGTTTACCAAACCTTTTTTATCGTTTGTCGTAGTAATATTTGCAGTTAATTTGAATTACATTCATTTTTTTGCAAAAAATGCCCATTAGGGGTTGACGTCAGTCAGCAGCTTAGGCATAATGTGCAGCCTAAAACGGCGATGTAGCTCAGCTGGTTAGAGCGCATGACTCATAATCGTGAGGTCAAGAGTTCAAGTCTCTTCATCGCCACCATATATAGCAGTATCAAAAAAGCCAATCTCTCTGGGATTGGCTTTTTTTTGCCTGAAATAAATATTTATAACTAAGTGTCTTAAGCTTCCATATCTAATAACTTACAGATTTCTTACCAAATCATAGGTTTATCTGTCTATGTACAGATTAATTCTTGTAACTTATGTCGCGCTTACTTATCATAGGGGCTGTTTTCGGTAAAGTCCTGTAACGCCATGTCTGTCCAATTACCCCCTTATCGTCCTATCAAACATCGCAGTGGCTTGAAAGTCATGGGTGCAGCATTTCATGCGTTGCTGATGCGTGAGCTACAAACGCGCTTTGGTGGTTATCGTTTGGGCTATCTGTGGGCTCCATTAGAAATCATGTTTCAAGTTGCCATTTATTTAATAATATTTGGCGCTATTATGACTCGTGTACTTCCGGGAATGGATTACATGCTGTTTTTGGTTGCAGGCTTAGTACCATTTCGTATGATGAGTACAATAGCAACGCGATCATTGGGAGCAGTAGAGGCCAATCAAGGTCTATTAATGTATCGTTCAGTACGTCACATCGATGTTATTATTGCAAGATCGTTTTTAGAGTTGGTGATTTATTTTTTCACATTCATACTGCTGTTAGTCATACTGGCTTTTATAGGGATACCTATTAGCCTAGCTCATTTACATGTAGTATTGTTTTGCTGGCTAACCTTGTTTTTATTTGGTTTTGGCTTGGCGTTGATCATGATGGTGGTCGGTTATTATGGTGGAGAAATCAGTAAAGTTATTGGTTTAATCTTCACTATCCTGTACTTTACATCTGGAATTATGTATTCCATTCATATTATTCCTGAACCTTATTTAAGCTACATATTATATGTTCCGTTCGTCCATAATATTGAGCTAATGAGAAATGCATTGGCCCCTACTTATCCTGCTTATCACATTGATATAGGATATTTTTTGAAATGGATGGTGGGTGTGAATTTTTTAGGCCTATTAATGTATAAAGCGGTCGAGAAAGACCTTATTCGATCAAAGTAATAGCAGGCAAATGAATGATTGAAATCAAAAACGTCTCCAAGTCGTTTATGACCAAGGAAGGTCGGCATTATCTATTCAAAGATTTGAATTTGACCATTGGTGATAGGAAAAGTGTGGGCTTGCTCGGTCGTAATGGGGCGGGTAAATCAACACTGTTGCGTATTATATGTGGACTAGACAAGCCCGATCATGGCGAGATTATTACCAACTCGACCATCTCATGGCCCGTTGGAGTCGCAGGGGGTTTTCAAGGTAGCCTAACAGGTCGTCAAAACGTACGTTTTGTTTGCCGACTATACTCCAACGGCCCTTATATTGATGAAAAAATCCGCTTTGTTCAAGAATTCGCTGATATCGGTAATTATTTCGACATGCCTGTTAAGAGTTACTCATCTGGTATGAAAGCTCGTCTAACATTTGGGCTGAGCTTAGCCTTTGATTTTGATTACTATATGCTCGATGAGGCAGGAGCGGTTGGTGATGCTGCATTCCGTAAGCGTAGCGAAGAGATTTTAGCGGCCCGCCGCGCACAGGCCGGATTTTTAATAGTGTCGCACAATATTGGCGATATCAAACGAAACTGCGATATTGGTATTGTACTAATGGATCAAACAGCACACGTGTTTGACGATACAACAGAAGCGATTGAGGTTTATGAAAAGCATATCCACAAAGCAAAAAAGTAAGATAATTAACTTCTCGCTATTTATTGGCTTGGTCATCCTGCCTTGGTTGCTCGTTATATATTATGTGATGACTCTTGCTCATCCACGCTTCGTTTCGACTGCCGATGTGGTGGTCAAACAAGTCAGTGACTCAAGTGTGCCGTCTGGTGGAGGATTATCAGCTCTATTGGGCGTAAATAGTACCAGTAAAGAAGATGCAACGTATTTGACAGAATACATTCTGTCGAATGATATGGTAAAGCGCCTCGATAATAAGTTCAAATTCCGTGAAGCTTATTATGTTGATGGCTCAGACCCTATCTATGAAATTGATCCTGATGCAACTCAAGAGGATTTGCTCGAATACTTCAAAAAACGTGTACACATTGATCTTGATGAGCAAAGTTATGTGCTTTCGGTATCGACAGAAGGCTTTGACTCAAAATATGCTTTTGAGCTGAACAAAGCTATCTTAGGTGAGTCTGAGCGTTTCGTAAATCGTATCTCACAAGAGGTGGCTCGTGATCAATTGGCATTCGCAGAAACTCAGTTAGATGAATCAGAAGATCGTCTAAATAATGCCAAAGAGCAATTATTAAATTATCAAAATAAAAATGAGATTTATGATCCGCAAGCTAATGCGCAGATTGTTAATCAGCTGATTGGCAGCCTGCAGGCGCAATTGAGCTCTTTACGCACTGAAGAGCGTCAATTACTGAGCTACCTAAATCCAGATGCGCCGCAAGTGGTTTCACTAAGAAGTCAGATAAAAGCAGTTGAGGAACAAATTGCCCAAGAGCAAACCAAACTAACCTCACCTAACACGACTAAATTGAATAGACAGGCTGTACAGTTTGAGACCATTAAAGCGGATGTCGACTTTGCAACAGAGCTATATAAGCTATCATTATCATCGCTTGAAAAGTCGAGATTGGAGGCTTTCAAGAAAATGAAAAACTTGATTGTGATTTCAACGCCGTATGAGGCTGAAGAGGCGTCATATCCGCGCCAAGCCTATCTGATATGGACATCGTTGGCTTTACTTTTAATGCTCTATGGGTTTGTACGTTTGGTGATGGCGGTTGTCCGTGATCATCGTAGCTAGTTTTGACAAACCAGATACCAGTAATGATCGATAGATCAGGAAAGGAATATAACGCATGAATATGAAACCACGTTC
This sequence comes from Psychrobacter piscatorii, assembly GCF_904846415.1. Taxonomy (GTDB): domain Bacteria; phylum Pseudomonadota; class Gammaproteobacteria; order Pseudomonadales; family Moraxellaceae; genus Psychrobacter; species Psychrobacter piscatorii. The sequence continues at coordinate 13,156 of NZ_CAJHAR010000004.1, read as the reverse complement.
TATCGTGATAGCAACAAGTCTGGCAATGGCAGCGACTAGCATGTCAGCAACCGCTGCAAGCAGTTATGCCGATCAAATATCAGGGTCAGGCTTTGGTACAAGCAGCAATAGTATGGCTCAAGACCAAAACCGTAATAATATCAATGTGTCAACGCAGGCATTTGCAGGTGGTGTTCCGGGGCAGGCCACCACTCAAGAGGCGGTCAATGCCGCAAGTTTACCAAGTCAGTCGGTAATCAATACCACGCGCCCTTACCAAGATATCAATACGCAAGATATGATGTTTGGTGAGCAGTTGTTTCGCGGCGCATTCTCGACCACTTCTGGTTCTACTTTTAATGATAGCTATGTGATAAACCCTGGCGATAATGTTCAAGTAAGAATGTGGGGTGCCTATCAGTATGCAGCTACTATGACGGTTGATCCACAGGGTAATATTTTCTTACCAAATGTTGGTCCAGTTCGTATTTCTGGTGTACAAAATGGCAACCTACAAAACGTTGTTAAGAGTGCAGTCAGTCGTATCTATCGTTCAAACGTGGGCGTTTATGCATCACTAGAGCAGGCACAACCAGTCAAAATATTTGTCACAGGTTTTGTCAAACAGCCAGGTTACTATGGCGGTCTTGCTGCAGATTCAGTGCTGTCTTATTTAGATAGAGCAGGCGGTGTTGATCCAACACGCGGCAGTTATATCGACATTCAAATCAAACGTAACGGTCAAATGCTACAGCAAGTCAATCTTTATGATTTCCTGCTAGCGGGTAAATTGCAGGCATTTTCATTTCGTGATGGTGATGTGATCACTGTCGCTCCACAGAAAAAAACGTTTGTCGTAAGCGGACAAGTTCAAAACGAATATACTTTTGAGTTTGATGTGAACGATTTGACTATTGGGGATGTATTGCAAGTTTCCAATCCAGCAGCCAACGCTACTAATGTCAGTATTACTCGCAGTGCAGGACGGGCACAAACGGCAGAGTATTACTCATTAAGCGAAGCTCAAAACGTACCTGTCTATAACGGCGATCAAATGGTAGTAACGTCCGATCGCTATGCAGGTACTATCGCTGTGCAGGTAAAAGGTGCACATACTGGTAATGGTGCAATGGTCGTGCCATATGGTGCACGTTTAAAAGATATCGTGCCACAATTGCAGCCAAGCCCACTGGCCAAGCTGACACACTTGACGATATACCGTCAATCTGTTGCTGAACAACAAAAACGTATGATTAACGAGTCGCTTGATCGTTTAGAAGAGCTAACGTTAGCGACACAGTCTACGACTCGTGAGGAGGCAGCACTACGTCAAGATGATGCTGCATTGGTCAAGCAGTTTGTTGCTAAAGCGCGCAATGTACAAACTGACGGTCAAATTGTCGTGGTGCCAAACTCGTGGCAGGATATTATCTTGCAACAAGGTGACATCATTGAGATACCAGCACAAACATCAGTTATTACAGTCAACGGTCAAGTACGAGCACAAGGTGCGCTTACTTTCAACCCAGACTATACTGTTGGTGATTATGTGGCCAATTCTGGTGGTTTCTCTGATAATGCTGATAGCAAAGATATCCTAATTATTCATCAAAATGGTGCCAGTGAAGTTGTGAACACTGCTTATCGTATTCAGCAAGGCGACGAAATTATGGTATTACCAAAAGTCAAAACTAAGCGCGTAGAGATTGCTCGTGGTTTGTCGCAGATTGTTTATCAATTAGCAATCGCTGCCAAAGTGATTTTAGATCTATAATGGTTGTTTAGTCATTGTTTGTTAAGCAGCGACTTTATCAACTGAATGAAAAAGTGATGTATAGAGGTATCAGAAATGGCAAAAAGCGTAGCGGATAAAGACAAGGTATTAAATGTATCTACCTCTAATAATGCGCTACCTTTGACATCAACCAATCAAGAATCACCAAAGAAACTTGCAGTGATCGGTAAGGGGATGCGTCAGAACAACTTATTGTTATCACAAGTTTTGCAAGCGGACATCCATCGCTGGTATCCATGGTCAAAATTGCACCAAAGCTTAGCGAGTCATAAAAGAACATTACAACCTGATGCATTTATTGGATGGGGCCATAAAAAAAGTTTTCAACGAGCTAGCAAAGCCGCTACACGTCAGAATTTGAGCGCGTTAAGTATTGAAGATGGTTTTTTGCGCTCATTAGACTCAGGTGTCAGTAGCCGCCATAGCTTGAGTGTGGTTGTCGATGATATTGGCATTTACTTTGATATGACGCATCCCTCGCGCCTTGAGCAGTTGATTATAGAGCGTGCAAAAACTGTTGATAAAAATAGTTGCGAATTAGATGAAACGCGTGCTCAGCAATTGATGGCACGTATCTGTGACGAAAAGCTTAGTAAATATAACTCAACGATCGATTGTCCGTTATTGGATGATTTAGTCAATGAAGCAGCTACTCATGTAAAAGAAGGCTCGTTAAAGTCGCATGTTTTATTAATTGACCAAGTAGCTGGTGATGCATCTGTCAAAGGTGCTGGTGCTAACAAACGCCAGTTTAAGCAAATGTTAAAATCAGCTTGCCGTCAGCACCCTCATGCTCATATTTGGATAAAAGCTCATCCTGCGTCAAAATCAGGCTACTTAACCAGTTTGAAATTGCCCAAAAATGTCAAAATACTGACTCAAGCGCTCAATCCAATAGCATTACTATCACAAGTGGATCATGTTTATACAGTTAGCTCCCATATGGGGTTTGAAGCCTTAATGATAGGTAAAACGGTCCATTGCTTTGGAATTAATTGGTACAGTGGTTGGGGGTTAACTGATGATATTGGGGCACCCAAACGCTTACTAAAAATAGTAAAGCAACGTCGTCTAGCATTGCTCCCTACAGTGTCACGTAGGGTGCGAAATACTACATTGGAAACGTTATTCTATAGTGCTTATATTGATTATAGCCGATATGTAGATCCAGCGACGAAACAAGCTTGTGATATTGATACGGCTATTAATTGGCTAATTACGAACCGATACTGGCAAGCACGTCTGGATGGTAACTTGACGATATATGAATTTAGTCGCTGGAAGCTGCCGTTTGTAAAAGCATTTACAAATTTTCCACGCACGACTTTATTTATTAAGCCAAAACCGCGTCTAAAAAATTTATTACATCCAGATCATTTCCGTGTCAACTACCATCAACCTTTATTAGTATGGGGACTAGCAAAACGTCTACAGATATATAAGAAACTACAGAAAAAAGCTACCGAGCAGCCCTCAGGTATACCAACTATTTATTGTATGGAAGATGGGTTTATTCGCTCGAATGGTTTAGGTGCCACACTGTTGGCACCACTGTCTGTTGTGGTAGATAAACAAGGTATTTATTATGATGCGACACAGCCTTCAGACTTAGAGACATCTCTACGTGAATGTCAGACGCTGAGCTCACAGCAACATGCACGCGTACAAATGCTTCAAGAAAAACTGCTGACTCAGCGAGTGAGCAAATATAATGTTGGCGCGGGTATAGGTATTTCTAGTATCCGACATAACTCTTGGATGCAGGATGCCAAAGTATCTGGAAAACGGCGCATTCTTATTATCGGTCAGGTAGAAGATGATTTATCAGTACAGTACTGTGGCTCAACAATAAAGACAAATAGTGGTTTGATTGAACGTGTAAGACAAGATAATCCAGATGCTTACTTGATTTATAAGCCGCACCCAGATGTAGAAGCAGGACTGCGAGCGGGTAAGGTCACAGAAGCATGCTTAGGTCAGGTGGAGGCTGTTGCTTATGATACCGCGATGCCTGATTGCTTAGAGTGGGTCGATGCAGTACATACGATTAGCTCACTAACTGGTTTCGAGGCATTGCTCCGCGGTTTGGATGTTACCTGCTATGGTTTACCATTTTATGCAGGCTGGGGTTTAACTAAAGATATCGACGCAAAATTATCGCCAAAAGCTGAATATCTAGAAAGACGTCAACGAGACATACCATTGTCTCTTGAGCAGTTAATATATTGTTCGCTAATACGTTATCCATTATACCGTTTGCCTGATGGTTATGGTCTTGCACAAGTAGAGCAGGTGATTGACTATTTATACCCTCCCAAAAACTTGTGTCTACTTGAGGGCAATGAAGAAGTTCAAAATAAAGTATCTAATAGCGTAAATAATTCAGTTAAAGATTCAATATCACTTATATCAGCACTACCTGAACAGATCAAGCGCCAAGCTGCCATAGGTTTTATGCAGCAGCGGCACCGATGGCGACTGCGTAAAATATCTCATTAATTAACATCAAAAGTACTATGTAATTCCATTGCGACAACGATGTAATTTTTCGGTATAATAATTATTACACTATGTATTTTTATATTATTAACCAACTCTTTTTACCTCTGTATATCCTCTTTCATTTAATGGTAGCCTCATATTATGGCAGCTTCGATGTCTCACTTGCTCACTCATCGACATGTCTTGCTACTACAAGGGAAAATGGGTGGGTTTTTTAATCGCTTTTCATCATTTTTGCAAACGCAAGATATCAAAGTTAGTAAAGTTAATTTCAATGCTGGCGATGCTTTTTTTTATCACCATGACAACACTTATGAATATACTGATACTTTAGCCCAGTTCACTTCTTGGCTAAAGTCTTTTATCAAAGAGCATGATATTGATGCAATTGTTTGTTTTGGCGATTGTCGTCCGCATCATACACAGGCGGCATGTTTAAGTGAACGACTAGGCATTTCATTTTTCGTATTTGAAGAGGGCTATTTGCGTCCTGATTATATTACTTTACAAGAACATGGCATTAATGGTTATTCACGCCTAAGTATAGATGATATTAAAGCGCTCAAAAAAGCCAATGATAAGCCGCTATATACACATAATCGTTTTTATCGTCTGAGTATCGCTGCTATCGTTTACTATATTGTGGCTTGGCTCTATAAGAGACGCTATCCTCACTATTCACATTATCGTGGTATGACCGCATGGCAAGAAGCAATCGCTTGGCTCAAAGCACCATGGCGCAAGTTGAGAGATTATATACCCGACAAACAGTTGCAAAATAGGCTTACTAAATATGAAAGTAACAATTATTTTCTGATCAGTTTGCAAGTTCATAATGATTCACAGATTACTCATCACAGTGATTATCGTGATGTGGTACAGTTCATTGATGAGTCTATTGCAAGCTTTGCAGACTATGCTAATAAAAAGCAATTGCTTGTGTTTAAGCATCACCCACTAGATCGTGGTCATCGTGACTACCGTGAGCTGGTAGCTAGTTTGGCTGAGCGTTATCAAGTGGCACACCGAGTGTTCTATGGCTGTGATATGCACCTACCAACGCTTATGAAATATAGTATCGGTATGGTTACTATCAATAGCACTACTGGGCTACAATCGGTTTATCATAAAAAGCCTACCAAAGTTATGGGCCGAGCAATCTACGATACTCCAAAACTAACAGATCAGCAGCCACTCAAAGGTTTTTGGCAACAGCCTAAGAGTCCAGACAATGAGTTTTATCTAAGGTTTCGTGAATATCTGATAGAGCAGACCCAGATAAATGGTGCTTTCTATGGTAGATCACCATGGATGTATAAATATCTACATCAAGCTAAAAACTATAATATAGAGGAAGATTTTTCCAAAAACAGTTTGCCTAAATAGTTCATTTAATTCTGTTCATGGGCACTTTATTCAGAATCTATATGTTGATGAACTTTCAATGAACGTCTGGTTTTCTAATTTTATTGTTTCTAAATACTTTCCTTGACCTGCAAATCATACCTCTGCTACTAAAATCGCCTTACTTTGTGGTTGAAAACTGCTAGAATACTCTTTCATGCGTGCGCATAAGAGTTAACATGCTTGGCTATATATTCTAGGCGACGATATTAGTAAAATCGGCTCGTTTTAACTGGTCTACTCTCAACGAAGCAAAAGTATCTTATTGATTGCACATGACAATATCTGTTCTTTCGTTTAATTATTCTATCACCTTTAATTTAGTAGGCGCTTTGTGACTGCATTAGCCAATATTCGTAACTTTTCAATCATTGCCCACATTGATCATGGTAAGTCGACCCTTGCCGATCGTTTTATCCAGATGTGCGGTGCCTTGCAAGATCGCGAGATGCAGGCGCAGGTGCTCGACTCGATGGACATTGAGCGTGAGCGCGGTATCACTATCAAAGCACAATCGGTAACATTATTTTATGATCACCCAAATGGTGAGCGTTATCAGCTGAACTTTATTGATACACCGGGTCACGTCGATTTCTCATACGAAGTATCGCGCTCGTTAGCCGCTTGTGAAGGCGCGCTATTGGTTGTTGATGCCGCTCAAGGCGTAGAAGCTCAGTCGGTTGCCAATTGCTATACGGCAGTAGACCAAGGTTTAGAAGTGATGGCAGTCCTTAATAAAATTGATTTGCCACAAGTCGAGCCTGAGCGCGTTATTCAAGAAATTGAGGATATTATCGGTATTGATGCAGTAGATGCGCCGCGTGTATCAGCGAAATCCGGTCTAGGTGTCGACAAGTTATTGGAAGCCTTAGTCGAGTTTATTCCAGCACCGACTGGCGATCGTGAAGCACCCCTACAAGCGTTGATTATTGATTCATGGTTTGATAGCTATTTGGGCGTGGTCTCTTTAGTACGTGTACGCCAAGGAACCGTGAAAAAAGGTGATAAGATTTATATCAAATCAACTGGCGATGCTCATCCAGTAAGCTCTATCGGTGTATTTACGCCAAAACCTGTCGATACTGGTATCTTAGAAGCGGGTGAAGTAGGCTTTATTATCGCGGGTATTAAAGACATTGCTGGTGCGCCAGTTGGTGATACGATTACCCATGCAAAGACCCCTGACGTCGATCGTATCCCAGGTTTTAAACAAATCACGCCGCAAGTATATGCTGGTATGTTCCCAGTAGACTCTAGTGATTTTGAAAAATTCCGTGAAGCGTTGCAGAAGCTACAAATCAATGATGCCTCGTTATTCTTTGAGCCTGATACCTCAGACGCGTTAGGCTTTGGCTTTCGTTGTGGCTTCTTAGGCATGCTACACATGGAGATTATCCAAGAGCGCTTAGAGCGTGAGTATGACTTGGATTTGATCACTACCGCCCCATCAGTGATCTATGAGATTGAAAAGAAAGGCGGCGAGGTCATCTATGTTGATAATCCATCAAGACTGCCTGAGCCCAATAACATCGAAGAGTTCCGTGAGCCAATTGCGCGTTGTCAAATTTTAGTACCGCAAGACTACTTGGGTAACGTCATGACGCTATGTATTGAGCGCCGCGGTGTGCAGGTTGATATGCGCTTTATGGGTAAGCAAGTTCAGGTTATCTTTGATATTCCGATGGGTGAAGTGGTCATGGATTTCTTTGACCGTCTAAAATCAGTCTCGCGTGGTTTTGCATCACTGGACTATAATTTTGATCGTTATCAAGTTGATAAATTGGTTAAAGTTGACGTGCTAATCAACGGTGATAAAGTTGATGCCTTGGCGATGATTGTGCACCAAGATCAAGCACGTTTCCGCGGTAACCAGCTAGTGACCAAGATGAAAGAATTGATTCCACGTCAGATGTTTGATGTGGCGATTCAAGCAGCAATTGGTAGTCAAATTATCGGTCGTAGTACAGTAAAAGCCATGCGCAAAGACGTATTGGCCAAATGTTATGGCGGTGATGTGTCACGTAAGAAAAAGCTATTGTCTAAGCAAAAAGCGGGCAAAAAACGCATGAAGCAAGTAGGTAACGTGGAGATTCCACAAGAAGCCTTCTTGGCTGTCTTGCAAGTTGATAGTTAATAGACAGTTCTATCTCAGATAATTTTTGTACATAGCAGCAGTTGAATATCGTTAATTTTATCGTCAAAGCAGCTAGACAAGCAGCATGTTAATAGGCAATTTGGTATGGATTTTGATTTCAATTTAATTTTAGTGCCGTTGACTATAGGCTTAGGGATTGTCTGGCTGTTAGATAAGCTTGCGTTTAAACAGCGTAGAACTCGCGGACGAGGCAAAGAGAGCCTGCTGGTACGCTGGGCTTATGACTTCTTTCCTGTGTTGGCAGTGGTATTAATAGTACGCTCATTTTTAATTGAGCCTTTTAATATTCCATCATCCTCCATGGTGCCGACGTTATATACGGGTGATTTTATTGCTGTCAATAAGTATGCATATGGCGTCCGTTTACCGCTAACGTATAATAAAGTATTGGATACTGGCGAGCCTGAGCATGGCGATGTAGTGGTATTCCGTTATCCTGAAAACCCAAGCATCTACTACATCAAGCGCTTGATTGGGTTGCCTGGTGATACCGTCAGCTACAATCAAGGTACAATCTCTATTAATGATGTACCAGTGGAGACGACGCCTGTCGATTTTTCGGCAAGTGCAGAATTGACGTCACAACTTTATTTGCCAGGACAAGTTGGTCCAGGTCAGGTGCTCACAGAAGAGAGTGCTGCTGCGATGGGTCAGGAAGAAGAGGACGCCGCACAGTATTTCCAAGAGACACAGGGTGAAAACACACACCTTGTTCGCTACTTAAATGGTATGAACAGCTCTCAGTATGCTCCCTTCTTGCAGCAACAATCACCAGAAGTTGTGAGTTCAGAAGGTACAGAGTGGCGTATTAAGGTGCCAGAGGGTCAGTACTTTGTCATGGGTGATAACCGTGATCGCAGTGCAGATGGTCGCTTTTGGGGTTTTGTCCCTGATGAAAATTTAGCGGGTAAAGCTGTCTATATATGGATGCATAAGCCACCTGGACTAAATCTACCAACCTTTGAACGCAATGGTACTATTGATTAGTATCGTGAGTATCTATTGATTGATTTATCGATAATAGTTTTATGCTAATATCGTTACTATTCAATAAATAGCGTTCTACTATCTAATTTATAGATATAGAACGCTATCAAAAATAGTCATCTATCAATCGAGGATTTCCATCATGCAGCAGTTATCTGGTCTTGCCACGCAGCGCGGTGCTAGTGTGACAAACATCGTTCTCATTATTATGATGTTGGGTATCGCGGTTAAACTCCTGGTGGCCATTGTACCTGCTCAAATTGGTGACTATCAGTTGACTAAGCTCTTGAGTGCAGAGCTTAAAGTAGCCAATGACAATAACGAGACAGCCAAGCAATTCGTTGAGCGTGTTAACAAACAGCTATCCATCAATGCTGACTATGACACCAATGCTGAAGATGTATTCACTTTTACCAATAAAAAAACAGGCCAGTTGGCCATTCATAAAGAATATGAAGTAACCAATACGTTCTTTAGCAATGTCGATATCGTAAATCGTTTCGAAGGAGACATCGATATGGCTACAGCAGAATAAATAATCATAATATGGGACAGCGCTTTAGCGTTCTCAACAAAATCCAATATATACTCTTATTAAACTAAATCTGTAAAACAGAAGGGATAACCACAAGCCACGCATGAAACCAACTTCGCAACATTCCCAAGCGGTTCTTACTCCTAAAAAAAATAGCACGTCTGTCGACACGCTTGTTGTTAGCTCAGAATTTACTCAGCGCTTAGCAGTCTTAACGCGCAAGTTAGGCTATGTGTTTAATGATTTGAGCCTGCCAAAGCTTGCATTGACGCACCGCTCATTTGACAGCAAAAAAAACTATGAGCGTCTAGAGTTTTTAGGTGATGCGCTTTTGGGTATGATTGTGGGTGAGGCTTTATACCATCGTTATCCTAATCAAAACGAAGGGCGTCTAACCCGTATGCGTGCAACTTTGGTTCGCCAAGAATCATTGGTTATTATCGCGCAAAATCTGGAGCTGTCTAACCATCTCATATTAGGCGTGGGTGAGCGTAAAGGTGGCGGCCGTAATCGTGCTTCTATATTGGCGGATGCGGTAGAGTCTTTGATTGGAGCTATCTATTTGGACAGTCAAGATATGGATATTACTCGTCACTGCGTACTTTCTTGGTATGGAGACCTGATTGACAACGTTAATGACCAAAAAGCACTAAAAGATGCGAAGAGCCGTTTGCAAGAGTGGTTACAGTCTAAGCAATTTGATTTGCCAAACTACGAGCTTATGGAAACACGTGGCAACGCTCCCCATCAAATTTTCGTGGTACGTTGCCACGTGAATATTCAAAACTGCCCTGATATTACTGAATCTGGTGAAAGTCGCCGTATCGCTGAGCAAAAAGCAGCAGAGCTTATGATCAATCAGCTGCATAAACTTCCAGGATCCGCTAAAAAACGCTCTTAGCAAATATTCGCAGGCGATTACAGGCTTATTTCTGAGTCAACAATGCCGCTTTTGAGTGATGAGACCTGAAGCGGCATAGACTTAATTTACCTTATATACTACTTATTTCAAATATTACCAGCCGATATCTAATAGTAACTGCACCGACAAACTATTAAGTCATATTTGGCCGGATATGAACCCTATAGGATCAACTTATGAGCAATCACCCTGATGTGCCATCGAATAATGAAGATAGTACTCAAAATATGATTGAAAATACAGATGTCGATACGAATGCCGATAACGTAGAAGACATCACAATCGACAACGATATGGCGATTGAAGAGTTTTTTGCGCCAAATACGAATGCTCGTATGGCTGACGACTTCAGAGCTGGTTATGTTGCCATTGTTGGACGTCCAAACGTGGGTAAATCAACGTTGATGAACCACTTATTGGGTCAAAAGCTGTCTATTACTTCGCGTAAGCCGCAAACGACGCGCCACCGTATTCATGGCATTTTGTCCAATCACGAGATGCAGGCAGTATTTGTGGATACGCCAGGCATCCATCGCAATGAAGTACGGGCTATTAATGAGCGTATGAATAAAGCGGCAGTATCTGCTCTAGTAGATGTTGATCTAGTATTGTTCGTTGTTGACTCAGATCAATGGCGTGATGATGATCTATTGACGTTGCAAAAGCTTGGTGATACCAATTTAACTGTTGTATTGGTTATTAATAAGTCAGATACCTTAAAAGATAAAGGCAGCGTATTGCCGCTTATTGAAACCTTTAATGAAAGTTTTGACTTTGCTGATATCGTTCCAGTATCGGCGCTCAAGAACCAAAACTTAGATCGTTTGCAAGAAGTGATCGCCTCACATTTACCAGTTGCTGCACCTATTTATGATACAGAGCAAATCACTGACCGTTCAGAGCGATTCTTAGCCAGTGAAATTATTCGTGAAAAAATCATGCGTAGTGCGGGTGATGAAGTGCCATACGACTTGACCGTACAGATCGATGCGTTTAAAGATGAGCCTGCGCATACAGATCCAAAGACAGGGCGTCCACGTAAAGCATGTACTTTTATTGATGCAACTATCTATGTTGAGCGCAGTGGTCAAAAAGCCATTGTCATTGGTGATAAAGGTCAACGCATCAAGCAAGTCGGTATGGATGCTCGTAAAGATATGGAGCAGCTGTTTGATAAAAAAATCATGCTAACGCTATGGGTCAAAGTTAAACGTGGCTGGTCTGATGACGAACGTGCATTAACCAGTTTGGGATATTGATAGCAATCAAGGATAGTACGGTAATATTGCTATCCATATGCTAAATGCTGAGGTAATGAACGATGCGTAACGAAGCATTAATTGGCTATTTATTACATCAGCGTCCTTATCAAGAAAAGCGTGCGTTGTATTATCTTTTTTCTCAGCAGCATGGTGTGATACATGGTGTTGGGAAAAAAGGCGCACCATTATTTATGCCTTTACAGCTATTTGCCACTGGCAAACGCGACCTAAAAACATTCACTCAAATCCAGATTACTTCGCAAACCACTCGTCAAACAAATAACGAGCAAAAAGAGGGTGTCTCTGCCGCACTGTCTACTGTGCCTTACAGTAATATCAATGGACAGCACCAATATGCGGCGTTGTACCTTAATGAGATACTGTGGCGGTTGTTACCGACCGAAGATCCAATGCCAGTATTGTGGCAACATTATCAGGACAGTCTACAGCAGCTGAAGCAACCTTTAGATAATAATGAGCTTCGTTTATGTTTGCGCCAATTTGAGCAGCACCTATTCAATGAGTTAGGTTTTACCTTAACGCTAACGCATGACAACATCGAAGATACTATCGAACCTGATAGTGTGTATCGCTTTTTACCTGATGTGGGGTTACTGCCAATCATGCAGAATGCTACAGAGTCTGAGCATTTAGAAAGCAACACTGGTCAGACTGTGTTTAGGGGTATCGACATTATAGAGATGGCCTACCTAGGTATAACGATATCGACACTCAATAACTGGTCAAAGCTGCATCGGCATCTGATAGATCATCTACTTGATTATCAACCATTACAAAGTCGGCTGCTATGGCAACAGCAGCAACGTTATCAATAGATAGATTATTATTTTTGAATCTCTTTACTGCTTAGCACAGCTAGCAGTCAGTAGGATGATCTGAATTAAGCTTATATTTAACAATACCTGCTTGATTAAACGAGATTTGATACATCGATTCATTATAAGAAGATGTAGGGCAGTATTTGATATGGCCGAAGTGACCTCGAGGCTTGCCACTATCACCCCAAAACTTTGTATAGTGACGTCTGCTCCCGACTCTTAGCTTCAAGGTGCTATATTTCAAGTTCAGCTGCTCTTGAATTAATAGAGTATCTACTCGAGCATCAAAACGTTTATTATCATTTGTATCTACGAATGCCAAAAGGGTTTCGTCAGCATTTCTATTGCAGCGTCGTCCATTATTTGACAAGCAAACCAATACATCCTGTCTAGTGATATAGCTTTCAGCTTTTGCCAAAGCGAGGGTGTTCTGTAATTGGGTTTTGACGCGTTTGGCTTCCATACGCGTTAACTGTGTCAATATGCTTGGCGTTGCAATCGCTACTATGATAGCCAATACCGTTACAGTAACAATAAGTTCAACGAGAGTGAAGCCATTCCTACCTTTGGATCCTAAAACGTGCAGATGTGTCGCAGAGTGTTTATTACGTATAGTTAACTGATGCAGTGGAGCGTGCAACTTATTTATTCTTAGATTAACACATGAAGTGCAATACCAAATGCAAGGTGAAAAAAAGACCTAGATGCGCTAGCATCAAAGTCTTTATCCACCGACCAAAGTGAGATTGCAACCATGAACTATACGCATCTAAGCC